>JAKEHY010000018.1 GCA_022614805.1 Candidatus Zixiibacteriota bacterium | reverse complement strand
TCCTACCCGAAACCTTCCGGATCTGAACAGGCATCGTCGCTGTCTCCATTTAACCTCCTTGACCAATTATACCTGTCCAAATCTTAAGTGGGGCACGGCAGTAGGAACAACGGCGTTAGTTAAGGGGGTAAATCAGTCGGGCTATCAAGTTGACCGGCTTGACAGAATATTGGAACCTTTTAGAAAAGACGGATTGGTTATCCGTGCTGGAAAGAAAAAAGGAACGACTTATCAGCTTACCAATAAGGGCGAGATAAGGGCCAAAGAAATTATGGATAATTTGTTGAGTATCCTAACTTAGATAGCAAAAAAGAAGCCCACCGTTACGAGCGGTGGGCCAGAAAGGAAAAGACCATCACTACCAAAATGAAAGGCCCTTTCGTTTGATAAAATACTACCTCTTTCCTTTAAAATCAAGGGGTTTCTATCCGATGGTGGGCCAGTTAGCACGCCCACCGCCAGCCCTAAAAAGAATGGCTTAGGTCGGTTCCACCCGGCCTAAGGCCATTCCAAGAGGGCGGGAGCATTGGAGGTTCCAACCCTTCCTCCCGCTCTGAATTTAGCACCCGCCAAGTGCGCTAACACTTGGCGGGGTTGACCATAACCAACGGGGTTAGCCGAAGGTTACAGCGCAAAGGAAATATCGGCTTTCCCCCAAAAAAGTAAAGGGATAAAGCCGTGAACCGCCTAAAACGAGAGAAACAAGAAATGGTGCTAAACCTTCTTTGTGAAGGCAATTCCATATCCAGCATAGTCCGGGCCACCGGGGTTAACAAGAGAACCATTCTACGGTTGCTTTGTGAATCCGGGGCCAAGTGTCAACACATACTTGATACGAATTTGCAGGGACTTAGTTGCAAAGCCATCGAAACGGACGAAATCTGGACTTTCGTTCAGAAGAAACAGAAACGCTTAACCCCGCTCGATGACGAACTGGTAAGGGGCGACCAGTATGTCTTTGTAGCCATCGACCCCGATACGAAACTGGTTCCCGCCTACACTATTGGAAAGCGGAGCGGCCTAACTGCCCTCGAATTTATGTGGGATTTGCGGAACCGGGTAAAAGACCGTTTTCAGCTAACCACCGACCAGTATGTGGGCTATTTTAGTGCGGTGGATAAGGTCTTTGGGGCCAATATCGACTACGCCCAGTTACGCAAGGTCTATCACGGGAACGGGGATGGAACGCCTATGAGAGAGGGTTATAGCCCAAGTGATTTACTTAGAACCGAGATTGAAAGCATAACCGGGAAACCTCTACGTGAGCGAATCTCCACTTCTTATATAGAGCGGCAAAACCTAACTATGCGTATGCAGTTGCGCCGCTTTACCCGGCTTACTAACGGGTTTTCAAAGAAGTTGGAGAATTTAAGGGCAGCATTGGCCCTGCATTTCTATTATTATAACTTTGTGCGGACGCACCAGTCGATACGGATGACCCCGGCAATGAAGGCCGGAATAACGAACCGCTTTTGGGGTTGGTCGGAGGTCTTAAATTGAAAATG
The DNA here is from genome assembly GCA_022614805.1 of Candidatus Zixiibacteriota bacterium. Classification (GTDB taxonomy): domain Bacteria; phylum Zixibacteria; class MSB-5A5; order DSPP01; family DSPP01; genus DSPP01. Next base: position 47,356 of record JAKEHY010000018.1, on the reverse strand, counting down.
CACCAGTTGGCGCCATTGAGATATGTATAGCACACCCCCAAAAACTTGTCAAGCCGGGAGTTTGGCGCATTCCGGCGCGTAGCCAGCCGCCTACGCTTTTTTCCGCAGGGCGTTCACCACCGTTTCTTCCATTTCGAAAACTATGGAAGTATCGTTTTCAATCAGAGACACAATCGCCTCGCGCGGGCCTTTCCGCCACTCGTCGCTGCCGTAGAAGGTATCCTGGCTCGCCTGCCGGTCGGCCAAGCTTTGATAGGCGCGAATGAGGTAGTAGGAGTTGTCATCGTGCGGCGAAGGGCCGAAGGCAACCACATCGACTTTCCACCTCTTTAGCATTGGCCGGGATTCTTCCAAAACCAGCCGGTGAAATTCCTCCCGTGTGCCCGATTTCAGATTGTAGGAGCGGATTTCGACAAATTTCTTCATCCCTACTGCGGCAGGGTGTACTCGAAAACGTAGGAATGTTTTCCGTCGGCGATGTTGATGGTCATTTTGCCGGAAAGCCCCTTCAACTCATCCGTGCCGGACTCCGGCACGACGGTTATGACCATATGCTGCGCGCCGCGGGTCATCGTGCCCGAATGCTGCAGGATAAAGCTCCCTTTTTTGCCGTTCAAAGTCCCGTTCACCCACTCAAGGGCGACATAACCGCCGGAGGAGCCCGGAGCGCCCGTGCCGACCGCGAGCATCTCTCCCTTGCCGGTCGCTTCCAGGTCGCCCGAAAACTTTTTGTCGCCGGACATCCGGACGAACTTTGCACCCCCGGAGGTGTCGGCCACCGGCTGGGGGGTCATCTTTACTTCAAACGTGCCGCTGGCTTTTTTCGGCACTGTCGTCTCCTTTTTGACCGTGTCCGGGGCTTGCGCCGTTGCGGCTGTGTGGATGCCAAGAGATAGCCAAACGCCGGCGATGATTCCGGCTGCGGTGCGAATTCCCTTTTTCATTTTTTCCTCCGTTAAAGTTACACTTTAAGTTTCAGCATTTCCCCTATGCCAAATGCATTGTAAACCCCCGCGGTGACCTGCTCCAGATGGTCGTTGTACCCCTTGATGTGCTCCCCCATTCCCATTTTGTCCACGACCGTGCGGAAGGGGCGCTGGCCGGCGGGCGTGTCGATGAGCCGGGCGACGGCATCCGCCACGTTCTGCGGATTTTGCTCCGGGTTGGCGGCCAAGGCTTTTTCGTAGTTCATGAGCAACTCCACCGGCATCCGGACGAAATCGCCGTAGTTCGCATTTCGCGAGGTGTCGCTCGGCTTTACGAGATTATCAATAAAGGTGGTGGGATAGCCGCCCGGCTCCACGATGCAGGAATCGATGCCGAAGCCGGAAAGCTCCGTGCGGTAGTTTTCCGCCAGGGCCTCCACGGCCCACTTGGAGGCATTGTACGGCCCGTAGAAGGGAATCGTCATCCGCCCCAGCAAACTGGAAATTTGAATGAGCAGGCCGGATTTCTTGCTCCGCATATTCGGAAGGACGGCCCGGCTGACCCGCTGAACGCCGAAGACGTTGATGTCGAAAAGTTTTTTCCAATCCTCCGGGGTGAAGGCCTCCTGCAAGCCGAGCACCCCCACGCCGGCGTTGTTCACCACCACGTCCAGGCCGCCCGCCAATTGGATGGCCTGCTCCACTCCCTTTAGAACGCTCCCGTCGGCGGCCACGTCAATTTCCACGATGTGCGCACCGGCTTTCTTCAGTTCTTCCGCTGCCGGTTTGTTTTTTCCGTTCACTCCTCTTATCGAGGCGACGACGGTGTGCCCCTTTTTGAGCAGAGTCAGGGTGATAAGCTTTCCAAATCCGCCATTGGCCCCGGTGACAAGCACTTTCTTTGCCATTTTATCTCCTTTTCAGTTGATTTTGTTCGTCCTGTCGAATACTTGTAACCAACCGCGGCTCTTTAGTTCCAAAACCTCCTCCGACTCTTCGGGTCTCGTCTCTCTTCATAAGGGGGACAAAAAAGACCAGAATCCTGTCCCCCTGTGTTTAAGGGGGACTATAGGGGGTCGCCCTACCCCATCCTCTCCAAAAACCTTTCCACCTGCCGCCGGTGCCGCAAAATGTGGACGATGGCGTGTTCCAAAAGCTGTTCCAAGTCGTAATTCGAACCCCAGCGGCTTTTCATCGAAACTTTCTGTATCTCATCATCCGTCATCTCCCACTTTCCTTCCAACGTTTGGGCGGTGTAGGCCAAAAATCCGTCAATCTTCTCCGTCGCCTTCCCTCGGACAACCGGCACGGTCTGGCCGGGCAGGGTTTCCGGCGGGCGGGTGGAGGGGATGCCCAACGCCGTCCGGATGTAGTCCGCATAGCCGTAGCCGGCCCGCACCACGTGGGTGATGATGGTTTGAATGGAGCGGCAATCCTCATCTTTGGTTTCGGTATCGACGATGCGCCCATACTGCTCTTCGGTGGCCCGCCCCAGCACATTTTTCAGCTCCCCCGCCGCCCGTTCATATTCGTCCATCATCGCCCCCACCCCGCCTTTACGGTAAGTTTTGGTCATGTTTTCCTTTCGTGAACAACCTATCTATCTATCCTTTTACACTTTGGCGCAGCGCGAGAATATCACCTGCAAGCATGTAGGTGTATACAACGTACCGATTTGCTTCTTCACGGGATACCTTGGCGTGCGAACCTTTCTGCACAGCCCTGAAAACTGCATCTAGCCGGTCTCCTAAAAAACCGAGATGAGAGCCTACCAGCTCTGCAAAGCGCGTCGAGCTACAGTTGTCTTCTGCAAAACATACTAAGCGATTGATGTAATTCTCGGGCCCAAGCTTGATTTCTTTTCCCCGTGGACTAACCCGATTCTCTTGTTGAGGTGGAAATACTGCGTCAGCGAGACCTTGCAAGATTCGGCGGCAACTGTGAACGGCGTTTGACCAATCTTCTGGGTTCTCTGATCGTAGATTATCATGAACGGCTGCAAATTGTTGTACAGCATCTGGTATGAGTTCGCCTATATAGCGGTCTACGGACTCACGAATTGTAGTGAAAACGTTCTGAGCAATTCCAGAGAACTTTAATTCGTAATGGCGACGGGAGGCATACTGGTAGATAAGAGCTCGCCGACTAGCGAGCCGTCGAGAAGCAGCCGTGATCTGATTCTGAAGGTTTTGGCGTTCAATGGCATTCCCAACTGGAGGATATAAATACTGACTGGGATTTGCAGAAGAAATCGATACATTACGATCTTGCGCGGCTTGAAGCCCGATTTTTCCTGTCTCAACCAGCTTTTCAAATTGTTCAATTGATTCTAGGAACGCGAGTGTTTTCATTTCTTTAGAATTAGAATCACGTTGCTGAAAGGTTCGGTCAGCTAGCCCAAGAAGCCTCCATATGTTTGGTGCGATGCCATCTGGAGTTGTTGGGTAACCACTAGCTTCGTATTGAAAGACTAGTTGAGCGTCAAAGTCGTTTAGCAACCGGGCGAGGCGGCTCGCCTTCAGGGCTATAACGGAAAGGGAGACACGTGAAAGCTCAATGTCCTTTAGTATCTCATCAGAAAGAGCAAGTGCTTCTTCAAGTGCCTCGGGAGTTGGAGGGATACCTTCTGCCATAAATTATTAAAGCTCTGGAGTAGGATTGACTTCTACTCGAATTTCCCCATCCCAAGCGAATCTTTTAAAAAGTTTTTCTGGCGCTGGATTTCGCATGTGTTCATCGCCGTTAAATTCATAGTACCGCTCAAGAGTGCCTTTCGGCGTAATGACATAGTGTAGGCCGTGCCTGATGCCACCTAGCCCGAAGGGAAGCTTGTGCTTTGGAAAATAGGTAACCAAAAGCTCATTTTGCCTGACTACCTCGACTGCTTTTGGCTCATCAAATACTGTGCATGCTAATGCAAAATCATCACGATGACCAATTGGCAAGCGTGCTTTAACATTTAGAATTGGTGACTCTACAAGGAGATAACCGTACGGTTTGTGGAAATTTGTCGCCTTAACAGTCCCATCCTCAAGGATAATTGTATCGCTTCGATCAAATTCAAGAACTCGAAAAACTTGACGGACAATGTCAGTCCATTTTATATCCTTGCCAATTAAAGGAACTTCCGAAGATGGGTCGATGCCTTGTGCCATTGGGATTTGTATAGCCAATTACAAAAATCTTGTCAAGCCGAGGCGCCCTCTGCCGCAAGGGCTTGGGAGACGGCATGCAGAGGGAAATGAGAAAAGCGGCCGAACTCCGGCCGCTTTCCCGAAATTGCCAAAACCGAAAAGGTCGAGGGAACTATCCCTAAAAAGCTCGGCTCCTACTTGGCCGGAATCAGGTCGAACTTGCCGGAGCCCTCGTTGTAAAAGAGCGCACCTTCCGTGGAGTCCCCGCCGCTCCAGTGCTTGTGGCCGCCCGGAATCCGCAGGAATTCCCCCGGCCCGACCCGCTTTTCACCGTCATCATCCCGGTACAGATAAGCCCCCTTGATGACCACGAGCCAGTTATCGTTGGTGTGCGTGTGCATACCGGCGTCGAATCCGGGCACGAATTTGACAAAGGAACCAAAGCGTCCCTTGTCCGGATCCCCCCAGAGGGTTGCCCTGGAAGCACCGGGAACTATCTCCTTGTAGGTTGCCTGGTCGGCCGAGGCGAACGTCGCTTTTTTCGCCTTGGGCTGTTTGGCCTGCCCAAAACCGATTACGTAGACAACGACTAAAAGAACCGCCGCCGCCAGAAACGCCACTGTTTTTTTCACGTCTTCCTCCTTTGTTTGCCCAGTTGGTATAGCAAATCCTCGAAATCTTGTCAACTACTTGAGAACTGCCAAAAGCTTTTCCGCAAGGGCTTCAGGCGCGGTAATCATTGCGGAGTGGGAAAGGCGACCTAACCCCCCGGCCCCTTCCCCTCGACTATCCCCGGCTTCGCTCGGGATAAACGCTCGGGACAAGCCCGACACGGGAAGGGGGAAACGTTCCCCGTCAAGCGCCCCGGTCAATCGACACTTTTCAAGAAATCCACTACAGCGCGGTTCACCTCTTCCGGCTGGTCGAACCAAAGGCAGGCGCGGGAGTTGGGGATGGTTTTCACCGTGATTTTCGGATTCTTTTCGACCGACCCCTCCCAGCTTTTGAGGCAGAAAAGCTCCATATAGTTCTGGCCAGGGTCGAAAAAGTTGCCTTCCAGACCGGGCTTGAGCAAAAGCGTGGGAACAGCAAGCTTGGGCATTTCCACCGAAATATCCTGCGCATTGAACTCGCACAGGTAGCGAATCCAGACGTGCAGTTTGGGGGAGGCCGCTTCCCGCCAGAGCCGCAGGCCGCGAATCGGATTGACAGCGTAGTCGCCAGGGAGAAAGTTGTTGTCGTCCCAGGTTTCCCGCGTGACGGTTTTGAACCATAAAGGGGCCAGGTATTTGTCGATAGACGAAACCCGCCGTTCCGGAGTGCCGTAGTAAGTGGCATAGGCCGTGTCGGTCACCAGCATTTTTGCCGCCCCGGAAAGCAGGACCACCCCCTTGATTTTGCCCGGATGTTTAAGCGCAAGACGAACGGCAATCTGCGTTCCGCCGAGCCAGTGGCCGACCAAAATCGGGTTTTCGATTTTTTCCTCTTCAATCAATTTCTCGATGGCGGCAAGCCCCCCGGAGGTCCAGGTCTGTTCCCCAAAGCTGATTTTGCCATCCGAACAGGGGGGTGCGGCCGTCCCGCCGAAACCGGGGAGGGTGACCGCGTACATCCGGTATTGGTCGGAAAGCCCCGCCATAAACTCGTCAAATACGTGTGCGCCAAATCCCAATCCGGGGACCAGAATCATCGCCTGATTTCCCGTTCCCGTGTGGACGACTTCGCCGAGTGTGCCGAGGGGGGCGGTTTGGTAACCGGGCGGGTCGACCAGATTGTTCAGCGTGGAATCCTGCTTCATTATCCGAATGCATTGCTGTCCGAAAAGAAGCGGCGCCGGGGCAACGATAAAAAGACAAGCGGCCATGACAGTCCAAGCCGCAAATCGTGCGCGTTTAATCATCAAAAACCTCCTTGGGGTTAATGCTCAAACCGGACGGCGTTCTTTCGGCAAAGAACTGTTTAAGGCCGACCGGCGTGGCAAGCTCGGCGTTGTTGCCATGATTGGCGCCGGGGGTAAAATCGGCGTGCCATTTCAAGGACGGCGGAGCTTGCGCTTCCAGCACCGAAATGGCCCGCTTGAACGCCTTGGTCATCTTCTCGTTCTCCTCTCCGCCCAAACTTAGGTACAAAAACCCGTCCAACCCCGGCCTTGAAGCCAAAAATTTTTCCAACTGCACAACGAGCGCATCCTCATCCCGCCACAAAGCGGGGCTGTGGGCGAAGCGGGTGGCAAAGAGGGTCGGTTCCGCAATCAGGGAATAGACCACCAAAAGCCCGCCGCGGGAGTTCCCCGCCAGCATCCGCGGCCCAGCGGTGCGATAGGTGCTTTCAACGTGCGGAATCAGCTCGGCTTTCAGGAAGGCCAAGAACCGGTCGGCCTTCCCTTCGGGGCTGTCGGACTTGTCGATATCCTGGCGCAGACCGGGCGGGGTGTAGTCCCGCTGGCGCCCTTCGCCGCTCGTGTTTGGAATGCCGACAATGAGAAGTTCGGGGATGACTCCAATCCGGGCCATCAAGGCCGCCGAGGCGGCAGTGTGGATATCCTCCGAGGAACCGTCCAGAACATACATCACCGGGTAGCGCCGGGCCGGTTCGCGGGAATAACTTTCCGGCAGGTGGACCAAAAATTCCCGCTTCTCTCCCAAAGAATCGGAGAAAAGCGCTTTTACTTCCACATTTTCCCCGAAAGTTGGGCGGTGGGCAAGGTAATCGTTGACGGCGAAAGTGGCGAATGAGGAAACCGCCGCAGTCAAAATCAAGGCGAAAATCCATTTTTTCATCGGCAAGACCTCTTCCGGCGCATATTCACCTATACGTGGGTAGACGCATCGGGGTTGCCTTGCAACTTGCGGCGGAAAATTCACCCGTATTTTTCCACGAGTTTTTTGACCGTGCCGGAGGTGCGGAAGGTGGCGGGCATCTCCAAAATTTTTTCCAGACGCCCGCCGGAAAAATCGGACTCCATAAATCGGGTGCGGCAGAGCCAATAGACCTCCCGGCCGCGGACGTGAAACTGGTTCCCCTTGGAGTTGAAACTCAAAAGTTTCTTTTTGGCGGCCTCTCCGGGCTTGTCGGCCAGAAAATAGACAAAGAGGGTGGTCCCCTTGGCGTTCACTTCGGAATCGGGGAAGGGGTTGTGCCGGGCGACCGCCGCCACTTCCGCCGGCGTGCGGATGAAGGTGGTGGATTCGAATCCGAGCGATTTTTCAATGTGGCCTTCGATTCTCTCTTCGAGGAGCCGGACGTTCTTCGAGGGGGAATCGAAGATGACGTTGCCGCTGGAGATGAAAGTTTCGACGTTGGCAAAGCCGAGCTCCTCAAACAGTTTTTTCAGCCGCTCCATTTTGCCGACCCGGACGGGGGAAATGGCGCGGAGAAAGGCGATGTATTTGGGCATACTTGGGAAAGGAAAAGCAAATCCCTAAAGTTCGTCAAGCGTTCAGTCTTTGACCCCACCCTTAATCCCCTGGTCGTGGCCCGAGGCCACGACTCCCTGGCCGGGCAGGCGGGCAGGCCTCCCCTTCAGGGGAGGAAAATTTATTTACCCCCTCCGACCCTTCGGGTCTCGTCCCCCTTCGTTAAGGGGGACACAAAATGCAAAACCAAAATCCTGTCCCCCTGTATTTTAAGGGGAACCATAGGGATGATTTTATCCCCTCTCCTTGTAGGAGAGGACCAGGGAGAGATTGCGAGTTGTGTCAGGAGCTACTCCTGACGCAGCATAAAATCAAGCGTATTTCTCCGCCAGTTTTTTGACCGTGGTCACGTTGCGCAGCGTGGTCGGCACGCCGAGCGTTTTTTCCAAAAGCGGTCCGGAGAATTTGGTCTCCTTGATGGAGCTTGCGCTCAAAAGCCAATAAAGCTCCCGGCCGCGGAACTGAAAGCGGTCGATTTTGGACTCGGCGGCCAAAAGCTTCCCTTTCGCCTCGGCAGAAACCGGCGCCTGCAGAAAGCCGATGTAGAGCGCGTGGCTTTTGGCGATTTCTGATTCGGGAAAGGGCCGGTAGCCGGCGATTTCAGCCAATTCCGAAGCGGAACGGATGAAGGTGGCAACCTCGTAACCCAGCGATTTTTTCAAGTGGGCTTCAATCTTTTTTTCGAGCGCCTGCGTGTTTTTGGAAGGGGTATCGAAGATGACGTTGCCGCTGGCGATGAAGGTTTCAACGTTGGAGAAACCCAACGCTTCGAATAGCTTTTTCAGCCGTTCCATTTTGACGGTATGTCCGCCCACGTTTATGGCACGCAGGAAGGCGATATATTTGGGCATTTATTTGTCTTTGTTCGGCATCCCAAGGCGGGCGAGAACCCAATCGGCCATCATTTCCGGATAACCATCCGGAAAGCGGGGTGGCGGCAGCCGTCCCGGCAGCCACCATTCGACCAACCCATGCTCCCCTTTTGTGTAAATCTGGATGGTGACGTCGGCGCCCTCCTTTTTAAGGAGGGCTTCGCGGATCTCCGTAACTTTGGAGGCGTCAATCTTCGGGTCGCTCCCCCCGAGCAAAAGCAGAACCGGGCAGCGCACCTGTTCCCAAAAGGGGCGGGCGTCGAAGTCCATATTCTGTCGCCAGGCGGGATACCACCGCTCCCGGGTAAGTTCCGCAAAGGTCGGCAGCGTATCCGGCAGGTATTCCGCCGCGCCATACCATTTTTCCTTCGAGACCGCCCGGAGCTGCGCGGCCAGCTCCTCGTATCCCGTCCCTGTTCGCTCGAAATCGGAAACATAGGCGTATAAATCGCTGGCCCGCGTTGCCGTCGCTTCATCGAACCCGGCTCGTTTGACCAGTTCCCCCACTTCGTAGCGCACTTGTTCGGCGGGGCTTTGCGGCGTAACCGAGACCAGGATGACAAAGGCCGGCTTCGCTTCGGCGGCAACGATGGGCACCACCCAGCTTCCTTCGCTCACCCCCCAGAACCCGATTTTTTCCCCGTCGATTTCGCTCATAGCGGCCAAATGGCGCACCGCCGCCTGCGCGTCGCCGGCCAGTTCCTCGTAGGTGACACCCTCAACTTCCCCACCGGACTCTCCGCTTCCCCGCTTGTCGTAGGCCAGGGCGGCAATGCCGTTTTTGGCGAAAAGCCGGGCATAGAATTCCCCTTCCTTTCGCGGCGATGCGTTGGCGCCGTGGGTGATGACCACGGCCGGGTATGGAGGTGTCCCACCTCTGGGAAGGTACAATGTGCCGGCAAGCGTGATGTTGCCGTTGGAGAATCGCACTTCCTGTGAACGGCTGGTGCGGAAGAAATCGGCGGCGGTGAGAATCCCGGTGATAAAGGCGATGGTTAGGGACGCAAAACCGATGAGACGGCGCAAGGAAAAGGTGCGGCTGCCGCCGGAGCCGGACAGCCCGAAGGCGGTAAGGAGGATGGAAAGTGCGGCAAGCGCCGCGGCTGCGGGACGGGTGTCCAGAACGACCCCCAAAGCGTCGAAGGCAAGCCGGTGCGCCAAAAGCGCGAAAAGACCCGCTGCGAATCCCAGCCAGATTAAAAATCCCGTCAATTTTGAGAAAATGGATTCCCCTTTTTGTTTATGGCCAAAAGAATGGCGAGGTGTTTGGACATACGACAGTCAGGCCGGTTGAAATTTCGAGCGGCGGGAAATCCAAGCCACACAGCCAAAGAGGATTCCACCGGCGAGGAAAATCGGCCACCAGACAAAGTCGGACGTGCCGTCCGCGATCATCCCTGCGACTCCCCGTAGCGAGAGCATGCCGCAGGCAATCCAGGCGGCGGTGCGGAGAATCCAAGGCGGAATGCTCCGGCCCCAAGAGCGAACCGGAGCCAGCGCGACGAAGAAAGCAGTTATGCTCAAAAGGATGACGACGATGTCGTAAAGGTAGCGCCATATCGAACCCATAAAAAGGCGGTAGTTGGCCTCGCCCCCGGGGAACCCGGCGGGGATGCCGAGCGCCCACCAGATGTGCGGCGCGGCGAATCCAACCGCCCAGACGGCGGCGGCATAGTGAACCCATCGCGACGGGCGGCCATCATTTGCGCTCATTCGGGAGGAAATAGGGAAAATGCCGGGAATTAGTCAAATGCGTGGTCAAGCGATCTGTATTTGACCCCACCCTTAATCCCTCCCTTCAAGGGGAGGGAAAAACTCTACAAATTCATTTCTTTCTTCCAGGTCTCGGAAACGGCCCGGCCTTTTTCAAAATCATCCACGACCAGAATAAGCTGGTTTTGATGGTCGCTGTACATCACCTCGATGTTCACGCCCGCTTCCGCCATCCGGCGGGCAATTTTTCCCAACTGTCCAGGCACATCCTGCTTCAGCCGCTGAACCAAAACCGGCCGGTCTGCCAAAACTTCAATTCCCTTTTCTTCCAGCGCCCGGCGGGCAGCCGCTCCGTCTTCAAACAGAAAATGGGCTATCCCCTTGCCATCGACGACAAAAGCGCCTCCCCCCTCCACGCTCACGCCGGCGGCTCCGAGCGCCTCTCCCATCTCCGCCAAAGCTCCCGGGCGGTTTTCCAAACGTATCGCCAAATCCCGCATTAGAAGGGAAGGTATGGAAAATCTTTGAAATTCGTCAAGGCAAGGCGATGTGCGGACAATCTTTGACCTCACCCTTAATCCCTTCCCCTCAAGGGGAGGGAAAAGGTTTATCTCCTCTCCTTGTAGGAGAGGGTTAGGAAGAGGTTAAGGCGCGAGTCATTCGAATTCGTACTTGGCGTCGGGCGTCGTCTGGTCGGGCCCGACGCGGCCCGGTTGGATATCCGCGTAGAAGTAGGCCTCGCCCTTCACCGGCGCCCCGAACATGCGCCGCAGCATCGCGAGCTGGCCGACGTGAGTGAGCGCGTCGGCGAACGGCCCCTGATACCACTTGTCAAGCGGCACGTCGATGGGCGTATCCGAGGCCAGCGCAAGGTCGATCGACGCGAGGGCTGCGTGAAAGCGCGCCGTCTGCCGCTCCCAAGTGTCGGGTGGCGCCGTCTTCCACCGGGCCGGGCCGCGCAGGCGCGCCGCCGACACCTCAAGCAGGTCACCGATGTGCGCCAGAATCTCGAGCGGAGTGCGTGTGGTTGGACCGGCCTTGAAATGGGCAAACTCGGGAGGCGCCCCGCGCAGGGCCTTGGCGCCGCGGTAGGCGATCGTCGCGGTCGCATGCCGCAGGAACCGGCGAACCTCGTTCACGGTGTTTTCCATATCCCGGATTAGGGGCTCTCCTTAATGGTTTCCAGGGCTACCTCTGACGCAAAAAATCAGCGGAGAAGCAGCCCGATTCCCAAAATAAGGGCGGCCAGCGACACGTAAACCATCGTGCCGATAACTTTTCCGGAACGGTTCGGGAACCGCTTTTGAATCAACTTGACGATGTGAAGCATCTTTTCTCCTTTCCCTCTTTCACAGATTTAAGTTGCCTTGAATGGATAGCCAATTGCTGAAAGGTTGTCAACCCAAATCGCTCAACCCGCTTCCACCACCACTTCGGATTTTATCGAATTGGCGATGTAGCATTCCTCGTGCGCCGCATGGTGGAGTGCATCCAGCTCTGACGGTGAAGGCATCTTTTCCCCCGAAAACTGAATTTTTGGCCGCAGGGTGATGCGGGTGATGGCCTCTTTCCCTTTTTCGTTTTTATCCATCACGCCGAAGGCTTTGTCTTCATAGCTGTCCACCACGAGTCCCTGTTTGGCGGCCAGCCAAAGAAACGAAAGCATATGGCAGCTTGATGCGGCCGCCACCAGAGCTTCTTCCGGGTCAACCGCTTCGGCGATGGAAAAAGGGGGGCGAACCGCGGCCGGCGACGAGGAGGCGGGGACTTTGACGCCGCCGTCGAAGGCCCACTCGTGCCCCCGGCTGTATTTTCTATCTGTGAACGCCGCCCCGTTCCGGTTCCAAGTGATTTTGGCTTCGTATCGGTGCATTAAAAATTTCTTATGCCGAAGCCCGCCGCAGCATTTGAATGCTCGCACCCAGGAACCAGACCAAACCGAGAATGTCTCGGGTCCACATTAGAAGGTACCAAGCCCGACTGTCAGTCATTGTCCAAGCAATACAGACGGCGGTAAGTAGGCCCGAGGCCGCAAATAGCAGACCCGCGGCGGTCAGCCATTTTGGGATGGTAGCAGACTGCCACCCTGCTATGCTGAAGCCTGCAATCATCATTCCGGAAAACAACTGCGCCACCCTGAAAAGGACACCGCTTAGATTCCATTGCAACATAAAATGCTCCGGCTGCTCGGAAAGATTGGAGAGATTCAGGAAGGCCATAGTCCGGATAGTGTTTGAAACCACGCCGGTGGCCATGAGTGCTGCAGCGCCAAGCAATCCCACAATACCCCATCCGTTGCCAGTGAGCGGTGCCCCGCGACCGGTCAGCGTGTACAGGCCGACGGCAATGAATGCTGCGCAAAATAGCGCTAGGTACCGCAACCCGTTGGCGATGGCCATCGCGCCGGCCTGATTGGAGATGTAAGCCTTGATTTCTTCGGGGGAGCCGCTCGCCGGAGGGCCTTCGGTCAGTATGAAGTTGATAGCGACGTAAAGGCCGAGCATCAACAAGCCCGCCAGTCCGCCGAGGCGAACGAGGGTAGCTTCTTTTCCGCCGACCTTCTGTTCGGTAACCGTGTTCATACGATACCTCCTCTCTTAGCTTGCTTACGTGTGAGTTTGACGGTTTAATAGCCAATTCCCAAAAAGTTGTCAAGTCACCGACTAACCGGTATGGGTTATCATCAGGGCATTCCCATCCGAGTCGGTGACGCGGAATTCGCCCCGCGGGGCATAAAAGGGAAACTCGATTTCCCCAACCTGCACGCCGTTTTTCTTAAGTTCCTCTCGAAACGAAGGAACATCTTCGCAATAGATATAGAAGATGACCGCCAGCGCCCGCGCATCCACCGGTTCCCCTGCGCGGGTGACCATCAAATGCGCCCCACCGGATTTCAGCCAAGCCCAACTCGGTTCTTTCTGGTCGGAGGGCGTAAACGTATTGCCAACGTCAAAACCCAGTTTTTTGTAGAACTCGATTGAGCGGGGCACGCTTGCAACGTGGAGCATCGGAACGAGCGAATTTAGAACATTCATGTTTTCTTATCCAAAGTGTTCCCCCTTCCCGCATCGGGAAGGGGGTCAGGGGGTTAGGTCATCTCTCCGGCGAAAGCCGCAAAATTCTTCCCTCCGGATTGTCGGTCAACAAGTAGAGCAATCCGTCCGGCCCTTGGCGGACGTCCCGGATGCGCTCGTGGAGATAGCCAAAATAGCGCTCTTCCTTCGTTACTTTGCCATCTTTCAATTCCAGTCGCACCAGAAGCCCGGGCGTCAACGAGCCGATGAAAACACTCCCCTTCCATCGGGGAAAAGCGTCGCCCGTGTAAAAACACATTCCGGAGGGGGCAATCACCGGGTCCCAATAATAAACCGGCTGCTCCATCCCCCGCCTGGATGTCCCTTCGCCGATTTTGGTGAGGTCGTAGTCCGTGCCGTAGGTGATGACCGGCCAGCCGTAATTTTTCCCCGCTTCCGGCCGGTTCAGCTCATCCCCGCCGCGCGCGCCGTGCTCCACCGTCCAGAGTTCTCCTGTTTCCGGATGAAGCGCGGCGCATTGAACGTTGCGATGCCCGTACGACCAGATTTCCGGCCGGGCGTTCTTGCGGCCGATGAAGGGGTTGTCCTTCGGCACCGTGCCGTCAGGATTGATGCGGACAATTTTGCCGAAGCCGTTGGACAAATCCTGAACTTTGTCCCGTTGATTGTAACGATCCCCCTGCGTGATGAAAAGCGTGCCATCCCGCCGGAAAACGAGCCGGGAGCCGAAGTGATTGCTCGAACCGGAGACCTTCGGCGCCTGCCGGTAGATTACCCGGACGCTGTCGAGACGATTCTCCTCCAATCGTCCCCGCGCCACCGTCGTCCCGGCCGTTCCTCCTTCACCCGGTTCGGAGTAGGAGAGATAAATCAGGCGATTTTTTTCGAAGTTCGGGTCGAGGGCAACATCCAAAAGTCCCCCTTGCCCGCGGGCATAGACTTGGGGCACGCCGCCAAGCGGCGGGGATAGGCGACCGGATGGACTGACGATGCGCAGCCGCCCGGGCCGTTCGGTGACCAACGCCCGTCCGTCCGGCAAAAACTCCAACCCCCAAGGATGTTCGAGGCCGGAAGCAAAGGTTTCGACCTTGACCGGTGCCTCCACCGGCGCCGGGGTCGGTGAACGGGGTGCTTGGGCCTGTGAAGATTCTGGAGAGGGACTGCAGGCCCAGAGCAAGGCGATTGCGAGCGGGGTTAACCGTTTCATTCTTCCTTTCCAGCGCAAAATGCGCTGTAAGAGAGGAGAATTAACCCCGCTTTAGCCCGCCGGTCAAGCGGCCCGGATTGGACAAGACGTTTGACCGGCGGGATGGGCTTTGGAATATTTTTTTATGGCTCGACAAAGGCGCCGGCGACGGCACCGACACTTTCCAGCGGACTATTTTTCTTGGGCGTGGCCACGAACCCCCGGCTGAAGTCGTCGTACGTTCCGACGATCTCTCCTTTGTCGTTGATGCCGAACGCATTCGTGTTGAACGCGCCCGGGAAGTCGAGGGTTGTAAATTCCCCATCCTCATAGAAGAAACCATGGTCTACGCCGCCGGCATCGCGATAGTATCCGGTGATAGCCCCGGTGTTGTTGATGGCCCTCGGCAGCGTGTTAACGGTCCCGGGGAAATCAATCGGCTCGGTCTCTCCGTTACGGAGGAGGAAACCGTGGAAACGGGCTCCGGCGTCTCTCCAGTACCCCACGATTTCCCCCTTATCGTTGATTCCGGTGAGGACCGTTCGCGCCGTTCCCGGATAATCGTATATTTCGTAGTTACCGGAACGCCAGATAAAGCCGTGCCTCGCCCCGCCGGGGGCGATGTAAAAGCCGACTACCGCGCCGAGGTTGTTGATGCCCTGCCCTTCGGCGAATATCGCATCGGGCGCCGGAGCCGGCAGGACGGTAATCTCTCCCTCCTTTCCGCGCAGGTACATATGCACGACGCCGTTCGCATCGTCAAATATGCCGACGGCCACGCCGAGGTCATTAATGTCCAAAAGCGTGGTGCCCGTCCCGGCGCCTAGAACCATCTCGTCGATGAAACTGCCTTTATGGTAAAGAAACGCGTGCGCGCTTCCATCTGGAGGGCCGAAGTTTCCCACAATCACCCCGGAGTTGTTGTTGCCGAAGGCACTGGTTAATGCGCCCAACTCGGCCGGAACGTCGAAGGGAAGGAGTTCGTAGGAAACGGAAGCGGCAAGTGCGACCTTTTGTATCGGAGTCGCGTGGTTGGATGGCTGCGGCGCGACCGGAGCCCGCTTGGAACTGCATCCAGCCGCCGCCAGAAAAGCGAGAAGAATTATTTTCCCTGCACCAAAACATTTGAACATAGAGCCTCCCTTGAGATTAAGATTGATTCAAACCGATACCGTCAGTCCCCCTCGGTTCGTTTATTGCAAGAAATTTCAACTAATCATTCAGCCCTCCTTTTCCCCAGAATTAGATTTTCATCTCAACGGAAATTATATAACAGGCACCCAAAAAATTGTCAAGCCAAAGGTTGATTGGGTTTTCCCTTCCTGTCAAGCCCTTTACCCCATACTCATCACCGCGCGGATTTCCGTGGCGGTGTGCGCCGAAAGGCCACTGTCCATAAAGACCTGCAAAATGGCGTGGGCGTCCGGCGCATCAAGGACGAGATAATTCACGTGACCCGGCGGGTCGGCCCACTTGCCCACCGTTTTGATTCCTTGCTCGGTCAACAGCTCGTTCATTTTGTTCAAACAAGGAATGATTTCCTCGTTCCCCGGTCGGCCCGGACAGGACTCCGGGCTGTGTTTCGAAATGACCATATGCAGCATGGGCGGTTTCCTTTCACCAAACCCACAAAATATGCCTTTCCGGCGGTGCTGCAAGGTGGCGGGTGACGAGAACTTGGGCATTCTGTTCAGTATTCATTGGGATTCCTCGCTTCCTTCAACAGTTGCACCAACTGCGCACCCGGCATCCTCACCAAGCGTTCCGGCCAGCGCTTCCAGTATGCGGTTCCACCCCGTCTCTATGCGGTTCACGTAGTCCGGAGGCACTCCCACGTGGGTGAGAGTGAGTTCGCAACCGCCCTCCAACGGAACGATTTCAACTATTACACGGCCGCTGTCGGACGAATCCTTGGAGAGAGTGAAAACAAGGAGTTGGGGCCGGTCGATTTCGAGATACCGTCCGGTGTGCTCCACTTTTTTCCCATTGCTTCGGTCTACGAAGGTGAACGAGCCGCCGACCTTCGCATCAATTTCCACTCGCGCCATCTCCCCCAATGACATCGCAAAGAGCCACCGGCCCACTTTGTCGGCGTCGAGCCAAGCATCAAAAACCTGCTCCGCCGATGCCGCAAAGCGGCGGGTGATGCGGACTTGGACACTTGGTTTTGCGTTCATCCAGATTCTCCTTTCGGTTTTGGTGCAGTCTTACTATCGAGAACATCGGCCGGAATCCGTTTTTCGTACTCCGCCTCCAGTTTGGCGTGGTTGGACCAGAAGGGGCGCGGCGTAACGCCGTTCAAAATGTCGGAAAGGATGGCCAAGTGGATATGCCAGCCGCCGGAAACCCCGACCATGTTGCCGCGGGTCGCCAGCCGCCGATGCGTCAATACGAGCAGAACTTCCTTGCCGCGCGGGGTGAGTTCAAAGGTGACTTCCGACGCCTCACACTTCTCCTCGTCCCAGAGAAAAGTTAAAATCCGGGGCGGTTCGCAGCGGGTAACCTGGCCGGTGCTTTTGTACCCTTCATACTTTTGGTATTTCTCCGGTGTCGGTTCATTGTGGTGCGAAAGCTCGGAGTTGCGGAAAACAAGCTCCAGCTTCCCGCCCTCTTTAAGTTCCATCGGGCCGGCGGCGAACCACTTCCCCCGCTTCTCCGATTCGGTAAGGTAGGCCCAGACCCGTTCGATGGGCCCGGGCAAAAGCCGTTCGATTCGAACCTCTCCCGGCCCGGTGACTGTGCCGTAGGCTTCCTGTTTAGCGTCTTTCTCTTTCGGTTCTGTTTTCATCGGGATTTTCCTTTCTTTTTTCATCGCGGGTTGTTATACCTGATAGATTTGGATGAGGTTGCCGCAGGTGTCGTCGAACACGGCGACGGTCGCTGGCCCCGCTTTGGTCGGCGCGCTTTTGAACGCGACTCCCAGCTTTTTCATTCTTTCGTACTCCTTTTGAATATCATCCACTTGGAACGCCGTAAAAGGAATCCCGTCTTTGACGAGCGACTCTTTGAGCGCTTTCAACGCCGGATAGCCGGCATTTGGCTCCAGCAAAAGCTCCGTTCCGTCCGGCTCGTCGGGAGAAACGACCGTTATCCACCGGGCCCCTCCCCCCATTGGAATGTCCCGCTTTTTAACGAAGCCCAAGACCCCCGTGTAAAACTTCAAGGCCTTGTCGTAGTCGTCTATGGATACGCTGGTCAATTTAATCTTCATAACGTCCTTTCCTTTTATGGGTTTTCTTAAGGGTTTTAGCGGCCGCGCGGTCTTCGGCTTTAAGCAATTCTTCGAGGGCATCCAGCCGGGCCGTCCAGAAAGCGTGCTGGGTTTCCAGCCATTTGATGGTTTCAGCCAGCGGTTTGAAATTGAAGGCGAGGAAATGTTCGCGTCCCTCCACCCGCCGCCGCACGAGATGCGCCCGCTCCAAGAGCCGAATATGCTTGGAGACGGCATTGAGCGATATATCAAACGGCCGGGCCAGCTCGGTGACCCGCGCCTCCCCTGCCGAAAGACGTTTGAGAATCGCCCGCCTCGTCGGGTCGGCCAGGGCCATCAGGGTCTGGTCAATTCTGGGTGCCGTCGTGCTCGTAATCATTCAACCTCAAGGTTGAATATAGTATCGGCCAATTCGCGTGTCAAGAGAAATCTTTTGTTAGGTCGGCGTAAGGTTAGCGCTTGTCTTGCAAGCACTTATCCTCTGGCGGGTTCGCTTTTCATCCAGCGGGTCCGGGCCGGGGGAGTTTGGGCAATTTTTTTTCTTGACAGATGAATATCTTTATCGTATATTGACGATTAACGATGAAAGAGGCCTCAATGAGACCAAAAAAGGAAAAACCCTCCCGCCTTAAACCCCGACGCGCCCGGGCGGTTCGGGCCGAAAACGAGGAGCTCGCCCAGCTGGCCAAGGCCCTCGGCCATCCGGCGCGGGCCTCCATTATGCGGCTGCTCCTCACCGGGGGGGAATGCATCTGCGGCGGCATCGTCGAGCGCCTGCCCTTGGCGCAGGCGACCGTGTCGCAGCATTTGAAGGTGTTGAAGGAGGCGGGCTGGATAGCCGGAGAGGTGGACGGCCCGCGCGTCTGTTACTGCGCCCGGCCCGGGACGCTCCAGCGCTTCGTTGCGCTGGCGTGGGGCTTGGCGCCGGCGAACGAAAGGAAAGAAGAAAGGAGCAAATCATGAAGAACGACATTCGAGACAAGGTGCGTGAGCGCTACGGCCAGATTGCCGAAAGTTCGGGCACGGAGGGATGCTGCGGAACGAGCGGAAAAGAGGGCGGATGCGGCTGCGGCACCACCGAGACAGCCGACGCACTCGGCTACACGGAGACAGAGCGTTCGGCCATCCCGGCCGGGGCCGACCTCGGTCTCGGCTGCGGGAATCCTTTGGCCCACGCAACGGTCAAGGCGGGGGAAACGGTGCTTGACTTGGGCTCGGGTGCCGGAATCGACGCTTTTCTCGCTTCCAAAGGTGTTGGCCCCTCCGGCCGGGTCATCGGCGTCGATATGACCCCTGCGATGATTTCGCGCGCCCGCGCCAATGCCGCCAAAAACGGATACGCAAACGTGGAATTCCGGTTGGGAGAAATCGAGAACCTGCCGGTGGCCAACGAAACGGTGGACGCCATCATTTCAAACTGCGTCATCAACCTCTCCCCCGACAAACCCAAGGTCTTCCGGGAAGCGCTGCGGGCGCTGAAGCCGGGCGGGCGAATGATCATAAGCGACCTGGTGCTTATCGCCCCGCTCCCCGAGTCGGTCCGAACCTCGGTGGAGGCATACGTCGGCTGTTTGGCTGGGGCCGCTATGAAGAGCGATTATGTTCGAATGATTCAAGAAGCTGGTTTTGAACGGGTGGAAGTCGTCGAGGAACGGCGCTATGGCGCCGGCGGAGAAACTTCCGGCAATGAGACCGAAGCGCAGGTGGCGAAGGCCGTCCGGTCAATCAAGGTGCGGGCCTTCAAGCCCGCGTCGGGCAAGGCGCCTCGAACCCTGAAAAAGAACAAGTAGGGCAGCGTCCCTCCTCGTGGTGCGAAGCCGGCTCCATCATCTCTTATCCGGTGCCGAGCTTGACTTTCGCCTTGGAGACCCAATCGGGGGCCGAATCGATGCTTTGTCGTAAAAGGAGATTCAACTGGGCGGTGTGGTGCTGGACGTGGCGCATATTGTACAAAAGCAACTCCGCGATGGTCATATCCCGATATTGAATTCCGGAAAGCCGGTGGGCCCGCTCCTCCGTCCAACCTGCCATCAACCGCCCGAATTTTTTACGACAATGGTCGAGGTAACGTAAGAGCTCTTCTTTGGTATAAACCCGCTCCGGCAGGGCCCCTTCCGGGTCGAACTCGCTAAGCGTGAATGGAGAGGGCGGGGCGAAATCCTTCTCCGATTCCACCTTTTCCGAAAGGTAGTAGTCGAGAAAGAAAAGGGTGTGATAGGCCAGATACCAAAACCCGACGACATCCTTCTTTTTCCATTCCGGCTTCTTCGAAAAATCCCCCCAAACCTCGTCGGGGCAGGCGCGGACGGCGGCCTCCATCATATCGACAGCCGCCCCGAACTGGTTCCAAATGATGGCTTTCCAAGTAGTATCCATTTTATGACTCCTCCCGCGGGCTCAACCCTTCCCGCGCATACAGGTAAGCCGGCAGCGCGCAGGAAAGGCCGATGAACAGGTTAAGCAGAATGAAAAGTAGCGGGTTTGGGCCTTTTTTTCGGCTGCGCTCCAGAAACATAAATATCCAGAATATTCCAGAAGAAACGAGCAAATCCGTGGTAAACCCGCCCGCCGCTGGATTGACGAAAACGGCCGAAACAAACCCGGTAAGACCAAACCCTTCGCTGGAAAAATGCCGGATGAAAAAAATATAGGGTAAAATCGCGCCGATTACTGCCAAAACCAAAAAAAGCTTCTTCATCTCGATCCTCCCTTACTGTTCAATGTTCGGGATAACCTACCCTTTCGACTTTGTCTTGAGAAACGTTCCTCGCTGGAGCTCTTCATATGCCTGACGGAGCTCCTCCTGCGTGTTCATCACGATAGGGCCGTACCAGGCCACCGGCTCCTCGAGGGGCCGGCCGGATACGAGAAGAAAACGGATTCCCTCCTCCCCGGCTTGGATGGTGACTTCGTCGCCGCGGTCAAAAAGCACGAGCGAGCGGTTGTCCGCTTCGGTGGAAAGCGTTGTGTCCGCCCAGCCGACCCCCTCGGTCGGCACGGAAAGGGGGCCGGAGGCGTTGCAGAATTTCCCCGACCCGGCAAAAACATACGCAAAGGCGTGGCTTTTGGTCTCCACAGGAAGAGTTTTTCTTTTCCCCGGCGGGACGGATACGTCGATGTAAACCGGGTCGGCGGCAATCCCTTCCACCGGCCCCTTCTTCCCCCAAAAGTTCCCGCAGACCAGACGCACGTGGGTGCCGTCGTCATCCGTCACTTCCGGAATATCGTTCGATTTCACTTCCTGATAGCGGGGAGGCGTCATCTTGAGCGCGGAGGGGAGATTGGCCCACAACTGGAACCCGTGCATTCGCCCCTTCGGGTCTCCTTTCGGCATTTCCTGGTGCAAAATGCCGCTCCCCGCCGTCATCCACTGGATGTCGCCGGCGGCAATCGCCCCCCGGTTCCCGATGCTGTCGCCGTGCTCCACGGTGCCCGCCAAAACGTAGGTGATGGTTTCAATGCCCCGGTGGGGGTGCCAGGGAAAGCCCGCGAGGTAATCCTCCGGCCGTTCGTTGCGGAAATCATCGAGCAATAAAAACGGGTCGAAATCGGAGGTGTTGCCGAAACCGAAGGCCCGGCGCAGGTGCACCCCGGCTCCCTCGAGGGTCGGTTTGGCTTTGATGAGCCGTTTAACGGGACGGATGGACACTGGGCCTCCTGTCTTGAATGTTTGTTCTGCCGGCTTACTGCTTGCAAAAGTGACAACAACACCGGCGGCCAACGGCTTAAAGTAACAAGAACTTGTCAACTCTGCAAACTTGCCCGATTTCGCAAATGGAAACCTAAAGGTTTCCGCTACCCCCAAAACGGTATTGGGTAGCGGAGGTCTTCAGACCTCCATTTGAAACAACATAGAACCTTGCCAACCGACTTGGGGAAAGTTATTTTTGCGTTTCTATGGTTGCGCTGACCAGATGGTTCGAAAGAAAATTCAATTTCGACTTCCCTCTGGGCGTTTTCCCTACAATTTTGGAACGCCTGCGGGGCACGCCGGTTCGGCTGGAAGAGATGACGAAGACGATGCCGAAAAACATTTTGACCGTGCAGTTGGATGGCCGCTGGTCGATTCTGGAAAACGCCGGGCATTTGGACGATTTGGAGGAACTGCACGAAGGGCGGCTGGATGATTACAAGGCCAGCCTCTCGGCCCTCCGCCCCGCCGATTTGCAGAACCTGAAAACCAAAGAGGCCAATCACAATTCCACGCCGCTGGAGACAATATTGACGAGATTCCGCGCCAGCCGCCACCAATTTCTGAAAAAGCTGGAAACTTTCTCCGACGATGACCTCGCTCGCATCGCCGTCCACCCCCGTTTGAAACAGCCGATGCGGGTGGTGGATATGTGCTATTTTATGGCCGAGCACGACGACAACCATCTGGCTCGGATTTCCGAAATCGCCCGCGCGTTACAAGGTGAAAAGCAATGAAGACCCGCTGCCAATGGGCGGACAGCGACCCGCTGTACATTGAATATCACGATAAAGAATGGGGCGTGCCGCTCCACAACGACCAAAAACTTTTTGAATTTCTCATCCTCGAAGGAATGCAGGCGGGCTTGAGTTGGCTAACCATTCTGCGCAAGCGCGAAAACTATTTGAAGGCCTTCGATAACTTCGACCCTGAAAAGGCGGCCCGCTACGATAAGCGGAAAATCAAAAAGCTGCTTTCCAATCCCGGCATCATCCGCAACCGGCTTAAAATCGAATCGGCCATCACCAATGCTCAATCGTTTCTAAAGGTGCGGGAGGAATTCGGCAGTTTCGACAAATATATTTGGCGGTTTACGGGCGGGACGGTCAAAAAAAACATTTGGAAAACGATGAAACAGATTCCCGCCTACACAAAGGAATCCGATGCAATGAGCAGGGATTTGAAACAAAGGGGGTTTAAATTCGTCGGTTCCACCATCTGCTACGCCCACATGCAGGCCACCGGAATGGTGAACGACCACATGGTGCACTGCTTCCGGTACAACGAACTCTGAAATTTCTCGAAACGTGACCCCGCTGAAAACCCGCCGCGCTGCTCTCCGCGACCTTGAAATGTTAGTCGCCCACCGCCGCGGAATGTGGTTCGATATGGGCTACAAAAACAAAGCTGAACTGGAGGCCGCCGACAAGGTTTACCGCCGCTGGGCCAAACCCCGGCTGAAAAGCGGTAAATTAATCGGCTTTATTGTCGAAGCGGACGGCCGGGTTGCAGGCAGCGGCTGTCTCTGGCTAAAGCCGGTTCAGCCCGTCCCCGTCCCCAGCCGTCCCGGTTTCAAAGGGGGCGGCCAGCCCTATCTGCTTTCGATGTACACGGAACACCCCTTTCGCGGAAAGGGAGTGGCAACCAAAATCGTCAAGGAATCCGTTCGCTGGGCCAAAGCCAAAGGTTTTCCCCGGATGACCCTGCACGCCTCCGATATGGGCAAAAGCATTTACGAAAAACTGGGTTTCAAGCAGACCTGGGAAATGAAGCTGGAATTGAAACCAAAAAGAAATCGTTAATCCCTCAAAATAAAACCCCCCTCCGGTTGCCCGAAGGGGGGTTTTTTCTTAATGGTAAAACCTACGCCTTGACGACGTTGGCGGCCTGCGGCCCCTTGGGGCCTTCGACCACGTCGAAGCGGACGGTCTCGCCTTCGGCCAACGACTTGAAGCCCTTATCGGCGATTGCCGAATAGTGCACAAAAACCTCTTTGCCATCATCCATACGGAGAAAACCAAAGCCTTTTGCGTCGTTAAACCATTTAACGGTACCCTGTGCCAGAAAAATCACCACCTTAACTCTGTTTCGTGTTGCTGGGACTCCCGCCCTCCGCTTTTTGCGGACGGGGGAAACCCATTTGGGCAAAATGCCCGTTTCAATAAGCCCCGACCGAATCGGGGCGTTCGCGGCGTTATGCCTTAACGACGTTGGCCGCCTGCGGCCCTTTCGGACCCTCGACGACGTCGAAGCGGACCGCTTCGCCTTCCTTTAACGACTTGAAGCCCTTATCGGTGATTGCCGAATAGTGCACAAAAACCTCGGTTCCATCCTCCGAACGGAGAAAGCCGAATCCTTTTGCGTCGTTAAACCATTTCACAGTACCCTGTGCCAGAAAAATCACCACCTTGTTCCGTTACGTTGTTCCTGGGCGTTTCGCACTTGTTTTGGCGATGCGAAAACCCATTTTGGCGCAATTGCCGGTTTCAAACGGCCACAGCCGTTCGAATGTCAAGCTTTTACCACATTGGCGGCCTGCGGCCCTTTCGGCCCTTCCACCACGTCAAAGCGGACGGAATCCCCTTCCTTGAGCGACTTGAAGCCCTCGCCGCTTAAAGCCGTGTAATGGACGAACACTTCCTTGCCGTCATCCATACGGATGAAGCCGTATCCCTTTGCGTCGTTGAACCATTTAACGCTGCCCTGTGCCAAAGTAATCACCTCGCCCTTTGTTTCGTTGTTACCGTAAACCCGCCTTTTCGAAAAAAAGCGGAGCTGCAATCGTTCAAGCCTTCACCACGTTGGCGGCCTGCGGCCCTTTGGGGCCTTCCACCACGTCAAAGCGAACCGGGTCCCCTTCCTTCAAGGATTTGAAACCCTTGTCCACGATGGCGGTGTAGTGGACGAAGACTTCCTTGCCGTCATCCATACGGATGAAGCCGAAGCCCTTTGCGTCGTTGAACCATTTAACCGTGCCCTGTGCCAAAAATCTCACCACCTTTCTTCCGTTTTCATTGAAATGCCCGCGCCTCCTGGGGGATTATTCGGTTTTCGGGGAATGTTTCGAGAGTTTGCCGGCCCTTTTTGTTTCCCTAAAAAGCAAAATCCCGCTGCCGGGAAGTGGTCCTCCCCGTTGCGGGGCCATCTTTGTTAATCTGTTTCCTCCAAAATCAACTTCCTTACGCCGGTTTAATGATAACTCTTGCAAGTTCTTTTGTCAAGGAATTTTTTAGACCGGCCCCGATTTTTTGGGGCCGGCCAAAAAACGAATCCGCTCACATCTTCAAGGTAAAACCGGCCAGAAGGGTCGGGAACTTGGTGGTTTTGTCCGGCGTGGAAATCCAGGTCCAGCGGTATTCGCCGAAAAGCTCGAACGGCATCAACGGGGGCGTAATTGCCACCCCCAACATCGCGTGATAGGCCGGCTTGGTGGCGTCATCCGGAATCGGCACCGTGCCGGTTTCGTTGGAAACCGTATAGACCAGCTTGTGCAGGCCCAAACCGGCTCCGAGATACGGTTTTAAGGTCGCCAAAGGAAAGCGCACCTTGGCGAAGGCGTTGGCGGAAAAATCGTTGACCCGCAATTTGTAATCGCCGTAAGTCGCATCGCTGTAGCTTTCCTGCTTCCAGTTGTATTCCAAAGAACCCTCAATGACAAAAGCCGGAATCCGGGAAAAAGCGGAATGCACCCCAATCATCGTCAGCTTCTTCGGAACCGGAACCCCCGCCGGCGCGCCGCCGATTTGATAATTGGAAATTAGTCCGCCGCGCACCCCAAAGCCGGCCCCCAAAAGGGCCCAGGCCGGAGCGGAGGCCATAAACAGAACGGCCAAAGTCAAAATTCCCTTGCGAATCATACCCTCTCCTTTTTCGGAAATGTGTTAGGCATCCTTACGTTGATACTATCGGCCGCTTCCCATAGTTCCTTAACGCAAAGCAAGGCAGGCAAAAATCCGGCCCGCTTTTTCCCCTTCGCGGCGGTAGGAGGGGAGTCCTTCCGGCGAACAAGCCGTGCAGCGGGGGTCGATGAAAATATTCTGTTTCGGGACTCCGGCACTCTCAAGAAGTTCCTGGTTAAAGGAAACCAAATCGATGTGCCGCCCGCCATCGACACGGTGTGGAAACAAAACCGAGCGTTCCACGTCCACTTCGTAACAGCAGGAACGGATGGAAGGCCCCAGCCAGATTTTTAAGTTTTCTGGATGAGAACCCAAGTGAGCAAGCCGATGAACGACTTGAGGAACGATGCCCAGCAAACTCCCCTTCCATCCGGCATGTGCTCCGGCTATCAATTTTTTCAGGGGGTCAAAGAAGAGCACCGGCAAGCAGTCCGCCGCTTGAATGACGACGAAGGCATCTTTTGAATCGGTCAGAACCGCATCTCCGGTCGGAACTTGAGCGGGCCGGGCGCCGTTCAGGAACTGAACCACCGAGCCGGAATGCACTTGCTTTAGGTACAACGGAGTTTTGGATTCAAAGCCCGCCTGCGCCCACGCCGCCCTCAAAAATTCAGCCTTGCTTTCAACCGGCGTTTTTGAAACAAAAAATCCCACCACCACTTCCGATGGTTTTCCTAAAACACCAATGTTCTCAAAATTCGTCTGTATCGATGTAATCCTCGGCATCTTGATGGCCTTCACTACCCCATTCTCAATGGGTGGCCCGGAACATTATTAAAAGGGTAGCCCGGAGCCCTTTAATCCCGAGCGTAGTCGAGGGACTGCTCCGGGAAAAACGATGAACAACTCATCCTTCCCCCTCCGGTTCGCTCACCCGCTCCACGTCCACCACCCCTTTGGTTTTCTTCAGTTCCTTGATGACCCGCTCCAGGTGGGCGACATTTTTTACCTCCACCACCAGATGCCCCGGCGTGGCCCGGCCGATGCTTTCCAAACCGACCGAGCGGAGGTTGGAATCCGTCTTGGCCACCGCATCCGCCACGTCGCGCAGGATATTCTTGCGCTCTTCGACCACCAGCTTCAGCCGCACCACGAAGGCCTGATTCCCCTCCACGTTCCAATCCACCTTGAGGGTGCGGTCTCCGTCCGTCAAAAGCCCCATCGCATTGTGGCAATCCTTGCGGTGAATCGAAATCCCCCGCCCCCGGGTGATGAAACCGACAATCGGCTCCCCCGGAATCGGCTGGCAGCAGCGCGCCAGCCGGTACATCAAATCCCCGCCGGAGAAATTTCCCCCGATTTTTATCCCCTTCGGCTCCCCTTTGGCCTTCTCCACGATTTTCCGGAAAAGGGAGAGGTCGGCCTCCGGTTTTTGCTCCGGAACCAGCTTGTGGATTACGGTAAGGAGGGAAATCGTGCCGTCCCCCAAAGCGGCGTACAACCCCTCGGTGGAGGTGTAAGAAAAGGACATCGCCAAATCCTGAATTTCCTGGTCTGAAAGCTTCAGCCGGAGTTTTCTGATTTCCTTTTCCAGCATCTCGGCTCCCAAAGCCACGGCCTGCTCGTGTCCCTTCAGCTTCAGGTAATGCCGGATTTTGGAGCGGGCGCGGGAGGTGTGCACGATTTTAAGCCAGTCCTGGCTGGGGGTCTGATGGGGGGAGGTGATGATTTCCACTTCATCACCGGACTTGAGCGTGGAAGAAAGCGGCCGCATCACTCCATTGATGCGCGCGCCGGTGCAGCGGTTGCCGACGTCGGTATGGATGGCGTAGGCAAAATCCAAGGGGGTCGCGCCTTTGGGAAGCTCCCGCAGCTCCCCTTTGGGGGTGAAAACGAAAACCTCGTCGGCGTACAAATCCAGCTTCAGGTATTCCAAAAACTCGGAGGGGGAGGCCATATCCTTCTGCCATTCCAGAACCTCCCGCAGCCAGGTCACCTGTTTGTCCCCGGCGTCGGCCGATTTCTTTCCCTCCTTGTACAACCAGTGGGCGGCGATGCCGAATTCCGAGGTCCGGTGCATCTGGTGGGTGCGGATTTGAATCTCCACCGGCAGGTTCTCCGGGCCGATGACCGTGGTGTGGAGCGACTGGTAGCCGTTCGATTTCGGCAGGGCGATGTAATCGTCAAAGCTTTCCCGTATCGGGGTCCAGAGCTGGTGCACCAGCCCCAGTGCGTGGTAGCAGTCCCGCACGGTTTCCACGATGACCCGGATGGCGAACAGGTCGTAAATTTCCTCGAACGGCTTTTTGCGCGCCTGCATTTTCCGGAAAATGGAATCGAAATGCTTGGCCCGCCCGGTGATTTCCGCTTTTATCCCGGCCTTTTCCAGCTGGGCCGCAATCGGATGGATGACCGATTGAATGTAGGCCTCCCGCTTTTCCCTCCTCGCCTGCACCTTCTCCGAGAGTTCCCGGTAGGCCGGGGGGTTTAGGAATTTGAAGGCCCAGTCCTCCAGCTCCCATTTAATCCGCCCGATGCCGAAGCGGTGGGCCAGAGGGGCGTAGACGTCCCGGGTTTCGGCCGCAATCCGCGCGATTCGGTCCTTGGGCAGATGCTCCAGAGTCCGCATATTGTGCAGCCGGTCCGCCAGCTTGATGACGATGACCCGGATGTCCTTGGCCATCGACAAAAGCAGCTTGCGGAAATAATCCACCTGCTCCTCTTCGATGCTTTGGAATTTGAACTCCCCCAGTTTGGTTACGCCGTCCACCAGCTCGGCGATCTCCTCCCCGAATTCCGTCCTGATTTGTTCCTTCGTCGATGTCGTGTCTTCCAGAACGTCGTGCAAAAGCCCGGCGGCGATGGTCGCCGAGTCCATATGCAGCTCGGCCAGAATGAAGGCTACCTCCAAGCAGTGTTCGATGAAGGGGTCGCCGGACTCCCGTTTCTGCCCGGCATGGGCCCGGTCGCAAAACTCGTAGGCCCGGCGCACGAGCGGAATGTCGATGTTGGCGTTGAAGGACTCGACTTGTATGATGAATTCGGCCAGGTTCATAGAATTAGCTTCGGCAGTTCGGGTTACCTCGGTTAAGTAGGCAACCGAATAGCTTTAATTTACCACCCGGCCTTGGGAGTGTCAAACCGCAACTGCGGGGGTGACTAACCGGTCGTGTATCAAGTCCTGGGTCTTATACGCTCCCCCTACCCCCCTCGCCGGGTTTGTCGAGGATATTGTAAGGCAAATCGGTTTGGCCAATCATTAAACCTTCTTTTTCAACCTTGCCAATCTCTCCTTGGCATCCTCTACTTCCGCTATTCCCGGGTCGGCGTTTTTCCAGATGTCCAGAAAGGTCTCATATTCTCTTTTGGCTTTATCCTTTTCCTCTTTTTGTTCATACGCCACCCCCAGCCAGTAATGGGCCAATACCGGCGCCATGGGCCAGAGATTTGGTGCATAGGAAAAACCGAGAAAGCTAATACTGTAATGAACTGGCGGATACCATCGAATCAAACGCTCTAATTCAACTATGGCATCGCCCGACTGACCGGCTTTCAATAAACATAGGGCATAGATTAAATTGGGAATAGAGTTGGGAGGCTCAATATGCCGAATTTTCTTGAAAGCATCAAGGGCCGCTCCATACTTTCCCTCTTCATATGTCAAACAGGCAGTATAAAAATCGTGGCGCCTCTTGTAGACAGTTGTGTGACCATTAAGATCTTTTTTCACCTCATCCATTATCCTGTAGCCAATTTTTTCCTGACCGTTCATTATATAAGCCCAAGCCAAGATCTCGCGCCCAGAAGTTGATACCCACCAAGTATGTGTCGGATGGTCCGACAGTTTCTTGGCGTAATCCAACATTTCTGAATAATTACCCAGTATGTAACTCAAGTGGACCAGTGTGGCAAGGATCTTCAGAATTTGTGCTTGATTATTTCGTGCCAGATGCGAGGATAGATTTGCCAGTAATCGTTCCTTAGCCTCTTTAAACTTGCCTTGATGCAAAAACATTAAGCTTAAATCGTACTCGGCTATCGGTTTTTGAAATATATCGGTGTGGTCGTACTGCCGAATATATTTTTCACTGCTGGCGTAATCACCACGCGACAGGGCGTCGTGTGCCAATTTCTCATTAGTACCAATATTAGACCGCAACATAAATGCTTTCTGATACCAGAGCAAAGCCGAGTCCAGTTCTCCAAAATATAGATAAACATCTCCTTTGGTGTCATACGGATTAAATTCAGCGGGGGCTAATTTAATATACTGGTCCACTGCGTCAAGGGCTTCTTTCCTGCGGTTTAAGCCGGCGTAATGGCCTGATAACTCATTCCATAAACGTTTGTCCAAAGAATCGCTCGTCAACCCGGCCAGAAGTGTTTGAGTGCTTTTTTCATAATCTCCCAGCCATAAGTAGACAGTCTTTAAGTAAAAGTAAACCCAGAAGTCGTAGGGATGCTCCTTCAACAACTTCTCGAAGATTTCAGCTGCTTTGACGAAATCATTCTCGATTTCGAGGGCATATTTGCCCTGGATCCGTAAACGCTCCCTTTCCGGCACCCTGTCGCTAAGCTCGTAAGCTTTTTGCAAGGCCTTGTTGTGGCCGGCAATATCTTCATTTCCTAAATCGGCGTATGCCAACATTAAATATGCCATTGCGAACTTTGGGTCTAACTCAAGGGCTTTTTCCAAAGCTGATGGGGCTTGCTTGTAATCAAACCTTTCAATCAGCTCAACCCCCTCGACATAAGCGCGGTAAGCTTCTAAGGAGGCCGTAGTCACTTCCATCACCGGTTTGGTTTCCGATGCCGCTCCGGGATCTATGTTCAAATTGCCTCTTACCAAAACCGCAAAGCTGTCCACGAACGCGAATATTTGGTCAGCCGAAAAGCCAGTTAGCCGCTGGGAGTTTAAGATTTTTCCCGATTTTACTTCTATCAACTGCGAAGTTGCCGCCAGTTTGGGCTGGCTCTGTAAAACGGTTCCCAGAAGCATCGTCCTGACTCCGACCCGCTGGGCAATCTTTGAAGCGAGGGCAGGGGTTATCCTTTTCTCATCCGGTTTACCCATATCGGCTTGGATATCATATAAGCGCTGGCGGCTGATGACCTCCCAGCCTTTGAGCTGGGAAAGGGAAGTAATTAAAAGATTGGTCAGCATCTCTCCGGTGTGGTCTTTATCCTCTGGGTCGGGGATGTTTTCAAAGTACATCACCGCCAGCGAATTTTCTGCCGCAAGGGCGGTCTGCTTTCGAGACACCTCAACTTTGAACGGATTAAAAACAAAAAATAAAACCGCAAGAACGACGACGGCCGAGGTTGGCACTAAAAATTTCAACATCTTTTTCTTCGGTTTAGTCATCTCTGCCGCCACCTTTAAGTCGGATGGCTTGGCATACTCTATGTTCTTGCGCTCCATCCGCAAATCCGCCACCAAATCCGCCGCCGATTGGTACCGTTCCTCCGGCTTTTTGGCCAAACACTTCATAACCAACCGCTCCAAACTTTCCGGTACCCCACGGCAAAAACGGGCTAAGGGCTGTGGTTGGGTGTACAGTATTTCGTAAAAAAGCGATTCCCGGTTGGCTCCCTCAAAAGGCTGCCGGGCGCAGATAAGTTCATACAGAACCACTCCCAAAGAGAAAATGTCCGTGCGAAAGTCGGCTTTCCTTCCCTCCACTTCTTCCGGCGACATATAATGGTCGGTTCCCATCTGCAGGCCGGTGCGGGTTATGGTAGAGGCCCCCTTCCACTTGGCCAAACCGAAGTCGGTTATTTTGGCCACTCGTTTGGAGGTCACCAGAATGTTGGCCGGGTTGATGTCCCGGTGCATCACCCCTTTCTCGTGGGCCGCCGTCAACCCTTCCCCAATTTGAATGGCCAAATCCAATATTTCCGGCAAAGAAGGCTTCTCGGCTTTCGCCAATTCCGAAAGCTTTTGGCCCTCGATGTACTCCATAACGATAAAAACTTTATCCCCTTCTTCCCCCACCTCGTAGAAACTGGCGACATTGGTATGAGAAACCAAGGCTTGGGCGCGGGCTTCGTGGACGAATCGCTTGCGGGATTCGGGGTCGGTTGCCTTGTCGGAGGCTAAAAACTTGACGGCCACCTTCCGGCCCAAGCTCATATCCTCGGCTAAATACACCTCCCCCATCCCCCCTTCCCCCAATTTTTCGATGATTTTGTAGTGCGAAACGGTTTGACCAATCATACCTGTTTCCCGGAAGATAAAGATACGGCGGGCTTTACTGCAAGATTAAGTGCCGTTTGAAAAACCGTCTCAACGGCCAGAAGCTCCATACAATTTCCCCGATGGCATTCCCCAGCGGCGCAGTCGCACTCAGGAACGGGAGGAACCAGCGTTATTGCCTTCGGCCCCAAAGGCCCCCAGCGGCGGGGCGAATTGACCCGCACGGGACTGTATATCCCGACCACCGGAGTTCCAACGAGCGAGGCCAGATGCAAAGGCCCGGTGGAAGGAGCGACAACGAGTCTACATCGGGAATAAACGCAGGCCAAATCCCAGATTTCCGTTTCCCCGGCGAGCGTTACTCCAGGCCCGTTGATGCCGCTTAATTCGGAGGCCGTCCCCGTCCACAAAATGGAAAATCCGGCATCCGAAAGCTTTTGAGCCAGTTCGATATAATTTTTCTTCGGCCAATTGGGGGACGACCCCCCCGAACCCGGATGAACGGCGACCCAGTTTTTCGATAAATCCAGACCCAACTTTTTTGCCACTTCCTCCGCTTCATTCATGTCGATGCCTATCGTTTCAAAACGCAAACTCGTATCGATGCCAAGCGGCTTCAAGAGCGAAAGCGAATACTCCGCTTCCTTTTTTTCCGCCGTGTGACGATGCTCGTTATACTTGAGGTTGTAGAAAAAACTGTAGCCCCGATACCCCGTCCCCAAGCGCTTGGGCACGCCCGCCAAAAATGCTGCCAGGGACGTCCCCAATCGCGGCCGGAAAAACACAATTAGGTCAAACTGCCCGCTTTTCAGGAAAGAATAAAACTGGGAAAAAGAACCGGTATGACTGAAAACATTCTTCCCCGGCAAAAGCCGCACTGCCAAAGGATACACCGAAGGCGAGACGGCAACGGTCAACCGTGCCTTTGGAAACGCTTCCTGCAGGGCAAAAATAGCCGGGAGGGTCAGAATGAAATCCCCCATCCGGTCGTCCCGCACTGTCAGAATTTTTTTTATTTCCATTTTTTGTAGGGGTGAACCTTTAGGCTCACCCGTGCGCACCTATAGGTGCGCTCATCCCCCTCTCCATCATATGGAGAGGGGTTAGGGGTAAGACGTCTTTGCAGGGGCAATTCACGAATTGCCCTTATCCCGCGACAATTCCCACAGCTTCACGTATTTGGAAAACACGTGAAAAGCCGAGGCCCCCGCCAGAATGAAACCGGCCCGCCCGTCCAGAAAACCGGCTTTCAAAAGATACTGGGAAAAAAACTTGGCGGCCGGGTTGGCCAGAATCTTGAAAAGCGACCCCAGTTCCCCTTTTTCAAAAAGCTCCCGGGCGGAAAGGTCGGTGTAGCGGTTCAGCTTGGCCAAATAATGCGAAAAATCCGGGTCGGTGTAGTGCAGCAAATCCGCCTCCAGCCGACCTGCCGGCCCGTCCAGAACCACCGACTCGTGCACCGGCGCCGGTGTGAAGCGTCCCTTCCCCTTTTTGAACAGCCGCAAAACCCAGTCCGGATACCATCCACCGTGCCGGACGAAGCGGTCCAAAAAATACGCCTTCCGTTTGAGAAAGTACCCGGCGGTACCGTTATCGACTGCCAGCCTCGACGCAATCTCCGCTTTCAATTCCGGCGTGACCACTTCGTCCGCGTCAATCGAGAGCACCCATTCGCCGGAAGCCAAATCGACCCCCTTCTGCTTCTGCTTTCCGAACCCTTCCCACGGCAGTTGATGAACCTTCGCCCCGAATTTCTTGGCAATTCCCAAAGTCCCGTCGGAACTTCCCGAATCCAGAATTAGAATCTCATCCACCCAGCGAATGGCCTCCAGACAGCGGGGCAGGTTCCGCTCCTCGTTTTTGGTCAGAATTACGGCCGAAATTTTAGGCATTGGAAACCAACTTTTGGAGGACGGACTCCATCCGGCCCGCCAGTTTATCCAAGTCAAAGTCGGTTTCGACCTTGGCCCTTGCCGCTTTCCCCATCCCCGCGTAGCGGCTTGAGGAAGCCAGCGCCTGCTTGAACGTCGCCGCAAAACTCTCGAAACTCCCCGGCTCAAAAAGCCAGCCGGTCCCTTCACCCACCAGTTCCGGCAAAATTCCGACCCGGGAAGCCATTACCGGTTTTCCCGCCGCCATAAGTTCAAGCGCCACCCGCGCGGTGGCTTCCGAACCGGTGGAGGCCACCACGCCGAAGTCGCAGCTCGAAATCAAACCCCGCGAGTCCGGCACGTTGGGAAGAATCTCAATCTGATCCCAAAGACCCGCGTCCTCCCGCCATTTCTGCAAATCGGCGGCCGTAAGCTCCGCCTCGAATCCGGCAACGGTCAGCCGGAACGGCGTCCGTATTTCCCCTTTCAACTTCCCGATGGATTGAATCAGAAATTGGTGCCCCTTCACCGGCGAAAACCGCCCCAGCTGCAAAATCCGAACGGCCCGTCCGACCGGCGGCGATGATGCCGGCGTTGAAAACGGATACTCCGAAGTTTTTATTCCGAACGGAATTTGAACCACGCGTTCCCCCGGAACGCCCAACTCGTCCACGTACTGCTTGCGTTGAAAACCATTCCCCACGATGAAAAGCGCCGTCCGTCCGACCAGCCAGCGGGCCGCAAAATGCCGATTGGGAGAGAGGGGGGAATGGGAGCGCACCCGCACGAGTGGAATTTTCGTCTTGCGCAAAGCCCATCCCCACGCTGTATGGTCCGGCCCCCAGTGGGCCAGAACCACTTCGGGTTTAACTTTGGCAATCAACTGTTTCAATTTGGATAGATTTCGCAAAAATGTGAGCTTCTTTTCCGACAGGTCAATTCCCTCCACCGCTTCCAATCCCAAATCCTTTGTCCTGTGATAAGTCTGGCTTTGCGGCACGGTTAAAAAGTAAACGGAGTGTCCCCGTTTCTTGAGCTCCCGGCTGTACGCCAGCGCATACTCGCTTCCGGCGCTCCTCCCTTCAAGCGCGACCGACTGCAGGATGCGCATTCACGATTTCCAGAAATCTTGCAACCATTCCCTCACGCGAAAACCGCTCCATCACCGACCGCCGCGCCGATTGCCCCAGCTCCGCCCGTTTTTTTTCGTTTCCGGCCAGTTCAAGGATGGCGATCGCCCACTCCGCGGGATTGTCGGGGGGAATCAGCATCCCGTCCCTGCCGTCCTTGAGTATCTCCAAAGGCCCGCCGGATGCGGAGGCTAAAACGGCTTTCCCCAAGGCCATCCCTTCTATGACTACGTAGCCGAACGGTTCGTTTTCCGAAGGCAAACAAACGATGTCCACGCCAGCCATCCAAGAAACCACGTCCGTTTGATGGCCGGTGAAAGTAACTTCACCGGCCAGTCCCAAACCCTGCGCTTCTTCTTCCAAACTTTCTCTATTTTCTCCGTCCCCCACCACCCAGAGATGAAAGTCGACCCCTGCTTTTTTGACCTGCGAAAGGGCGCGAAAAAGGAGCGAGTGCCCCTTCCAGCCGACCAAGCGTGAGAAAATCCCCAAAAAAAGGCGCCGGGGAGAAACGCCATACTTTTCCGCCAGTTTCTGCCGGGCCGCCCTCGCATCGACGGCCGGCGCGTCAACTCCCGCCGGCAGGACTGAAATTCGATTCGCCACCTGCGGCACCCGGGATAGAATCTCCGATTTGAGAAACTCCGACACGGCCATCAATCGGATGTTTTCGTTTTTCAAAAGCCAGAGGTATTCCCGGTTGTTGACCGGATAGCAAACGCCGAGGTACCAGAACAATTTTGCCGGCGTCCCAAAGAGAGTCATAAGCCGCAAAAGCTTCAAATCCCGCGGCGCCATCGCCACAAAAACATCACGCTCGGTAGAGGCACGAAATTTTAAAAGAGGCCGGGGGTCGTAATCGAAGTTGGCAGAAAGCGGAACGCTCGCAAGTCCGGCGGCGGCCGTCCGGGAGAGCAGCGCTTTCCCCGGCCGCCCGTATATCGTTACGTCAAAGCCTTTGGCCGCCAAGCCGGTGGCCAAATCGAAGATGAACCGTTCCCCCCCTCCCCAGAACTTGATGGTGTTGATGAGATGGAAACGGGGAAGCCCAAATTCCCCGGCGGAGCGGTTTTCTGGCCGGGTGAGGGTGGCCGTTCCGTTCATACCCCCGCTTCTTTCAGGAGGCCGAAGTACTGGGCCTCGTACAGCCGGCTGTAAAGCCCCCCCAGAGCCAAAAGCTCCTCGTGCCTCCCCACCTCCGCCACCCGCCCCTTCTCCATCACCAAAATCAAATCCGCCTGCTGCACGGTGGAAAGCCGGTGGGCAATCACAAAAGTCGTTCGTCCGGGAAGAATCTGCGCCAGGGCCTCCTGCACCAGCCGCTCCGATTCCGAATCGAGGGAACTGGTCGCCTCGTCTAAAATCAAAACCGGGGGGTTGCGCAAAATCACCCGCGCCAAAGCGAGGCGCTGCCGCTCTCCGCCGGAAAGCCGCAAACCCCGGTCGCCGACGACGGTATCATACCCGTCGGGCATCCTCTCGATAAAATCGGCCGCATTGGCCAGCCGGGCCGCCTCCGCCACGGCCGCCAAGGGGACGTTTTCCAGCCCGTAGGCGATGTTGTAGCGCACGGTTTCGTTGAACAAAATCACTTCCTGCGGGACGATGCCGAAAAGCCCCCGCAAATCGGACAGCCGGATTTTTTTCAAATCCACCCCGTCCAGCATTATCCGTCCTTCGGCCGGGTCGTGGAAACGGGCCAGCAAATCAAGCAACGTCGATTTGCCGGCGCCGGAGGGGCCCACCAGGGCGACCAGTTTTTGGGCCGGAATTTTTACCGAAATCCCGTGCAGCACCTCTTTTTCCGGAACGTAGGCGAACCGCACTCCTTCAAACTCCACTTCCCGCTCGACCGTTTTTTTGGAAACCGGATGCGGCTCTTCCTTCACCACCGGAGCAGTGTCCAAAATTTCAAAAATCCGGGAGAGCGCGGCTTCCCCCTCCTTCAATTTTCCCTGCACGATTCCCAGGCTTTTGACCGGCGCAATCAGGGAAAAAAGGGAAAACAAGTAGAGGGCGAAATCCTCCGGC
The DNA here is from genome assembly GCA_022614805.1 of Candidatus Zixiibacteriota bacterium. Classification (GTDB taxonomy): domain Bacteria; phylum Zixibacteria; class MSB-5A5; order DSPP01; family DSPP01; genus DSPP01. The sequence continues at coordinate 11,105 of JAKEHY010000018.1, read as the reverse complement.
GCGAGCCCCCGGCCGGCCAAAACGTCGCCGCCGCCGACCCACAAAACCAGAATGATGACGCCGATTCCCAGCATTTCCCCGGCCGGATGGGACAGCAAACGCACCCGCGAGAGCTTGAGCATCGCCCGGAAGTAACGTTCGGACAGTGTGGCGAAGCGGCCGGTCTCGAAGCGCTCCGTGCCGAACGCCTTCACCACCCGCGCCCCCCCCACGGTCTCCTGCAAAGCCGAACTCATCTCCGCCATCCGTTCCTGGGTGCGAAGGGCGTAGCGCTTGAGATACCGCCCCAGCTTTTTGGCCGAAAGCACCGTAAGCGGCACCAGAATGAGTCCCAAAAGCGAAAGCTTGGCCGAAATGGTGAATAGAATTACGAGAAAGAAAACCACCAGAAGCGGCTCCTTCACCAGCCGGGAAAAACAGACGTCCAAAGTTTCCGAAAGAAGCGCCACGTCGTTGGTGACCCGCGATATCAGATGACCGGTTTTGGAGCGGAAGAAGAAGGAAAGGGAAAGGGCCTGATAATGGGCGAAAAGCAGATTGCGCAACCGGAAGACCAGCCCCTGCTGCACGTAGGCCAGAAAATGCCCCTGCAAATAATAAAACAGGTTTTTGAAGAAGGCGAAAACGACCACCAACAAACAGATGATGCCCAAAGCCCGCGTTTGGCTTCCCGCCAAAAGCCGGTTCTCCAGGGCGGACTTCAACTGGTCGTTCCAGTTTTTCACCGGCCCCATTGCGGCCGCGGCGGACTCGGGCGAAGGTATGGCAGGCGAATGGGAGACGAACAAGGTTTTCACCAGAGGCCCCAAAAGCCAGACCAGTCCGGCGGAAAAAATGGCGAAAAGAGTCGTAAAAAGCATCGAGAAAAACAGCTGCTTCCAAAACGGCCGCAGATGGGGCCAAAGCCGCAGATACAGTTTCATCTTCCCGCCGCCTGAACGGCAGGTCGTTTGGCCGGTTTATCTTTCACCGTTTCCAACATTTTCATTGCCGTTTCCACGACCCGCTCGGGAGTCAATGCGGTTTTATCCTCACAAATGAGAATTTTTCTTTCCCCCATCGGCGCGAACCGAACCGGGTCGGAGGAAAAATAAACCCCCAGCACCGGCACGTTCAAGGCGGATGCAAGATGCAAAGGGCCGCAATCGGCGGCGGCAAGCAAATCCAGTCCCGAAAGCAGTGCGGCAAACTCCCTCAAAGGGCGCGGTTCAACAACTTTTATTTCACTGCGACCTGCGACCCTCGACCCACCCTCTTTCTCCTCCGGGCCGTAAAACAAAAAGACCGAAAGACCCCGTCCCGCCAGCTTTTCCGCAACCTGCAGCCACTTCTCAACTTCCCATTTCTTTTCCCCCCGCCCTCCCAAAAAAATACCCACCCTGGACGCTTTGCCCTGTCCGTGGAAGTCGGAAGCTTTTCTTTTCTCCTCCGCCGTCAGGGTGAATAGAGCGTCAAACTCCGTTTTCCCCGGCGAAACCTTTTCCAAAAGCTTCAAGAATTGCTCCCACAACGCCGAATCCTTTTCCGGTTCGAAAAAGAGAGTATCGAACGCTTCCGCATATTTGCTCCGGTAGGCGATTCGCACCGGTGCACGGGATAGCCAGCAAAGAAAACTGTTGGTGAAGGACGGCGACTCTGGACTGGAGAGGTCAAAGCACCAGTCAAACCGGCCGGCTTGCAAGCGGCTCGTCAAATCCGGAAGGTAGAGCGGATTTTTGGCTCTCCTCTTATTAAAAGCCAAAACCTCAAACCCATTCTCGTTTTTCAACAGTTCCGCGAATTGGGCGGAAACCAAAAAGCTCACTTCCGCCTGCGGAAACTTTTTCTTCAGGGCCGAAACGAAGGGGAGGGAGAATACCAGATTTCCCAGCCGCGCATCCGCACGGACGACCAATATTCGCTGGGGGTTTTTCAGCCTCTCTGGGAGAGCGGACAGCTTTTCGCCCCCGAAAAACAGGCGGAAGGTCCCCAGCCCCAAACTCTTCAGCCCCCGCTCAAGGCTCTTCATTTACGTCTATACGCTCCAATTGGACGGCGTCGGGGGGGATTTTAAAATTCCTCTTGGAGGCCGGTATTTGCGCATTGGTGACCGCATGCTCCACGTCGAACTTCGCTTTGGCCTCCTGCATAAAATATTCCCATTCCAATCGCTTGGGAAAAGGCGCGTTCAAGGTTGTGCTGGTCAACTCCGCCTCCGCCTTCACGGCCAGAAAGGACTCTTTCCAGACCAACCGCGAAGGTCTCCCGAGGCGGTTGAATATAAACTGCCGCTCCCAGCTTCCCAAGCGGTCGCTGGCGGTCCAGAGGCCGTTTTTCATCTCCGGAAGGAGAGAATCGGCTCCTGCCAAAAAAGCCCGCCGCGACAAGATTCCAAAAATCAGGCTGTCCACCGCCAGGGTTTGACTTTTTATACCCAAAAGAAAATCCTCCCAGCTCCCCTTGTAGTAGCTTTTTTCCCTCGGAAAGTAAACCAAAAAACTTTCCCCCAAAACCCACCTCCCCCGGAGCGACCCCTTCCCGAAAAGACCCGGGCTGAATAAAACGGCGGTGTCGCCAGCCAGCCAGTAAATTTCAATGCTGCCGGAGCCCTTTCCCTTCGGGCCGCTGGCGTCAAAATGGACGAGATAGGCGGCGTTTTTTGCCCCCTCGATTTCCTTTTTCCATTTTTTACTGGCGGATAAAAATTTTTTCTGAAGCGAAGATGCGTCGAATCCCGCCGCGCAGGCAAGGAAAAGAAAACCCGCCGGGAGAAAAAACCTAAAAAAAGATGGCACTTAACAGACGGACGGCGAAGGTGACCAGCGGGCCGACTAAAAAGCTGATAATCTTCAGCGGGGTGAAGGCGTTCAGCAAAATCAGTCCGAGGAGCAGAATCGGTCCCATCCGCTCCAGGTTGTAGTAGATGTAATCTTTCGACGGGGGCAAAAAGCCGTAGAGAATTTTGGAGCCGTCCAAAGGGGGCACCGGAATCAGGTTGAAAAAGGCCAGCGAGAGATTGATGTAAATGAAATAAGTCAACAGCATAAAAATCCCTTCCCGAAAATCCCCCATCTCCGTCGCCCCGGCCAAGCGGAGGGCGGCAAAGGAAAAGATGGCGATGAGGACGTTAATCGCCGGGCCGGCGGCTGCGATCAAGGGGATGTCCCTCTTCGGATGGCGCAAATTCAGGGGATTGAACGGCACCGGCTTGGCCCAGCCGAAGCGGAAGCCGGACATCACCAAGACCAGAAGGCCGTAGAGGTCGAGGTGAACGAGGGGATTGAAGGAAAGCCGCCCAAGGTATCTGGCGGTGGGGTCTCCCAGCCGGTTGGCCATCCAGGCATGGGCGTATTCGTGGAAGGTTAAAGCGAAAATCAAAGCGGGAGCGAGGAGGATGTAGTCTCGGACTCCCAGCTCCACGGAAGGCCTTAGGCGTAAATGCCGCGCATCACCATCGCATCCCAGACCCTTTTGATGGAAAGCATAAAGGCGGCAATGCGCATATTCACCTTATGCTCGACCGAGATTTTCAACACGTCGGCGAACGAACGGCGCATAATCCGCTCCAGCCGGCCGTTCACCTCCTCCTCCTCCCAGAAAAGCCCCATCCGGTCCTGCACCCATTCGAAGTAGGAGACCGTGACCCCTCCCGCGTTGCAGAGGATGTCCGGAACGATGAAAACCCCTTTTTTGTCCAGAATCGAGTCCGCCTCCGGCGTTGTCGGCCCGTTGGCCCCTTCCGCCAGAATTTTGCATCGCAACAACTGCGCGTTCTCTTCGGTAATCTGGTTTTCGAGTGCCGCCGGTATCAAAACGTCGCACCCTAACTTCAACAGCTCCTCGTTACTTATGGACTGGCTTCCTGGAAATTTCGCCACGGACTTGCTGGCCGATTTTTTGACGTAATCCAAAAGCTTTGGCATATCCAACCCATCGGGATTATACGCCCCGCCGTGCATGTCCGTCACGGCGATGATTCTGGCTCCTTCTTTCGCCAGCAAATCGGCGGCGACCGAGCCGACGTTGCCGAACCCCTGCACCGCCACCCGCGCGCCGCGCAGGGGAAGCTTCAAATGTTTGGCCGCTTCCTGCACGCAGAACAAAACCCCCCGCCCCGTCGCTTCCCGCCTGCCGCAGGAGCCGCCCAGTTCCACCGGCTTGCCGGTGACCACGGAGGTGACCGTGTGGCGGACGTGCATGCTGTAAGTATCCATTATCCAGGCCATCGTCTGGGCGTCCGTGTTCACGTCCGGCGCGGGGACGTCTTTTTCCGGCCCGATTTCATCCATCAAGTCCGCGGTGTAGCGGCGGGTCAGCCGTTCCAGTTCCCCGCGCGACATTTTTTCCGGGTCGCAGACGATGCCTCCTTTGGCGCCGCCGAAGGGAATCCCGACCACGGCGCACTTCCAGGTCATCCAGGCCGCCAGGGCCTGCACTTCGTCCAGGGAGACGTTGGGATGGTAGCGAATCCCCCCTTTCGCGGGGCCGCGCATAATCGAATGCTGGACGCGGTAGCCGGTGAACATTTTGAAAGTCCCGTTATCCATCTGCACGGGCAGCTGCACCGTGACGGAACGGCGCGGCAGCTTGATTAAATCGACGTAGCGCGGGTCGATGTTCAAGCGGCGGGCGGCCTCGTCGAACTGCGTCATCATATTCTTGAAGGAACTGATGTGCAAATCGTCGCTCGCCAGCCGGGAGAGATGAGGATGCTGGGACGGTTTGTCGTTGGTGGGAACGGCGGCGGCCCGGCCCGCTTTCACCGATTTCCGGTTCACGGGACTACCTTTTTTTGCCGTCTTTGGAAACGCCGGGGCTTTTGGGGACATAGAAACGCCAGGGCTTTTCTTTGCCGGCGGCGACGCCGATGCGGCTCGAATGGGTGATGGCGGGACGCTTTTCCCCCCGGTCTTCCACCCAGATGCGGGTGCCCGTGAGCTCGAGTCCGTAGAAGGTTTTGTCGATGCCCAGGGCCTGGCAGATTTTGCCCGGGCCGTTCGCGAGTCCGGAGAGGGAGCGGTGGTCCCGCCTCCGCTTCATTTCCTCGACCCCTTCGACCGGCTCCAGCCCGCGGATTAAAACCGCCGCCGGGAAGCCTTCCTGCTCGGTGACGAAGTTGAGACAGTGGTACATTCCGTAGATGAAATAGATGTAGGCGAATCCCCCCGGCCCGTACATGATATGATTTCGGTCGGTCAGCCCCACGGCGGCGTGGCAGGCGGGGTCGTCCTCGCCGACGTAAGCTTCCACCTCGACGATTTTTCCGGAAAGGATGCGGTTGGGATGCCGGACGACCAGGTATTTGCCCAATAGTTCCTTGGCCACGGCCAGAGTGGGCTTTTCGTAGAAGGCGCGCGAGAGCTTCGCCTTCCACTGTCCCTCCGGACGGGGGCGACTGGTTTCGCTAAGGGTGAGTATCTCCGCCATCCCGTTCGTGGCGATAATAAGATAATTTTTTCACAAAGTCAACATCCCGCCGCCTTGTTTTTGGGTGGCTGGACGGACGAATCACCAATCAGTTATTGGTAAACTTTAAGATTGACTTCCCCGGCCTTGAACTTATCTTATGAACAAGATGGCGAAGTGGTCTTTTCTGATTCTTGTGGTGGCGACCTTCTGGCTGGTCAACGGCCTTTTTTGTTTCTGCGAAAAGGGAATAACCGGTTCTTTTGCTTCCGAGAACGCATCCGCTTGCTCGGACAAGCCCTTTCAGCCGACTTCTGAATCCGGAGACGACGATTGCTGCGTTTGCTGCGGCCACCTGGTATTTATTTCTGGAAATTTCGTAAACATTGAGCACCATTTCATTCAGCAAGAGTTTTCACTGCAGAGCTTGGTTTTTTCCGACCAATTCAGCTTCCGCTCCATCGACCATCCTCCCAAGGCCTAATCCGGCCGTCTAAGTAGTCCTTCAATTCGGGCGTTCGTTTGAACGTTCAACTTTAACTGTTAATAGCTTCTGCGAATGCAATGTTTGCAATCGTGGAAGGATTCTGAACTGGAAAGGAGTTTGTAATGTTGAAAAAAACTATCGGCTTGGCCGGCCTTTTGGTCGTCACAGTTGTTGCCACAATTGGCGTTATGAAATGGCTGGACCAACCGGACGTTTCGTCACTGTCGGATAAATCCGTGTCCAACGCGTCGTCTGCGGAGACGGCATCGGCGGCTGCCGACTGGTGCGCAGAGCACCGCGTGCCGGAATCGGAATGCGCCCAATGCCACCCAAAGTTAATTGAGGCCTTCAAAGCTAAAAACGACTGGTGTGCGGAACACGGACTGCCGGAATCCCACTGCCGCCTGTGCCATCCAAACTTGACCTTCCCACAGGAGCCGCCTCCCGCCAGTTCTCTTCATTTGGATATGAATTCGGAAATTTCAATCTTCTTTCCGAAAAACAAAGCCGCCTGTGCCACGGATGGCGCCATTATCCAGTTTGCCTCCGCCCAAACGGCCGAGCGGGCCGGGTTGACCGTCGAACCGGCGCTGTCCGCCGAGACCGCCCCCACCGTGGAAGCTCCGGCCGAAATCGTCTTTGACGAGACCCAGACCACCATTCTGACCACCACCGTCTCTGTTTTGGTAACGCGCTGGCTGGCCAACCCGGGGGACGCCGTTGACGAAGGAGAAATTCTGGCCGAGTTGGAATCCCCGGACATGCCGGGCTTGAAGGCCGAACTGCTCGAAGCCCGCGCCGCTTGGTCCGTGCGTGAAAAAGAACAGAAGAGAATGGAGCGGCTGAAGGAAAAGAATCTGATTAGCGCCAGCGGCTACGAGACGAGCCAGGCGGCTGCCGAAGAATCGCGCGCGCGGCTGGCGCGGGCCGAAGGGCTGTTGCGCTCGGCCGGTTTGACCGTGCAAGAAGTGGAATCGGTCGCCGCGGAGCGCTCGATAACTTCCAAATTTCTTTTGCGCGCCCAAAACTCCGGGGTCTTTATGGAGCGAAAGGCCTCTCTGGGAAATCTTCTTCCGGCCGGAACGGCCTTGGCCGTGCTTTCCAGCGGCAATTCCGTTTGGCTGGAAGCGCAGGTTCGCGAAGAGGAGCTTAGCCGGATAAAAGTCGGCCAAAAGCTGGAATTTCTGACCGATGCCGCCGGCACGCGCACCAGTCAGGGGAAAATTGCCTGGGTTGCAAGGTTTTTGGATTCGGAGACCCGCACGGGCAAGGTGCGGGCTAAAATGACTTCCTCCTTCAGCCAGCTGCCCCCCGGGCGCTTCGGCCGGGCGGTCATCTACACGCAATCGGAGAGCCGGTCAGTCGTAGTGCCCAAGGACGCCGTCCAGTGGGAAGGCTGCTGCAATGTGGTGTTCGTGGAGGAGGCTCCCGACCGCTACCGCCCCCGTAAAGTCGAAATCGAACCGGCCGACCCGGAGCACTATCGCGTGGCGGGCGGTTTGAAGCCGGGCGAACCGGTCGTGGTAAAGGGTAGTTATTTATTGAAAACCGAGCTGAAAAAAGGAAGCATCGGGGCCGGTTGCTGCGCCGTTGAACCGACGTCGTAAAGCAAGATGCTCAAGCGGCTGATAGAATTCACCATTCACCAGCGGCTTTTCGTCCTTTGTTTGGCCGGACTTTTGGTCGTGGCCGGATTGGTTGCGCTCTGGAAACTCCCTTTTGACGCTTTTCCGGATACCACGCCGGTTTTGGTGCAGGTCAACGTTTCCGCCCCCGGCTGGGCGCCGGAAGAACTGGAACGGCAGGTAACCTTTCCTTTGGAAAGGAGAATGGCGGGGCTGGCCGGGCTTGCGGAAGTCCGCTCCATTTCAAAATACGGCCTCTCGCAGGTTACCCTTATTTTTAGCGATGAAACCAATATCTATTTGGCCCGCCAGCAGACCGCCGAACGGCTGGCTGGCATCGAGCTTCCGGATGGAGTCCCGCCGCCTCAATTGGGGCCCATTTCCACCGGGCTGGGAGAAATTTTCCACTATGTTGTTGTGGGCAAAACCGCTGAACCGACCGAACTCCGCACCATTCAGGACTGGATAATCAAACCCCGGCTTCAATCCGTCCCCGGCGTGGCGGAAGTCAACACCTGGGGCGGATTTGAAAAACAATATCACGTTTTGGTTGACCCGAATCGTCTGGCGCAATACAACCTGACTTTGTCAACAGTCGCTTCCAAACTGCGGGAGAATTTGGGAAACGTCCCCGGCGGGCAGATGGTGCGCGGAGGGGAGCAGACTTTGGTCCGGGGTGTGGGCATTGTCAGCCAACGCAGAGAAATTGAAGAGCTCGTAATGGAAACCCGCAAGGGGGTGCCGATTCGCATCCGGGATTTGGCCGATGTCGTTATCGGCCACGAATTGCGCCGCGGCGCAACCACCTATGACGGAAAAGGAGAAGCTGTCCTGGGGCTCGGTTTTATGCTGACCGGCCAAAACCCCAAGGAAGTCACGCAAAAATTGGCCCAGCGGCTGGATGAAATCAAATCCTCCCTGCCGGAAGGTGTCGAGGTCAAGCCGGTTTACCAGCGCACGGATCTCGTTAATCACGTCCTGCAAACCGTAGAACACAATCTCTTTTTTGGCGCGGTCTTGGTGGTGGGGATACTTTTTGCCTTTCTCGGCAACCTGCGGGCCGGGCTCATCGTCGCTGCCTCCATCCCCCTCTCTTTGCTCTTTGCCTTCGATTGGATGTCGCGGGCCGGAATTACCGGAAGTTTGATGAGCCTGGGCGCCATCGACTTCGGCTTGGCCGTGGATAATTCCGTGATTCAGGTGGAAAACGCCGTTCGCCGCCTTTCCCAAGCGAATGCCGCTTCCTCCCGGTTCGACGTAATTCGCGATGCCATTTTGGAAGTGCGCAAGCCAACCCTTTTCGGCGAATTGATAATCATCATCGTTTACCTGCCGATTCTCACCCTTCAAGGCGTGGAGGGAAAGCTTTTCCGTCCAATGGCCTTGACCGTCACCTTCGTTTTGACCGGTTCGCTTCTGCTCTCCTTCACGGTAATCCCGGCCTTGATTGCCGCCTTTCTTGGAAAAAATGTGCGCGAAACGGAGCCGAAACTGGTGGAAGGGTTGAAACGGCTTTATCGCCCCATGCTTGACTGGGCGCTTGCGCACGGCCGTGTGGTTTTGGCTTCGGCCGCATCTCTTTTGGCGGCGGGTATTTTGGTGTTTCTCTTCCTCGGAGCGGAATTCGTGCCCCGCTTGAGCGAGGGAACGATTGCAATCAACATCGTCCGCCTGGCCGGGGTTTCCCTGGAGCAGTCGGTGGATTACGGCACTCGAATCGAAAAAATTCTTTTGGAAAAATTCCCGGATGAAATTGAACACATTTGGACGCGTACGGGTACGGCCGAGCTGGCCACCGACCCGATGGGTTTGGAGTTGTCGGATGTGTTCATAACGCTTACATCGAGAAAGAAGTGGAAAAAAGCGGAAAACCAGCAGGAGTTGGTGGCCGCGATGGACAGGGAGCTGTCCGACCTCCCCGGCGCCAACCGGATCTTCACCCAGCCGATTGAAATGCGGGTAAACGAAATGATTGCCGGCATCCGCGCCGACGTGGGAATCAAGATTTTTGGGGACGACCTTGCCGCGCTGGAACAAAAAGCGGAGGAAATTGCCCGTCTGGCGGAGACCATCCGAGGGAGCGCGGATGTTTCCGTGGAGCAGTTGACCGGCCAGCCACAGTTGGAGATAGCCGTTGACCGGGAACGGCTTTCCCGCTTTGTCCTTTCCGCCCGCGAAGTGCTGGACGTGGTGGAAAGCTTCGGCGGTATAAAGGTGGGCGAAGTGCACGAAGGCCAGCGCCGCTTCGATTTGGCCCTCCGGCTGAATGAATCCTACCGGCGGGTGCCGGAAGACGTGGAGCGCATCCCCATTAAAGCCGCCACTGGTGAACTCGTCACCTTGGACCGGGTGACCAAACCGAATATGGTTCCCGGCCGTTCAACCATCACCCGCGAATGGAGCAAACGCCGCATTGTGGTTCAAAGCAATGTGCGCGACCGGGATGTGGGCTCGTTCGTGGATGAACTGCGCCAAAGAATTCAAAAAGAGATTGAACTGCCGGAAGGTTATTTTGTCCGCTTCGGCGGGCAATTCGAGAATTTGGAACGGGCCCGCTCCCGCTTGGCCCTGGTGGTGCCGGTGGCCCTGCTTTTGATATTCGGGCTTTTGTACTGGACCTACAAATCGGTGCGCGATGCCCTCTTGATCTTCACCGGCGTTCCGCTCGCTGTTGTGGGAGGAATCGCCGCTTTGGCCGTTCGCGGAATGCCGTTTTCCATCTCCGCCGGCGTCGGCTTCATCGCCCTTTCCGGCGTCGCCGTTTTGAACGGTTTGGTGCTCGTCTCCACGATAAAACGTCTGCGCTCGGAGGGATTGAACTTGTCCGCCGCCGTTCGCGAAGGGGCTGAAAGCCGCCTGCGTCCGGTTTTGATGACCGCCTTGGTCGCCGCCTTCGGCTTTATTCCAATGGCTCTCTCCCAAGGCGTGGGCGCCGAAGTCCAAAGGCCTCTGGCCACGGTGGTCATCGGCGGCATCCTCACCTCCACCGCGCTGACCCTTATAGTGCTCCCGGTTCTCTATACGATTTTTGGCACAAAAACTTCGTCCGAACAATAGGATTTCCCGTTGCGTCAGGCGCTGCTCCGGACGCACATCCGTAGGGGCGAACACCGTTCACCTTCATAGGGGCCCGTTGTTTAATCCCGAGCATGGTCGAGGGGCCCCGTGCCCTGTTTTTCCGGGCGGGGCCGTGCGGCCGAATCTCCAATCTCTGGTCTCTAATCTCTGCTTTATGTTGTCAAGCCCAAAATGCCTTTATTTTGCTATTCCCCTCTCCCCTACCCTTTGGCACCCGTAGGGGCGAGGCATGCCTCGCCCGGACGGTGGGCGGTGCGGGTCTTTCAATCGTCAATGACTCAATCTCTCAATGAATCAATCCTACTGAATCCCCAATCCCTAATCCCTGTCTTACTTGGGGCCGCTACCCAAAAGGGCGAACCCCCCGGCCTGCCCTGAGCAAAGTCGAATGGGATCGCCTTTTTCTCCACTGTATTGTTTCCAGACATAGGTAAAAGATGGAAATACGCTCTCCATTATCGGGAAAAAGCGACTTTCTGGAACTCGGCGGTCTCTCGGCTTTGCCCGGCCGAATTTAGGCAAGGTCTTAT
>JAKEHY010000017.1 GCA_022614805.1 Candidatus Zixiibacteriota bacterium | reverse complement strand
CGCACAGCGCGCTGGGGATGAAGTCTCCCACGCAGTTCTATGCCGATTGGTTGTCAAAAATCAAGAGAATGCCTGTCCAAAATTAGGTGGGGCAGTACAAATACTGATGGACTAAACCCTGCAGTGCGACCAAGCAAAGCATTTTGAAAATTGCCCGATGTTGGATTTAATAATCCAAAAAGATTCCGAAATTCAAAAAAGAATTTAAGTAGCGTAGACTTTCCCGAATTGTTTAAACCAACAAATGAAGTAAAACCTTTTCTTAGAATAATGCGTGCTGGATGTGAATCTGGAAAACAACGATAATTCTTGACGGTTAATTCTATTTCCATAAAGTGCAAATAACCTTTAATCAACAACTTCAGTCAAGTCGAAATTCATCCATCCTTCTGTCCCCCTGTATTTAAGGGGGACGAGGCGCATAGTGCCGGAGGTGGTGGTTGTAGGGGCGCATTGCGATGCGCCCATTCCCCCTCTCTGCTTTGCGGAGAGGGGGTAAGGGGGTGAGGTGTTTTTGAAAGGGGGGTCAGGGGGTTAGGTTTTTTTGCACGCAAATTCACTACAACTTTCGAGCGAGTTGTCCGGAAGGGCGCTATTTAATAGAGGGACGTGTGTGCAGGGTTAGCCCAAAGGGGATGAAAAAAGTCGTGGCCACGGCTTTCTTCACCCTCCCAGGGTTACAAGCAGCATGTTCCACCCCGCTGAAATAACAAGGACAGCGGGGTAGTCGGGTGGGTTCCAACGATTCTCCTTCGTTTTGGCGAAGGGAACAAAGGGCGGAGAGTGACCTTCGTTCTTGCAAAACGATGCCGACTTGGGCTAAACCAAGCCCAACCGGGTAGGTCTCACCTTCTTTTCCCCTCTCCATAAATGGAGAGGGGTCAGGGGTGAGGTCGCTCTGTCTTGAATCGTGTGGGACCAAAAACCCATACTTTCTTTTTCGCAATTGCACCCGGCCCATTTATGGAACTCGGGCCAGGGGGATAAGGTTGAAAACCTTGGACTTGCCGAAAGGTCTTTGTCGTAGACCCCGAGCATAGTCGAGGGGCCGTCCACCCTCCCTAAAGGGGGTTGCCGGACTCCTTTGGGTAGTCCGGAACAACCTCCACGTTTTACCAAAGAGAGGTAAGCCGTTGGCGGGTGGGCAGTGGCATTCGCCCGTCCCTTAATGCTGTCTTTAATCCCGCACACACCCCCTCTAAAAAGAAACAAGAGAGGAAATTGTAGGGGCGGGTTTAACCCTTCGCTTTTGCGAAGGGGCAACCCGCCCTCCCTCTCTCCCTTTTCCCACTTCCTGCATCGGGCTTGTCCCGAAGCTTGTCGAGGGGAAGGGGGTTAGGGGTTAGGTCGTATCAAAAACACCTGCAAAACTGTTTTGATTTTGCAGCCCTCCTCAATTTCCCGCTATAAATCCGCCCAAAATTTCCAAATTCACTTCTAAATTCCCACCTTTTTTGTCAACTTCTGCTCTATTTCCCTGACGTTTTTGTCTTGTTTTTCAATGATCCAATTCTTCTCCTTTCGTTTTTGCCAATTTCCGCGCAAAAAAAGGGCGAACCGGGGGTTCGCCCCTGCGAGCCGCTTTGACAGGGGCGGAGCGCGCCTCTATATTCGATTCCGCAATGGCCCAAAACGCCGCTCAGAAAATAATCGCCTCCCATCTCGCCTCCGGCCAGATGAAGCCGGGGGAGGAAATCGCCATAAAAATCGACCAGAATCTTTTGCAGGATGCCACCGGCACAATGGCCTGGCTGGAGTTTGAGGCCTTGGGCGTTCCGCGGGTAAAGTCCCGCCTGTGCGTTTCCTACGTGGACCACAATATGCTCCAGACCGGTTTTGAAAACCCTGACGACCATCTATTTTTGCAGTCAATGTCGGCCAAATACGGGGCCCTGTTTTCCCGCCCCGGCAACGGAATTTCCCACCACGCCCACCTGGAGCGCTTCGACGTTCCCGGCGAAACGCTTTTGGGGGCCGACAGCCACACCTGCCAGGGGGGGGCGATGGGGATGCTCGCGATCGGCGCCGGAGGCTTTGAAGTCGCCGCCACGATGGCGGGGGAGCCGTACCGGCTGCGGATGCCGGGGGTCGTCCGCGTCACCTTGAAAGGGGAACTGCCCTCCTGGGTTTCGGCCAAGGATGTCATTCTCGAACTTTTGCGCCGCCATACCGTGAAGGGGGGGCTGAACAAAATTTACGAATATGCCGGACCGGGGCTCGCAAACCTGACGGTGCCGGAACGCTCTACCATCGCCAATATGGGGGCGGAGTTGGGATTGACTGCTTCGGTTTTTCCGGCCGATGAGCAAACGCTGGCCTTTATGAAATGGCAGAAGCGGGAAAAGGATTTCAAACCTCTGGTTGCCGATGAGGGGGCAAAGTACGATGATGAAATCGAACTGGATATGTCCAAGCTGGAACCTTTGATTGCCCAGCCCCACTCCCCGGACAACGTCGTTCCCGTGCGGGAAATTGCCGGCACACCCGCGGTTCAAGTGGCCGTCGGCAGCTCGGTCAACTCCTCTTTTTTCGATTTGATGACGGTGGCGGAAATTATGAAGGGGAAAAAAGTCCACCCCAGCCTGCATATGACCGTTTCCCCCGGCTCGCGCCAGGTTCTGCTCTTGTTCACCCTTGCGGGGGGGCTGGCTTCCGTCATCGCCGCCGGGGCGCGGGGGTTGGAGGTCGCCTGCGGCCCCTGCATAGGGATGGGAATGGCGCCCCCCTCCTTCGGCAATTCCATCCGCACCTTCAACCGAAACTTTCCCGGCCGCTCCGGCACGGCGGACGACCGGGTCTATCTCTGCAGCCCCGAAGTGGCGGCGGCCACCGCCATCAACGGCGTCATCACCGACCCGCGAAGTTTGGGCGCGCCGCCGAAAATTGAAATTCCCAAAGAGCTCATCATCGACGATTCCGGCTTTTTGCCTCCCGCCAAGGAAGCGGACAAAGTCGAAATCGTCCGCGGGCCGAACATCCAAAGACTGCCTATTTCCCAACCGGTGGCGGAAACCATCTCGGGCGTGGTTTTAATCAAACTGAAAAACAACGTTTCCACGGATGAAATTATGCCGGCGGGGGCTAAAATTTTGCCCCTGCGCTCCAACATTCCGGCCATTGCCGAATATGTTTTCCACTATGTTGACCCCACTTTTCCGAAAAGAGCCAAGGAAGTTGGCCCGGGCATCATCGTCGCCGGGGAAAACTACGGGCAGGGTTCTTCCCGCGAGCATGCCGCCATCGCCCCGATGTATCTGGGCGTCCGCGCCGTGGTCGCCCGCTCCTTTGCCCGCATTCATCACGACAATCTCATCAACTTCGGACTATTACCCCTTTGTTTTACCCGGCCCGAAGATTACGACCTCTTTTTTCCCGATGACCAGATTGAGCTGGTTGCCATCCGCTCCAGTCTGAAGGAGAGAAAGCCGATAAAGCTGCGCAACTTGAGCAAAAACAAGGAGATAGATCTCACCTATGACCTGACCGACCGGCAGATCAAAATTTTGCGTGCCGGAGGACTGGTGCAGTACCTGAAGAAATAATATTTTCGGACTCTAATTTCCGGTAGAAAGAAACCGATGCCAAAATTTAGGATGGAAAAAGATTCGCTCGGAGAATTGAAAGTCCCAGCCAACGCTTACTACGGCATCTTCACCGAGCGGGCAAGGAAAAATTTCAAGCTGACCGGCCGGACCACCCATCCGGTTTTGATAAAGTCGTACGCCATCATCAAACAGGCGGCGGCGGAGGCGAATTTGAAACTGGGGCGACTGCAGCCCAAAGTTGCCCGGGCCATCATTCAAGCCGCAAAGGAAGTGCAGACCGGACGCTTCAACGACCAGTTTTTAATCGATATGATTCAGGCCGGCGCAGGTACTCCCCACCATATGAATACCAACGAGGTCATCGCCAACCGCGCCATCGAAATTCTGGGCGGAAAAAAAGGGGATTATTCCATCGTCAATCCCAACGACCACGTCAACCTGGGCCAATCCTCCAACGACGTTACACCCACGGCCGTGCGCATCGCCTGCCGGTTTATGCTGGTCGATTTTATCAAGGAATTGAAACTGTTGGAGGATGCTTTCGCCGTCAAGGCGAAGCAATTTGCCAACATCGTCAAAGTCGGCCGCACGCATCTCCAGGATGCCGTTCCCATCCGACTGGGGCAGGAGTTCGGGGCGTTCGCCGAAGCGGTGCGCCGCGGACGGCTGCGTATCGAGGCGGCGGCGGATGAATTGCTCGAACTCGGTCTGGGGGGCACCGCCATCGGCACCGGCATCAACTCCGACAAACGCTATCCCGATTTGGCCGCCCGTAACATCGCCCGCATCACCGGCTTCAAGTTTTACGCTTCCCCCAATCTCGTTTATATGTGCCAGTCGGTGGCCGCCTTTGGCGCCCTGGCGGCGGCCTTGAAAATTTATGCTTTGGAAATGATAAAAATCTCCAATGATTTGATGTATATGTCCGGCGGGCCGAAGGCCGGGCTGAAGGAAATCGATTTGATTGACGTCGAGCCGGGGAGCTCGATTATGCCGGGGAAAATCAACCCCTCCATCGTCGAGCCGTACAAAATGGTCTGCCTGCAGGTTTCCGGCCTCTCCGACGTGGTTTTGTCCACCCTTTCAGAGGGAAACTTCCAACTCAACGTCTGGACGCCCCTGATTGCCTACGATTCTTTCAAGGCCATAACCCTTTTCACCAACGGCACTAAAATGTTCCGCACCTTGTGCGTTTCCGGCATCAAGGCCAACAAAAAGCGCATCGCCGAGCTATTGGACAATTCCTTGGTTACGGCCACTGCTTTGACTCCTTACATCGGATATCTGACCACCGCTCTATTGGTTAAAGAGTCGCTGACCACCGACAAACCCTTAAAAGTTCTGGCGGTGGAAAAAGGGCTTTTGGAAAAATCAGAATTGGATAAAATCCTGCGCCCTGCCGCCCTCACAGAACCGGTGCCGATTGATAAAGGGTTGCAGAATAAGATTCAGAAACGGCTAAAATCGAGAAAATAAAACCAATGACAATTTCGGATTGGGTAGGAATTATTCAGGCCATAATATTGTTGATAACTGCAGGCATACTTCTTTATTACACAATAGAGACAAGAAAGCTTAGAGTTGCAACTAATGAACAAACAGTTATTCTGCGAGAGCAACTTAACATACAACTGGGAATTTCTAAACCATTTTTCCAACTACAGCCTAATTCTTATTCTGCAACTTGGGTAAGGATGATAATGACAAACCGAGGGGGTCCCGCTTTTTTTGTAGGGATTGAATGCTCGAACGGATTTTTAATAAAAATTGACCAAATTGATTACTTGGGACCTAAAGATCAAACATTGTTAACTATTGAAGGAAAAAATATTGATGGAGAATTGGAGTTGCCGTTCAAAATTAAGTGTTTAGATAGTCTAGGTAATAAACACAGATTTGATTATGTCTACTAAGGTAGAGATAGGATATTTCTATCCGAAAAAGTTGTAGCGTAGCATGGCCTTCATTGACTACATCCCCGAAGACCGGGCCTCTGAAGAGCTGAAAAAGCTCTACGACCGCTATCGCGCCGCCTGGGGCGGAGTGGACAACATTATCCGTATTCACGGCCCCAATCCACCTTCAATGGAAAAGCATAACGAGCTGTACCGCCACTTAATGCGTGGCCCTTCGCCGCTTTCTTTTGTCCAGCGGGAAATGATTGCGGTGGTTGTTTCCGTCGCCAATCGCTGCCATTATTGAATACGGCATCACGGAGCGGGCCTCCGTCGCCTTACGAAAGACGAAAAGTTGGTGAAAGCTCTAATTGCCGATTATCAGACGGCGCCGATTTCCGAAGCCGACCGGACGATGCTGGACTATGCTGTAAAGCTGACCCAAAGACCTTGGGAAATAAAAAAAGAGGACATCGATGCACTGCGCCTGGTCGGTTTTGACGACACCGCCATTTTGGACATCTGTCAAATCGTCGGCTACTATAATTTCGTCAACCGCCTGGCCGACGGCCTGGGCGTGGAACTGGAAGATTACTGGAGTAAAGAATAGATTTCTGCGGCAGAGCAAGTCATTCTGAGCGAAGCGAAGAATCTGGGAGGGTGTGGAGGGATATCTTTCTGCTAACCTGTTCCGTTTGTATATTATCCTTGTGAAAGTCGCCTACCCCAAAAAAGCGTCGCTCGTTACCGGCCCCACGCCCATCGAGGTATTCCAGTCGCTGCCCGATTGGCCTTCCGGTCTGAAGATTTTCTTGAAGCGGGATGATTTGACTTCCCTTTTGCTTTCCGGCAACAAGGCCCGCAAGCTGGAATTCATCGCCACCGACATCATAAAGAAAAAGGCCGACACACTCATCACCTGCGGCGGCATTCAGTCCAACCATGCCCGCGCCACGGCGATTCTGGCCACCCAAATGGGACTGAAATCGCTTCTCGTTTTACGCGGCAAGCCGGACACGGAGGCGCAGGGGAATCTTTTTTTGGACCGGCTGGTGGGGGCCGAAATCAAACATATTACGCCGGCGGAATACGAATATGTCGACCGCATAATGGAGGAAGAGACGGAAAAATTACGTCAGCTCGGCCGCCGGCCGTATATCATCCCCGAAGGAGCGTCCAGCGAGTTGGGCGTTTGGGGCTACATCAAAGCCACGGTGGAAATTTTATCCCAGTTGAAAAAATCCAAAATCAAAGTTGACCGGGTGGTCTGCGCCATCGGTTCCGGCGGCACTTACGCCGGGCTTTTTCTGGGCTCAAAAGTTTTCGGCTGGAAAGTTAGAATTACCGGCTTTAACGTCTGCTATACGGCCGATTATTTCAAAAACCGCATTGGCAATTTGATTACTTCCTTTTTGCAGAAATATCGCTGGAGGCTGAAGGTCGATTGGAATGAAGTGGATATTGTCGACGGCTACGTCGGTGACGGCTATGCCCGTTCCCGCCCCATCGAGCGGGATTTGATTGCAGGCGTGGCCCGAAGCTCCGGCATCATCCTGGACCCGGTTTACACCGGCAAGGCGATGCTGGGTCTCGTCGAAGAAACCCGCAAAGGGACCATCGGCCCCAAAGAAAAAGTTCTGTTCTTGCACACCGGCGGGATTTACGGCCTTTTTCCGATTGCCCATCTTTTTTATCCCCCCGCCGCCGATAAAAAAACCAGGCCGGGGGCGCAACCGGTTGAAAAATTGGACCTGTTTTCTGGAAAGCGATAATTAAAATGGACATGCTTGTGAAAAGTTTGCCGGCTGAACTCGTGGTCCGCCTGAAATCGGCCCGGCGGGCGGCCGCTTTGACCGGCGCCGGAGTCTCCGCCGAGTCGGGCCTGCCTACCTTTCGTGGAGACGAAGGGCTGTGGAAAAAGTATAAAGCGGAGGATTTAGCCTCCGTCGACGGTTTTTTGCAAAAGCCGGACATCGTCTGGGAATGGTATGAGTACCGCCGTTCGATATACGCCAACGCCCAACCGAATCTTGGACATCGGGCTTTAGCGGAACTGGAAAAGTTCTATCCGGAATTCACGCTGGTCACCCAGAATACGGACGGGTTGCATTTTGCCGCCGGAAGCGAAAATATTCTCGAACTGCACGGCAGCCTGCGCCGCAACCGCTGTCATTCCTGCGGCCAGTTGTATCCGGAAAAGGTGCCGGATGAAGGTCGGAAGCCGCCCCGCTGCGGCTGCGGGGGAATGCTGCGGCCGGACGTGGTCTGGTTTGGAGAACCGCTTGCCCCTTCCATTCTGGACGCCGCCTGGCGGGCCGCCTCGCAGGCCGAAGTTTTCTTTTCAGTCGGCACCTCCGCTTTAGTGCAGCCGGCCGCCTCGCTCCCCCTGGCGGCCAAACGAAACGGAGCCTTGCTGGTCGAAATCAACCTCGAACCGACGCCGCTTTCTTTTGCCGCCGATTTCTTTCTGGAAGGAAAAGCTTCGGAGTGGCTCGGCCTGATAAAGGAGGAATTGCAATGAACAAACCGACGATTTTGGAAGGCGTGCAGCTCCCGAACGTGGAGGCGGACGTTCCCGAAAAACTGGGCCGCTTTGTCGAAAAGCTCAAAGCCGCCTACGCCGAAAGGCTTTTGGGCGTTCTCTTATTCGGCTCGACGGCCCGGGGGGCCTACGTTCCCAAACGTTCGAACATAAACCTGCTGGTCGCGCTGGACCGGGTGAGTCCGGAGGAACTTTCGGAATACCGCAGTCTTCGAGCCGCAGTGGAGAAACCGCCGATTGCCACGCCCCTAATTCTTGACCCCACCTACATCCGCCACTCGACCGACACCTTCCCGCTGGAGTTTCTGGACATCCGCTCCTTTCACGTTTTGCTTTTGGGTCAAAACGTGCTGGAGGGAATAAACATCGACCCCAAGCTCTTGCGCTTGGAGTTGGAACGGGAAATCAAGGGAAAGCTGCTTTTGGCCCGCCAAGCCTATCTGGAATCAGACGGAGATGAAGCGCGACTTCTGTCCATTTTGTCCCGCTCCTTTAACTCGCTGCGGGTCATCTTTTTCGGAATCGTTTACCTCCGTGAAAAACGGGTGGTGCGGGACGTGCGCGAACTGGTGGAACGGGTCTCCGAGCACTTCGGGCTGGACACCGCCGTGCTTTTGGAAATAGGCCGGGCGCGGGCGGGAGAGATTAAAGTTACCAAAACCGAAATGGAAAAACTCTTTTTCGGGTATCTGGGGGAGCTGGCCCGGATGGCCGAAAAGGTGGATCGGATATAAAAAGCGGTTGGAAAGAGCGGTTTCGGGTGTATATTATTCAACAGAGAAAACCCGACTTCGGGCTTGCGGCTTGGCCTCAAACGAAAGGAGGAAAAACCGGGAAAAGATTGCGAAGGCATGGTTAGGAAAAACAAGGGATTGACAAAGAAAGGCCTGTTTGGAAGTGCCGCGGCGATGGCGTGTGTGGGCCTTTTCGTTTTTTCCGGCTGCGTTTATTTCAACACCTTCTATCTGGCCCAAAAAAGCTACTCCAAGGCGGAAAAAGCCCAGAAAAAATCGGGGCGGGAGGCGGCGGACGGGACGGCCGCTTCCGAGTACCAAACCGCCATCAAATGGGCCTCCAAAGTTCTGACCTTCCATCCCAAATCGAGCTGGGCGGACGACGCCCTGTTTCTCATCGGCCGCTCCTATTACAATATGGGGGAGCATTTCAAAGCGCAGGGGAAATTCGAAGAACTGTTGAACGGTTTTCCGAATTCCAAACTGGCCCCGGAATCGAAGCTTTATTTGGCCCGCTCGATTCTTAAAAGCGGGCGGCCGGAGGGGGCGCGCGACTTTGCCAACCGCGCCCTTGACGAAGTCAAATCCAAGGAAATCAAGGGGGAGCTGGCTTTGGTGGCGGCCGAAAGCTACTTTGCGTTGGGGGATTATCCTTCCGCCGCCGCCGCCTACCAAAAGGTTTTGGCCTATCCCGTCAAAAAAGAGAGCAAGGCCTATCTGTATTTCCGGCTGGGGGCGGTCTTTTTCCAGCAGGAAAAATACCCGGAGGCCTACGGGGCCTACACCCGGGTTTTGGAGCATTCCCCCTCGGTGGAGCGGGCGTACAACTCCGCTCTGGCGGCGGCCGACTGCGCCTATAAAATCGGACGGGCGAAAGACGGGATTCTTCTGGTCGAGCGGCTCGCCAAAGATTCCCGCTATTTATCCAATCTCGGGGACTTGAAGCTGAAGGTGGCCCAGGGGTACGTGGTTTTGGATTCCGTTCCCAAGGCCATGGAAATTTTGCGCGGGATGACCGGCTATTTCAAAGGCCAGCCGGTTTCGGCCCGGGCCTACCTGGAAATGGGGAAAATCTTTCAGGAAAAACTGGGGGATTTGAGGCAGGCCAAGGAAAACCTCGAGCAGGTTTCCAAAGAAAGCCCCCCTCCGAACGTCCTGCAGGAGGCTTTGGCCCGTTCGCAGGAAATCAGCCGTTTTGAAAGCTTCCAAAAAGAGTTGGCTTTGGTTCCGGATTCTTCGTTTGATTCCACCCAGCCGGATTCCACCAAACGGTACGCGGCTTTGTCCGATTCTGCCCAACCCGCCTACCGTCCCGCCGTTACGGATTCGACCAGGCTGGCCAACTCCTGGTATTTGCTGGCGGAGGTGTACCGTCTTTCCTTGAAAAAGCCGGACTCGGCTTTGTGGGCCTACCAGACCGCTTTTGAAAAGTTTCCCCAAACGGCGACCGCCCCCAAAGCGCTTTTGGCATATGGGGTTTTGAAACAGGAAAATTTTGGCGATTCGGTTTCCGCTAACTCCGCGTATCGCAAACTTTTGTCGGATTATTCGCATTCGGACTACGCCAAAGAGGCCCTTTCGCGGTTGGGGCTTTTGGGAACGCCGGCGGACAGCGGGTATCCCGAAGCGGTGTACCGCCAGGCGGAGCGGTTCTGGGAAGGGGGGCAAATCGACAGCGCCCGGCAGATTTTTGGTTCCATACCGGAGCGTTTTCCGCAATCGGAATACGCCCCCAAAGCGCTTTTGAGTTTGGGGATGCTTTCCGAGGCCTACCGGGATTCCACCAATGATTCAGCGGCGGTTTTGGCCTATCAGGAGGTGCTGAAAAAATATCCCGACACCCCTTATGCGCAGCGAGCCAAGGAAAAAGTGGGGCTGGCTCTCCCGGAGACCCGAAAGCCGGATACGACGTCGGCAGCACCCTTTTTGGCACAGGCCGACACGGCGGCAAGGCAGGATACGACCCGCCCGGCCGACACGCTGGATACTTTTTCCCCCGAGGATTCCTTGAAAATGGGGTTTCTAAGTTTTCCCCTGGCGCCGCCCGTGATAAAGGATGGAAATTTTGTTTATCCGGCTTCGGAAATCGACAAGAATATCAGAACCCGGCTGGTCTTCAAGATTCTTCTGGATTTTGAAGGGAAAGTGCGCCGCATCGAGCTTCAAAACCCCACGGAAAGCGATGCCGTAAACCGGGAAGCCGTACGAGCCGTGGAGCAGACCGAGTTTGATATGGTGCGCGTTCCCCCTTCGCAGGTCAACACCTTTTTTATCTACAAACTTTTGGTAAGGCCGCCGGTTTCGGACCCCAACGCCCTGCAGCAGATACGGTAGCAAAAGGCGGATTCATAGGTCGGAAAGCTCTATCGCCTCAGAAGCATGGGTCGGGCAGACCCGCTCCATTGATTTAACCCCACCTTAATCCTCCCCTACAGGGGAGGAAAATAATCAAGCCGATAGTGCATTTCGACGAGCCGTTTCTTTTTTTTGATTCACTACTTGCGGGCATCTCGACGGAGCGTTGCCGCCTTGACCGCAACCTCCGTTTTATTTAGTATGAAAAAATGGAAAAGGAGGGTTCTTCTTCCGCTGAAACCGCCGCCGGGCCGCCGGAGCACCGGCCCGGAACCGGGCCGGACTTCCGAAGGCGGAACTTCTGGCTGGGGGTGACCAACGGAATCATCTTCAACGCTTCCGCCGCCTTTCTGAACGCCAACACCATCCTTCCCCTTTTCGTTTCGCGGCTGACCGAGTCCCATTTTCTGGTCGGCACGGCGGCGGCCTTGCACGAGGTGGGCTGGTTTATGCCTCAACTTTTCGTGGCGGCGGCGACCGCCCACCGCACCCGGCAAAAGCCCTTTTACGTCGGCGCCGCTTTTTTTCGCTTGGCCGTCTTTTCGGCCCTCTTGATTTCCTTTTTCTTTTCTTCTTACCGGCAACCGGGGGAGGTTTTGTTTTTCTTTTTTCTTTTTTACGGTCTTTATTCCATCGGCGGCGGGTTCGCCGGCGTGGCGTTTATGGAAATCGTTTCCAAAACCGTGCCGCCGGAACGGCGCGGCAGTTTTTGGGGGCTGCGGATGTCGGTGGGGGGGCTTTTGGCCGCCGCCTTCGGGCGCCTGGTGGCCGAAATTCTGGACTATAATCCCTTCCCCCGGAATTTCGAGCTTTTATTTTTGTTCGCCTTTTTTTTCATCTTTGCCGGGCTTTTTTCGTTCGCCTGGGTGAAGGAGCCGGAGTTGCCGAACCGGCTCCCGAAAGTTCCCTACTTCCAGCGGCTGCGGGAGGCTTTCCGGCTTCTTAAGACCGATCCGCATTTTTTGCGGCTGTACATCACCCGGCTTCTGGTCGGCACCTATACCGTCGCGGCGCCGTTTTACGTCCTCTTTGCCCGGCAGGAGTTGGGTTTTCCGGTTGCCGCCGCCGGGCTTTTCGTTTCGGCCGAGGTTCTGGGGCTGGCGGTCTCCAACTTGTGGTGGAGCGCCTTTTCCAACCGGGGCCGGGACGGACTGGTTTTGGTCGGTTCGGCGGCTTGCGCTTTGTTTGCCCCCATCTGGGCCCTCTGTTCCGGCTTTTTCGGTTTTTCCCCCTTTCTTTACGCCTTCATTTTTTTCGCCCTCGGGGCCACCAATTCGGGGCTGGCGGTCGGCTACTTGAATCATCTGTTGAAAATCGCTTCGGAGGCTTCGCGCACCCTCTACATCGGGCTTTTGCACACCCTTTTGTTTCCCATCCTGTTTTTCCCCGGCCTGGGGGGGTTGATTCTCGAGAATCTGTCGTATTTCGTCCTCTTTTTTGCGGCGCTCGCTTTGGCCTTGGCGGGCGGACTTTTGGCCTGGCAAATTTTTAAGCAGGAACGAAAAAGCCTTAAAATATAAAATCTACCCTGCTGCCGCGATTTTGTTCAGGCCGGAATTGGGTACGTCGAATCCCCGCAACAAAAACGGCGATTAGAGACTGAAGGTTAGAGCTAAGTAATGCTCCGGAATTATGGTCGTGTGGAACCGGGGGCGGCTGGAAGATTGGATGCCGGGGTGCAGCTCCCTTTGCAGGCGGGGCAGGATTTGGATTTTTTGCGCAGTTTTTTGTAAAGCAGAAAGCCCGCCGCAAAGACAAAGAGGGCGGCGACGATTCCGTCCTGCAGCACAATGGGTATGTCGAGCGGAAACATCGAATCTCCTTAAAAGAAGGCCTGGCCCAGCCAGCGGGTCAATAGTGCGCCGCCGTAGGCCAAGACGGTCATATAGACAAAGGCGAAGGCGGGCCAGCGCCAGCCGTTGGTTTCTCGTTTCATAATGGCAATCGTCGACATACACTGCAAAGCGAACGCATAAAAGACCAGAAGGGTTATCGCCACCAAAGGAGTCCAGACGGGGGCGCCGGTTTGAGGGTTGACATCGGCCTTCAACTCTTCGGTCAAATTTTTATCGTCCGCCGCCGAACCGACGCCATAGACCACCCCCATTGTGGAGACGAAGACTTCCCGGGCGGCGAAGGAGCCCAGAATGCCGACGCCAATTTTCCAATCGAAGCCCAACGGTTCCAGAACCGGTTCGAACGCCCGGCCCAATATACCGGCGAAAGAGTGGCGCAGGCGCTCGGCCGAAAGTTTTTGCTCCAACTTATCCATGGCGGCCGCACGCTGGGGGGCTTCGGGCCGATTTACAATAACCGCGCGTTCCCGATTGAACTGGTTTTCAATTTTGCTCCAACGGGGGTAGCTGGAGAGGCCCCAGAGCAAAATGGAGACGGCGAAGATTATCGTTCCAGCCGACACCAAAAAGAGCTGGGCGCGCTCCAGAAGCGTCAGCGCCAAATTCTTCAGCCGCGGCAACCGGTAGGGGGGCAATTCGAGCAAAAGCGGCGGGGTCGGGCCGCGCAAAATCGTTTTGCGGAACAAAAAGGCGACGCCGGCAGCGGCAAGAATGCCGAGCAGGTAGAGCCCGAGCAGCGAAATCCCCTGCAGGCCAAAGGGCCCCCAAACCTTTACGTTGGGGGCGAAGGCGGCAATCAAAAGGGTGTAGACCACCAGCCGGGCGGAGCAGGTCATCAGCGGGGCCACCAAAATCGTGGCCAGGCGGTCGCGGCGGTTGGGAATCGTGCGCGTCGCCATTATCCCCGGAATAGCACAGGCGAAGGAAGAAAGCAGGGGGATGAAGCTTTTGCCGGAGAGGCCGACTTTGGACATCAAGCGGTCGAGCAGAAAGGCGGCCCGGGCCATATAGCCGGAGTCTTCCAGCACCGTCAAAAAGAAAAAGAGGAGCAAAATCTGGGGGAGAAAAATTATCACCGCGCCGACGCCGGCGAAGATGCCGTCGTTTATCAAGCTCAACAAGGGGCCGGGGGTCAAAACCTGTTTGGCTAAAGAAGGGAGAAGATTTCCTGTCACGTATCCGATGGCATCCATCGGCGGCTGGGCCCACTTGAAGATGGATTGGAAGACCAAAGTCAGGGTGGCCAGCAGAATGAGGGGGCCGAGCGCGGGATGCAGCAGAAATTTATCTATTTTACGGGTCCAATCGGCCTTCGGGTTCTTGTTTTTTTCCACCACTTCGCGGGTTATCTCCTGCTGCCATTTGAAGCGGGCTTCGGCCACGAAGCGCCGGACAATCTCTTCGTTCACTCCCAATTCGCCCCGGACTTTGGCGGCGACTTTTTCCAGTTTCTCCGTACAGACCGGCGTATGCTGGCCGGCGACGCACAAGAGGGTTTGCAGCTCGGTGGCGCCGGCCTGCGGGGAATATTGCTTCAGCCGTCCTTCCAAGGCGGGTGGCAGTTGATATTTGCGGGGAGGAATCGCCCAGCTTTGGGCCAGCGCCCGTTCCATCATTTCCCCCAGCTTTTTCAGGCCGATTCCCTTGGCTGCCAGAACTTCCACCACAGGCACACCGAGATGGGCGGAGAGTTTTGGGATGTTTACCGACAGGCCGAGCCGTTCGGCCTCGTCCACCATCGTCAACGCCACCACCACCGGGCGGCCCAGTTCGATAACCTGGCCGACGAGGTACAGGTGGCGGGAAAGGTTGGTGATGTCCACGACGCAGATGGTTGCATCGGGCGGGCTGTCGCTGAACCCGGAAAGCAGGTCGCGCACCATCGCCTCGTCGGGGGAGCGGGAAATCAGAGAATAAGAGCCGGGGAGGTCGATGACTTCCAAAACGGACGATTCGGTTTCCCACAGGCCGGTTTTTTTCTCGACGGTGACGCCCGGGTAATTGGCGACCTTCTGCCGCAGGCCGGTCAGGGCATTAAAAAGGGTGGTCTTGCCGCAGTTGGGATTGCCGGCCAGGGCAATGCGGAAGGTTTTCTTTTGAATGGGGGACTCGATTGCCATTTGTACGTTGGGCATAATTCAATACGCCCTTACGAAATCATTCTGTTTCTATCAAAACCGCCTCCGCCTCTTTTTTGCGGAGGGAAAGCAAAAAGCCGTCCACTTCCACCTGAATCGGATCGCCCAACGGGGCGGCGCGGAGGTAGCGAACCTGGGCGCCGGTTACCAGCCCGATTTCCAGGATGTGCAGGGCGAGCGGCTCTTTGGCAGCGATTTTTATCACCCGCCCGGTTTGGCCGACCTCCAGCTCCGCCAGCGATTTTATTTGCAGAGGCGTTTCCGATTTAGCTGCAGGAAAAAGGAAGGCGAACATATTTTAGTTGATGCCTGCTTTCTTGATTTTTGTCACTTCCAAAAGCGGGGAGGAGGCCTGCCAGTTTCTCACCATGCCGCTTACGGTGAGCGAACTGCCATCCTCGTAACTTCCCACATCGTTACCCGAAAGCTCGAACAACTGGCCGGTTTGGGGTATTTTCAAATAGGAATGATTGTTTTCGGTAACTTTGGTGCCGCTCACCGAAAGCTGGATTTTTTCGACCGAGAAACGGTGGGAGGCGGAGGCCTCCAAGCTTTTTGCAATCCGACCAATCGGAAGTTGGGCGGCCTGGTCGAAGGCAGCCGTCAAAGTCATCCCGTTCAGTTTAATGCGGGAGGCCTTGGCTTCCCCCTGCACCACCTGGCGCATCGCCGTCCGGCATCCCTCACAGGAGGCGCAGCCTTCCAGCTTCAACGACAGAAGAGCGAATGGCGCGGTCTCGTGCTTTTTGATTTCTCCATCGGCTTGGATGGCCAGTCCGGCTGTTAAAAGAGCGGCAAGTATGGTTTTTTTCATTTTCATTCCCGCTTAAAACATAAAGCCAGCGCCGAGGTTCAGCCGCTCGACTTTATCGTCCGTTCCATCCTTCCAGAATTCCCCGTCGGCTTTCAAGACCACGGAAGATAATGGATAAAAGGCCAAACCGGTAGTGAAAATCCGGCGCAGGGCCCGTTTGTCAGCCGTGTAACCGGCCGGCACTTCGTGATTGGTGTTGAAGCGCTCGTAGCGGGCGAAGAGAGCCAAATCAGCCCGACTGCCTTCCGGAAAAAACAGTTTCTTGAACCGGTAGGCAGCTTCGACATATCCCCCCTGCATCGCGCTGCCGATGGTGTCACCCGTCACTGCACTTACCCTCTCGGCTCCGTTTATTTCCGTGCGTAGAAAAGTGCCGGAAAGTTCGAAGCCCTCATATTTAAATTTCAGGTCTCCTTCCCAAATTTTGACCAACGCGTAACCCAAAGAAGAATCGGATTGGTCTGCGCCGCCCACATAGCCGGAAGTGGCGAGAGTCACATATTTATTGGGAGAAACCTCGACTCGTCCCACCCCGGCCCAATCCTCGATTTTGGACTTTACGCTTTTGCTGCGGCCTTTGCGCAGGCCATCCAGGGTCGTGAATTTGTAGGCATCCAGTCCGGCGGTGGCATAGGCGCGGAAGGCGACCTTTCCCTGCATAAAACGTCCCACCAAACCGGCGCCGTTTTCCTGCCAGGTGGTGGGAATCAGGCTCGCTTCGGTATAGGGGCGTTCGACGGAATAGAAAAGGGGTGGTTCGTGGAATTCGTTTAGCGGGCCAACCGGCATCAGAACCGAGCCGACCCGGGCGGAAAGGGTTGGGGTCAGGTCAAATTCAAGATAGCCGTATTCGAATTCCGGCTCGTTGAAGGCGTGTTCGAAGTCCAGTTCCATATCCATCCGGATGCGGTCGGAGAACTCGTAGGCCAGCCCGATGACCCAGCGGTGGATGTCGATTTCATCCCCGGCGGCTTGGGACATCGCCCCGGATTTGGGATGATTGAAGTGCAGTTCGCCATAGCCGTGCAGGCGCCAGGGAACTTCTTTTTCCGGTTCATCCTGGGCCATTCCTACGGCTGGCAAACAATAGAAGTAAAGCCCGAGCAAGCTGAAAAATGTATATTTTGACACCCAATTCTCCTTTGTTAATTTTTTCACAAAACATCCATCGGGGCGGGAAATAATAATGGAAGGCTCCATCTGTCAAGGAAGTTTTACAAATGCCAACCTGTTGTAAATGAAAGAGTTAAGTCGATATTAGAAAATAATTTTTAGTTGGCGACTGAAATGGTCGGCATTTTTGTGTGGGGATGCGACTATTTTAGTCGGGAATTTATTAATTATTCTTTTGTGACAAACTGGGAAAAAAATTAGCGAACCTTGCCGGTCTTTCGGTATTTTTTCCAGAAGGGGAGCCAGTCCTCCTTAAAAACGGCGATTATTATTTCGTCGTTGTATTTGCCGTTCCGGAAAATCTGCTTTTTGCGCACGCCTTCGATTTTGTAGCCGCATTTCAGGTTGTACTTCAAGCTGCGTTTGTTGAAGGCATACACCGAGGAGTTGATTTTTCGCAGATTAAGGGTGTTGAAGGCGTAGTCCAACAGGGTCATTTTGGCATCCGTGCCATATCCTTTTCCCCAATACTTTTTTTCCCCAATTAACGCCCCGGTCGCAGCCGTTCGGTCCTTGCCGTTGATGTTGTGCAGCGCCATCGTGCCAATCAGCTTACCGTCCAAAGTTTCAATACCCAAGATGACTTCCTTAGGATTGTTAGCCACCTTATCAAACCATTCTTCCTCTTTCTTTTCCGTAACCGGGAAATGCACCAAAAGATACTGGTTCACTTCCGGGTCGTTAATCCAGCGCAGGCAAAGCTCGAAATCGGTCGCTTTGCGCAGGGGGCGAAGGATGGTCTTCTTGCCTTTTAGAAATACCAACTTGGAACTTTTGCTTTTGGCTTTTTTTCGCATTTGTATTCCAATTAGGGGTAAAGTAAGAAAGGAGGCAAGAGCCGGCCGTGTCGATGCGCCTTCCTTTTCTTATTGCCAGCCGGTAAGCCAGCCTATAACTTGACCGCCGATGGCTTCCGTGGCTTTGGCCGTCAACGAGCGGCTGAAAAAGATGGTCTTCGAAGCGCAGGGGATTACCGCCTTTGCCGGAAAAGTGTTTGCAAAAGTGTTCGCCCCTCCTTTTTACTGGCGGGACCTGTACGAGCAGATTCACTTTTTGGGCATCGGCTCGGTTTATTTGTGCGTATTCACGGGCATTTTTGCCGGCCAGGCAATGGCCTTGCAGTTTTCCAAGGAGATGGCGGAGTTCGGGGCCAAGGATTATATGGGGCGCATCATCACCCTGGCCAACGTGCGGGCTTTGGGGCCGGTTCTGACCGGGCTGATGGTGGCGGCGCGGGTTTCCTCCGGCATCGCGGCCGAAATCGGCTCGATGAAAGCCTCCAATCAAATCGACGCATTGATATCCTTCGGCACCGACCCGATAAAAAAACTGGCCGTGCCGCGACTTCTGGCCCTTTTTCTGATGATGCCGATTCTGACCATTCTGACGGATACGATAGCCATCATCGGCGGCTGGATTGTTTCCCATTTTATCGTGCACGTTTCCGACGCTTTATACTGGACCAACGTGAAGCAAAAGCTGACCTACGGCAATCTTTTGGTGGGAATGACCAAGCCGTTTTTTTTCGGCATCATCATCGCCATCGTGGGCTGTTACAAGGGATTTAGCTCCGAAGGAGGGACGCGGGGGGTGGGGCAGGCCACCCGAGAGGCGGTGGTGGTTTCCTCCATTTCCATTTTAGTGGCGGAGTTTATGATGACCAAGGGTCTTTTTGCCATTTTGGGCTGGTGAGCGGTGCGGCCGGTGACTCATAGGGACGAGGTCGGGAAAAGACGATACATATAAAGCAGATGCGCAGTTCCGGTTGCCGACGTTTTTGGGAACGGAAGCGGGCGCATACCGGTTATTGGGATAATGCGTGAGGAAGGCGGGGCGCAAAAAAAATGATACAATTGGAAAATATTTACCTTTCGCTGGGAGGAAGGCCCATACTGAAGAACATAAATTTCGCCGTGCCGAGAGGGGAAACGAAGGTTATTTTGGGCCCTTCCGGTTCGGGAAAGTCCTCGATTTTGAAAATCATCCTGGGGCTCTGGCGGCCGGATTCCGGACGGGTGATTATCGACGGGCGGGATATGACCGGCGCTTCCAACGAGGAATGGGACCGCGCCCGCTACCACATCGGGATGATTTTTCAGGAGGGGGCACTTTTCGATTCGCTGACGGTGGGAGAGAATATCGGCTACTGGCTTTTTGAGCATACCAAGATGTCGGAGGAGGAAATTGAAGTGCGGGTTGGGCGGGCTTTAGTGGAAGTCGGCTTGGACCCGGAGATATTGGACCGGATGCCGGACGAACTCTCTGGCGGGATGCGGCGGAGGGTGGCCATCGCCCGGGCGCTTGCCTCGCTGGAGCCTAAAATTATGCTCTATGACGAACCAACAACCGGTTTGGACCCCCTCGCAGTGGAAACCATCATCGACCAGATTACCTCCCTGCAGAAGAGGAAGGAGGTCACCTCGTTGGTGGTAACCCACGACATCTCGGATGCTTTGAAAGTTTCCAACCGCTTTATAATGATTGCGGAGGGAGAAGTGATTTTCGACGGGAATTCGGAAGAGCTGCGGGGGTCGAACCACCCTTTCGTTTTTCGCTTTCTGGGACCGTTTAAAAGCACGCTGGCGCACGCCTTTGCCTCCTTTGGCGAGGAGAAGGGATGAAACGGACGGGGGACATCCGCTGGGGGGGGTTGAAATTAGGCATCGTGGCCCTCATCGCCATCGGGCTTCTGCTGTGGGCTTCTTTGATGGGTGGAGGAAGCTCGGTTTTGAGGCCGAAAAATACGGTCAGGACCTGGTTTCCGGCCCTGGCCGGCCTGGTGGTCGGCTCGCCGGTCTGGATAAACGGGGTGGAAGTGGGTCAGGTATCCGATATTGCGCTCGACCGTCTGGTGGCCGAAGGGAAAATCATCGTTTCAATGGGTATCAATCGGAAATACTGGAATCTCTTGCGGCAGGACAGCAAAGCGCGGCTGGGGACGGTCGGCTTGTTGGGGGACAAATACGTGGAAATTATCGCCGGCACGTCCGCTTCGCCGGAGCTGAAATCGGGGGATTTCATATTGGGGGAGCGGCCGGTCGATTTGGCCTCCACGTTGTCTTCCACGCCGGAGCTTTTGAAAAACGCCAATGAGCTTTTGGCCCGGTTATCATCCATAGCCGAGCAAATCGATGCCGGACGCGGCAGCATTGGAAAACTTTTCCGGGACGACCGGTTTTACGTTGAAAGCCGGGATGCCATAGCGCGGATAAAAGAGCTTTCCGGCAACTTGAATGAAACCCAGAAAAAAGTGGGAGATCGGCTGGTCTCCCTGGCGGCCAATTTGGACAGTCTGGCTTCGGCCATGAACAGTACAACGGCCAAAATGGACAGCTTTTTTACCCGCGTAGAGAAGGGGGAGGGAAGTTTGGGGCTTCTCGCCAAAGACGAGAAGCTTTACAGTGAAGCCCATCAGACTTTGAATGAACTGAAACGGCTTTTGGCCGACATCCAAAAAAATCCGAAAAAATACGTCAAACTAAGTATATTCTGACCGGCTTATGCTGGGACTGGTTAAAACGCGGCCAAACGGGTCGACTCCCTGGCCGAAAGGACTGCGGCTGGAGGAGCGGCCTTCGCCGAATTCCCTGGAGCCCGATGAAGTAAAAATCGAGGTCCTCGCGGCGGGCATCTGCGGCACGGACGTGGGGATTTACAACAACAAGGATTCCATCCGGGCGGAGATGCGGCGGGCCTTTGTGGACCCGGTTATCATCGGCCACGAGTTCGCCGGGCGGGTGGTCGGTGCCGGGCCAAAGGCCCTCGGGTTTTTGCAGGCCTTTCCCGAGTTTCGAAATTTCCAGCCTGCCGAAATTCTTTCCAAACTAACCAACGACTACTTCGCTTCGGCGGAGATGCACATCCCCTGCAACCGCTGCCGGGCCTGCCGGATGGGGCAAAAACATGCCTGCCCCAACACCATCATCAAAGGAATTCACGAAAACGGGGCGTTCACCCGTTTTTTGACCGTGCCGGTGGCGAATCTGCAGCTTTTTTCCAAAAAGGAGATTCCAATTGAAATCATCGCTTTTATGGATGCATTGGGAAACGCCGTGCATACGGCCCAGGAAGAGCCCTTGATGGGGAAGAGTGTGGCCGTTCTCGGCTGCGGGGTGCAAGGGCTGATGGCGACGGCGGTGGTCCGGCATTCGGGAGCGTCGACCATTTTTGTCACCGACGTTTCCAATCCGGGGAAAGGGCTGACTCCCGAAAAGGTGGAGAAAAAACGATTTGGGATGGCGCGCAAATTCGGCGCCAATTTCACCTTTGATTTGGGACTAAAGGACGGGCGCAGGGAGATGCTCGATACGATCCTGCATGAAACGGGGGGGGACGGGGTCGATTTGGTTTTTGAAATGTCCGGCAGCTACAAGGCGTATGCGGACGCCTTCGATTTGGTCCGCGCCGGCGGTACGGTTTTGCTTTTGGGAATTCCCGAAGGAGAGACCAATCTGAATTTTTCCGACCGGGTGATTTTCCGGGGGGTTTCCGTCAAGGGAATCATCGGCCGGCGCATGTTCGAGTCTTGGGAAACGATGAAGGATTTGCTCAAGTCCGGGCTTTCGGAATTGTTTGCCTCCTCCGGGTTCGTTTCCCACCAGCTGCCGCTTTCCCGCTTCGAGGAAGGGTTTGCGGCAATGCGCTCCGGCGAGGCGTTCAAGGTTTTGCTGTTGCCGGAAAAATAAATTCCACAAAGGGCGGGTTTTAAACCCGCCCCTACAGAAAAAATAGGATGATTCCCCAATTAGACAAAATCACAAAGGTGCTGTCTGAACTGCAGGCGGCCAAGACCTTCAAATACGAAACCATGCTGGAAAGCGCGCAAGGAGCAAGAGTCAAAGTGGGCGGGAAAGAAATCATAATGCTTGCCTCCAACAACTATCTCGGACTGGCTTCTCATCCAAAAATCCGGGAAGCGGCCATTCGGGGAATAAAAGAATACGGCTTCGGGATGTCCTCCGTCCGCTTTATCTGCGGGACGCAGGTTTTGCATCGGAAATTGGAGGAAAAAATAGCCGCTTTTTGCGGAACCGAGGATGCCATACTTTATTTGTCCTGCTTTTCGGCCAACGAGGGATTTTTTGCCGGGCTTTTTGCCGACAAACTCGGCTACGACTCGTACAAAGACGTCATTTATTCTGACCGGCTGAACCATGCCTCCATCATCGACGGCAACCGGCTGACCAAAGCGGAAACGACCGATAGAAAAATTTACGCCCACGGGGAGGCCGAGGATTTGGCCCGGCAGCTGGAGGGGGATAAAAACCAGCTCTACCGTTTTCGCGTCGTCGCCACGGACGGCGTTTTCAGTATGGAGGGGGATTTGGCCCCCCTGCCGCGGCTGGTGGAGCTTTGCAACAAATATCAGGCCATCTTGATGGTGGATGATTCTCACGGGATGGGAGTGGTGGGGAATACCGGCAAGGGGACGGCGGAGGGGTTGGGGGTTTGGGGAAAAGTGGATGTTCTAACCGGAACTTTGGGCAAAGCTCTGGGCGGGGCAGCGGGTGGATTTATCGCCTCCAAGAAAGCTTTGATAGAATACCTGCGGCAGAACTCCCGGCCCTACATTTTTTCCAATTCCCTGCCGCCACCAATTTTGGCGGCTTCTCTGGAGGCGTTCAATATTCTTGATAGTGACTATTCGCTGGTGGAAAAGTTGCATTCCAATACCGCCTACTTCCGGAAAGAAATAGTCAATCTGGGTTTCAAGATTTTGCATGGTTCCCATCCCATCGTGCCGGTTATGCTGGGAGATGCGGCTCTGGCGCAGGATGCCTCTGCCGAGCTTTTGAAAGAAGGGGTCTATGTCAAGGGGCTTTGGTATCCGGTCGTGCCGAAAGGGGAAGCCCGTCTTCGCGTTCAAGTCTCCGCCGCCCTCGAACACCGTGACTTAAACGAAGCGCTGGAGGCGTTTAAGAAAATGGGGGAGAAATTGAAAATTATTTAAGTATTTCATCTTCCTGCCATTTTAGAAAAAGGTTCGTTATAAAGCTTAATGAAGATTCTGCAAAACTTTGAAGTTCCTTATCAGATAAGTTATTGAGAGTTTCAAAGGCTCTGCGATGTTTAAGAAAATCTATCCGGTATTCGTCTAAAAATTGCATGCTGGCAACACCTTGCCCCAGCTGTAACAAAGCTCTACTTAAATCTCTTGTAGGTAGATAGTAATCCTTTTCCTTGTACTGTTCTGGATAGTTGTTGGATATGACTTTCTTAAGTTCTTTAGAAGCGCCTAAATATCCAGTTAATTCTCCCGCTAATTCAAAAACGTCTGATTCCTCAAAGAAGGCTAACTTTAGAGCTTCTTCACATAATTTAATACATTTTTTAAGTTCTTGTTTATCTAAAGCTTTTTCGGCGTCGAGTATTTTAGTTCTCAATTTTTCATTCTTAATAAGTACAGAAAGGTATAGTTTTTCAAAAGGCAAATTCATTATTTCACTGCAAACAGAACCGA
Source organism: Candidatus Zixiibacteriota bacterium (assembly GCA_022614805.1). GTDB lineage: Bacteria > Zixibacteria > MSB-5A5 > DSPP01 > DSPP01 > DSPP01. The sequence continues at coordinate 122,245 of JAKEHY010000017.1, read as the reverse complement.
TAAAATCTTGAGTATAAGTTTTGTTTTTGCTTACATCTTCTATGGAAGGAATACTCCCTTGATGCTGGACAATATTTCTAAGTTCATGCAGTGCGAAAATCTGGCCTTTTAATGGAAGAATTAGTCCCTTTTTGACAATTTCGTCCCACAAGTCCTTGAATTTATAATCTCCTCTGGCAGAAGAAATAATGTTGTGCGTAGTAGCCACGCACTTCAAAATCATTTCTACAGAATAGTCGAAGTTTAGAATAGCGAGCATCCTACTTATTTCATCTTTATGGGCAGAGTAGGTGCAACCGTGCACGTAAAGCTGTTTAGCTAAAATTAGCCTCCTGATGTCGGGTTCTTTAACGGTAATGGTTTTGAACGAATTCATTGCAACTTAAGATACCCAAAAAAAAGAACAAATTACAAGGAGCCGATAGGCTACTAAAATATAATCTAAACATTAACCAGCAAGTCGTTGCTATAAGATGTGAAAGCCGCCTACCGGGCGGCTTTTTTGTCGCCTCACTTTCCGCCGATACTTTATGACCCGCATCATAATGACGGAAGTCATTGCGTTGAGCCTCTCAAATTTCTATATGGCTTGCTTGGAAGCAGCTTGAAAAATGGCGAACTGTTTAGCGCAAACCATAAGGAAGGACGGTGGATAGGTTGTTATGAAATCAGATAGAACGGTTTTTAGCGTTGTTTCAACTTTGCTTTTGACATTTGCTTTGGCTGGGGCACAGGAGCCGGCCTCCGCTTCCTCGACTCGGCTCGGAACAAGCGGTGCGGAGAAGGATACGAGCGAAACAGAGAAATTGCCGGTTTATCAAATGGACGAGCTGGTCGTCACGGCCAACCGCTACGAGCGGGCGGCGTTTGAAGTCCCCTACGCCGTTTCGGTATTCTCGGAGCAGAAACTTCAGAGTTCCGGCGCTTTCACCATCAGCGGCTTGCTGAACCGCGTTTCGGGGGTGGATATCTCCGACGCCGGGCCGTTCCGCACCCGTCCCAACGTGCGCGGATTGTCCGGCAGCCGGATTTTGGTTTTGGTGGACGGCCAGCGTTTGAACGACACCCGTGAAAACACCTTTTCCGGCGCCGAGCTTTCGCTGGTTTCCCCCGGCCTGGTGCAACAAGTGGAAATTCTGCGCGGCTCCAACTCGGTGCTCTTTGGTTCCAACGCGATGGGGGGCGTGGTCAACATTCTGACCAAGAAACCGCCCCTTCCGGCCGGCCAGTGGAAGCTTTCCGGCGATTTTTCCAGCCGCTACAGCACCAATGACGAGCAACGCTTCGGCCGTTTGGGACTGAATTTAGTCAACCACCGCTGGCGCCTAAAGGGGGGAGCGGAGTTCCGCCGCGCCAATCACTACCATGCTCCCGGCAGCGGACTTTTCGAATGGGGTCGGCAGATTGCCAACTCCAATTTGAAACGCGCCGTAGGGCTGGACTTTATCGGAGACTACCAACTGGCTGAAAAGCATTCGCTTTCGCTTTCCGCCCAAAGCTCGCTTAACTCCGGGATCGGCTTTCCAGAAACTCCCAACCCGACTTTTCCGGTAGGCATCTTTTTCCCCTATCACGACCGTTCAAAAGTTTCCTTGACCTATGAAGGGAAACAGTTGACGTCCAAGCTGGCCGGTTTCAAAGCGAGCGTGTACGGCCAGAAAAACAAAAAGGAGTTACGCACAGATATTACACTGCCCGGCGTTCCTTTTCCGGGCGCCACGCTTTATGACACCACCCACACCTATACAAACGTCTTGACAGTCGGAACCAATCTGCAGCAAATTTTGAGCTTGGCCGGGAATCAAACCCTTACGTATGGGCTGGACTACTATCGGGAGATGATTGACGGGTTCACCCGCGAATTTTCGCACATCCCGTTTATCAACTCCCACAAGGTCAAACAGTCGGCGGCCGTGCCGGAGAATCATATGGACGCCTTGGGTCTCTACGCCCAAAACGACATTCGCCCGGCGCAGCCGTTGTCGTTTAAGCTGGGCACCCGTTTTGACTGGTACCGGCAGGCGGCGGAAAAAACAGAAGGGTACAACGATGTTCGCACGGGGCAGCCCTTGGACCCGAAGACCGACGTTTTGACTTCCTTTTCCGGCTCGGTTGGAGCGCAATATGAGGTGGTCAAAGGCATCCGCGTGGGGAGCAATGTGGGCAGCGGCTTTCGGGTTCCCAATCTGGTTGAAAAATTCTTCTCCGGCACCCAGGACCAGCAAATCATCACCCCCAACTTGGACTTGGAAGCGGAGAAAAACGTTTCCGTGGATGCCGGGGTGAAGTTCCGCTTCCTCCGTTTTTCTGGTTCGGTCACCGCTTTTCTAAACCAACTGCGCGACTACATCGAACTGCGCGCTACCGGCGATTCAGTCACCGTCAGCGGCCGGCGGCAGGCGGTCTGGAGCTACGAAAACGTGAGCAAGGTGCGCTTTCAGGGTATAGAAGGGGAGTTTGAAACGCAACTGCCGAAGGGGTTTTCCAGCTTTTTGAACGCTTCCTATCAAAGCGGGGACAACCTTTCCGCCCACCGGGCCATCTACGTGGCTCCGGCCAAAATCGTGGTCGGTTTGGGCTGGAAGGGACCGCGCGGACGGTTTGAGACCGAACTCTCCAACCGGTACGTTTTCGGGCAGAACCGGGTGGATCCGGACCCTTCCGCCCTTTTACAGTTGCCAACTCCCAGCTTCAACATCGTAAGTTTTCGCACCGGCTACAGCTGGCGGGTCTGGACGCTTACGGCAAGCGTCAACAACCTGACCAACCAGACCTACCGTGAGCCGTTGAACGCCGCCTCCCCGTTCAATCCGATTCTGGAACCGGGGCGGAACTTTATAATCGGGCTGTCCACCCGGTTTTAGGGAAGAGGCTGTGTTGATGGATTTTGTTTTGCACCTGCCGATTTTGACCACCCTTTTTTCGGCTTTTTTTTCGCACCGAATTTTCGAGCATTATCGAGAAAGTAAAAGCGGGCCGCATCTTTTGTGGTGGGGCTTCGGCGTCGCCATCTACGGTCTGGGAACGCTTTTTGAAAGTTTGGTCACACTCTTCGGTTGGAATCCGATTTTGTTTCGGATGTGGTACATCTCCGGGGCGCTTTTGGGCGGGGTGCCTCTGGCGCAAGGGACGGTTTATCTGCTCTTCAAGCGGAAAACGGCAAACACCCTATCCTCCATCCTTGTTCCGTTTTTGATTTTTGCCGCCGCATCCGTTCTTCTGGCGCCGCTTAAGGAATATCCTTTTGGCGCAAAAATTCTTTCCGGCCGGGTTCTGGGCTCTCCGGACGGGAGCTGGACCTGGGTGCGGTTTTTGAGCCCATTTATTAACACCTACGCGGTAATTTTCCTCATCGGCGGCGCCTTTTTGTCCGCCTACCGCTACAGCAAAAATCCCCGAACCCGGCATCGCTTTTACGGCAACCTCTTCATCGCCGTAGGGGCGATTTTGCCCGGCATCGGCGGCAGTTTTTCCCGGATGGGGCACACCGAGGTGCTCTACGTGACCGAGTTTGTTGGCATTTTACTTATCTTTTGGGGATATCGGCTATGCGTGAAAACACCCGTGGATGAAAGCCGCCTGCTGGCCAAGATGGTTTTTGAAAAAGAGGTTTTGCGAACCTAAGTTAGAGGAAACCGATTCCCCAGGCTTAAAAAGGGACTTGACAAGAAGCGGGGGCGGGGTTTATCCTTACTCCCAGTTTAACAGTTTTAGTAGCAGCCGTCAGCTTTTGGCGACACCGAAAGTCGAAGGTTTAACTTTCGGTTGCGCTCGCCCGATTAGGGTGAAAGGTACCTTTTTCAGTACTTTTTGAACCGGTGAGCAAAGGAGGTGGCCCGCAAAAAGGCTTGTCCTTAATTGAAAGAACGAGGAGGTCTTTCAAGACTGGAGTCGTATAACAAAAAACTTCTTCTCCTTTAAGGAGGGTTTATGAGCTTTCGCAAGTTTTGGATTGTTTTAGGGTTTAGCTTCGGTTTCCTGGCCGGATGGTGGGTGGTCGGCTTGGCGACCGACGTGGAAGAACCGCTTGCTCCCACTGCCATTCTGGACGGCTATGACATAGGATCGGAAGAGGGAGCTGCTCCGGCTTCGGCCACTGCGGTCGGAGTCAACTATCTGCGCCCGCCAGTGCCCGGGAGGGACGATGTATTTGAAACCACGGTCGGACCCAACCAAATCGTCAGCGCTCCCCAGAGCATTTCCCCCGCTGGTCTGATAGGCCGAAGCGAAATGAGCATTGCCGTGGATGGGGATGACGGATTGCCCGGCGAGAACATCGTCATCGGCTGGAACGATGCCGATGGCTTTTTGCCCCAATTCGCCCTCGCTGGTCTTTCCGGCTGGGCTTTTTCCTCCAATTCCGGTGCCAGCTTTGTGGACGGGGGAGGGCTCCCTACAACTACTATTCCCACTTCTCCCCCTACCATTATTAGCACTTCCGGCGATCCTTGGCTGGCCCTGTTGCGGGATAATCTGGGGAACGGAACCTTCCTGTACGCCAACTTGGGCGTGCGCGCCAACGTACCAGGCAACGGCCCAGGCAATGGACGTAGCGTAGCCGGGCTCACGGTTCACCGGGGTACGGTTTCCGGCGGTGCTCTTTCTTGGGCCACGCCGAGTTTAATTCCTTCTCCTTCGGCCGTGGGCACGTTCGGCCTGGACAAAGAGGCCATTACCGTAAATCCGAACGGCAACGTGCAGGAAGTATACGTTACAGCCACCAATTTTGACGTCGGTGGCAGCTCTATAGGGGGTATTGTGGCTTTCAGTTCCCTTGATGGGGGAGCCACCTTCAGCGGCGCGACTTTGGTGCAGGGAGTTGGTGCAGATGGCGTGCAGGGCTCTATGCCGGCGGTCGGCACGAACGGGGATGTGTACGTGGTCTGGGAACGGGGTCGATTCAACTTTCCCAACCCGGCTAAGATACAGTTTGCCCGTTCTACCAACAAAGGTGCCACTTTTGGGACGCAAGTCGATGTCGCTTCAATCATCCCTGCCGCCCAGAAACCTCCGGCCGGCTACAACCGTTCCCGGTACAACGACTTTCCGCGCATTGCTGTGGCCCACACCGGGCCTTATAAAGGCCGGATTTACGTCGCCTACCACGATGCGGGCAGCAACCCAGACCTGCCGGGTACGGTTCTTCTCGACCCCAATCCCCCAGGCGGCCCGCTGTTTCCTTCCGCAGTGGCCGATGCGGATGCGTTCATCAAATACTCGGATGACGGGGGGAACACCTGGAGCGCGCCCGTCAATGTGAATGGCGCCATCGGCGATGGCAAAGTCCAGTTCTGGCCGGTCGTGAGCACCACCGATGGAGGAGTAGTGAGCGTGGTTTACCAGGAAGACGTCGAAGCTAACCTTACACCCGATCCGAATAACTTCGAGACCGTTCGGGGAATAGATGGGGGGACGCGCTTTTCCACCCGGAGCACGCTGGTGGATACCTATGTGGCCATTTCCATCGACGGTGGGGCGAGCTTCGGAGCCCCGGTGCGGATTACCAACTTTACCTCCAACTGGTCGCGCACCGTTTCCAACATTCGGCCCAACTATGGCGACTACATCGACGCCACCAGCCGGGAGATTGGACCCAACACCGTGCGCGTCTATGCCACTTGGCATGATGGGCGCGACCAGGTCGACATCAATCCAAACCCGGACATAACGGATTTGCGGCCGGTGCCGAGCGGGGCCTACGGCTCGGTGGATATCACCATAATCGAAGGTGCCCCCAAGGTCGTCGCCAGTGTGCCCAAAAACTTTGTTTTGGGCCAGAACTTCCCGAACCCCTTCAACCCTTCGACTCAAATCGACTACGCCCTGCCGGAAGCGGTGCCGGTGGAGTTGAAGGTCTATAACCTGTTAGGTCAGGAAGTGAAAACCTTGGTGAACCACGAGCAGGCGGCGGGAGACCATCGGGTGGTTTGGGACGGGACCGATGCTTCGGGCAACGGCGTTTCTTCCGGCATCTACTTCTACAAATTGACAACGCCGGCATCGGTTGCGACCAAGAGGATGATGTTTGTGAAGTAACCCTTTCTGCCATTCAACAAAAGCCGCTCTCGAAAGAGGGCGGCTTTTTTATGTCACTTTCCTTGACAAAAATTTTCTTTTCGATAAGTTAGCCCATTCGTATCGGGATTATTGAAGGAGCTTAATGCGCAGGGAAAACGGTAAAAATTTCTTTTTCACTTCGGAATCGGTCACGGAAGGGCACCCGGACAAGGTTTGCGACCAGATTTCGGACGCGGTTTTGGACGAAGTTTTAAAGCGGGACAAGCGGGCGCGTGTGGCCTGCGAGACGTTTATCTCCGTCGGTCTGGTCATCGTCGGCGGGGAAATCACCACCCACACCTACGTCGATATTCCCGGGTTGGTGCGGAATCTGATTCGGGACATCGGCTACACCCATTCCAAGTACGGCTTCAACTACGAAACCTGCGCCATCCTGAATGCTATCGGGCGGCAGTCGCCGGATATCGCGCAGGGGGTCTCGGTCGGCGGCGCGGGCGACCAGGGGATGATGATCGGCTACGCCTGCCGGGATACCCGGGAGTTGATGCCTTTACCCATCCAGCTTGCGCACGAATTGGCGCGCCGGCTTTCGGTTGTCCGCAAGAAGAAAATTTTGCCCTATCTGGGGCCGGATGGCAAATCACAGGTCACCGTCGAGTATCGTGACGGAGCGCCGTATCGGGTCGATACCGTCGTAGTTTCCTCTCAGCATACAGACGAGATTTTAGACCGGACGGGGAAAAAAATCACCGCCCGTGCCGTGGATGAAATCGTGGAGAAAGTGGCTTTGGCGGTCATTCCAAAGCGATACCTCGATGCGAAAACGCGCTATCTGGTCAACCCCACCGGCAAGTTTGTGGTGGGGGGGCCGCAGTCGGACACGGGAATGACGGGGCGGAAACTTATCGTGGACACCTACGGCGGCTGGGCGGCGCACGGAGGGGGCGCCTTTTCCGGCAAGGACCCGACGAAAGTGGACCGCTCCGCCTGCTACCAGGCCCGGCACATCGCCAAAAACATCGTCGCTTCCGGCCTGGCGGAAGAATGCACAGTGCAGCTGGCCTATGCCATTGGCGTGGCCGAACCGGTTTCCGTGATGATTGAGACCAACGGAACCGGGCGGGTGCCAGATTCCCGCTTGACCCAGCTGGTGCGCAAGCTCTTCCCGCTTACGCCGAGAGGGATTATCGATTATCTTAAGCTCCTGCGGCCGATTTATCTGAAAACGGCCGCCTACGGCCATTTCGGCCGGGACGAGCCGGAATTTACCTGGGAAAAAACGAACCGGGCCGCCGAGCTGGCCCGGCTGGCATAATTTTGGCAGCTATTTCGGGGAATAAATGGCAAAAGAATATGACGTAAAAGATAAAAAACTGGCCGCCTTGGGCCGGAAGCGCATCGATTGGGCGGCCCGCCATATGCCGGTTTTGGCCGGCATTCAAAAACGCTTCGCCAAGGAAAGACCCTTAGCGGGAGTGCGCATCGCCGCCTGCCTTCACGTCACCACGGAAACGGCCAATTTGATGCTGGCCTTGAAAGCGGGCGGCGCACAGGTGCGCCTGTGCGCCTCCAATCCCCTTTCCACCCAGGATGACGTGGCGGCCTCCTTGGTTTTCGACTCCAGCATCCCGACTTTTGCCATCAAAGGGGAGAATAAGAAAAGGTACTACGACCATATCGAAGCGGCCCTGGATATCAAGCCCTTGGTGACGATGGATGACGGGGCCGATTTGGTCTCGCTTTTGCATTCCTCGCGTAAAAAGGATGCCGCCCGGGTAATCGGCGGGACGGAGGAGACGACCACCGGCGTTATGCGCCTGCGTCAAATGGAGGAGAAGGGGGTTCTGTTATTCCCGGTCATTTCGGTCAACGACTCCAAAACCAAGCATCTTTTTGACAACCGCTACGGCACCGGGCAATCGACCGTGGACGGAGTGCTGCGGGCCACCAACCACCTGGTAGCTGGCTCAAAAGTGGTGGTTTTTGGTTACGGCTTTTGCGGGCGGGGGGTGGCGATGCGCTTCCGGGGAATGGGGGCGGTTGTTTACGTCTGCGAGGTGGACCCGCTGCGGGCCCTCGAGGCGGCGATGGAAGGATACGAGGTGGTTTCCTCCCGGGAGGGGGCTAAAATCGGCGACGTTTTCGTGACCGTCACCGGAAATTTGAACGTTTTGCGGCGGGAACATTACCTGTCGATGAAGGATGGGGCGATTTTGGCCAACTCCGGGCACTTCAACGCCGAAATCGACCTGCCCGCTTTGCAAAAGCTGGCAAAAAAAAGGCGGGAGGTGCGCCCCTTCGTGGAGGAATTCACCCTCCCGCGTGGGAAAAAAATCCACTTGCTTGGTGAAGGGCGGCTCATCAATTTGGCCGCCGCCGAAGGGCATCCCGCAATGGTGATGGATATGTCCTTTGCCAACCAGGCTCTGGGAGTGGAGTATCTGGTTACCTCCGGCGGGAACCTCGAAAAGCAGGTATATCCCGTTCCGGAGGCGATTGACCGGGAGATTGCCCGGCTGAAGCTTAAGTCGATGGGTCTGCGGATAGACGAATTGACCCCCGAGCAGAAAAAGTATTTGGCCTCTTGGGAACTGGGTACGTAGTTTTTCTTTACCCATCCCTAAATCCCGGCCACCGCTCCCTGTTCTATACGGAGTGTCAAAAAGTTGACACTTGCTGTCAGCTTTTTGACATTGACAAACCGGAACTTTTTTCTTCCCGCAGGGGTTGAATACCGTTTGAAAATCTAAAGTTTATTGCAGCCCATCCGATTTTTGTAAGACTCCCCCGGCGGACCTTCGAAGGAGGCGTCGATTCGGCCGCAAGGCCGAAAGCGTGCCAGTCCCCGGGGGAGCTTTTTTTGGGCTTGACAAGTTCAATTAACATAGATTAATTATTCGAGTTAAGTTTAGTTAAACTAAAGAAGGAGTGATGGCCGCTTTTTTGAGAAAAACTTCGTTGGGATCGAGCTTACTTTTGGCGTTTGTTGTGTTTTGCGCGGTCGCCACCCTTTTGGGCGGGCTTTCGGGGTGCCAGAAGCTTTTGACCGAGGCCCCCCAGCCGGAGGAAAGCTTGGATGCCCCCATTGACGGCCTGACGCCGGAACAGCTGGGGATTTTTGCCCGGGGGGACGAAGCGTTCAGCGAGGTATTCACTTTCGAAACGGGGTTGGGGCCGCTCTTCAACAACACCGCTTGCGAGCGCTGCCACGTAGGGGATGGGCGCGGGCATCCCTCCGTCAATTTGAAACGGTTCGGCAGAAATTCGGTTGGTGTCCCGTTCGACAATCTGGAACAATACGGCGGTCCGCAGCTGCAGGAGCGCAGTATGCCCGGCTATCCGGCAGAAGTTATTCCCGCAGAGGCCAACGCCATTTCTGAACGGGGTGGGCCTTTGGTGGTGGGATTAGGGCTTATCGAAGCGATTACGGATGCCACGATTTTGGCAAACGTTGATTCTTTGGATGCTGATAGCAACGGCATTTCCGGGCGGCCTCAATTTATCGACCCGCCGGAGTTTTTGAACCTGCCTTCGGGACCGTACGGCGGCAAATATCTGGGGCGCTTCGGGCGCAAGGCTGGTGCCATCAGCCTGTTGCAACAGACAGTTAATGCCTATCATCAGGATATCGGCATCACTACCGATTTCCGGCCGGTAGAAAATTTCAATCCTCTGGTGGGCGGGGCGGGCGGCGACCCGGTGCCGGACCCGGAGCTTTCGGCGGGAACGGTCAACGATGTCGTTTTCTACCTGCAAACCTTGCGGCCGCCCTTACGCCGGAATATTGGTGACCCACAAGTAAAACGGGGGGATTCACTTTTTTCCGCCATTCTCTGCGCCCGCTGCCACGTCCCCGCGTTGAACACCGGGCCGCACCCAATTGCCGCCTTGAGCAACAAAACCGCCAATCTCTATTCCGACCTGCTTTTGCACGATATGGGACCGGATTTGGCGGATAACTTCGTCGAAGGAGAAGCCTCCGGCACGGAGTGGCGCACCACCCCCTTGTGGGGGCTCGGCATCATCGAAACCGTTTTGGGAGGAAAGCCCTTTTTCCTGCACGACGGGCGCACGTCCGATTTGCGGGAAGTAATCCAATTTCACAAAGGGGAGGCGGATTCCAGCCGGAGGCTTTTCTTTCAGCTTTCTCCCGCCGACCAGGAAGCGCTTTTGAAATTTTTGAAATCGCTGTGATGACCCGCAAGGAGTTTTTGCAGAGCGCCGCAACGGCTGTGGCGGCCGCCAGTTTTGTTCCCGTTGCCGCTCTGCTCGAAGGATGCGCCGTTCGTTCGCAAACGCTGCGGGTTTCCGCCAAGGAGAACCGGGTCCGGCTTTGGCTTGCGGAACTGCCCAAGCTTTCCGAGCCGGAAGGATACGTCAAAGTTTATCCCTTCGGGTTTGCCCATCCTATAGTTGTTTTTCAGCACTCTTCCGGAGAGATTTTTGCCATTTCCACTACCTGCACCCACGCCGGGTGCGAAGTTCGCAAAACGAAATCGAAATTCGAGTGCCCCTGCCACGGTTCGCAGTACGATTTGACCGGAAAAGTGACTCGCGGCCCGGCGCCGGCAAACTTGGCCCGTTTTCCAGTGAAAAAAGAGGGGGAATTTCTGGAAATCGTCTTGAAGGAAGGGTGATGAGAATTCTCGCTCTGACTTTCGCGATTGCCTTCACTTCCTGCTCGTTCGGCTTCCCCCAAGGTGAACCGGATACGGCCCAAAAGCCGTTCGTCAAAGGCGGGATTTACGACAAGCCATATCTCATTCGCCCGAGCGGGCGGCTGGCCATCGGCGGCTATGCCGAAATGCTTTTACGCTCGGATTACGAAGCTGGGATTCACGAAGGGTATTCCTTCGAGGCCCGGCGGTTCAACATCTTTCTTTTCTCCTCCATTTCTGATTTGATAAAGCTCACCTCCGAGCTGGAGTTCGAACACGGCACAGAGGAAATCAAGCTTGAAATGGCCCTGGTCGATTTGCAGTTCCGGGAGGAATTCAACCTGCGGGGCGGCATCCTGCTTTCCCCGGTCGGCAAGTTCAACCTGGCCCACGACAGCCCGAAGAATGAATTTGTGGACCGTCCTTTGGTTTCCACTCGCATCATTCCGGCCACCCTGTCCGAGGCCGGTCTGGGATTTTACGGCTCGTTTTATCCAGCCGGAGAGAATCGGCTTACTTACGAGACCTATCTGGTCAACGGGTTGACGGACGGCGTGGTTCTTGCAGGAGACGGCACTTCCCTGCCGGACGGCCGTCCCGAAGCTTTTGAAGAAGACAACAACGGCAGCCCGGCTTTTTCGGGACGACTGGCATTCAGTCCGGAGTTCGGCGGCGAACTAGGGCTTTCGATTCACACCGGCCGGTACAACACCTATAAAGTCGAAGCGCAGGAAGTGGACGAGCCCCGCACGGCCACCCTTTTGGCCCTTGATGCCGAATACGAAATCAAACGATTGACTCTGCAAGGGGAAATAGCTCGGGCTTCGATTGAAATTCCGCCATCGCTGGTCGGGCTTTTTGCCGAAAAGCAGTGGGGATTTTACGGCCAAGCGCTTTACAATCTATTTGACCGCTTTTTGCCGATGTTCCCGCAATCGGTTCTGGCCATTGTAACCCGCTACGACTACGTCGACTTGGATGCCGATATCGAGGGGGCTGATTTGCAACGGTTTAGTTTCGGCGTCAACCTGCGCCCCGTGCCGGAGACGGTTCTAAAGCTCGATTACCTGCACAACTGGGAGTTCGACCGCATCAACAACGAAACCCGCTCGGCGGCCTTGCAGTTCGGGATTGCGACTTATTTTTGATATTGTTCTGCCATTAAACTGGTTTTGCCGTTACTTCCTATCCACATCAAGCGCGGCAGCTTCGAGTGTGACCCCCCAACCGATTTCTGCATCCTTGACCGGGGTCGTTTCGTATAAAAAGTAGTGCAGTAAACGGGTGGTTCCCCGCCGGCATCACCATTTGGCGCATTCCAGCGCGGCCAGGCAGTTCTCCAAGCTCGAGTGTCTGCCTGGTGGAGGGAGGATGCCGGCTTTTGTTGGCGCCTTTTTTCTCCGGAGCAGGGGCTCCGGGGCCACCCAATACAGGGGCTATCCGTACATAGAAGTGATGGCGAAGGGTGCTGCCCACTGCATCTGTAGTCTGCGAAACGGGAGTTTTCCAACATGCGCCCCACAACTTTTTTGCCCATAATCCGTAAGGATTAAAGAGGGAGGCGATTTTAGCAATAATTGACAACCTTTGGCCGATAAACTACCTTGAGGGATAAATGACAAGGGTATTGATAGACGGGAAATACGAGCTTATCCGCAAGCTGAAGGAAGGGGGCTTCGGCCTCGTCTATTACGGCTGGGATCAGACTTTGGACAAGCCGGTGGCCATCAAGGAAATCGCCCCTTCACTCGTCGGCGACCAGCAATATATGGATATGTTCACAGACGAGGCGATGAACACCGCCAAGCTGGCCCATTCCAACATCATCCAAGTCCTCGACCTGCGCAAAACCGATGAAGGCCGAGTCTTCCTTATAATGGAATACATCGAAGGCATCGACCTCCGCTCCGCTCTGGAACGTTGCGAGCGGGACCAGGTTTTCTTCCCGCGGGATTTGGGGGTGCACATTGTCGCTGAGGTCTGCAAGGCCTTGGACTATGCCCACCATGCCAAAGACCGCCGCACGGGACATCCCTTAAACATCATCCACCGGGACATTTCCCCTTCCAACATAATGATGTCGGTCTCCGGCGACGTGAAATTGATTGACTTCGGCATCGCCAAGGCCCGCCAGCGGGTCGCCAAGGAAACCCGCACCGGCATTTTGAAAGGCAAAGTCAACTATATGTCCCCGGAACAGTTGGAAGGGAAGAAAATCGACGCCCGCTCCGATTTGTTCAGCTTGGGCATTGCACTTTACGAAGTTTTGACCACCCGGCAGCTTTTCTCCGGGGAGTCGGACTATTCCGTGATGAAAAACATCGTCACCGCCCGGGTGGATACCGAGCCGCTTCTGGAAAAAAACGTGCCGGTTCCCCTTCAGCGCATCGTTTTGAAAGCGCTCAAAAAAGACCCCTTGGAGCGCTATCAGGCGGCCGGGGAGATGTACGTAGATTTGTACAACTACCAACGCACCTCCCCCTTGGAGTCCCCCCAGGCGGAATTATCCCGCTTCGTCAACTCTCTTTTGATGCTGCGGCCGGACGAGCGGCCGCCCAAGGAAGACACGACCGATACGTTGAGACGGATTGCCGACAAGTCCAAACAGATTATCGCCACCCGAGAAGTGCAGTACCGCGGGGTAAGGGATGATGAGGAGGTGCCGGTGAAAGACGTCGTTCAGGCGGCCGCCGGCGCCGATGCGGCTCCCTCGGCTGTCGGGACGCCCAAAGCGCCTCCACCCAAAAAATCGGCCAGCGCCGAAGCACCTACGATGCTCAAGGCAACTCCACCGCCAAGGCCGGTGAAAAGACCTCCGGAGGTTACGGGAAAAAAGAAAAGCATAGTTTGGCCTATCGGCATCGCCGCTGGAATTCTCATCGTAGGGGCGGCGCTTTGGTTTGTGCTGTTCGCCAAAAAAACGGTTACTTTAAGCACCGTTCCCTCCGGGGCGATGGTTTTCATCAACGGCGAAAAAGAAGAGGGGGCCACCCCCATTGAGTTGAAAGACCTTCCGGAAGGGGAGCATGACCTCGTTTTCCGCAAACCGGGTTTGCCGGATTTGATGGTGCATCTTTCTTATCCCAAGGAGCAAAGAAAAGAGCTGACCTATGTTTTTGAAGCGCCGGTGCAGTTGGTCTCCGTCCCGGCTGGGGCGGCGGTTTTGGTCAACGGCGCCGAGCTGGGGAAAACACCCCTATCCATTCGCTGGAAGTTGAACGAGCCGTTCGAGTTGAAGTTGCGGGGGCCGGCTGGGTGGGAGCTTACCGGCTTCCGGCTCGACCCCCTGCGGGAGGCAGCCGATATGGCCGATGCCCGGCTGTGGCGTTTTGCGGCCGGCAAAACACCCTCTTTGAATTTTAACGTCACCGGGTACTTTAAAAAAGAAATCGAGTTTCGCAGCAACCCCTCCGGCGCTTCCGTCTTTTTGGGGAAGGACACTGCCCCATCCGGCAACACGGCCCAAAACCCGCGCCTGCTCTTGGATTACGGCAAACAAAAGCTCCGCTTTGCGCTTTCCGGCTATGAGCCGAAGCAGGTAACCCTGGACGTGGAGGCAGCCACCGAGCCGGTTTATACGGCAGAATTGAAGCCCTTGGGCTCATCGACGGTGGCGGTTACGGAAAAAAGACCGGCCCCGGGCGGCTCAACCCGTTCCATTGCTTCTCCGGATAAAAAGCCGGCTGATTCCCGCACCCGAATCGTGGTCAAAGACGAGCGGGAAAACAATCTTTCCGGGGCTCCGGTGACCATCCGCAGTCGAAGGACGCGCGAGATTGTGGCCCAGGGAAAAACCGACGGCAGCGGCGTCTTTTACGCCGAGTTGTCCGGCGGGATGTACAGGGTGACCGTATCCCCGCCGGGGTTCGAGCCGTTCTCGGAAGAGTTTGCCGTGGTGGCAGGACAGGGGAAAATGCTCCCCTGCACGTTGCGCCGGTCTTCCAGTTCCAGCCGGTAGGGGCGTATGCCCAAAATTGTCTTAAAAAAAGATTCCGAAATCGTTCAAATATTCCGCCTCGAGGCCAAAAGCTTGCGGGTCGGCTCCGACCGGCTGGCGGACGTTAAAATCGATGACTGGACGGTGGGGAAGGAAGAAGCCGTCATCTGGCCAAAAGGGCATGGTTTTTTCATCAAGCCGGCCGGAGCTTTTCCGCAACTCATCGTCAACGGGGCGGAAATTTCCGGCGAACGGCCGCTTTCGGACGGGGACGAAATAAAAATCGGTCCATATATTCTGGTTTTCAGCCGTCTGCCGGAGGAGGCGGAGGGATTGGCCGTCGAGTCGCCGCCTCCCTCTCTTTCGACCGGGCCGGAACCCGAAGCCCCCACCGGTAAAATTCCCCAAATTCAGCAATCGTCGCCGACTTCTCCTAAACCAAAAGAACCGGCGGCCTCCCGTCCGGCAGCCCGCGATGCGGCGGCGGAGAAAACGATGATAGCCGCACGGCCGGAGCGGACAAAGATTAGCGACGTTTTTGAAGCTCCCGCCCATGCGGACGAATACTATTTTTTGGCCGTCTGGGGGCCTCTGGCCGGCCGGCGGTTTCGGGTTAAGCCGGGAGAGACCAAAATCGGGCGGGATAAGGAGGCGAACGAAATCGTCGTGCGGGAGGATGAACAGGGGGAGCTGGATACCTCCATCTCCCGCCGCCACGCCTCCTTTTTCTGGTCGAACATTTTTACCCCCGGCGGCGGGGGCGTTGATTTTTCCATCCTTGATGTCGGTTCCAAGTTGGGGGTGATGGTCAACGGAAAAAAAATCAAGCCGGAGAAGGGGTTGCCTCTCAAAATCGGGGATGAAATCGGCATTTTGAGCGAGAAAGTCCCCACCATCTTCCGGCTCGCCTCCGGCGACCGGCTCGATTTCGCCCCTCCCCGGACGGGGAAGGAGCCCAAAAAAAATCTGTTTTTCGCCCAAAAAATCTTCTGGATTATTGGCGGAATTATAATTTTATTGTCAGTTCTGGGTTGGATCATACTTAAGTAGGGACAACGAGGAGTTCGTTTGAAATTGGATGTGTACGCCCTCTCCGACGTAGGGCGCAAAAGGGAACAAAACGAGGACAGCTTTTTAACCCTTCCGGAACGGGGAGTGGTGGCGGTCTGTGACGGGATGGGGGGGCACAAGGCGGGGGAAGTCGCCAGCCGGGCGGCCGTGGATGCACTCGAAAAAATGATGGCCGTCGAGCCGCCGGGGACGGATTACCTGCCGGAAGGAATCGGCGAAGAACTCTCCCCTTCCACCCGCAATCTGATACGCGGCATCCGCCTGGCCAACCGGCGGATTTTCCGGGCCTCGGCCCAGGCCGTGCGGATGCGGGGGATGGGAACCACGGTGGTGGCGGGGATTTTCACTCCGGGCCGGTTTGCCATTTGCCACGTTGGGGATTCCCGCTGCTATCTTTTGCGCGACTCGGTCATCCGCCGCCTAACCGTCGACCATTCCTGGATAGAGGAGCTGGTTGCCTCCGGCGAACTCAAAGCCGAGGAGGCCGCCAGCTTTCCCGACCGCAACTTCATCACCCGCGCTTTGGGTATACGCCCGGCCGTTAAAGTGGATGTGGGTCTGGAACCGGTCAAAGCGGGGGATGTGTACCTGTTCTGCTCGGACGGACTTTCAGGGATGATTTCGGACGATGAGATTTTGGAGATTTTGTTGGCCAACCCCGGCCTGGAAAAAGCGGCGGCCGGTTTGATTGCAAGGGCCAACGCCAACGGCGGAGACGACAACGTCACGGTCGTCTTGGTGCGGGTAGTCGAAGCCGATGGACAGACGAATGCGCGCCCGCCGGTTTTTGTCACCGTCCCGGAGGAAAGTGAAGCGGAAGCGGTGGCCACCGACCAGCTGCTTTTGAAAATGTTCGGCAAGGATGACCTCATTTTGGACGACAAGGAACCGACCCGGGAGATGAAGGACAAAAAGAAAAAGAAGTGGCTGATTTTTTAAGGTCTTTTCGAATTCACACAGGCAGTCCGCGGCGGCTGCCTTTTTTTAACCCGTTAACGGTTGGAGGCCATATATGATAATAGAACTCAGCCGTTTTTACGTTAAAAGAAGAAAATCGAAGCGCGTAGACCGCTGGATGAAAATGTTAAGGAGCCGGCTGCCGGAGGTTATGCGGACTTTAAAGCGGGAAAAAATGTATGTTGAGGTCATTTTTAGAGAGAAGGCCGGAAAGGATGAGTTTTTGTACTGGTTTTCCATTCAGGGGGAAAGTGGTGAACACGTTACGACTTCCCCTTTCAAGATTGACCGGGAGCATATCAAATTTTCGAAAGAATGCATCGATATCAGACGCGGGAAAACGGATTTACGCCCACAGGTGGTTATGATTCCAGCCCGCATTCGAACTTTAATGAAATAAGCCGGCGAAATTCGGCTGCACTTTTTTTGCAGAGCGCAGGGTAGGGTGCACTATTACGTTTCCGCGTTATTCTGCCGTTCCGGCTTTTTAGGATACACCATCACCGACTTCGAGCGCATTAAAACCACCAGCCCAGGTTTGGCCTTGCGCGGCTTTTGCACGTAGCGCGCCTCGGTATAATCCACATTGACCTTGGTGGAATGGCGGGCCTTGGAAAAATAGGCCGCCGCGGCGGCGGCCTCGAGTATCGCTTCCTTTGGGAATGGCCGTTTTTCGGCCACCAAAATCACGTGCGAGCCGGGAGACTGGGAGGCGTGCAAAAACAGGTCGTTTTTCTTGGCTTCATAAAGGGTTAGCCGGTCGTTTTCCTCCGAGCTCCGACCCACCCGAAATTGAAAGCCGTCCTTCGTCCAAAACGTCCAGCCGATTTGCGGTTTTTCTTTGGCTTTGACCTTTTTTATAGTGGTCGGGGAAGGGTAGAGGGTTTCCAATTCCTGAACCAATCGCCATTTTTCCTCGACCGTTTCTTCGGCATCGATTCGGTTAAGAAGGCCCTCCACTTTTTTCAGTTCATTTTCGGTTTCTTTAATGCGTTTCGGTAAAAGCTCCAAGGCTCTTTCGGATTTTCTAAATTTGGAAAAGTAGGCCTCGGCGTTTTGCCTGGCGGTCTTGGCCGGGTCGAGAGGAATTCGAATTTCTGCCGGCGGGTTTTCATACCAGTTTTCGGTTACCAACTTGGTAGAGCGCGGGGCGGTTTTATCCTTTGCGGCCAGAATCAAATCTCCCATTTGTCTCAACCGTTCGGGGTTCTCAAAGCTTTTTAACTCGGTTTCGATTTTCCCCTTGCGCTCCTGTAAATCTTTCTTTTCAACTTCAAGCTTTTTCTCATATTTTTTCAACTCATTCCAGACGGCGGCATACGAGAAGGCATCGAGGAATAAGTCGAACTGTTTCTGCTTTTCCGTTTTGGTTGATTGCAGCAGGAGCGGAGAAATTCCTTTGGGCTGTCTTTTTTCAAAAATCAGGGTCGGGGTGAAATCTTTTTGCTCGAACAGGGGCCGGATGGTTTCCTGCAGAGATTTTTTCTGTTCGGGGGAGACTGCATTAAAGCTTGCCTCCGGATCGATTTGGGCGAGGTGGAGAAACTCCAAAGACAGGAAAGCCGGAATTCGCAAGGCCTTGCGCAGGGATTCATTCAAGGGGATTTCCGAATGCCGGTTCAGATAATTTTCGGCACCGGAAAAGGTTAGGACGAATTCGTCGACGGTTTTTGGGGAATCTCCAGAGATTTCCTTTGGCCAGATTCTTTCCGATTTTTCGGAATCGGGCGGCTTAAGGAGCTCCAACCGGGCTTCGTTGCCGAATAGAACGAAGCGGAGAGAAAAATCTCCACCATAAGAAGGTTCACGATGGGTGAAAGCCATCTCAATCACCGAGTCGTTTCCCTTCTGCCGAACCGTTTTTACGAATGCCCCGCCGAGACCGGAATCAAAATTCTCCCACCCGGGATGGTTTTTTGCTTCCCCTACCGGGGCGAAAAAGAAAAGCTGTTGACCGGGCCGGAGGGAAAAAAAGAGATGAAGTTTTTTCTTTTCGGCGGTTTGGCGGGCGTCGAAGAGGGTCAACCAGACCGCCTTGCGGGCCTCGGAAGTGCGGGCAGATTCCAGCCGCATCCCTTTGTTTTTTTGTTCCAACTCGCGCGCCACCCAGCTAGTCAAAAGCGGATACAGAAGCATACCGGAATTTATTCTCTACCTGAAAAGGGGTCAAATCCCGTAATGTAGGGGTTTGATTAATCAAACCCCTACCAAGGTCAAAACACAGGCCGTAAAGTTTTTCTTTTGACAAAGCCGTTTGGATTTATAACTTCTTTTTTCTATGCAGAGTATGACCGGTTTCGGCCGGGCCGAATTGGAAAAGGGGGGGCACCGCCTTTCGGCGGAAATCGCCTCTTTGAACAGCCGTTTTCTGGAGTTTTCGTTCCGTTTACCCCGATTTCTTTACGGGTTGGAATTTACCCTGCGGGAGTTTTTAAGCAAACGGATGGAGCGGGGAAAAGTGAATGTCAGCATCCGCTGGGAAGAAAAAGACCGACCGGCTTGGGCCTTCGACCCGGCCCAGGTGAAGGCCTTTTTGGACTGGCTGAGAACCGCAAAAAGGAAGTTCAAACTCAAGGGGGAACCGAAACTGGAGGATTTGCTCTACCTGCCCTGGTGGGTCAAGGAGGAGTTGGAGGAAGCGCCCCAAGGGGCTTTGGAACTGGTGCAGGAGGTGCTGACGAATGCCTTGAACGAGTTGAACCGCTCCCGCCAGGAAGAGGGACGGAGACTGGCGGGAGATTTTCAAAACCGATTGAGTCTGATAACCGGTGAGGTGGTGGAGATTGAAAAGGAAATCCCGGCCCACAAGGAGGCCTACCGCCAAAAGTTAGAGGCGCGCGTCAAGGAACTTTTGGGGGAGGGAAAGTATGACCCGGTTCGGGTGGAGCAGGAAACGGCCCTGACGGCCGAACGGTCGGACGTGACCGAAGAGCTCGTTCGTTTAAAAAGCCACATTGAAGGGTTTGGCACGGCGCTGTCCGCCGACGGGCCGGTCGGCAAGCGCCTGGGGTTTTTCCTTCAGGAAATGGGGCGGGAGGTGAACACGCTCGGCTCCAAGGCGCTGGCCGCATCCGTGGCCCGGCGGGTGATTTCCGTAAAAGAGGAACTGGAAAAGCTGCGCGAACAGGTTCAGAACGTGGAGTAGATTTGTCCAATCCGCTGTGGGTGGTCGTTTCCGCTCCCTCCGGAGCCGGAAAAACGACGTTGGTTAAAACCATTTTAAAAAAACATCCGGCCTTCGGTTTTTCCACGTCGGTGACCACGCGGCCACCGCGCAAAGGGGAGAAAAACGGCCGGGATTATAGTTTCATTTCGGAAAAGGAATTTCTGCGCCTGCGGAAGAAAGGCCGGCTTTTGGAATGGGCCAAAATTCACGGATTTTACTACGGCACGCCGGCCGGGCCTACGCAATCAAAAAGAGAACCGCACGTAATTTTGTTCGACGTCAACCGCCAGGGGGCGCGGGCCATAAAAAGAATTTCCCCGAACGCCGTTCTGATTTTTATATTCCCCCCCGGCTGGAAAACGCTTAAGTCCCGGCTGTCCGGCCGGGGAACCGAATCGAAATCGGAATTGCGGCGGCGCCTGACCGACGCCAAGCGGGAACTGGCGGCCGCCCGGCAATACGATTATTGGATTGTGAACCAAACGGTGAAAGCCAGCGTAAAACGGTTGGAAGCGATTATCGCCGCGGAACTTTCCCGTCCGGCGCGGGTGGTGACCGGGAACAAAACGTGAAAGTTTTCGGTTGTACCGCCATCAGAACTGGAGTTTGCCCGACTTTGGTCGATTAAAACAAAGGAGCGTAAATGAACTTCAACAATTTGGAAAAAGCGGTTCAATCCGCCGGCACGCGCTACGAGGCGGTCATCCGGGCGGCGAAGGCGGCCCGCTGGCTGAACCGCGCCCGCAAAAAATATGAGGAAGGAGGCGCGCCGATGAAGGAGGAATTGCCCTCTCATCGGGTGACGGAGGCGGCTTTGGAAGAGCTCGTTTCCGGCCACGTGGAATTTGAGCGGCTGTAACTTTTTTCGGGGGGTTGAGTTTCCCATATGGCGAAAAATTTAGTCATCGTCGAGTCACCCACCAAGACCAAAACCTTAAAAAAGATTTTAGGGCGTGACTACAACGTTTTGGCGACCAAGGGGCACATTATGGATTTGCCCAAAAGCCGGCTGGGGGTGGATTTGGATAACAAATTCGAACCGGAGTACGAAATCGTCCCCAAACGCAGGGAAACCATCAACGAACTGAAACGGGCGGCCAAAGAAGCGGATAAAGTTTATCTGGCGCCCGACCCGGATCGGGAAGGGGAGGCGATTGCCCACCACGTGGCCCGGCAGCTGAAACTCAAAAAACCGCTGCGGGCTTCTTTCAACGAAATCACCAAGGAAGCGGTCCGGCGGGGGATTTCTGAAGCCGGCAAAATCGACATCCATAAGGTGGAAGCCCAGCAGGCCCGCCGGATTTTGGACCGGCTGGTCGGGTATCAAATCAGCCCGCTTCTCTGGAAGACCGTGCACCGCGGCCTTTCGGCCGGGCGGGTGCAGTCGGTTGCCCTGCGGTTGGTGTGCGAGCGGGAAGAGGAAATTGAAAAATTCGTCCCCAAAGAGTACTGGTCGGTCAAAGCCTTCTTCGAAACGCCAAAGAAGGAAATTTTCGCCGCCAAGCTGGTCAAAATAAAGGGGGAAAACTTTGAACTTGGCAGCCAGGCGGCTACCGATGCCGTCTTGGCCGACATCGAAAAGCAGAAGTATGCCGTCTCCCACCAGAAAATTGAGGAACGGCAGAAAAACCCGTATCCTCCATACATCACCAGCACGCTGCAGCAGGATGCCAGCCGCCGGCTCGGTTTTTCCACCAGCAAAACGATGACTTTGGCCCAGCGGTTGTATGAAGGGGTGGACATCGAGGGGGAAACGGTCGGCTTAATCACCTATATGCGCACAGATTCCGTGCGGGTGGCCAAGGAGGCGCAGGCGGCAGCCTCCCAATTCATTCAAAATCAGTACGGCAGAGAGTATCTGCCGGAAGAGCCGCGCTTTTACAAGTCCAAAAAGGGGGCCCAGGATGCCCACGAGGCGATTCGCCCGACCTATTTTGAATACCCTCCCAAGGCGGTAAAAAAACATCTCGAAAAAGACTTGTTCCGGTTATACGAGCTTATCTGGAACCGGTTTGTCGCTTCGCAGATGGCCTCGGCGATTTTCGACGTCCTGACCGTCGAGGTCACCGGCGGCGATTATCTGTTCCGGGCCACGTCGCAGAACCTGAAGTTCCCCGGTTTCCTGGCGGTTTATGAGGAGCTGAAGGATGAAAACGGGGATGAAGAGGAAGAGTTTGAAATTCCGGTGCTCGCGGTCGGCACGCCGCTATCCTTGAACAGGCTGGAGCCGGCCCAGCATTTCACCAAACCGCCACCCCGCTTTACCGAAGCGGCCCTGGTGCGGGAGCTGGAAGCGCGCGGCATCGGGCGGCCCTCCACCTATGCTTCGATTATCACCACCATCAAAACCCGGCATTACGTCGAGGTCGGGGAGCGGCGGCTTTTCCCCACCGATTTGGGGAAAACCGTGAACCGGATTTTGGTGGCGGAGTTTCCGGACATTTTCAACTACGAGTTCACCCGCACAATGGAGGAGGAGTTGGACTCCGTCGAGGATGGCAAGGATAACTGGGTTAAGGTTTTGAAAGATTTTTACGAGCCGTTCGAAGAGGATCTGGCCGCCGCCAAAAAGAAGGAAAAGGAAATTCGCAAATCGACCCAGGAGAAAACGGACGAGGTGTGCGAAAAATGCGGCCGGCCGATGGTTGTGCGCTGGGGACGGCACGGCAAGTTTCTGGCCTGTTCCGGCTATCCGGAGTGCAAATCGACCAAGCCCTTGGAGGGCTCGGAAGAGGCGCAGGCGGTTACCGAAGTCTGCGACAAGTGCGGCTCGCCGATGGTGGTGAAGCGTGGGCGCTACGGCGCGTTTCTGGCCTGTTCGGCTTATCCGGAATGCAAGAACACCAAGCCGCTGGTAAAATCGACCGGCGTCAAATGCCCTGAGAAATGCGGCGGGGAGCTTGTCGAGCGCCGCAGCAAAAGCCGGCGGATTTTCTATTCCTGCTCCAACTATCCGAAGTGCAAGTTTGCAACCTGGGACCGCCCGGTGCCGACCGCCTGTCCCAAGGGGGATTCCTCTTTTATGTTGATGAAGTCCACCAAGACTAAAGGGGACTACCTTCTCTGCCCGGTCTGCAAAACCGAAATCACCCCGGCTCCGGCGGCCTCGCCGGTGGCGTAGAATGTCCGCCGAATTGGTGCAAGCCGTTCTGGGGGAATTTTTAACTCACCTGAAAAAGAAATGCGTTTCACCCAATACCCTGAATGCCTATCGTAAGGATTTGGCTCTTTTCTTTGACGCGCTCGGGTATAAAAATTTCGAGGCGGACTTTGAGCCGGACAAAATCGGCCCGGATAGTTTCCGCGCCTATTTCACCCGCCTGGGCGCCGTAGCCGGGCAGTCCGGCCGGACGCTTTCCCGGCGGGCCTCCACCCTGCGGCAGTTTTTCAAGTTCCTTTACCGCACGGAGCGGAGCGCGGAAGACCTTTCCGTTTACATTTCCTCCCCCAAATTTGTCCGCAAACCGCCGAGAAGCTTGAATGAGCGGCAGGTGGAGAAACTTTTTGACGAACCGGTTGTCCCGGGCCCGGGTGCTACGGCATTCGAAAAAGCCCGCAATCGGGCCATTTTGGAGCTTTTTTACTCCTCCGGCCTGCGGCTGGGGGAACTTTCAACTCTGAAACGGGACGACCTTGACTTGGAGCGTTGCTGGGTGCAGGTTTTGGGCAAGGGGGGGAAAGCCCGCGGAGTGCCTATGACTGAAAAGGCAGTTGAGGCATTGAGGGTTTATCTTGACATTTGCGAAACTGCCGAAAAAAGGGTTGTGTCCGGAGTTACTCCTGACGCCCGTGTCGGGAGCGGTTCGACTCTGCTCACCCTAAATAACTCCCGTCACAGCAGATTCGAAATGTTGTTTTGCAAGGAAGATGGCACGGCTTTTTCCCGGCGGGGCATCGCTCGGATGGTCAAAAAGGTGCTCCTGACCGTCGACGGCCGGCCCGACATTTCCCCTCACGCCCTGCGTCATACCTTCGCCACTCATCTCTACCGCCGGGGCATTGATTTGCGCTCCCTGCAGGAGCTTTTGGGCCACAGCAAAATCTCCACCACCCAGATTTACACCGCCGTCGACCCGGAGTGGCTCAAAGAACAGCATAAAAAGTTTTCCCGCAGGTAGGGGTTTGATTAATCAAACCCCTACAAGAGCAAGCGTAGGGATGTACCTTTCGGTTCACCCTTTTCGGGCTACCGGTTACCCTGAAAAAAATTATATTGCATAGCAGGAGGTTGGATGATATTTCACGGCACAACCATCGTGGGGGTCATTAAGGATGGCAAGGCGGCTTTGGGCGGGGATGGTCAGGTCACCTTCGAGGACACCATCGTCAAGCATAACGCTAAAAAGCTGCGCCGGCTGGCGGGGGACTCAATTTTAGCCGGTTTTGCCGGCTCTTCGGCGGATGCCTTTACCCTGTTTGAGCGGTTCGAGGCGAAAATCGATGAATTTAAGGGGAATCTTTCCCGCGCGGCCGTGGAGCTGGCCAAGGATTGGAGAACCGACCGCTATCTGCGCCGTCTCGAAGCGTTGTTGGCCGTTCTGGATGCCAAGCAGGCTCTAATCATTTCCGGCAACGGGGACGTCATTGAGCCGGACGACAAAATCGTCTCCATCGGCTCCGGCGGGCCGTACGCCCTCTCGGCGGCGCGGGCCCTGGCGGCGCATTCCAAACTTTCAGCCAAAGAAATCGTCCGCCGCTCGCTGGAAATTGCCGCCGAGATTTGCATTTACACCAATGACAAAATCACGATCGAGGAGTTATGAAGGAATTAACACCCAGAGAAATCGTCAAGGAACTGGATAAATACATCGTCGGGCAGGAGAGGGCCAAACGGGCGGTGGCGATTTCCCTTCGCAACCGCTGGCGGCGCCAGCAGCTTTCGGAGGAACTGCGGGAAGAAGTAATGCCGAACAACATCATAATGATTGGCCCCACCGGCGTGGGGAAGACGGAAATCGCCCGCCGGCTCGCTTTTTTGGCCAATGCCCCTTTTATCAAAGTGGAGGCCTCCAAGTTCACCGAAGTCGGCTACGTGGGGCGGGATGTGGAATCGATGGTGCGGGACCTGGTCGATTTGGCCGTGGCCCAGGTGCGCAAAGAGATGTCGCAACGCGTGCAGGAAAAAGCGACTCGGCAGGCGGAGGAGCGGATTTTAGACATCCTACTGCCGGCCCGACCAGCGGTCGGCCCCGAGACATCCGTGGAAGCGGGGGACGGGGATTCGACGCGCGAAAAACTTCGCGTTCAACTGCGCGAAGGGAAGCTGGCCAAACGGCCGGTGGAAGTGGAAATTCCCGTGCAGGCCTTTCCGATGATAGAGGTTTTCTCCCCGGCCGGAATGGAGGAACTGGGGGTAAACTTCCAGGAGATGATTTCCGGGATGATGCCCAAAAAAACCAAACGGCGGAAAATGAGCGTGGAGGAGGCCCAGCGGGTTTTGACGCAAGAAGAGTCGGGGAAACTGGTCGATATGGATGAGGTCATCGGCGAAGCGGTTGACCGGGTGGAAAACTCCGGCATCGTTTTTCTGGACGAAATCGACAAGATAACCGGAGAAAAAGTGAAAACCGGCCCCGACGTTTCCCGTGAAGGGGTGCAGCGGGATTTGCTCCCTATTGTCGAGGGCTCCAACGTGATGACTAAATACGGGATGGTGAAGACCGACCATATCCTTTTCATCGCCGCCGGGGCCTTTCACACCGCCAAGCCCTCCGATTTGATTCCGGAGCTGCAGGGGCGCTTTCCCATCCGGGTGGAACTGGACAGCCTGACCACCGAGGATTTTGTCCGAATTTTGACCGAGCCGAAGAATGCTTTGGTCAAGCAGTACACCGAGCTTTTGGCCACGGAGGGAATTGAGACAAGCTTCAGCGAGGACGCCGTTTTCGCCATTGCCAAAACAGCCTCCTTGGTCAACGAGCGGACCGAAAACATCGGCGCCCGCCGGCTGCACACGGTAATGACGGCGCTTCTGGACGAATACCTGTTCCGGGCACCCGACCCGAAACTGAAAAAACTGAAAATCACCGCCGAAGTTGTGGAAAAAACTCTAAAACAAGTGGTGGAAGACGAAGATTTGAGCCGCTACATTCTATAAACCAGACAAAAGAGGACTTCAGACGATTGTGAAAAAGGATTTCTTAGCCGTCAACGATTTTTCCGCGAAGGAAATTCAGGAAGTTTTGCAGATGGCCTTGGCCTTCAAAATGGGAAGGCTTAAGACCAAGCCCTTGGCAGGCAAAACGGCTGCCTTAATTTTTCACAAGCCCTCCCTGCGGACGCGGGTTTCCTTTGAGGTGGGCATCACCCGATTGGGAGGCAGTTCCATCTATCTTCGGCAGGAGGAAATCGATTTGGGGAAGCGGGAATCGATTGCCGATGTCGCCCGGGTGCTTTCCCGTTACGTCGGCTTAATTGTCATTCGCACCTATTCACAGGCCGACGTGGAGGAGCTGGCCCGCCGGGCCTCCTGCCCGGTCATCAACGCCCTGACCGATTTATCCCACCCCTGTCAGATTCTGGGAGACTTGTTGACGGTTTATGAAAAGTTTAAGAAAAAGGAGAAGTTCTCTATCGCCTATCTGGGGGATGGCAACAATATCACCAACTCCTGGCTGGAGCTGGCTACGCAAGTTCCCATCGATCTGCGAATCGGCACTTCCGATTCCACCTGGCCGGACAGAAATCTTCTCAAAGCGGCCCGTAAGGCAGGGAAGAGCCAGGTAAAACTCACCTCCAACCCGGCCGAAGCGGTCTCCGGCGTCGAGGTTGTCTACACGGATGTGTGGGCCTCGATGGGGCAGAAACATCTCGCGGACGAGAAAAGGCGGCTTTTGGCCGATTTTCAGGTCAACGCCGCGCTTTTGAGGAAAGCCGCGCCAGGCGCCATTGTCCTGCACTGCCTCCCCGCCAAACGGGGGGAGGAAATCACCGACGAGGTTATGGACGGGCCGCAGTCGGCGGTTTTTGACCAAGCCGAAAACCGGCTCTGGATTCAGATGGGGATTATCTCCCACTTGGTCCAGTCTTCGAAAAAAAGGAAATAGGTTTTCCTCCAACTGCTTTTGGCGTAGTGGAGGTCTTTAGACCTCCAGATGGAACCCTGAAGGTTTCCGCTACCTAATGACAAAAAGGGGGTTTCGCTTGAGCGCAACTCCCTTTTTTGTGGGATTAAAAGCTGGTGGAAATCTGCGTCGCGAGGATGCCGTCGTTGAATTGCGACTGGCCCGGAAAACGGGTCAGCTGCCCCACCAGTTTGATGGTGACGTTGCGGTCGAAGCGATACCCCAGCCCCGTTTCTATCCGGTACAAAGGATAGTCCCATACGCTCTCGCCGCCGGCCGGGTCGGCGATTTTTGAAAATTCCATTCGGTCGTAGCGGGCGGCAAAGAAAAATTGAGTAGCAAATTTATACATCCCTTCCACGTATCCGGTGTACACATCCAGCGGTTGGGAAATGTAGGGATGAATCCAGCGATTGACCATCGCTTCGGAATGGCCGATGAATTTTTCCCGTTCGAAATTCAGGTCTAATCCGAAAATCCGCTGGGAGTAGTCGCTGACATCCGCTCCCGCCGGGAGTTCGGATTTGCTTTCATTGGTTAGGTACGGCCCGTAGGCCAAGGAACTTCCAACCGTCAGGCCGAGCATCGGCGCAAAGCCGATGCGGCCGGAAACCTGGGGGCGGGAACGTTCCAGTTCAATGGTTGGATTCGATAACGAGCCGGCCAGCGCTCCCAGCATATAGTCAATCTTTCCGTTGCCGCCAAAAATCAGAAAACCGGAGTTCCAGCAGTTGTCATACACCACCGGCAGGCCGGAACTGATGCCGTAATTGGGAGCCGGGTCGCCGCCGCGGCCGCGGAAGGAGAAGAGCTCCGCCGGGCTTTTCTGCAAGGCGGCCATGTAAACGATTAAGGCGGTGTGGTAGCCGTATCCGAGCGGGATTCCGACCAAAGGGTTTTTGTCCGAATAGGTCCGGGGTCCCCACGTGCCAAAGGGATTGCGAACGAGCCCGGCCTCCAGGTTGCCCCAGGGGCTGCCGGATTTGAGGCGCACGTAGCCCCCGTAGACCCGGGGGGAATTGGCATTGTTGGAGAGCAATTGGGTGAAAACCTCCACCCGGTCGGAGACCTTTTTTTCCAGAAAAAGCCGGATTCGGAGGGCGTCGAAGTTGGATTGCCCGAAGAAGGTGAAATTCGAGATGTTCTTGGCGCCGGTGTTGCGGCCCACCACATCAATCAGGAGGTGAGTTTCCAAGGGGTTTTCGGCTTTTGCAAGAGGAGTTGAAAAAATCAAAGCGGCAACCAGGAAATTCCATTTCAGCTGTCTGTTCATATCCGCCCTCCTCAAATCAGAATCTTGCTTGTTTCCGTATGAGCGATGGTTTCCAAAGCCACCTTTTCGCCGGCCGGCAGCCGGATAGTGAAGGTGGTACCTTCTCCCGGCCCGGAGTCGCACTGAATGGCCCCCCCATGTTCTTCGACAATCTTTTTGCTCAATGCCAGTCCCAGACCGGTACCGCCGGCTTTGCCGAAGGTGGCGAACGGCTGGAACAGACGACCGACCAGCTCCGGGGCAATTCCGGGCCCGTTATCGACGACCTGAATAACCCCCTCCACCCGGTCCAAAAAGGCGGTGATTTTGATTCCCCCGCCCCCCGCCATCGCTTCCTTGGCGTTGCGAATCAGGTTCATAAAAACCCGCAGTATCTTTTCCTTGTCGGCCCAGAGCTGGAACGGTTTTTTCAGTTCGACGTCCACCCGCACCGGGGTGTTGCGGCAAAGCTCTTCGGCTTGGAAGTTGATTTCGGTCAGCAGGTCTTCAATATCCAGGACCACCCGCCGGGCGCGGCTTTCCCCTTTGGCGAAATCCAACAACTCCTGGGTCATATTGGCCATCCGTTCCACCTGCTGGACGATAACCCCGCTGTGGCGCTCCCTTTTTTCCTTGCTGGCCTCCGGCACGGCCAAAAGCTCGGCCGAACCTTGGATGACCTGCATCGGGCCGCGGAAATCGTGAATGATGGTGGCCGCCATCCGACCGACGATTCCCAGCCGCTCCTCCCGCAGCGCTTGGGCGTGGGCCTCCTTCAGTTCCTCCAGGCGGTTTTTGAGCGAGATGCGCATTTGGTTGAAAGCCTCCGAAAGACGCCCTATTTCGTCTTTGGCGGAGGGCGGCAGGGTGAAATCCAGGTTGCCGGAGCTTATCTGGTTCGCGCCGGCCACCAGCTTTTCAAGCCGCCGGCCGATTTTCATCGACAGAAAATAGGAACCGAGAATGGTTATGACCGTCCCAATCAAAACGGGCAGGAAAAAGGAACGGAATATCTGGTTCATCAAAGGGAGGATGACTTTATCTTCGGATTTAAGCAGGCAGTACCAAATTGGAGTTTGGGAGGGCAGACCGGTCTCCAAGCTCCGGCACAGAACGAGGAAGTCTTCGCCTCCAATGGAAACCTCGTTGACTTTTTCCGACCTGTTTAAGGAGGGTGAAAACCGCTCCAATTCGGCCGTGCGGGCCGCGTTCAGGGTGGTCGCGACTGGCCCTCCATTCAGGAAGAAACAAACTTCCGAATGGGTGATGTCTTTCAAGCTCCGAGCCAGACTCGAATCGATGGCGTAGCCGAGCAGCAACTGCCCGATTTCCCCGTGGCCGGGAGCCTGCAGAGGGATTTGCACCAACTGATAAATTCTTTGGGAAAGGGCCAACATTCCGTTCTGGCCGCGGTAATTGAATTTCTTTAGGAGGACGAGATCCGTTTCTTTGATTCGCCCTTCGGGTTTTTCCATAACCGAGGCGAGCAGCTCCCCCCTTGGGCCGATGACTGCCAGCAAATCGGCGTTCACAATCGCCTGGAACCTTTCCGCTTCAGCCTGGGCCGTGGAGCCGTCCCCCTCCGCCATGGCGGCGAAGAAGCGGGGGTCGTTGGCGATGACTTGACCCTCGGCCAATAGATAGCGTTGGCGTTGCTGCAAAAACTTTTTGGACACGGGCAAACTTTGCGCCAGTTCGTCCCGAAGGTAGCTGGTGAGCTTCTTTCTGGATGCCCGGTAAATCGTAAAGAGGGAAAAGAGAACCAGCATGAGAATAAGCCCAAGGGCCGAGAAGAAAAGCTGCCGCTGCAGGCGGCTGGCACCAAACTTCATCGGCTTTCCTGAAAATCGATGGCGACAGGCTTTTCGTCCGAAATTTTAACCGGTCGGGTGCCCCATTCGGAGGTCTTGTGCCAAACTTTCAGAAGATACTCCCCTTCCGGCACGTTTTCAATTTTGAAGCTCCCCTCCACGTCGGGATGGGTAAAGTAGGGATTTTCCAGAACCAGAACGACGCAGTTCATATCCGAATGGATCTCGCAGAAAACCCGGACCGGCCCGGGCTTGTCAAAAGTTACGGCACGGGATTTTCCGGTGGGGTAGCGGCCCAAATCGAACTTTTTGGTTTTGGAGTAGGAAAAAGCGTTGTGGAAGAAGGGGTCGAAGTTGGGGAAATCGACGGTCGTTCCCACGACCACCGGTAAAACTTCCGGAATGAAACGGCGGTTCGCTTGAACGACTCGGGGATGGGCGGCAGGAGGCTCGAATTTTTGTGGCTCTCGTGCGGAGACCGGAACAAGATAAACCACCGTAGCGGGCGGCTTGTAAAAGGTGTCCGGCATCGAAGGTTTGGCCCCCGTGGGATAACGCTCCACACTTTGAAGGGTAACCGGGGGGGGAAGTCCGGCAGCCGGCCCTCCAGCGTTCCGGCCGAAAGCCGGGGGAGCGAAAGCAGTAAAGCCGCAAGAACCAACCCGAATAGACGCATACTTCCCCTCCTTTAAGACGAATCCCTCCTTAATCTTATCGGCGTTCTGGCAGGGGCCTAAAGTCAGCAAAAAAGGTCTCCCTTTGGAGGCCCTATTGGGGAAAAGTTACCCGATACCTTTGTCAGCTACTTTTTAGAGACGGGGGGGGCTGAAAAAGTTTGACCAAAAGACAGCTTGCGCAGAAAGTTCAGTGAGGTCTCGATAGCTTCGGCATCCTTGACTTCCACAATCTTGAATATCTCGTCCGTTTGCAAAACCTCGCCGAACCGTTTCCAGGGAATGGTTCCGGAGCCGACCGGCAGGTGGTCGGTTTTCTCGTTGCGGTCGTGCAAATGAACCGTTCGCACCCGGTGAAGATGAGTGAAGAAAAAGCGCAGCGTCTGCTTGATTTTTTCCGGGGTTTCGGCAAAGGAGTGGCCGATATCCCAGGTTAGTTTGAGCTGGGTTTGCTCCAGCAATTCGGCGATGACTTCCTCGAAAAATCCCTCGAAATGATTGGTGTTTTCGAAGCCCATCTCCAGCTGGCCTTCGGCCGCGTCCAAAAGCCGGAGGGCCGAGTCGCGAAAATTCTCCGCCAGCGGCTTGAAGGTCGGATGCTGCATAATCTTGACCCGACCCGAAGCGGTAGCCACTAGGCCGACTTTGCCGGTATGCAAGGTGAAATAAACGGCCCCAAGCTCCTTTCCGAAAGCGAGCATCTCCTTTAACCGCTCCACCCCCGCCAGGCGGATGTTTTTGTGGCGGGAAAGGAGATTGATGTCGTCGGGAGCATGCAGCAGGAGCCGGATTTCCGATTTTTCGGACGTTTTTCTTATCGCGGTTTTCCTGGGAGAATCGAAATTCTCCGGAAAATATTCGGGACGGTTCAGGTTTATTTCCAGCGCTTCCAGCTTCCATTCAACCGCCTTGGCGACGGCCTCCTCGATGGAAGTATTCCGGCGGTTGGCAGAAAAACCCAAATTTTTCAAGTTTTCCGTTCTTTCTGCCGGGCCGCCGGGAAGAGGACGTTGTTCAAAATCAGCCGGTAGCCGGGAGAATTTTTGTGCAGGGCCAAATCGGTGGGGGGGTCGCCAATCTGGTGTTCGTAATCCTCCGGGTCGTGGCCGGCCAGAAAAGTCCAGGTTCCCTGCCCGAAGTTGCCGTGGATGTAGCGCACCTCGTCGGCTTCCGGGATTTCCCCAAGGATGGTGACGTATTTTTTAAGAAGCGAACGCCGGAAAGCGGTGGTCAGCCCCATAAAGCCGGCCACAGCGGCATTGTGGTTTTGCACCAGCATCGTCGGCACCGGGTCCAACTTGGCGGAAAATTCAAACAGGGTGAAAAAGTCGGCCTTCGGGTTCGGCACCCAGCGGTTGCGGTCGTAGGTGACGTCGATGTCCGAGCGGCGGTGGTCGAACGGCTCCGGAAAGACCTGAAAGTTGGTGAAAGCCCAGGTCCGGTTGTAATTCAGCCGGCGGCTGTAGTCGGCGTCCGGCGGGTCGCCGTCGAAAACTGCGTCAACAATGTCGGTCGAATCGACGGCAAAGGCAATATCGATGGTTTCGGTGGCGGAGCACATCGCAAAAAGCATTCCCCCCGCGGCGACGTAGTCCTTGATTGCCCGGGAAACCGCTTTTTTCGCCACGGATACCTTGGCGAATCCCAATTGATGGGCCATCGTCTGGTTGGCGGCAACCTCCTGCCGGTACCAATCGGCATTGCGGTACATTGCGTAGAATTTTCCATACTGGCCGGAGAAGTCCTCGTGGTGCAGGTGAATCCAGTCATATTTCGCCAGTTCTCCGGCCAGTACCTCGGCGTCCCACAGGGTGCCGTACGGAATTTCAGCATAGGTTAAAGCGAGCGTCACGGCATCGTCCCAGGGTTCTTTATTGGGAGGGGTGTAAATGGCTATTTTCGGAGGTTTTTCCAGCAAAATCACTTCCATGTTGTTTTCTTCGATGGTCTGGTAAATTTGATTGGCGTCGCCGGTGGAGATGATTTCAAACCCCACCCCCCGCAGACGGCAGAGTTTTTCCAGCTCCGGGGCTGGGTCGGCCATAAAGGAACCGCCCCGGTAATTCAAAAGCCACTCCACATTTTGGCCAAGGCTTAAGATCCAGTAAGCCACGCCGTAGGCCTTCAGGTGGTCGGTCTGTTTGCCGTCCATATAAATCAAAAGTTTGTCGGCCTGCACTCCGGCCGGACTTAAAAGCAAAATTACCAGCAGTTTTTTCAGCATCTTCTCCCTTAAATTATACGCAAAATGTCTGCCGAAAACCCAGTTAATCCCGGTAGGCCTCGGCCAGAATCGAGAGGGTATGGCGGACGGGCAGGCGGGTCCCCTGGGCAATCTGGATGTTGCAGGTGCCGCAGGAGGTCGCCACGGCGGTGACGCCGGTGCGCTTGATTTCCTCGAATAATCGGTTTCCGATTTTCATCGACAGGTCGAAATTTTCGGTTTTGAAGCCGAAGGTTCCGGCCATTCCGCAACAGGAATCGGCAATCTCTTCCACGACCACCCCGGGAACCAGCCGCAAAAGCTCAATCGGCTCCCGTTCGACTCCCAGGGCCTTGGAATGGCAGGGGTTGTGCCACACCAAGTGCAAATCGACCGGTTTGAAGCTCCGGTTCAGTTCCTTGCGCTGGTATAGTTCCCACAGGTATTGATGAATTTCTTTGGTCGCTTGGCTGACCAGATGGGCCTCTTCCGTATTCAATAGCCGGGGATAATCTTCGTAAATCGCCAAAGCACAGGAGGGGGCGGAGGCGACGACCTCATACCCCTGCTTTACCAGCGGGGCCAAGACCTCGACATTGAATCGGGCATTCTTTCGGGCATCTTCTTCACTCCCGACGGTTATCATCGCAATCCCGCAGCATTTTTGTTCCGGAACCAGGACTTCAACGCCGTTTTTCTGCAACACCTTCAAGGCCGCCTGCGCTTCGCCGTTCACGTCGTTGAAGCGGGCGAAACAACCCGGAAAGTAGGCGACCTTCCTTTTGCCTGCGTAGTTTGTTTTCTGTTTTAAAGGAAAAGGTCTTAGCGCCGGAGCAAACTCCCGGTCCCGGTGGATGCCTAAGATTCGTTCCATAAAGATGCGATTGAGCCGCAGGGAAAGGGCCCAGTTGGTCACCTTCGGCATCAGGGAGGCCAGCTTGGAACTGGTGTCGGCGTGCGACAGCACCTTGTTGCGCAGGGTCTGGCCGTGCTTTTCGGCGTACAGGGTTCGGGTCAGAATGGCCAAATCGGGGACGTCCACGGCGGTGGGGCATTCGGAAAGACAGAGCCGGCAGTTGAAGCATAAATCAGCCACGCTTTTGAAACGCTCGTCGAAAAGCAGGTCAACCGGAAGTTCGCCGGTGATGACGCCCATCAACAAATTCGGCTTGGCACGGGCGGTGGCGGGTTCGATTTCGGTTTCGGCCGCCACCGGGCAGTAGTTGCGGCAGGCGCCGCAGCCGTGGCATTTTTCAATCTCGACTCGCCAGCGGGGCTGGTCGAAAACGGTGCCGGTCGGGATGAATTTTTTAGGGAAACGAAGGATGTTGACCGGGATATGGTTGTAATCGGTAACGATTTTGCCGGGGTTGAGAATGTTCTCCGGGTCCCAGATTTTTTTCAGCCGCTCGAAGAGGGGATAGGTCTTGGGGTATTGTCTTTTGAGATAAGGTGAACGCATCACCCCATCGCCGTGCTCGGCCGAGATAGTGCCACCCAGCTTTAAGGTCAGGTCAAACGCCTCATCCGAAATTTCCACCAACCGGTTTTCGAAACCCGGCTCGTGCGGGTCCATTAGTGGGGTAATGTGCACATTGCCGTTGCCGGCATGACCGAAGATGACCAGTTCAATGCCCCGCTTCCCCATAATCTGCTTCAGGCCGTTGATGTAACGTCCCAGATTTTGCGGTGGGACGGCGGAATCGTCGATAAAATTCATCGGCTTTTTAATCGGGCTGGCTTTATAGACAATCGGCAGGGCCGCCCGGCGGGTTTCCCAGAGGGCGTTTTGTTCTTTAGGTGCAAAGGCGGCGCGGGTGCCGAAGGCAAGGGGAGCAGCCGCACGCACGCCGGCGGGGATTTTTTCCTTCACTTCCTCCGGCGTTTGGCCTTCGAATTCGAGCAATATCACCGCAGTCGATTTTTCCGGCAAAAAGGGGCGCAGTTCCTGCCGGCCTTTGCGCACGTAAGAAACGAAGGTTTCATCCACCAACTCCAGGGCCGATGGCGCGAGCTTGAGCAGTTCCACTACCGCTTGCGAGGCTTTTTCCCAGTCATCAAAATACAAAAGGGTAACGGCCCGGTGGGGCAGTCTGGGCAGCAACCGAAAAGTCGCTTCAGTCACAATTCCGAGCGTCCCTTCCGAGCCGACCAAAAGTTGGGTAAAATCGACCCCGCCGCTTTTCAGAGCGCCGTCCAGATTGTATCCGGCCGAGTTTTTTGTGACTTGGACAGTAGAGTCCAGAATAGCCTGTCGATTTGACAAGAGAAGCTCTTCGGTTTGCTTGCAGGTGTTTGCAAGTTCAGCCGTGAGGTTTGAATTGCCCGCCAGCCGGCTGCTTTCGACCCGGAAACCGTCCGAGACGACGGTTTCCAGCGATTCGACAAAATCCCGTGTGGTGCCGTAAAAAACGGTGTGGGCGCCGGCGGAGTTGTTGGCAATCATCCCCCCCACCGTGCAGTAGGAGCCGCTGGAAGGGTCGGGCGGCAGAAAAAGGTTGTATTTGGTGGCCGCCTCGTTCAACTTGGTGTAAATCAATCCCGGCTGAACGCGGACAGTCTTTTCTTCCGGATTGATACCTACGACCTTGTTCATATAGCGGGAGAAATCGACCACAATTCCGGCCCCGAGCGCCTGACCGGAAAGACCGGAGCCGCCGCCTCTTGGTGTCAGTGAAATTTGATGGGCACGGGCGTATTTAACCAGCACCTCGACGTCTTTTTTGCTCTTAGGGCAGACCGCTCCCAGCGGGCGGATTTTGAAAATGCAGGCAGCAGTGGCGTACTCCTGACGGGAAAGCTCGTCGAAAAGCACGTCCCCTTCCACAAGCTTGGCCAAATCCCTGACTATTTTACTGTCGCCGGTCACCCGTTCCATACCCAATAAGAAAGGAGTTGAAAAGCATTCCGACAAGCCATATTATTCGGTGAAAAAGAGGCCGTACGCTTGTTCACCCTTCTATTATTAGTATCGGAAAAAAACGGCCGGGTGGTTACGGAAAAAGTTCGGATACTATCTTGTCGGAGACATAAAACCCGAGCGGCGTGAGCCGCAACCGGCCGTTTTCCTTCTGAACGAAGTTTTGGACGGCCAACCTATTAAGCAGTGCTCCTTTTTCCTTCTCAACATCATAGCCGAATTCCACCTTCAGATTCTCCAGACCAATCCCCTCCTTTTGCCGCAGGCCCAAAAGCAGCGCTTCTTCGATGGCTTTCCTTTGGTCGATGTCCTCTTCAAACTCCCGAGGCGGCTGGCCGGCATCCAGCTTCCGCTGGTAGATGGGAAGGCTGCGGACGTTGGCCCAGCGTTGATTGCTGAAAAAAGAGTGGGCCGAAGGGCCAAGACCTAGATAACTCTTCCGCTGCCAGTAGTTCCGGTTGTGCCGAGACTGGAAACCGGAGCGGGCAAAATTGGAAATTTCGTACTGCCCATAACCCTCTTTTTCCAGAAATTCGACTCCCCTTAAATACATTTCCTGACAAATCTCATCCGGCGGCAGTTGCAGCTTGCCTGCTTGTTGCAGTTTGTAAAAAGAAGTCCGTTCCTCGATAGTCAAACTGTAGGTCGAAATATGCGCGGGCCGCCCCTTAACTGCCTTTTCCAAAGTTTGCTCCCAGGAAATGAGCGTTTGGCCGGGAACGCCAAAGATCAAGTCAATATTGAAATTCTCAAAGCCGGAATTCCTGACATTTTGAGCGGCCTCCGCGGCTTGCCTGGCCGAATGTTCTCTTCCAAGTGCTTTTAGTTCGTTCTCGTTCAAGCTCTGCACGCCTATCGAAAGCCGGTTTATGCCGAGGCGATGGAATGCCTCCGATTTGTTACCCAACAGGTCATTGGGATTGGCTTCGAGTGAAATTTCCGCATTGGAGAAGACCGCAAAATATTTTTTTGTCAGTTTCAGAAGGATGGCAAATTGTCCCGCTTCCAAGAGCGAAGGGGTGCCGCCGCCAAAATAAATCGTTTCCAGTTTTTGACTGAAAAGCTCTTGTTTCCTCTCGGAGAGCAGCTTCAATTCTTTTTCGTAATAGGACAGGAAAGCTGTCCGTTTGGCTTTCGATTCCCGCAAAACGTAAAAATCGCAGTAGGGACAGATTTTGGAACAGAACGGAAAGTGGATGTAAAGCCCGATTGACATAGAGGAAAGAAACGAAAAAAATCGTTAAAGCAAAAGAAGCTCCAAGCTGAAATTGGATTTGGTTGATTGACCGGGGTTTAAGTGGACGGGAAAACCGAACAGCAGCTTGGTGCCCTGAAAGGTTTTCTCCGCGCCCCCCTCGGAAAGTGAAACAGTGAAAATGGGGCGGCGCTCAAAGCTAATCGGTTGCTCGAACCGGAAAAGTGCCGTCAGCTTCCGCCATTCATCAATCATTTCAACCGTGGTCACATTCCCTGCCTTTTCCTCCACTTCCAAAGTCGGCCGGGATGGCTTTTGCCCGTTGATTTTGAAATACCGGTCGGTGGCATACGGCGCTTCGAAATTGAAATTGAACTCGCTCTCCAGCTTTATGGATCGCTTTTCAGCCGACGTGTTCTCTATATGATATTCAAACCGTAATCGAGGTCGGCCGGCGTTAATGGCAATTCGTTTTTCCATTAGAAGTCCCGCTGCCCAGATTCCTTTCAGCAGAACGGCGGCGGATGTTTCGCGTTTTTCGAGTCTTGGTTCGTAAGAAAGGCGGATAGGGTGGCCGTCAATATTTTCACGAAAGCTCCAATTGGGGCAAACCGCGGCA
The DNA here is from genome assembly GCA_022614805.1 of Candidatus Zixiibacteriota bacterium. Lineage (GTDB taxonomy): Bacteria > Zixibacteria > MSB-5A5 > DSPP01 > DSPP01 > DSPP01. Next base: position 84,700 of record JAKEHY010000017.1, on the reverse strand, counting down.
TCTTCGGGGGGAAGATATTTTTCCAGGTTCTGGTCTTTTGCCTGCATGCGCGCGTGGATGGTGGCCGCCCCGGAAACAGAGGCGGTTTGCTCCGCCAGCTTTTTGTGATACGCCTCCGGGTAGGGGGTAAATGTATTCTGCAAGTTGAATTGCTTCGGTTTGAAATCCAGTTCGCTAAAACATCCCCCTTGGCGAGGTTCTATGACGCAGAAGATGGTTGGCGTTTCAATTACAGTTTCCTCCCAGCCGTCGGCATTAAAATCGATGGCTTCCAGGGTGACGACCGGTTTCCTGTTCTCCAGCTCGTAAGCGATGTTTTGCGCGCCGATTAAGGCCTCGTAGTTGGCGGCCCGCAGATGGGTCAAATAGGCCCCGCCAAAAACCCCGTGCCAAAAGGGGCAGTTGCACTGCCCTTTGAAAAGCAAGTGTTGCGCCTCGTTCCACCTTTTTCTGTCAATTTTGGGTTTATTCTTGAGCGTCTGCAGCCGTCCGCTTACAAAAAGCATCTTCTTGTGCAGCTGGTTTACTTCCGGGTACTTCGCCAAAAAATTGCGCCAGAAGCCACCCCGGAAAAAAGGAGCGGCCTTTTCCCAGTTGCCCGTTTGCTTAATTCGCTCCTTGACCTCCTCGTATTCCAGTTGCAACCTGGGCGGCAGGGCCCACTCCAGCATTTCTTCGTAAGCGGCCGTGGGCAGGTAGATGCGGTCGGCCGGTTGGCGCGGGGCGGCGGCCGCACTGAAAAATTTCATTTCCAGGGAGTTGGAATGGGAGGTAATTTCCGCCAAAAACCGCTCCAGCCAGCCGTTCGTGTAACAGTGTTCGAACGTTTTCGGCCAACTCCCGAATTTCTCGCCGTCGTCCGCATAGACCCAGCTTTTGGGATTTTCGGGCTGGGAAAAAAGCTGATGGATGACCTCCTCGACAGGGCCGAAAGGGATTTTGTAACGCAACTCCTTTAGAATCGGAAAAACATACACCCAACGCCCCTCGTCTTCCGTCAAAAGCGGCCCGGCGGTCAAGGGGCCGTCATAACCGGCATACTTGAAGAGGGTGTCATCCAGCATCGTGTAAGTAATCCCCGCTTGGGCGAGGGTTTTTGGCAAACTCGGCTCCCAGACCCGTTCCGTCACCCAGATGCCTGTGGGTCTTTCCCCAAAGCGTTTTTCGAGATAGTCCGACATTTTCAAAATCTGCCCGATTCGGTCAACCTCCGGGATGGAAGGGAGAATCGGCTCGTAAAAGCCGCCCCCCAAAAGTTCCAGTTGTTTCTGGTCGAGCAGGTCTTCGATGAGCTTGAAAAACTCCGGCTTCCGTTTTTCGGCCCACTCGTACAGGATGCCGGAGTTGTGCAAAGCGAATTTGAACGCCGGAAACTTTTTTACCAGCCGAAGGAAGGGGAGATAGGCTTTTTCAAACGCAAGGTCGATGACCGAATCGAAATTCCCGACCGGCTGGTGATTGTGTAGGGCAAAATAAAACGAATGGGGCATTAAAACACTTTAATCGTCAAATAGCGGCGGGGGTTGCGTTTTACGTCCAGAATCAAAGAATCCAAATCACGAGTGGTTTTGCGCATCTGGTCATAGAGCGTCCGGTCAAAAACCAGTTTGCCCAAGGTCCCCTCCTGCTTTTCTATCTGGTTGGTAATCCGCCTGAAAGAGAGCCGAAGCGAATCGAGCCCGTCCACCAAAGGGGCAACTTTTTGCGAGGCCGTGTGTAAGTTGCCAAGCGTGGAATCGAAAGCGTCGGCGTTTTTAGCAATCGAATTCTTTAGCTGGCTGGCGGCGCGGGACAAATCGTCAAAGGCCGTGTTCACCTTGCCCTCATTTTTCGCCAAAAGCCGGTTTATCCTTTTGCTCATATCTTCCGCCTGTTCCGCGATGGAAGCCAGTTTTTCCAGATATCCGGGCGAGCCGATGGAGCCGCGCAAGGCTTCCACCAATTTTCTGACCTCGTCCATCATCCGCCCCATCATCCCCATCACTTCCGGGATTCCCGTGTCATAGTAACCGCGGGGGTAGGGAGTCAGAGAAAGCAGGGTATCCGATTTCCCCGTTTCCACCGCCACGAACCGCTCCCCCATCAGCCCGATGTTCATCACCGTGAAGCGGGCGTCTTTCTTCAAAACCACGTCCTTTTCGAGGGTAAAATGAACCCGCACATCCCCCTGATAGAGCTCGATTTTTTTTACTTTTCCCTTCAGCACGCCGGAAACGGAAACCGGGTCGCCGGCGGAGAGGGAACCGACGTTGGGAAAAATCACCGCCACCGGATAGGTTTGCCGGCCGAAGCGGGCTCCCCGTATCCAGATTATCCCGTATATCAAAAGGGCGACGGCGGCCAAAATGACCAGCCCCACCTTCCATTCCGCTGTTTTTGGACTCATACCCCCTTATTGGTATCGACAGGAAGGGGGTTACTCGTAATCGCTTTCGAGGTAGCGGGTGGTCATTTTGCGGCGGTGGATTTCCTCCGAAAGGCGCTGGGCGAACCCTTCCGCCGTGTTTTCGCCGTAGACTTTCAGCATATGGTTCATCGCTATCACTTCCGATATGACCGTGATGTTTTTGCCCGGGGAAAGGGGGATGGTGACCACCGGAATTTCCACCCCCAGGATGGCGGTGTGTTTTTCCTCCAGCCCCAGCCGTTCATACTGCTCCTCCTCCGACCAGATGGTCAGGCGCACCTCCACCTCAATGCGCTTTTGCAGCCGGATGGCGCGGATGCCGAACAGTTTTTCGATGTCGATAATCCCGATGCCGCGCACCTCCATATGGTGGCCCAGAAGCTCAAAGCCGGTGCCGACAATCACCTCCGGCGCCTTTTTGATGATGCGCACCATATCATCCGCCACCAGCCGATGGCCCCGCTCCACCAGGTCGAGGGCGGTTTCGCTTTTCCCCACCCCGGATTTGCCGGTGTACAAAAGCCCGACACCGTACACGTCCATCAACGAGCCGTGCACGGTGGTGGTGGGGGCAAAGGCATGGTCCAGAAAAACCGCCAGGCGGCTTTCCAACTCGGTGGTGGTGAGCTTGGAACTCAAAACGGCGGTGTCCCATTCCCGGGCCGCCTCCAAAAGCTCCGGGGAAGGAGGTTGCCCCTTGGAGACAATCACCACCGGAAGGTTGAAGGAAAAAAGGCGCATACAGGTTTCGCGCCTTTTGTCGGGCGGCTGGCTTCCGAGGAAAGCCATTTCCGTTTCCCCCAGAATTTGGGTCCGCCGGGAGGCAAACCGCTCGGTAAAGCCGGCCAAAGCGAGGCTGGGGCGGTGGATTTCGTTGTTCAAAATTTGCTTGGATAAGCCGGCCTGACCGGTCAAAATCGACAGCTCGAGATATTCTTTTTTTTCGTTATACAGGCTCTCGACCGTCAGCGCGTTCATCGGCTATTCTTCTTCCTCCAGCGATTCCCCCCCGGCCGCCGCCCGCCCGGCTTCGGCTTTCAGCCGGCCCAGCTTTTTCTGGTCCTTGGTTTTCAGCTTCTCTTTGTAGCGCTTGAGCTGGGTTTCCATTTTTTCAGCCAGTTTTTCCACCGAAGCGTGCATATCGTTGGTGGCCACCTTGGCCGTGATGACCGTGCCGTACACCTTCAAGGTCCCCTCCGCCACCTGCTGGTAGCGGTCCTTGGTCAAAATCAGGTGGCAGTCGACGATGTTTTCAAAATACCGTTCCAGCTTGGCAAAGTTTTTTTCAGTAAATTCCTTCAAATTCCCGTTCATATCGAAATGGCGGGCGGTTATTCTAAGCTGCATGGCGTTTCCCCTTTCATTCGTAGTCCGGCATCCGGTCAAACGTATGCCGGGTCGTAATAAACCGCAAGGTGCCGGTTTTGGAGCGCATCACCAGGGAATGAGTCTCGGCGCCCCCGTGGAAGAAATGGACGCCTTTCAGCAAATCTCCGTCGGTTACCCCGGTGCAGGCGAACATGATGTTGTCCCCCCGGGCCAGCTCCTCGCAGGTATAGATTTTGTTTACGTTTTTTACGCCCATTTTCTTGGCGCGCTTGATTTCCTCCTCGTTTCTGAAGACCAGCCGTCCCTGGAATCCTCCTCCCAAGCAGCGCAAAGCCGCCGCCGCCAGAACCCCTTCCGGCGCTCCGCCGGTGCCCAAAAGCACATCCACCCCCGAATCCGGCAGGGCCGTCGCAATGGCGGCGGAAACATCTCCGTCCGGTATCAGATGAATCCGGCAGCCCAGTTTGCGCACCCGCCGCACCAGTTCCTCGTGGCGCTGGCGGTCCAGAACCACCACGGTCAGATTCTCCACCGGCAGTTGTTTCGCAGCGGCAATATTTTTTAAGTTTTCCTCCACCGATTTGGAGAGGTCAATAGCCTCTTGGGCCTCTTTCCCGACTGCTATTTTTTCCATATAGGTGTCCGGCGCGTGCAGAAAATGCCCGTGCTCGGCCGCCGCCACCACCGAAAGGGCGTTGGAGCGGCCAAAGGCGACCGAATTGGTGCATTCAAGAGGGTCCAAGGCAATGTCCACTTTGGGCGGTTTGCCATTCCCCAACTTTTCGCCGATATAGAGCATAGGAGCTTCGTCCCGCTCCCCTTCGCCGATTACCACAACCCCAGAAAACTGTATGGCGGAGAAGGCCTTACGCATCGCCTCCACGGCTGCATCGTCGGCCTGGTGGGCATCCCCTTTCCCCATCCAGCCGGCGGCGGAAAGAGCGGCCGCCTCGGTCACCCGCATCAGCTCCAGCCCTAAATTGCGGTCCATAGTTCTTTCTTAGAGAATACGCTAGTAGGTTCGGCTTTGCAGAGAAATTTCAGTGGCGACATCAATACCAAAATACCGGATTTCAGGCTGGAAGCAATAGGGGTTTGGGCGGTTATGTTCTTCTTGTGATATTGAGTAGCCGAGGTTTTAGCCTCGGGGTATAGCTTATCCTTGACTAAGGTTGAGGCTGCCAAGTGGAAGTGGGGAGGTAGATTTTTCGAAGGCGGCATTTTCGTTGCCGCAGAAACAAATCTGCCGAAGGCGGGATTCGAACCCGCACGCCTTACGGCGCCACCCCCTCAAGATGGTGTGTCTGCCAGTTCCACCACTTCGGCGATTTTTACAACCTCACCCTTTATCCCTCTCCACAAAGTGGAGAGGGAAGGGCACGGCACGCCGTGCCCCTACGATTTCATTTTGAATATAAATGATTTTTTCGAGGGGAGCAAAACGGCATTCGTAGAACCACGCTTCAGCGAGATTCATGTAGGGGTTTGATTAATCAAACCCCTACAAAGAAACAGAATCGAACTACTTCGGCGTCGAGGACTTTTGCCCGGGCTGCTTTTGACTGCCCGGGGCGTTTGGGTCGAAAACGTTCGGCTCTTTGGCCGTCGTGCCGGTTTGGGCCGGCTGTCCAGCCGTCGGTTGGGCGTCCTGTCCCTGCTGAACGTTGACCGGCGTCTGCTGCTGGGGCATCGGAATCGTCCCCGCCGCCTTTTGCACGGCGCTTTCCACCCTCGGGCCGCGCTTGACCACCGTCAGGCCGACGGAGGTCAACGCAAAAATGAGCGCCAAAACCGCGGTGGCGCGGACCAAAAAGGTGGCCGCGCCCCGCCCGCCGAACACGGTGGAGGAAAAAGTCCCGCCGCCAAAAGCTCCGGCCAGTCCCTCGCCTTTGGACGACTGCATCAAAACCGAAATAATCAGGCAAACCGCCACAATAACGTGCAAAAAGATTAACAGCGTGTACACAGAACCTCCTTACTAAAAATGATGGGTTTGATAAATCCCTGGCCGGGCAGGCAAACCCCTACTTCGCTTTTTTTACTATCTCCACAAACTCGGCCGCTTTCAAACTTGCGCCGCCCACCAGCGCGCCGTCAATTTCCTCTTCGGCAAAAAGCGCACCGGCGACTCCGGCGTTCACCGAACCGCCATATAATATACGCAATTTTTCCGCAACGGGGGGGCCGACCAAAGTCGAGAGCTTTTCCCTCAAAAACCGATGCGCTTCAGCGGCTTGTTCGGGCGTGGCGTTCACTCCTGTCCCAATAGCCCATACCGGTTCGTAGGCGATAACCAGTTGTTTTTCATCGAAGCGCAGTCCTCCCAAGCCGGCGGCCAATTGCCTTTCAAGTACTTCAAAGGTTTTCCCGTTTTGTCTTTCAGGCAATTTTTCTCCAAGGCAGAAAATCGGAATGAGCTCCCCTTCAAGGGCTTTTTCTAATTTCAGATTGATTAGCTGGTCGGTTTCTCCAAAGTACAGCCGCCGTTCGCTATGCCCTAAAATGACCATCGAACAACCGGAGGCCTTCAGCATCGTTCCCGATACTTCGCCGGTAAAGGCCCCTTCCGATTCGAAGTGCATATTTTGTCCGCCCAAGCGGATTTTCGATTTGCCGACAATCTCCCGCACGGCGGCAAGGGAAGTGAAGGGAGGAAAGAGGGCCACTTCGACCGGACCAAATTCAGATTTGTGCTGGATGATTTCGGCAGCAAGCTTGCTCGCAGACTCCGGGACGGTGTGCATTTTCCAATTGCCGGCGACAAGGCGAGGACGAATCATTTTTTGTAGGGGTTTAATAAATTAAACCCCTACGCGTCCGAAAGAGCGGCCACGCCGGGCAGCGTTTTGCCTTCCAGAAATTCGAGCGCAGCCCCGCCGCCGGTGGAGATGTGCGACATTTTGTCGGAGAGGCCAAAGCGGGCGCAGGCGGCGGCAGTGTCCCCTCCGCCGACCACCGTGATGGCTCCCCGGGCGGTAAGCTCGGCCAACTTTTGGCCGATTTTCTTGGTGCCGGCGTCGAATGGGGAAACCTCAAACACCCCCACAGGCCCGTTCCAGAGCACGGTTTTGGCCTTGTCCAGAATAAGGCCGAAGTTTTCGGCCGCCTTGGGGCCGATATCCAGCCCCTTCAGTCCGTCCGGGATTTCATCGGAGGGATAAATTTGCACGGTGATGTCCGGTTTTACCTCCGGGGCGACCATCGAATCCTCTGGCAGAACGATTTTATCCTTCCCCTTTTGCAAAAGCGTTCCGGCCAACTCAAGCCGTTCCGGTTCAAGTATGGAAGCTCCCACTTTTTTTCCCTGTACGGCCACAAAAGTGTAGGCCATACCGCCGCCGATTAAGAGTTTGTCCACTTTGGGGAGCAGGTTTTCGATAACGGCAATTTTGTCGGAAACCTTGGCCCCTCCCAGAATAGCCACGAACGGCCGTTCCGGGTCGGAAAGCAACTGCCCCAAAAATTTTAACTCCTTTTGCATCAGGTAACCCCCCGCGCGCTTTTCGAAGAATTGGGCCACACCGGCCGTGGAGGCATGGGCCCTATGGGCCGAGCCGAAAGCGTCATTGACATAGATTTCCCCCAGCCGGGCCAATTTTTTGGAGAATTCCAAGTCGTTTTTTTCCTCTTCGGGATGAAAGCGGAGATTTTCCAAAAGCAGCACCTCCCCCGGCTTCAAGCCTTGGGCTTTGGCCTCTGCCTCTGGGCCAATGCAGTCGGCGGCGAACTCCACTGGCTGGCCCAAAAAGTCGGCCAGTTTATTGCGCACGGGGGCCAGGGAAAATTCCGGTGCCGGCCCCTTTCTCGGGCGGCCCAGATGGGACATCAGAATCACTTTGGCGCCGTCGCGGATAAGTTTTTGAATGGTGGGGAGGGATTCTTTGATGCGGGTGGCGTCGGAAACTTGGTTTCCTTCGACGGGCACATTGAAATCAACCCGGACCAAAACCCGCTTTCCTCTTACGTCCAGCCGGTCGAAGGAGAGCTTGTTCAAGGCCGCCGTTTCAATCGGCAAAGTTTTTCCCCATCATCTCCAGCGTTTCCACCATCCGGCAGGAGAACCCCCATTCGTTGTCATACCAGGCCAGGACTTTCACCAGGTTTTTGCCGATGACGGCGGTCGACAGCGAGTCGAAAATCGCGGAATGCGGGTTGCCGATGACATCGGCGGAGACAATCGGATCGGTCTGGTATTCTAAGATGCCTTTGAGCCCCCCAACGGCTGCTTTTTCCATCGTCGCGTTCACTTCCTCGGCCGTGGTTTCCTTTTCCAAAACGCAGGTCAGGTCCAAAAGCGAGCCGTCCGCCACCGGCACCCGCACGGAAATGCCGTCCAGTTTCCCCTTCAGGTTCGGCAAAACCTCGGAAATCGCTTTGGCGGCGCCGGTGGTGGTGGGGATAAGCGAAAGCGAAGCGGCGCGGGCCCGGCGCAGGTCCTTGTGGGGCTGGTCCTGCGTACGCTGGTCATTGGTGAAAGCGTGAACGGTGTTCATAAACCCTTTGACGATGCCGAAATTGTCGTCCAGCACCTTGGCCACCGGCGCGAGGCAGTTCGTGGTGCAGGAGCCGATGGAAACAAGGTTGTGTTTGACCGGGTCGTAGTTTTTGTGATTTACGCCTAAAACTATCGTTACATCCGGCCCCTTGGCGGGGGCGGAGATTAAGACTTTTTTGGCTCCCGCGGTCAAATGCCGGGCGGCCCCGTCCCGGTCGGTGAATTTGCCGGAGGCCTCGACAACGATGTCAATGCCAAACTTTTTCCAGGGAAGATGGTTAGGCTCCTTTTCGGAAAGTACATCTATTTTTTTGCCATTGACGATAATCGAGCCCCCCTCCGCTTGGACGGGCCGGTCCAGGGGGCCGTGGATGGAATCGTATTTCAACAAATGAGCCAGGGTTTTGGCGTCGGTGATGTCGTTTACGGCGATAAAATCAAGGTTGCGGTTGTCCAGCCCGGCCCGCAGAACCAGCCGCCCTATCCGTCCGAAACCGTTGATGGCGATTTTCATCGTTCCTCCGAGCTATTTGTAATTGACGCTTACTCCCGCCAAAATTTTGTATCCCGAATGATTGGAGATGCCGGCGACGGGGCCGGAAAATCTCAACTGGTGATAGCCAAATTCAGCCGTCAGGTGAACTTTCGAGACAAGCTTTCGCTTCAAGCCGGCCGCACCGAAAAATCCGCCGGTCACCCGCGTTTTGGAGTTGAATATCGGATTGCCGGAAGCGTCCACCCCGGCGTAGTTGCCGGAGTTGGAGTTGCCGAGGGCAAACGTCCCGCCGCCTCGAAAATAGGGCTGGATGCTTGTGGAGAGAGGGACGGGGTAAAAGGAAAGCCCCAAGCTTAACGGCAACACGTTGGCGCTTCCGGCAAATTTGTTGCCCGAAGCGGTTTGGTAACGGATGGTGCCGCGCAAAAGGGTTCCCAAACTCACGTCCAGCGAAAGGAAGCGATTGAGAGAATTCTCCAGCGTCACTTCCGAATAGAAGAAATTTTTCTGCCGGTTTAGGTCTAAATTTCCTTCCAGGGTGAAATCCGGCTTGGTCAGATGCCATAGCCCCAGCCGGATGGCCAAGTTGGAGGCTTGGGGCAATTCCGTCACCCCTAAAAAGAGGGGGAGGGTCAGGAGCAATCTTCGCAACGGTTTAACCAAAGAACACCTCGGCGGTTTTGTAATATTCTTCCGGCACTGTTTTCAACTGCTTGGCCGCTTCCTCCAACGGGACGGCGGTGATTTCGGTTCCTTTCAGGGCAACCATTTGCCCGAATTTTTTCCCCTTTATCATTTCTACCGCAAAAACCCCGAAACGGGTCGCCAAAACCCGGTCAAAAGCGGAAGGAGAGCCCCCCCGCTGGATGTACCCCAGGGTCACCGGGCGGGCTTCAAAGCCGGTTTTCTCCTCGATTTTTTTGGCCAAAACCTCGCCAATTCCCCCCAGCCGGGGGTGGCCGGCGGCATCCGTTCCGGGCTGCCAAATATAGTCCCCCGGTTTCCCTTTTTCCAAGGAAATTTTGGCCCCCTCCGCCACCACTACGATGGAAAAGTACTTGCCTCGGGCAAAACGAGCTTCAATCACCTCGCAGATTTCCTTCAGTCCGGTGGGATGCTCCGGGATGATTATCAAATCCGACCCGGAGGCCAGCCCCGCCGCCCAGGCAATCCAGCCGGTGTAGTGCCCCATTACCTCCACGACCAAAACGCGGTTGTGGCTTTCGGCGGTGGAGTGGAGTTTGTCGATGACTTCCATTGCGGTATTGACGGCCGTGTCGAAACCAAAGGTCAAATCAGTCCCCCAAATGTCGTTGTCAATCGTTTTGGGCACTCCCACTAATGGGATACCCCTGTCGAAGAATTTTTTGGAAAGTTTCATCGTCCCTTCGCCGCCGACAACGACCAAAGCGTCGATTTTATTCTTTTTGACGTTGGCGAGCACTTCGTCGGCTCCTCCGGGAATTTTAAAGGGATTGTCGCGGGAGGTGCGCAGAACGGTTCCCCCTCGGCGCAGAATGCCGGAAACCGATTCCAGCCGCAACGGCTCGAACCAGCCGTCCCCCATCAGCCCCCGCCACCCTTCCACTATGCCCCATATTTCCCATCCCTCTTTCAACCCCTTGCGGGTGACGGCCCGGATGACGGCGTTGAGCCCGGGGCAGTCCCCCCCGCCGGTAAGTATCCCTATGCGCATGCTTGCTTTTTATCCCTTCCCATTCCCACTGGGGAAAATACAATCTGGAAGGGTTTGTGCAAGTTTCTTGGCGTTAAATAAAATTTAGCCGGGCCCGGTCAACTTCCAGGTCGTCGTAAAGGAGGGTATCCCACAAATTGACAGTCGGGACTGACTTCACACAGTCTTCAAAATCACCAGGGAAACGTCATCCCCCAATTCCCGGCCGTCACAAAAGCTTTTAAGGCCCGACAAAATCCGCTCCCCCAATTCCTTGGCCGGAAGATGACGGTTTTGCTCAACGGTTTCGGTCAAACGCTCCGTTCCGAACTGCTCTTCGGAATGGTTTTCGGCTTCCGTGATGCCGTCCGTGTACAAAACGAGCGGAGCGTTTTTGTGCAATAATATTTCCCCGACCTCGTAGCGGGCTTCCGGCATAATTCCCAGAAGCAGGCCCCCTTCCGCCAATTCCTTCGGTTTTCCGCCCGGCGGAAAATAAAGGGGGGGATTATGCCCGGCGTTTACATAGGTCAGCCGCCGGGTTTCCGTATCGAAGAGGCCCAAAAAGAAGGTGACGAAATGCTGGGATTCGGTGTTTTCGTGAACCAGCCGGTTCAAACGCTGCATAATTTCAGCCGGCGAAAGCCGCTGCTCGACCAAAGTGGTCAGCGAGGACTGCACGGTCGCCATCAAAAGCGAAGCGGGAACGCCCTTGCCAGCCACATCCCCCACCGCCAGGGCCAGTTTGTCCCCTTTGACCGGCAGGACGGTAAAAAGGTCGCCCGAAACCTGTTTGGAAGGCAGGTAGGTCGTGGCCACGTCGACGCCGGAAAGCTCCGGCAGCCGGCAACAGGCCACCAGCCGCTCCTGTATCTGACGGGCAACGTCCAGTTCCCGCTCCATTTCATGCTTTTCCAGTTCCTCTTTGTACAGGCGGGAATTTTCCACCACCACCGCCAGTGAAGCCGAAAAGGCGGCGAAAAAATCGACATCTTCGGAGTTGAAATGGTCTCCCGATTTTTTGTTTCCGAAAAGGAGCATTCCGACCAGCTTCTCTTTGAGCAAAAGCGGCACGGCCAGCGCGGCTTCCATTTTTTTCAGGGCGACTTTTTCGGCCACCGGCAGGTGGGCGAAAAGCGGATTGGTTTCCAAGTCGTACAGTTCCAGCGGGCGGGTCTTTTTTGCCAACAAAGTGGCCAGGCCGAACTCGGAACCGGAGAAGCGGACTTTCTCCAGAACCGGGTCGGTAAGCCCGTACGGGGAAACGACTTCATAGCTTTCTGTCTTTTGGTCCAGGATAAAAGGAAGACAGTTGGTTACGTGCAGGGTATCGACGAATTGTTTGGAGATTTTAGCCAAAAGTGTGTCCAGCCGTTCCAGCCGGGAAAGCTCTTGGGAGAATTCCAAAAGTGCTTTCTGGTAGTTGTGGCGTTCCTTGAAAAAAGACCGGTCCAGATAATTTTGCACCCGCTCGCGGTACAGGTTTCCGGCTACGGCCGTCAACAGCGCGGCGGCAAAGACCGCCAGCCGGGATTCCTGACCGGTCAGAAAAACCACCAGTTGACTGGTGGCCATTACCAGAAGAACAAACGTGCCGATTAAAAATGCGCTTAAGATGGCGTAAATAAGGGAGCGTTTGACGACCACCCCCACATCCATCATTCTATCTTTGAGTATCAAATAAGACAGTATTATCGGGGGCGGCATGAGCCCCAGTAAGCTCCAGCGCAGAAGGGAGTTGTTGAAAAAGGCCGGAAGAATTATTCCAAAAATGACGAAAATCGACATGGGGAGTCCCATTCCCCATTGCAACCAAGCCCCCTGCCGAGGGTTTAACACGAATTCCTTTTTACGGGTCCGCAGGGTTATTTCGGTAATAAACCAAACCAGGTAAATCCCATACAAGGCGGGAATCATGTACGGCTGGAACTGGCGCCAAGGGCCGGTCGTGGGCCACTCGATTTCCCCTTTCGTTAGGGCAATGGCAATGGGCAGGAAGTAGAAAAGCGCAATCGATAAAGCTGGCAGGTAGGTCAAGCGGGTAAGTCCCTTGGCGGGACTATTCGGAGGGGCAAAAAACATCAGCCGACGCATAAAATCGAGAGAGAAGGCTCCTACGAAGCAGGCGTTAAAAACAATCCAGAGATTGAACAGCAGCTGGACAATATCGCTCATTCCGGTCGTGCTCACCCAGCTCATCGCCAAAAGCGAGCCGGCCGCACCGGTGAAGAAAAGGAAAACCCGGGCGGTGGGGAGTCCCGGTTTTTTGACGAAAACAAAAATGCCCAGGAAGATATACAAAAATCCCCCCAGCTTGAGCGGCCAGTGCAGAATCACTCCGGTCCAGTCCCACTCTATGGGAACTTCCAGCTTGATCAAATGGTCTCCCCGGCGCACCGTATAGATGGCCCGTCGGCCGATGGGAATCCGGTCAATCACTTCTTGCAGGGTTCCCTCGTTGGAAATGCTCACCCCGTTGGCGGCAAGCAGCGTGTCCGTGAGGATTAAACCGGCCCGGTCGGCCGGGCCTTCCGGCCGGATGTTGGTCGGCACCAACCCGCCGCGAGCCGGTTTCCAATCGGCGCCGTCCAACGCCTGTTGAAAGCTTTTAGGGGCGTTTAAGGTGAAGTAGAAGCTGACACCGCCCCAGAGGGAGAAGGCGAGTAAAAGCAAAAAAAGCGCCTTTGGTTTTAGCTTCCAAGCCACGGCGGGAAATTACAAAACTTTTAACACAATCAAAGTAAAATCATCGTGGCGCCGGTAATGCTGAAAACGGATGACCTCCCCTTCGACGGCCGTGTACATTTCCCGAGCGGACCAAGCCCGGTTTTCCTCCACGAGCCGCTCGAGCCGGGGCAGACCGAATTCTTCCCCCTGCCCGTTGCGCGCCTCGGTCACGCCATCGGTGTAGAACACGAGGATGTCCCCTCCGCGCAGGGGATACGGTTTCTCCTTGTAGGTTGAGTCGGCGAAAATCCCCAGCGCCACACCCCCTTTGGTCAGATACTCGCGGCTGCCGTCGGCTTTCAAAACCAGGGGCGGATTGTGGCCGCCGTTGGAGAAAGTAAAAATCTTTTTTTTGGAGTCCAAAACGCCGTAGAAGGCAGTCACGTAGTTGCCCGGCTCGATCGATTCGTGCATCAGGGAGTTGACCTTGGCCATAATGGTGCGGATGGCGTAGTTGTTGCGGATTTCCGCTTTCAGGCTGGCCCGGAAGGCGGCCATTATCAACGCGGAGGGAACCCCCTTGCCGGAAACGTCGGCGATGGCGATTCCGATCTGGTTTTCGAAAATCGGGATGAAGTCGTAGTAGTCCCCTCCGACCTCGGCCGTGGAGATATTGCCGCCGTAAATATCAAAGCCGGACATTTCCGGAATTTTTTTGGGGAAAAAGGAGAGCTGGATCTGGCGGGCAACCGCCAGCTCCCCTTCCAGCCGCCTTTTTTCCACCCGTTCGGCAAAAAGCTGGGCCCGCTCAATGGACAGGGCCGCCTGGCCGGCAAAGTCGGACAGAAGCCGCAAGTCTTCCTCGCTGAAAGTATTCGCTTGATTGGACTCCAGGTTAAAAACTCCGATGACCCGGTCACCGGAGGTGATGGGGACCCCCATTTCCGAACGGGTTTCCAGCCGGGCGTTGACGTAGCGGGAATCCTGCGTCACGTCCGGCACAATCACCGGCTGGCCTGTTTTGGCCACCCAGCCGATGAGCCCCTGGCCGATTTTGAGCTTCAGGTCGCTTTCCAAAGAAGGGTCGTAGCCGCGCGTGACGATTTCCTCCACCTCCTGTTTTTGCGTGTTTATCAGAAAAACTCCGGCGGCATCGTAGGGGATGAGCACCTTGAGCGCGTCCATAATCACTTCCAGAACCTCGGACAATTCGAGCGAACTGGCCAGAACCTTGCCGGTCTGGTAGAGCAGTTCCCGGCCGAGCTGTTCGGACTTCAGCCGTTCCTCCTTGCGGTTTCCCTCCAGATGCAGGCCGAACAGAACCAAAAGCAGTTTTTCCCAGCGCACGGGTTCGGCCGGCAAGCTCTCCGAGAAAAAACCGACCAGAAAGCCGACGTTGCCGGCCGGGCCGGGAATGGAAATGAGCGGAAAGCCGGCTTTTTGCACGGGCTCGGGACAGCCCCAGCGGGAAAGCTCAACGGCCAGGAGAGGAGGAGCCGCCGCCGGGCCGGAGGGGACTTCGAGGTGCAGCGGGCGCAGGGTTTCCCGCAGCTCCGGGCTCAAATTTTTCCAGAAAAGTTTATTTTCCCCCAAATCCCATCCGGCAAAGGCCAGCCCCCCTTTGGCTTGAGGCACAAGGGCGCCCCAGAGCTGGTCGGGGGGATGGTATTCCCGTAAAATTTCCAAAAAGATTTGGGCGGTCTCCCGGTAGCTGCGGGCCTGGTGCAGCCGGCCCAGGCGTTCGGCCAGCCTTTCTATGGACGGCCGCCCGATGGCGGTTTCAATCTCTTCTTGCACTCTTTGTTCTTTCTCTTGTTCCACAGGTTTTCGGTTTCTGGACCCACCAAAGTATATGGATACCATCGGCGGCGGGCAACCGATAATTGAGATTTTTCTTTGAAAGAAGCGGATTCGCTTGGCGCCAGCCGGTCAGCAGGGAGGGGGCTGGAAATGAAAGTACAGATACAACAATAATACCAAATCGGCCGCCGACAGGCTTCCGTTGCAGTTCAAATCGGCCGCTTCGAGGCGGTTTTCAGGAGGAGGTATTCCAAGAAATACGAAGTCTATCAGGTAAACGATGTCCGCATCGGTTACCGCCAGGTCCTCGTTTAAATCCCCCCGGATATAGAACGGAAAGGCCTTGCAGGCATAGTCGAAGTACTCGGTGGCGGTAAGCTGGCCGGTTTTTATCTGTGCGGCAACCAGCACCGCTTGGGAAAATGAATCCATGCCGAAAAAGGTGGTGTCCCCCTGGTTTTTGGCAACGAGGTTGAAAGGATAGGCCCGGGTGGTAGCCGGGTTATGAAAGACAATATGCGCCCCCCACTCTCCCGTAGCGCGGCTGGCAAAGGTGAACTCTGCTTTTTCGATGGTGTCGGCGGAAGGAAAACTTTCATATTGGGCCGCCAGCGCCGGAATCGTGTCGGAGCGGCCGGAAAAGAGGGGGCCGCCGGTATTGGAGTGTAGTTCCATCTCGGGATAGTTGGCACCCTCCTCGTAGTGCAGGCCGTCATCCCGGCTGCCGGTGTGGAAATTCCAGAGGGCAAAGCGGGAAAACTCTTGGGCCAAATCGGAGTCGTACTGGATGCGCAAAACCCGGTCCAACGCGGTCGTGGCCGAAGCTGTGGGAATCTCCTCCCAGACTTGGCGAATAATGTCGGCGCCAAAGATCTGGGCCAAATACTGGTTCCAGATGAAGCAGCCGTACATATGTATGGAATAGTCGGTTAAGGGGACGCCGGGATAGGAGAAAAAAAAGGGAAGATACCCATAGTTGTCGTTGACCGGGTCGAAGACCACATCCTCCATCCAGGTGGAGGTGGATTCAAAAAACCAAGGCAGGCCCAAACCAGCGATGGTGTAAGAAAATTGAACGGCGTGGTGCAGTTCGTGGGCGATGGTTACCTTCATCGCTCCTTTCTGGTCTCCCTCCGGGTCGTCATTGGGAGGGAAGCCAAGGAAATTGCGATGCACCACTATAAAACTCGAACAGGGATTACACTGATTACTTGCCGGTTCACAGAAACCGTAGTATGGAATTTCTTGTGTGTAGATGTCGTAAAAAACGTCTCCGTCAGAGAGTGGAGGGCGGTAACCCATTTGCAGAACTTCCATCCTATAGGAAGAATCGGCGTAGCGCGCCAGGTTTTCCACATAGTCGGGAACGCCGGAGGCGTCTTGGTCACCCAGCGGCACGCTGTCGACGCCGACCGTGTCGTAATGAATTAAAAAAGTACCGTCCGGGCTGGTGTAGCTTTTCTGCTGGATGGGGCGAACCAAAACCTGCGCCAGGGCGCTTTGGGTGGAGGTAGAATACGAATCCCAGTTTTCCAGCGCTTCCAAAACAATCCGGCTGCCGCAGCGTTCCACCATTAGCCCCTCCGGTTGAAATTCTTTGGGCAAGTTTTCTGACCCTTTTAAGGTTTGAACTTTGAGGAGGATGGCCTGGTCGGGTGAGAGCCGCCCTTCCTGTCGGGCCTTTTCGATTTTATCGAGGCTGCTGGCTTTTGAGGCGGTTGCCGTCAAAAGCAGGAGGCAAAGCCAGCCGGTCGTTCGATTAACGCTCATATCGGATATACGTAATATGCAGCCAAATTTCGGCTTAACAACCCTTTTTTTGCACACCCCGGCTTTTTCTGTCGGCGAAGGTCATCGATTATAATGCCGAAGGCGGGATTCGAACCCGCACGCTTTTTGGGCGCGGCGCCCTGAACACCGTGTGTCTGCCAGTTCCACCACTTCGGCTCGTTTCCAAATATAAATCTATTTCTGCCTGTAACAAGCGGAAATGCCCCACCACTTTTTTCAATGATTCAATGAATCAATCGTCAATGATAAAATCCAATTCGTTCTTGGTCAAAGTTTTGGCAAAACATATATTGAAGCCGTGAAGAAGGAAGATGAAATTAAAGCGGTGGCCACCAACCGGAAAGCCTTTCATTTGTATCATATTGAGGACAAACTGGAGGTGGGAATAGTCCTGGCCGGCACGGAAGTGAAATCCCTGCGGGCGGGAAAGGCCAATATGTCCGACGCTTACGCCTCCATTGAGGACGGTGAGCTGTGGCTCCACAACCTGCACATTTCCCCCTATGAGGCGGGCAACCGGGCGAATTTAGACCCGATTCGGAAACGCAAGCTTCTGGCCCACCGGCAGGAAATTCGGAAACTCTTTGCCAAAGCGGCTCAAAAAGGGTATACCTTGGTGCCGTTGCGCATCTACTTTTCCGACAGCCGGGCCAAGCTGGAACTGGCCTTGGCGGTTGGGAAGAAACTTTTTGACCGCCGGGAAGCTATAAAGGAAAGGGATTTGCGCCGAGAAGAAGAAAGGGAGAGAAGGGGTAGAAGAGAATGAAAAAAGTCTTTATTCTGATTTTGGCAATCCTTGCGACTGTCTGGACGGCACGGGCCGACGAGGTGGAGTTCCGAAAAGGGGAGGAGCGGGCCAAAATACAGTCCGTCCGCCAGGGGGAACTGGATTATCTGCTCTTGAACGATTTGGCTGCCGCGCTGGGAGGCCAGACGAGCTTCGACCCCCTAAGCCAGAAGGCGCTTTTCACAATTGGCAGCCACACCCTCGAGATTACCGTTTTCTCACCGTACGTCGTTTTAGACAAAGTCACCCACAACCTTTCGTTTCCCCCCATCTTCGACCAGGGGACTTTCTGGCTGCCGGCGGTCACGTCCGCTCCGGTTTTGGAGAAAATGTGCGGTGGAAGGCTGTTTTATTCCGAGAACGAGAAAGTCTTGCGCCTGGAGGAAGCCGCTTCCAACATTTTGGACATTCACGTCTCCCGCAAGCAGAACGGCACCCTTCTGGAAATCGTCACCGCCGAAGGGCTGCAGGCGGAAACCTATCTTTCCTCCCCCTGGTTGAACGTCACTCTCTTCGGCGGGCGGCTGGTGCCGTCCGATTTCGACGGACGCTCCTTCCCTCCTCTGGTCACCGAAGTGCGCGCCTACCAGTTCGACAACTCGGCCCAGCTGGCTTTCCGGCTTGCGCGCCCCATCGCCAACTACCGGCAAACGTTGGCCACCGACCCTTTCCGGGTGCAGGTGGCCCTGGAAGATACATCCCGGTCGGCCGATGCCTTTATTCCCCCCCCGCCGCCTCAAAAACCGAAAAAACCGGCCTTGGCGCCAATCATACGGAAAATCGTGGTGGATGCCGGGCACGGGGGAGAAGACTATGGCGCCATCGGCAAGAAAAAAACCAGGGAAAAGGACGTGGTTTTGGACGTCAGTTTGAAGCTGAAAAAGATATTGGAAGCCGACGGGCGCTTTGACGTGATAATGACCCGGGAGGAGGATGTATTCATTCCCCTCGGGGACCGCACCAAAATTGCCAACGATGCCGGGGCGGACCTGTTTATCTCCATCCACGCCAACGCCAACCGGAAACGGCATATTTGTGGAGTGACCACTTACTTTTTGGATGTGGCTCGCAACGACGAGGCGCGGGCTTTGGCCGTGGCGGAAAACGCTTCCATCCGCTTCGAACAGGAGGAGGACGAGGACTTTGAGGCAATGGATGACCTCTCGTTCATCCTTCTGGATATGGTGCAAAACGAGCATCAGAAGGAGTCGGAGGAGCTCTCCAAACTGATTCAGCGGGAGTTGGCCGATTCGCTCAACATTCCGGATAAGGGCGTGGACCAGGCCGGCTTTTTCGTTTTGAACCGGGCCTATATGCCGGCGGTTCTGGTGGAAACCGCCTTCATTTCCAATCCGAATGAAGAAAAACTTCTGCGCAAAAAGGAATTTCAGGAAAAAATAGCCCGGGGCATCTACCGCGGCATTCAGGCCTTCAAAACCCAGGTGGAGAGGCAGGCGCCTTAAAGGCAGGGGGGATAGTGCTCGGCGAGCAAGTTTTGATGGTTGCGTCAGGAGTTGCTCCGAGAGCCGGTGTCGGGAGTGACTCCCGGCACAACTATATGGACTTCTATGTCGGAAAAAAACAAACCGATAGGCGTTTTTGACTCCGGCATCGGCGGGCTGACGGTCGCCGCCGAGCTTTTCCGCCAACTGCCGGAGGAGAAAATCATCTACTTCGGCGACACCGGCCGCTACCCCTACGGCGTGCGCAGCCAGCCGGTGATTCAGCGTTTCTCCCGGCAGGCGGTTCGGTTTTTACTCGAAAAGGATGCAAAACTAATCGTGGTCGCCTGCAATACCGCCACAGCGATGGCTCTCGATGTTTTGCAAGCAGAGTTTTCGGTCCCCATCATCGGGGTGGTGGAGCCCGGCTCGCGCGCGGCGGCCGGTGCCTCCAAAAACCGCAATGTCGGCGTCATCGGCACCCTGGGCACCATCCGCTCCGGCTCGTACGAGCGAACGATTAAGCGTATGGCCCCCGATATTCAGGTCTTTTCACTTCCCTGCCCCCTTTTTGTGCCGCTGGCGGAGGAGGGATTTGCCGACCACAAGGCCACCCTGCTTATCGCCCAGGACTATCTTGCGTCTTTCAAAAAATTCAGCATCGATACCTTGGTTTTGGGCTGTACCCACTATCCCCTCTTGAAAAAAGCTATCGGGCGGGTGGTTGGACCTGCCGTCCGTCTGGTCGATTCGGCCGAAGAAACGGCAGGGGAGGTGAAAGACGAGTTGACCCGCCTCAATCTATTGCGCCCGGATGGTCACCCCCTCCCCGAATACTATGTCTCTGATACGCCCGAAAAATTTGTTGAAGTGGGGCAGCGTTTCCTGGGGGACAAAATTGACCGGGCCGCGCTTGTGGACATCGAAAAATATTTTGGCCAGCCGAAAGCGCCGGCGATAGTATGAAGAGGTTGTTTTTGGCCACCGGCAACGAGGACAAAATCAAAGAGATCGCCGCGCTCCTTTTGGATTTGCCCGTCGAGTTGAAAACCTTCCGCGATTTTCCCGGCCTGCCCAAAGTCGAGGAGACCGGCACTACCTTGAAGGAAAACGCCTTTCTGAAGGCCCGCGCATATTTCTTGGCCACCGGCCTCCCCACCTTGGCGGACGACACCGGTTTGGAAGTTGACGCGATGGGGGGACAGCCGGGGGTTTTTTCCTCCCGTTTTGCCGGGCCGGATGCCAGCTACGCCGAAAACGTCTCGAAGGTCCTGGGGTTTTTAGAGGGGATTCGCGCCAAGGAGCGCAAGGCCCGTTTTCGCTGCGTCATCGCAATGGTTTTCTCTCCCGTCGACGAACGCTCGGTGGAAGGGCGGCTGGAAGGCTCCATCACCGTCGTTCCCATCGGCGCCGGCGGCTTCGGCTACGACCCGATTTTCTACGTTCCAGAACTGGAAAAAACCCTGGCGGAGCTTTCTTCCGAACAAAAAAACCGCATCTCCCACCGCGGCCGGGCCTTGGAAAAAGCCAAAGCCATCCTTTCCGACTGGGCCAGAGATACTATCCAAAGCC
Organism: Candidatus Zixiibacteriota bacterium; assembly: GCA_022614805.1. Taxonomy (GTDB): domain Bacteria; phylum Zixibacteria; class MSB-5A5; order DSPP01; family DSPP01; genus DSPP01. The sequence goes on along the minus strand of JAKEHY010000017.1, from coordinate 64,239 downwards.
CAGCGTAACTTAACCTCTGCATCGTATCCGTAGGCCGGGTTTTCATCCCGGCAGCGGCATTGGAAGTGCCGCCTACGAAGGTAATGTCGAGGAAAGGCGTAGTTGGAAGGCCTCGTCTTTCACAGGGGCCTTGAATTAGAAACTCTTCACCTTGAAGAGGAGATTAAAAGAGGGATTAGGATTCACCCTTGACTTCCTTTTTTGCGTGGGTTTCTTTTCTTATGGAACGGACGAAGTATTCTGATAGGGGCCCGTTGTACGGGCCCCGGCAAAAATTCGGGGTGTGGCGCAGCCTGGTAGCGCACCTGCTTTGGGAGCAGGGTGTCGGAGGTTCAAATCCTCTCACCCCGATAGAAACGGAGATGGGAGACTGGAGATTAGAGATTAGTCAAAATCAAATGCCGAAAATCGCGTCTTATCGGGACTTAGAAATCTGGCAGAAAGCGCACGGGTTGGCCAAAGAAGTGTTGGATGTCTGTGAAAGCTTCAACGGCAGTATGACGGCCCGGGCAATTGCCTCGCAGTTGATTCATTCCGCTACCTCCGTACCCGCCAACATCGCGGAAGGGTATGGCGGGAGAATCGGGAAAGAATTGATGAGTTTTCTGTTCAACGCCAGGAAATCCTTGACGGAAACGGATTACTGGCTGCTTTTAGCATCGGAACGCGGTCTTGTCGGAAAGGAAAAAACGGAGCGTTTGCAGCAAGGTTATGTGGAATTGATTAAAATGATACACGCCTTGATGAAAAGCATTGGCTGAGAAGGAGAGGGTTGGTTTTTAACTAATCTCCAATCTCTAATCTATAGTCTCCGTCTTACAGCGCCCCCGTAGCTCAGGTGGATAGAGCATCTGCCTTCTAAGCAGAGGGTCGGCCGTTCGAATCGGCCCGGGGGTATTAAATTTTTCCGGAAGTCACGGGCGTATCGCCAGTGATGCGTCCCCCGCAAATTTGGTCAGCGGCGGTTCCAGCTCGCTCACCGTAATGGCTTTTCCGTTCAGCTTCCCCGTGGCAGTTTCCACTTCCCAGGCTTCCGCAACCAGCAAGTTCTTCTCGATGTCCCGGTATTCGATGGCAAGCTGGTTTCCCTCAAAAATCAAATTGGCATACCCGTTGAAGCCTACTTGGATGTCGGCGGGCATATCTTCGGCCTTCGAGTTGGGCCGCTCGTCGTACAAAACCAGTTTGAACCGGGCGGCATCCTTTATGTCCGGTTGTTTCCCCAATTCCACCGGCATTCCGCCGTGCCCAATGCACCGCCCGTAGGCTGGAATGCCGTTCTTGTTGACCGTTTTCCCGTACAGCGCAAACCGGTGCTCGTGGCCCCAGAACCAGAGCGCCGGGCGTTCCCGGCCAAAGACCTCGGCCAATTGCTCCCCCGGCTTGTGATAGCTGGACTCGAAAGCCGAGACATACTGATGATGGGTGAGCAAAATCATGCCGCGACGGTCGTTTTGCTCCGACAGGTTCAGCTGTTTTGTCAGCCATTTCACCAGCGGCTCCGGAAATTCGCATTTCGGTGTGAAGGGCCAGATTTTTTCAAGAATCGGGAATCCGACCGACTTATAGCCCGTGTCCAGGCCGATAATCCGCCAAAAGTCGTTTTGTAGACAGAAAAAACTGGCTTTTTGTTCCAGGAATTTCTCGCCGGGCTCCTCCCGCGGCCCGAGCCGGGGCAATAAATTCTTAAAATAGGCCTTTCCCCGGGCGTACATTTCGTGGTTGCCGTTCAAGGCGAAACTCCCCAGTCGCCCCAGCGGCCATTGCACCACGTCAAAAAAATTCTGGTTAATCTCATCGCGCGTCCCCACATAATAGGTGTCCCCCAGGTGAATGGTATAATCCGGGTCGAATGCCCCGACCTGTTTGGCGATTTCCTCGGAGGTTTTCGTGCGGGTGGCCCAATCGGCCACCAGCGATACTTTTACTTTGCCTCCCGCGGGATGGGAAGCTCCCAGCGGGTAAATTCCGCTTTCTCCCGTCGGGTAGGTGACAAAAGGATGCTTGGAACCGAAGCGGCTTTTGAAATAATGATAAACCCAATCGAAAAGTTGTAGCTTCAAGAAATCGGCCAACCGATAGAATCTCGAGCGGTCCGGCAGGGCCTGGCTTTTACGAATGTCTTTCTGGGTGCGCCAGTGATTCTGGGAAGGCGCCCGCATTAGCCCCGTCAGTTCCTTCGAAGCTCGCTTGTCTACCGGCATTTGGCTTTCCTTTTTTAATTTGGCGCGGACAATTTTGTCAAACCGGGCGGCTTTGTCAAGACGGCCCGTTTTTTCGTATATTCCCAATTAAGAGATGAGCCCCGACAAACGAATCGATATGCATATGCACGTGGGCCTTTTGGGGAACCAGTGGCCCCAATGGGGGAAACTTTCGGACTGGTATCGCCGGCAGCTGGTTTACAAGATTTTTCTTTTGTACGCCCGCATCAAGGAAGACCAGGTTTCCGACCGGGTGCTGAAGGAGAAAGCCCTTGCCACCATCGAAGCTTCCGGCCTAGACCAGGTAGTCTGTTTAGCCCTCGACCCGGTGTACGACGCCAAAGGAGTTCGCCGCCCGGAGCTTTCCCACCTGTGGGTGGATAACGACTATATCGTTGAACTTAGAAAAGAACTTCCCCAAAAAATCCTTCTCGGCGCCTCCGTCCATCCCTACGACCCCAGTTTCAAAGAGCGGGTGAAAAAGTATGTGGGTGAAGGGGCCGTTCTGCTCAAATGGCTCCCCTCCGCCCAGCAGATTGATTTGGCCGACCCGAGAGTCAAAGATGCCCTGCTCTTTCTGGCCCAAGCTCGCGATGGCAAGCCCCTGCCTTTGCTCCTACATTGCGGGGTGGAATATGCCATCCCCACCTCCGATTTCCGCACCACTTCCTACGACTTCCTTACTTGGGGCTGGTGGGACGGGTTCTGGAATTTCTGGCGGTTCGGTAAAAAGTGGCACAGGCCCAAAGTCAAGGAGATTCGCGCCAACCTGGAGGCGGCGTTGGACGCCGGTGCCGTCATCATTTTCGCCCACTGCGGGTTGCCTTATTTTGCCCCCAATTTTTTGAAGGAATTTGCCGAGCATTCCGACTTCGATGAAGTCCGCCGCTACCTGGAGGGCAATCTCAAAGCCCTTTCCGGCAAGAAAAGACGCGCCTACGCCGATGTTTCCGCTTTTTGCACCCCCTTCCGCCGGGATTACTTCAAAGATGTGGCCAAGCTTCCGCCGGAATATCTTTTGTTCGGCAGCGACTTCCCCACCCCCGCTTTTGAACTCTCCGCCGACTTGGGGGAAATGTGGGAGGATTTCAAAGCGGTTATGCAAGGCCATCTGGAACGCATCGTCATTCCGGAAGATAACCTTTTGGACGTCAACTACCGCGAGTTACAAGCCGCCTTTCCCGGCCATCCGATGTTCAAAAACTTTAACGTCTTGCTGCCCGCCGCTTCATAAATCCCTTTTAGGCAGTTCCTCATCAGTTCAAATCAGCCTTGGAGCATTCTTACTAATCGTTAATCTGCAGTTACTAATCTCTGTGTCTTTTCCCTCCCCTTGAGGGGAGGGATTAAGACCCCCGCCGCAGGCAGGAGCCGAAGGGTGGAGTCAACAACAGCCCCGATTGACGACCTTCCCGCACTTTCGTATCCTTCCCCAAAAACAAGGAGGAAGCTATGGCAGACACGATTCGTCAGGTGACCTACTACAAGGTAATGGTCCCCAACAAGGCCGGCCAGGGGGCGCGACTTTTGGAAGGTTTGCGCGGCTCCGGCATCAACCTGCTCGCCTTCAGCGGTTTTCCCGCAGGCAAAAAAGCCCAGCTGGATTTCATCCCGGAAGACCCCGCCGCCTTTGAACGCACCGCCAAAGCCGCCGGCATTAAAGTCGGCGCCGGAAAAGCAGTCTTTCTGGTGCAGGGTGAAGACCGGGCCGGGGCCTTGTCCGATATTTTAGCCAAGCTGGCCGCCGCCAAAGTCAGCCTTATCGCCTTGGACGGCATCGCCGCCGGTTTCAGCCGCTACGGCGCCATCTTCTGGGTCAAGCCCAAAGACACGGCCAAAGCCGCCCGCGCCGTGGGAGCAGTTTAATCGATTTGCGGCTGTTTAAATCAGCCCAAGGTTAAAGGGGCTCTATATTTGAAAAGCGAAGGTAGTTAGGCTAACCACCAATGCAGAAGTTTATTCTCTTACTATCCGCGCTTTTTCTTGTTGTTTGCACCTCGGCGAGAACGGGGCTTTCTTCTCGAAGCGCACTTAAAAAAATACTCCTGTGTGGAGCGGAATACGAAAATTGGGCGTGGGGTTATCACCACTACGCCCTATATGTCGACAATACTGGGAATATTGATAGCGTTAAGTATACTCTTGGTGACAGTTCCTGGACTGTGGGCAGAAAAGGAGTCTATTCTGAAGTTGAGATTCAACGTCTTTTGAAAAACGCAATCAAAATTTCTCGAAAGATCCCGGAGGACACCTTGAAAATGATCCTGAAACTTATAAAACCCGCAAGTGAAGGAAAATATACTGAGCCCGTAAACACAATGGCCGATGCAGGATCAACAAGCTTCTTTGCTTTCCTCTATGATTCACTTTCTCACTCCTTCAAAAAATTCGATTTGAGTGCTCAAGGTGATTGGAAATATGAAAATACTTCTGAAAGTGCTCGGAGGTTAGATGAACTTCTGAGAACACTTCTAAAAGGAAAACGGTGGTGGTGAAAAAAGCCCCCGTCTATAACGACAGGGCTTTCGGTTTTCGTAGGGGCGAGGCATGCCTCGCCCGTTCCCCTTCCCGTGTCGGGAAGGGGATAAAGGGGGCTTGTCCCGAGTGAACTCGAGGGATTAGGTTAAAAATCCGCCCCGAAGGAGAAGTAATGGCGCGGGGAAGAGGTCTTATCGAAATCGGTCTTCCAGGCCATATCCCACCGCAAAACAAACAACCCCAGATTCGCGCGGGCACCGAAGCCGAACCCGGACTTTAAATCCTTCAAGCGGCTCCCTTCAAATTCTTGCGTGGTCGGGTCGTCCGTCCCGGAAAAGGCCTGGAAGGGCTGCCCTTTATACCAGGCGGCGCCGGCGTCGAAGAACATCACCCCTTCAATCCGGCTCAAAATCATCGCCAAAGGAAAACGGGTCCGCAGCTCATCCACGAACGGAAAACGGAACTCCAAGTTGGTCAAAAAGTAGCGGTTTCCCGCCAATTCGTAGTAATCAATGCCGCGCAGGGGGGTAATCACGCTGGAAGCGTAGAACCCCTCCGGCGTATAGGCCAGCTGCTGGTCCACCGTAGAGGTAATCTGGTTGGTGGCGCCGCCAACGAAAAACAGCTTGGGGGTGGGCCCGTTTGAAAGCCCGCCGGTGAGCCGGAAGACGAAATTATACCGCTTCCAGAACTTCCAATACTTGCGAAAGTCCCCTTCATAGGCGCTGTAAGAAATCCCCTTGTTGGCCGCCTTGGGGGCATACTCGGCCGAAAGAACGTAGCGGTGACCGTTGGTCGGCCCGACGATGCCCCAAAGCACCACGTCGGAGACCAGCGAAAGGTTGCCGACCACCAACTGCCGGCTGGCGTCGTCATAGGGGGGGTCAAAGTACTCCCGGTCGAAATTCAGGGCCGAAAGGGAAAGCTGGGCGCGGGTGAATTTCGAGAAGGGATAGGCTGCCTGCGAAAGCACCCCGTACACCTTGTCGGAAAAGAGCCGGTCGGAAAAGCCTGCGGCGGAGCGGTTGTCGATGTAAAAATTCTTGTAATACAAAAGCCCGAAGCCGTAATCTATCCGCTTTTTGCTGTAGTTGTAGAAAAGCTGGAAGTTGGACTGGTCGATGGAATTCAACAAGTCGGTCGCCAGAAAGAACTGGTGGTCCCCCATCACGTCGGTGACGTAAAGGAAGGACTGTCCCCGCAGGCCGAAAAAGGTGTCGTACGAAAGCCCCCCCGCCACCACGTCGGGGGCGAACTTGGGGCTGTATTTCTTTTGCTTGTACTCACCGTCGGGAAGCTTGGCGGTGGCCGAGATGCTGTCCTGCTCCCGCCTGGCCACGAGGGTGGAATCGGTCAGGGAATCGGCCGGGGCAGCCAAATCTTTGACCTTCGCTTTGGCGCTATCCTTTTTTTCGGTTTCCGGCTCGGCGGTAAAAACAAAGGAGCGGAAAGGGTCATCTTTGGCTTCCGCCGTCTCGGTTTTTTCCGGTTGTCCGGTCTTCGTGGTGTCGGAAACGGCGGTTTTTTTGTTTTCTTTTTCCGTTTCTTTTTTCGCTTTTTCAAATGCGGCCACGGAGTCCTTTTCCTCCTCGTCCAAAACGTAAAAGGGGGCTGCCTCCCGGCGGGTTTTAACGAAGTGGGTGGGGGGCAGCTCTTCTCCCGGCTTGGTGACCGGCTTGGGGTCTTTCAAAACGAAGATGTCAAATCCCCCCTTGTAAAAGCAGGCAAAGGCCAAGCGGTCGCCGTCTTTGGACCAGCTCGGATTAAAGCAGCCGGTCAAAACGTTGGTCACCGGGTAGCTCTTCAAGCTGTCTATATCCATCACGTAGATGTTGTCCACCCCGGAAGGATTGGCGGTAAAGGCCAGGCGCTTGCCGTCCGGAGAAAAAACCGGGCTTCGGTTGTTGGCCCCGTCTTTGGTCAAGGGGGTAATGCTTCCCCCTTCGGCTTCCCATTTGAAGAGATTGTAGTAGCCGTACTTAAAGCTGTGGTGGTTGTAGGGGTGGCCGTTTTCCACCGCCCGGTCGGAAACGAAGATGATGGATTTCCCGTCCGGGCTGTAGGTCGGGTCGTAGTCGCCAAAAGCGTCGTTGGTCACCTGCGACAACTTGCCGGTTTTCAAATCGACTTCATACAGGTTGGTCTGTCCCGCTTTCATCCCAACCAGAACGATTTTAGAGCCGTCCGGCGAGTAGGAAGGGGAGTAGAGTCCGTCCATCCCGAACTTATAGCGCCGCTCCACGCCGCCTTTGACTTTGAAGATGGTTAAGGCGTCCTCCCCCTTGCTTTTGGTCACCAAGGCGATGCGCGTCCCGTCCGGCGACCAGGAAAGCCCGGAAACATAGGAGTGCAAAGACTCCATATCCCCGGAGCGCTCTCCCTTCAAAATCTTTTTAATCCGCTTGCCGTCGGCGGCCGAAATCAGATAAACCTCGGTGAAATCGGAGCGGTCGGTGAAAATCGCAATCTCGTTGCCGGTGGGGGAAAAGGAGGGGCGCTCGTTAAAGTTGGAGCCGTCCTTTTCGTGATTGGTCAGCTGCTTGGCGAATTCGCGCGGCTCTTTGCGCAGATTCAACTCCGGCCAGTAGATTTTCTTCTGGGCCTTCACCCATTCGTCGTTGAACTGCGACATCGACTGACCGATGGCGGCCTTCATCGCCCGGTCCATCGACAGATTGACCTTCCCCTTGGAGATGATTTCGGAAATTTTCTCCTCGCCGTACTTCTGCGCCAGATAGGCCAGGGCCGACTGCCCCTCCTTGTAGGCCAAAAAGCCGCCGACGTAATCGAGGGGCTGCAGGTAGTTATTGATGGTGGCGTCCCGCAAAACCATGTCGGCGAAGGGGTCCATCCCAAAGCGGGAGGAGTACTCGGCATACCCCTCCGCAAACCAGAGAGGAATTCTAAAGAAAGCCTGACGGGAGAGTATCGAGCCGAAGGGGTTGGCAAAAAGCATGTCAAAAATAACGGCGTGGGTCAGTTCGTGGTGCAAAACGTGGCGAAAATCCTCGTAATTCCCCATAAAGGGCAAGACCACGCGGTTTTTGAACGATTCGGTGAATCCCCCCACACCTTCCTCAATCAGCTCCGGAGTGACGTTGGTCTGCTGGAAATCGTTATGGGACAAAAAGAGGATAACCGGCACCCGCTTGCGGATGTCGTAGTTCAGGCTTTTGCGCACATACACGTAGGCCGACTCCAGGGAGGCCGCCGCAAACTTGGCCAGGTCGTAACCGCTCTGATAGTAATAGATGTCAAAATGCTCGGTCTGGATATAATGCCAGTCGAACTTTTTGTAGTGAACCTTGTTCTTTCCGAAGTAGGTTTCCTGGGCGCTTCCTACGGCAAATAAGAACAGGAGGGCGGCGGCTACGGTGAAGGTGCGGATAAGCTTCATTCGGTCATCTCCTTTTTTGGCCTACCCGCAAAATCGCAATCGGTGTGCCGTCCGCAGTCCTTTGTAAGTCGTTGAAATCCATTTCGCTACCTTTTTAACACCCTGCAAAGCCGGTTCGTTCCCGGCTTTGATGTGCAAACTTTCGCTCAATGAAATATACGCTTGCACTCGGGATTTGATGGCTTTTTGGGCTTAGTCCGCTTCGACCCGCTGGATTTCGGCGCCCAGGTGGGAGAGTTTTTGCTCTATTTTATGGTAGCCGCGGTCAATGTGATAAACCCGCAAAATTTCCGATTTTCCCTCCGCCGCCAAGGCCGCCACCACCAGCCCGGCTCCGGCCCGTATGTCGGAGGCCATCACGGTTGCTCCTTTCAGGGTTTCCACCCCGGTGATGGCCGCTTCGTCGTGGGCAATTTCAATTTTAGCCCCCAACCGCCCCAACTCCGGCGCGTGGGTGAAACGGTCCTCGAAAACGGTTTCGCGGATATGACTGGTGCCGTTGGCCACTGTAGCCAGAGACATCATCTGGGCCTGCAGGTCGGTGGGGAATCCCGGATAGGGGAAGGTTACCATGTTGAAGGCCTTCAAGCGGGAGGGACCTTTGGCCTTGAGAGCGTTCCGGTTCACTTCAAGATGCACCCCCATTTCGGCCAGCTTGATTAAAACCATATGCAGATGGGTCGGGCAGAGGTTGGTCAGCTCCACGTACCCGGCGGTGCCGGCGGCGGCGGTCAGAAAAGTTCCCGCTTCCAGCCGGTCGGGAATCACCTTGTGCTCCACTGGTTCTAACTTTTTGACGCCGGTGACGGTAATCTGCGAGGTGCCGGCTCCCTCGATTTTGGCCCCCATCTTGTTCAAAAAATTGGCCAAATCCACCACCTCCGGGTCGCAGGCGGCGTTGATGATGGTGGTTTTCCCCTTGGCCAAGACCGCGCCGGTGATGATGTTTTCCGTGCCGGTGTGGGTCGGTCGATCGAAAAAAATGGTGGCGCCGGAAAGCTCCCTGGCCTCCCCGATGACGTAGCCGCCTTCCTCCTCGAATTTCGCCCCCATCCGGGAAAAGCCGTACAGGTGTAGATTGACCGGCCGCTGACCCAATACGCATCCGCCGGGGAGGGAAACTTTGGCCTTGCCAAATCGTCCAAGCAGGGGACCCAAAACGAGAAACGAGGCCCGCATCTTGCGCACCAACTCGTAGGGAGCCACCGTTTTGTTGACGCCGGAAGCATCCACGGCCAGCCTCTTGTGGGGCAGGTCCTTTTCAACCTTGGCTCCCAGATGCTCCATTACTTCCACCATTGTGGAAACGTCCGCCAAATTGGGGACGTTTTCGATGACCGATTGCCCCCTGTCCAGAAGCAGCGAAGCGGCCAGAATCGGCAGAACGGCGTTTTTGGAGCCGTCGATTTCCACCGATCCGGAAAGCTTCTTTTTGCCGAAAATTACAAACTTGTCCATACCTTAGTTATTTGTGCAAGGCGATTTTTTTAGCCCTCAATTTTCACAAGGATTTGAAATTATGAAAGATTGACCCAAAGTCAAGCTTGCGTCAATTCCGAATACAGCCGGTCGAATTTTTCCGCCAGTTTCGCCGGAGAAAATTTTTCGACATAGGTTCGGTGGCCGTTTTTCCCCATTCTTTCCCTCAAATCGGCATCGGCCAGCAATTTTTTTAACGCATCCGCGATTTCATCCGGATTGTCCGGGTCGACCAGAAAACCATTTTCACCGTCGGTGACGATGTCGGTCGCTCCGCCCGAGCGGGCCGCCACCACCGGCTTTTGAAAAAGGAACGCTTCCACCAAAACCAGGCCGAACCCCTCGTTTTTTGAGACGAGCGTCACAATTTCAGTTGCCTGATACAGCCCCCCCAATTTCGGCGGCGGCATCGAAGGGAGAAATTCCACTTTTTTCTCCAGGTCCAAATGCCGCACCCTGTTTTTCAACTCCGCCTCCTTCGGCCCGCTCCCCACAATGAGTAATTTTGCGTCTGGAAATTCCGGCGCCACGTTGGAAAAGGCCTCAATGAGCGTCCCCAGGTTTTTCTGTTCAATCAGCCGCGCCGGAGATAGGATGATTCTTTCGCTTGGTTTTGCTTTCGGTTCCCGTCGCAGAGCTTCCGGGTCAATCGGCATCGGAATGATTGCTGTTTTTGCCTCGATTTGGGGAAAAAGAGAAATCAGTTCATTTTTTAAGAAGCTGGAAACGACCGTTAGGCGGGATGCCCGATTGAAAACCTTCTTGGCCACTTTCCGCAGAAAGCCGCTTTTGCGAAGCAACATCAAGTCGGTGCCGTGCAGGGTGACGAGGTAGGGGATTTTTGAAAAGAAGGAGTGTCCGTACGCCACCAGCCCGCCCGGAATCCACCAGTGGGCATGCAAAAGGGCCGGTTCTTCTTTTTTAACCATTTTCCTTGTTTTAAGGAAGAAGGCGGCAAGGAAGAAAAGAAAGACGATTTTGTAAAAGAAGCTTTTTTGCACCCGCTCGGCCATATCCCCCGTGTAGGCCAGATTTTCCCATTTTTCAAAAAAATATCGAAAGCGGAGAAGTTTCATGCCGGCCAACCGTTCTTCGCCGGCCAACCCGGGGGCGTGGGGCAAAATGAGTGTTACCTCCCATCCCCTTTTCGCCAGCTCCTGCGCCAGCGTATTCAAATAGTGGGAAAGCTCTTCCGCCTTGAAACGAAAAAAAGAATGACTTAGAAAAAAAACTTTCTTTTCCGTCGGGGAGTGAGCCAAGTGAATTTAGTTGCCGGTTTCCGGCTTCAACGATGCCGCCATCGCCACCTTTTCATATTTGGGAAAATTCAAAAGCTTGAGGCGGTGTAATCGGTACTGCATAAGCACCCAGAGGATGTTCAGCCCGTATTGCACCGACTTCCAGAAGCCGATGGAGGAGGCCTCCTTAAAATAACGGGTCGGAATCGGCACTTCACCAATGCGATAGCCGCCCGCCACGCACTGCACGATGATTTCGGAATCGAAAACAAAATTATCCGAATTCAATTCCAGAGGCAGACTCAAGAGCAATTGCCGGCTGTAGGCCCGGAAGCCGGAGTGGTATTCGCTCAACTGATAGCCCAACACCCCGTTGGCGATGGTCGTAAGAAAAATGTTGGCAAAAAACTTCCAATAGGGCATTCCCCCTTCCAGCGCCCCCCTGCGGGCAAACATCCGCGAGCCGAAAACGGCGTCCGATTTACCCTCCAGAATGGGAGCAATCAAACCGGGAATGTAGGTCGGGTCGTATTGATAATCGGGATGCACCATCACCACCACGTCGGCTTCCCGCTTCAAAGCTTCCGTGTAACAGGTTTTCTGGTTGCCGCCGTAGCCCCGGTTTTTTTCGTGTCGGACGACCGTCAAACCGAGCTTGAGAGCCAAGTCCACGGTTCCATCCCGGCTGGCGTCGTCCACTAAGATAATTTCATCCACCCATTCACGGGGAATATCCGCCACCGTCCGCCCCAGTGTCTTCTCGGCGTTATACGCCGGCAGAACGGCGGTCACTTTTTTGCTTCTATCCGTTCTTCTTAGCATACCATTCCAGCTGGTCGAAGAAGTTGAGCGGCAGCATCACTTTCCTTAAAGCCCGGCTTTTTCCCAGCTTTTCCATAAAAGAAAGATAACCTCCCAGCCGGTAAAAAAAATAGGCCGGCGAGAAATAACGGGTGTGGGTTCTTCTCTGTATTATGCGGAAGCCGGCTCCAACAAGAATTTTTTCCAGGGTTTTGGGGGAAAAATAAAACAGATGACCGGGAAGAATGGCGTACCATTTCTCTTTGGTCAGTTTGGCTGTCAGACTGTCAATGTCCGGCGTCGTGATGACACAAACGCCGTTCGGCTTCAGGATTTTTTTTATTTCCGACAGGATTTTCCACGGTTCGGTCAAATGCTCGATGACATCCAGCATCGTTACGGCGTCAAAGTTTTCCTTGGGCCAGTTCAGCTTTTCCAGCGGCTGGTCGTAAACGGTTAGGCCAAAATGCTCCTCCGCATATCTTTTTGACCAGCTCGAAAACTCGATGCCCGTTGTCTCCCAGCCCCGGCATTTCGCCTCCGCCAGAAAAAACCCGGCCGAGCTGCCGATGTCCAAAATTTTCCCTTTGGTTGCCAGCCTCTCAATACTTTCCAACACTTTTCTGGACGCCTTGCGCCGGCCGGCCTCCTCTTCGAGGTAGGTCGGATCCGGCTTGCTCGGAGTGGCGGCAAAAGCTTCCCGTTCTCTCTTGGAAAGCATCCAGAGCCCGCAATTGGGGCAGGCAAACAGGTTCCCGTGTTTGCCCGTGCGGTTTTCTGTTATGGCGTAGCTTTCCTCTTCCGGCCGGGTCGTGGCCGGATAGCGCAATCTGACCGGCGAGGAACAGAGATAACAAAGCTCCGGTGAGAGGGGAGCCATTAGGAATTTTTAGGGGGAAGTTCGAGCAGGTAAAGACTGCCGCCGGCGATGGGATAGGTCTTCAAAACCTTGCTTTTGGCCAGAACGTCGTGATAGGTTTTCTGAAAGAATTCGGCCTCCCAGCCGCCCTGAAAGATTAAAAGATGGGTCACCGGAAAGCGCTCCAGCACCTTCTCCTTGTGCAAATACACCTGCATCGGCAAAGCCCGCACCGGCGCTTCGATGGTGGCGGAGGAGGACCAGGGGCCCGCGACCATGCTTCCGGCCGGCAGGTTCTTCAAATCGCGCGAAAGCTCCACCAACTGATAAGTTTTGTTCTTCGACCAGCGGTTGTATTGCGAAAAGTCGGAAAGGGTTCCGATGAAAAGAAGAATTACAACCAAAACCCGAGCCCGAAAAACGGAGGCAGAAGGGTGTTTGGAAAATTTTGCGCTTATCCACCACCATAAACCCAGCCCGATGACTCCTACAATTACGGCTTGCGTGAGCAGTTTTCCGTAACTTTGAACGGTTTTCAGAAGCCCCTTAAACCAGGCCTGCGGGTTGGAACTGAAAGTCCCAACCAGGCCGGTGAAATTCGGATAATTGTTCAGCACGAAAGCATACCAAGCGTAGAGCAGGTTGAAACTGAATAGGATTACCAGAGGGGTTTTTATAAGCAAACCGGCTGCCCTTGGATGGGTTGGTTTGAATCCCTCCTGCCAGAGCTCGACCGCTTTCAAGCTGGCCCAGAAAATGGTGGGGAGCAAAAAAATCATCTGGTACCGCAGGGGATGATAATTGGTCAGGGCCAGCATAATCGTTCCCGTGCCGTAGCCGGCGAAAAGAATGAATTTGAGTGCATTTTTTTCCCGCAGATTGTTTTTGATATTCCCCACCCAGGCCAGAAGCCCCCAGCATGCCAAAAGAAAGACGACCGGCGCTCGAGAGCTAAGCCGGTCGCCGGTGCCGAGCGTCACGATATTCCGGATGAAAACCCAGATATCTTCCGGCTTGCCTCCCGCCGATTCGATGGTGTTCGCTTTTACCATCAATCGTGCCGGATAGCCGAAGGGGATTAGAATCGTGAATATCCAGACGACCGGGCCGATGAGAAATCCGGCGGCAAAAAACAAAAACGGCTTCCAGCCCCTTTCTTTCAAGGGGGAATCGGGAACCAAAAATTTTTGGCGCAGCGCCTCGGCCACCAGCACCGGCGCAAAAAAAAGCCCGGAGAGTTTGACGAAGAAAATCGCCACCGAAGCCGAAAGCCCGGCGGCAAGAAATTGCCAATCGTTGCGGGCCGGAGCCGTCCAAAAGAAAATCGCAAGCAGAACAAAAAACATCATCGTGGATTCTTCCAGTGCCAACCGGTTCTGCATAATCCAAAGAAAACTCGTGGACGCCAAAAAGCTCCCCAAGAGCCCGACTTTGGTTCCGGCTTCCCGTTTTAAAATAAAGAATGTGAGCAGAACGGTTCCCAAGCCGAAAAGCACGGATACCATTCTGGCTTGGGAGAATCCAAAACCAAATAGTTTGAAATTGGCATACATTATCACCGAAAAGAGCGGGGAGACCGCCATTCGGAAAAAATCGTCCAGAAGCCACCGGCCGAAAAGCACTTTGTTCTTGGCGTTTTGCACCATAAACCCCTCGTCCGTGTACGGGGACAGGCTCCAGGTCAAATCCCGCGGTGCATCGGCGGTCAGTCCGTTGATGCGGAGAAAGAACCCCACCACAACAACCAGACCCAAAAGCACCCAGATCGTTTGTTTGGAAATTTCACTGGGGGGCGCTGCGGTTGGACGAGGCGGCTTGGACTTTTTTTCGGCCATTGCGCCAGAATAAAAGGGGGGGGGAATGATGTCAAGCTGAAGAATTTTCACGGCGGGAAATGGAAATTATTGAAAATCGCTTGACATCTTCTTTTTTGACCTTAAGTTCCAACCGGTTCCTTTAAACCGGTCCCGCGAGGCCGGAAAGGACAAGGATGCAGAAAGAAACCCTCATTTTAGACGAACGCCAACTGGGGCGGGTTTTGGCCCGGATTTCCCACGAAATCGCCGAGCGCAACGCCGGCGCCAAAAATTTGGTGGTTGTCGGCATTCAGACCCGCGGCGCCCATCTGGCTCGAAGGTTGGCCCAACTCCTTTCCGAACTGGAGGGTCTGAAAGTTCCGGTGGGAGAGATGGACATTACTTTCTACCGGGATGACATCGAGACCCGCCCGGACCGACCGATAGTTAAAAAAACCAATCTGCCCTTCTCCATAGACGACAAAATCATCATTCTGGTGGATGACGTGCTTTTCACCGGCCGCACCGTGCGCGCGGCCTTGGATGAGCTTGTCGATTTCGGCCGCCCCAAAGCCGTCCAACTGGCCGTTTTGGTCGACCGCGGCCACCGGGAGTTGCCGATTCGGGCCGATTACGTCGGCAAAAACATTCCCACCTCCCTTTCGCAGGAAGTGGTGGTTCGCGTTAAGGAAACCGACCGGCAGGATTCGGTTGCACTTAGGGATAAAAAGAGAGCCAAAAAGTGAAGAAGTTCGCTCACAAGCACTTGCTGGGGCTGGAAGGAATGACTCGTGAGGAAATCGAGTTCGTTTTGGACACCGCCGTCACCTTCAAAGAAGTGCTGGAGCGGCCGATTAAGAAAGTCCCCACCCTGCGCGGGCTGACCATCGTAAATCTGTTCTACGAACCATCCACCCGCACCCGCATCTCCTTCGAACTGGCCCAAAAGCGGCTTTCCGCCGACACGGTTAATTTTTCCTCCTCCGGCTCCTCCGTCAAAAAAGGAGAGACCCTGCGGGACACTGTGCGCAATCTGGAAGCGATGAAAATCGATATGGTGGTGGTGCGCCACGCCTCTTCCGGCGTGCCGTATTTTTTGACCCGGTGCCTCGAATCCTCCATTATCAACGCCGGCGACGGCGCCCACGAGCATCCCACCCAGGGACTTCTGGATATCTACACCATCCGCGAAAAATACGGCAAAGTCGAAGGGTTGCGGGTGGTCATCGTTGGCGACGTCAAGCACAGCCGGGTGGCCCGTTCCAATATCTGGGGACTCAAAGCGATGGGGGCTTCGGTTTCGGTCTGCGCTCCCTCCACACTTTTGCCGGCAGAAATCGAGAAAATGGGAGTGGAAGTTTTTACCGATTTGAACAAGGCCCTCTGGGGCGCCGACGTGGTCAACGTTTTGCGCCTGCAGCTGGAGCGTCAGGAGCGGGGTTTTCTGCCCACCCTGCGGGAATACTCCCGTCTTTTCGGCATCACCCGGGAGCGGCTGACGCTCTTGAACAAAAACTATACGATTATGCACCCCGGCCCGATTAACCGGGGGGTGGAAATCACTCCGGAAGTGGCCGATTCTCCGGAGTCGGTGATTTTGGCGCAGGTCACCAACGGGGTCGCCGTGCGGATGGCGGTTTTGTACCTCCTTTCCGGACAACAGGAGGAAGCGGTTGCCTAAGAAGAAGGAAGAAGGATTCCCCCGGGTTCCGGCGGTAATTGCCGGAGGCCGCATCATTGACCCCACCGCCAGCATCGATAAAACCGGGGATCTCTACATTGAAAATGGAAAAATTGTCCGCATCGAGTTTAACAAGCTGCTTTCAAAAAAGTCCATTCAATCGGTGGGTTCGCATAAAGTGATGGACGCGTCCGGCCAGGTGGTTTCCCCCGGCTTCATAGACCTGCACGTCCATCTTCGCGAGCCGGGTCGGGAGGATGAGGAAACGGTTGCCACCGGGACAAAGGCCGCCGCCGCAGGAGGCTTCACTTCCGTCTGCTGTATGCCCAACACCGACCCCCCTCTGGATAATCAGGAGAATATCCGCTTTGTTCTGGAACAGGCCAAAGCCGGCTTCGCCCGGGTATATCCGCTGGGCTGCATCACCCAGGGACGCAAGGGGGAACGGATTGCTGAAATTGGCGACATCGTCGCCGCCGGAGCGGTCGCCGTCACCGACGACGGCTCGCCGGTGATGGACGCTTCCGTAATGCGCCTGGCTTTCGAGTACTCCCGGATGTTCGGCATTCCAATCGTCCAGCATGCGGAAGATACGAACCTCTCTTTTGGCGGCCTAATGCACGAAGGGTTTGTCTCCACCATTTTGGGAATGCGTGGCATTCCGGCGGCGGCGGAGGAGGTCATTGTCGCCCGGGATTTGAAATTGTTGGAAACCTTCGGCGGACGGCTGCACGTCGCCCATATTTCCACCGCCGGGGCATTGGAGTTGGTACGCCAGGCCAAAAAGAAAAAACTGCCGGTCACCTGCGAAGTGACGCCGCATCATTTGACCTTGACTGACGAAGAAATTAAAAAAAGTTTCAATCCCAATTTGCGGGTCAATCCTCCGCTGCGTTCGCGTAAAGATGTGGAGGCGCTGCGCGAGGGTTTAGTCGACGGCACCATCGACGCCATTGCCACCGACCACGCGCCCCACTCCCGTGAAGAAAAAGAGGTGGAGTTCGATGCCGCTCCAAACGGGATGATTGGCTTGGAGACCGCTTTCGGTATCGTTATGACCGAAATCGTCGCCAAGGGATATTTATCTTTAGCACAGGCCGTCGAAAAACTGACTTCGGCCCCGGCCCAGGTTTTTGGTCTTCCGGGAGGTCAATTGAAAATCGGTCACCCCGCCGATATCATCATCTTCGATCCCGGGCAGAGTTGGACGTATCGCGCCAGCGAAGGCTTTTCCAAATCCATCAATTCCCCCTTTGACGGTTGGGGTTTCAAAGGAAAAGTCACCTCTACCCTCCTCGCCGGAAAAGTGGTTTATCCCGTTGAGTCAAAATTGGAAGTGGTCGGGCTGTCCCCGCAGGACAAAATCAAGTTGCAGGTTGCTGAAAGAAAAAAACAGAAAAAAAGAAAATAGTCTTTTAGCTTTTACCTTACTATTCACCGGGTAGCCCGGGGCCCCTGCCCCGGATAAAATAAGCAAAGTTTTCGACGGAAGGAGAGACGATGAACCCCGCTTACCTGCACCTGATTATCAACCACTTCCCCGTGGTCGGGACTTTTATGGCTTTTCTGGTTTTGCTTCTGGGCTGGATGGGAAAAAAATCGGCCGTGCAGAAAACGGCCCTGATTTTGTTTGTTTTTGTGGGGCTTGTTTCCATTCCCGTTTATCTCTCCGGAAACGAGGCCGAGGAGATCGTCGAAAAATTCCCGGGAGTCTCGCACGAGGCCATTGAAGCGCATGAGGACTCGGCCATCGTCACTTTGATTTTTATCGAAGTTTTGTCCCTCGCCTCCCTTATGGGTTTCGCCCTCTTCGGCCGCCGGGAAAAACTGCCGGTTGGTTTTTTGTTAACGGTTGTAGTCCTGGCCATAAGCGTTGCTATCCTCACCGCCAAAACCTCCAATTTGGGAGGTAAAATCCACCATTCTCAAGAAATGGGAGGAACTTAGCCTGCCGACGGAGAAGCGGAATCACCCAGCAAGGAATAAAAAAACCGGAGGGGGCCGACTTACCCTCCGGCGACTTTATCCGGCCGGCTCTTTTTTTTCTTGGAAGAACCGGCCGTTTTTTACTGTTTTACCCTCTGGATAAATGCAATTTCGATACCGGGGAACAGAAATTTTGGGTCAGGGAAGAAGCCGGCGGCCCGAGTTGCAACCCGTTTAACGGCAGAGAGATACCCGGCCCTCTAAATTCACCCGTCGTATCTGACCCGCACTCGGTTTTGTAAAATGCAAGTTGTCGCTTAAAGTGCGGGGTTTTCTCCACAGTTCCCCGTTCTTTTCGGTTGAGCTGAAACTCGATTCGAAGGCCTACTTCAGCTCATTCGCCTTTTCGGATAATGGCTATTTTACCAAAATCATTTTTTTGGTTGACGAAAAGCCCCCTGCCACCGCCTTGTAAAAATAAATCCCGGATGACACGGGAGCGCCGTTTTGGTCCGTTCCATCCCAGCTAAGGGTTTTCCTCCCGGCCGGGGCTTCCCCTTCGAAGCTTTTCACCCGCTGACCGGCAAGATTGTAGATTTGAACCGTATACGGTCCCGATTTTGACAAGGTGAGGGTAAAACTGGTTGACGAATTGAACGGGTTGGGATAGTTCTGGCCCAACTCGAAACCCCGGGGCCGCCCCCCCTTTGGATTTTGCACGCCGGTCGGGAGTATGGTGATGCTGCCGCAGACGTAATCTATCTCACTGGAATCAATCCAATCGCCGGTCGAATCGTACATCGTGTTGTCGATGGAATCCCGGAACTCGAAGCAGATGGGAATAATAACGTTCGGGGGAACCGGTTGGTCGATGATTTCAAAGTCAAGATAGCACACCGGGGTGCTGTCCGGCTGCATCGGATAGTTTGGATCCGTTACGCCGCTGATGTGAATTTGTCCGGGCCCGGGGAACGTGTCGCTGTCCGAGTCAAAATACTCCCAGATGACAGTCCGCGGAGCCGGCCGGAAGGCGCGAAACGCAACAAAATACTGGCCGAAGTTCATCGCATAGCTAATCCGCATATACAAAAGCCCCACCGGCACGGTATTCCGTATCGACACGGGGACGCTCACCAAATCACCAGGGGCGCCCGTTGTCGAACCGATTTTCATCTGGTTTTCTGGCAAGCCCTCGGGCTGAAACTCGGAGGCCGAGAGAGGCTTTGCCGGAACGGCAAAAAGAGCAGCGGTCAGCATCAAAAAAAGAACCGCTCTTGCGGGAACGGTTTCGGCAAAAATCGGTCGCTTCATACAAACTCCTCACGTTACCGGCTCCCTTCTTCGGGAGCCGTCTTGGCATAATATACTACAGTCCGGACCAAAATAAAGCAGCCCGTTCCGTTTTCCGGAACGGGCCACCTTATCCTGAGCCTCCCGTACCACCCTTCGAAGAAATCGTGCAGGGGAGGACACCCAGGTCCTTTAACCGGAAACTATCTAATGAGCATCATCTTTTTGGTTATCACCTGATTTCCAATTTCCGCTTTATAGAAATAAATCCCGGAAGAAACCGCCCGACCCCGCCTGTCCGTGCCATCCCAGGTGAAAATTTGACGGCTGGCGGCGGCCTCTCCTTCAAAGACCCGCACGGCCTCCCCCAACAGGTTGTAAATCGTAATCTTGTAGTGCCCGGCGGCCGGCATTGACAAAGTAAAGCTTGTTTTTGGATTGAATGGATTCGGATAATTCTGCGAGAGGGCAAATTGCGCGGGCACCAACGCCCTCTGGGTCATCACCGGCAGGCTCTGCCCCTGGTAGCTGGAGGCCTGGGCCTCAACAAGCTCGGCTTTCCCTTCCAGCGGAAGAGTGAAACTGACTTCTCCCGCCGGCAGCCGGGCCCCTTTCCGGTCGGGGCCGATTAAAATTCGCAGCTCGCCGGCTTCGTTTCCGACCCTCGGCACCATTCCTTCCGCCGGGGTTAAAAGTTGGGCCTGTTTTTCCGCCCTGCCGGAATACTTGAAGCGGAGGTACAACCCGCCCAGTTCGGTGGCACAGGCGGTAGTGATTTCTAACTCGCTTCCACTCACCTGCCAGCTTAAACTCACCGCCGATGTGCCGGGGTTGAGTTTCGGCAGCGGGGCGGCATCGTTGGTGAGAATGCGAATCAACATCACCAGGTCGGCCACGGTCAGAACCTGACTGTCCCCGTTGATGTCGGAAGAGTTAATCTGGAGTTGGCGCAGGGCCGGATCCGAATTCCAAACGCTCGGCCCGTAGATGAAGTAGTTCTCATACAGGTTGGCGTCCCCCGGTTCATACGGCAAGCCGTTAAGGTTCAGGTCACCGCGGACAACTTGAGCACCCTGGTCAACCGGCAGGTAGACCCCTCCATTGCGGAAGCAAAGTTTCTTTTTGGGGGAGGGTGTACCCGGCCCGCTGGAGAACTGGTCGCAATTGGCGACGTTGTTCGGGAAAGCGGTATTAAGGTCAATGGAGGTGCCGTCGATGTTGGTAAGTTCCTTCACTACCCACAACTGGTTGCCGGTTGAGTCGGAAACCGAATTGTCGGCGCAGTCGAACCAGTACCAGTTCACCGGGCAGAACTGTCCGCCCAGGCTGCGGTCGCTGGTAGCCCGGAATTTCAGAACCGCCCACTGGCCCTGATTCTCACGGGTCAGGTTCGGATGGGCGGCGCCGTTGTTGATGTCGGCTATGGCCACGACCCGTATGAGGCAGGTGGAGCCGGCGGTGATGCGGAAGGTGAAGAACTCCCATCCCTGCCGTTCCAAAAGCTCCCCTTTGCGGGCGGAGAGGAATTGCAGGCAGGCGCAGTCATAGGAAACCAAGAAGGAGAAAGCGCCGATGCCGGAAGGATTCGGCAACGTGGAAGAGTCCACGAATTGGGCCGGGTTGACAATCGGGACTTCCACGTCTGAACCTAAAAAGGCCGTTACGGTATTGATGACCAGCGAAAGACAAGTCTCTGACGGCGACCCGGCTGCCGTTGTAAAGCTCCAGACCGGCGACCAGTTGCTGGTGCCGCCCGCATTGGTTGCGTTCACCCGCCAGTAGTATGTGGTGCCGGGGGCGAGGCCGGAGATGACTACCGAGGTTGACGTAAGACCGCATTGATTATATACAAACGTGGCAAAAGCCGGGCTCGTCGACACTTGCACGCAAAAGGTCGTGGCATCCGACGCTTGAACGGGATGGAAAGCGCCGCCCGACGATGGATTCCAAGAGAGGGTCACAGGAACCGCTACGTTGGTCGCCCCGTCTGCTGGAGATAAGGGGGTGGGGGCTGCCGGCGGAGTTGGCGGCAGGCAGTTAACGTCAACCATGGCGGTGTCGTAATCCGTCGCTCCGCAGGAATTGGTCACCTTGAAAACGAATTGAAAAATTTCATTGGCAGACGGGGTGAAACAGAACTGGGCATTTATCGGCGTCGCTCCGGTCACCGTCGCAAAGGTGCCGGGGCCGGAAACTTTTTCCACGGTAAGGATGTCCCCCGCATCCGGGTCGGAAGCGGAAACCGGCAGGCAAATCTCGTTGCCCGGGCAGTCGGAAACGCTGCTGTCCCGGACGGTGATAGTCGGCGGCTGATTGGTAATCGTAACGGTGAAACTGCAGCTGTCCTTGTTCCCCGCCCCATCAGTGGCCACGCAGGTAACCGTCGTGGTTCCAAACGGGAAGGCCGAACCCGGCGGCGGCGTGCAGTTGACAAACGTTCCTTCGCCGACACAATTGTCACTAACTGTCGGAGGTGGATAATCCACCACGTTGCTGCAGTTCCCCGGGGAATGGGAAACGGTCATATTGGCCGGGCAGGAAATCACTGGCTTTTCGTTGTCTCTTACCGTGAACGTGAACTGGCAGGTATCCTTGTTTCCCGAAGCATCGGTAGCAATACAGATGATGGTTGTGACCCCTACCGGCAAGAAAGTGCCGAGGGGCGGAGTGCAGGCGACAGTGGTAATGCCGGGACAATTATCGGTGGCGGTAGCGCCAAAATTTGAATTTTTCCCGCATTGTCCGGGAGCGTTGTCGACTGTAACGTCGTTAGGGCAGTGCACTGTGGGCGGTTCGGTATCATTCACCGTCACCATAAACTGGCAGGTGTCCTTCCGTCCTCCTGCATCGGTGGCAATGCAGGTGACTGTGGAGGTTCCTTTAGGGAAGCTGGAACCGGAAGGGGGCGTGCAGGCCACGCCAACCCCGGGGCAGTTGTCGGTGGCGTTGGCCGTGTAGCTCACATTGGCGGCGCACTGGCCGGGGGCGGTGTTTGTGGTGATGTTCGCCGGGCAGGTAACCGCCGGCGGTATGTTATCCTCTACGTTTACATTGAACTCACAGGTATCCTTGTTACCGGAAGCGTCCGTAGCGATGCAGGTGACTAAGGTAGTGCCGCTTGGGAAAGTCGAACCGGAAGGCGGCGTGCAGGCAATTGTGGCGCCCGCACAGTTGTCGCTGACGTTGGCGTTGTAATTGACCACCGCGGTGCAATTTCCTCCCCCGGTGGCGTTCGTGGTGATATCCGCCGGGCAGGAAGCCACCGGCGGCTGGTTGTCGTTGACCGCCACCGTGAACTGGCAGCTGTCCTTGTTGCCGGCGGCATCGGCGACTCTGCAAGTAACTGTCGTGACCCCCACGGGGAAAATCGTGGCGGGCGGTGGAGTGCAAAATACGGGCACAGTCCCGTCGCAATTATCCGTTGTGGGTGAGTCAAAATATGTAACTCTCTTGTCGCACCGCCCAGGGTCGTTGTTGGTAATTACGTTAGCAGGGCATGTCAAGGCAGGCGGTTCGGTGTCGTTGACCGTGACTGTGAACTGACAACTGGCCTGATTACCGCCCACGTCCGTGGCCGTGCAGTTGACTGTGGTAACTCCTTTCGGAAAAGTCGAGCCGGAAGGTGGACTGCAAACGAGGGTAACTCCGGGACAGCCGTTGGAAGCCGTAACTGTGTATGTGACCACCGCATTGCAGGCCCCAGGGTCGGTGCCGGTTACGATATTCGGCGAACAGACGATGGTCGGGCCTTGTACGTCGGTGACCGTAACCGTGAACTGACAGGTGGACTGATTGCCAACGGCGTCGGTCGCCGTGCAGGTCACGGCAGTAGTGCCAACCGGGAAGGAGGAGCCGGAGGGAGGTGAACAAACATAGCTGACCCCCGGGCAGTTGTCGGTGGCTATTGCCGTATAAGTTACCATTGTATCGCAATGGCTGGGGTCGTTGCCTTTTACAATATTGGGTGGACAGCTAATAGTTGGATTTTCGGTGTCGTTAACCGTGACAGTAAAGCTGCAGTTGGCTTGATTACCGGCGGCATCCGCCGCCGTGCAGGTTACGGTTGTCGTGCCAATCGGGAAGAAGGAGCCGGAAGGCGGGTTGCAGGTTACCGTTGCGCCAAGGCAGTTGTCCGCGGCGGTGACCGTATAGCTTGCCGCCGCGCCGCACTGGCCGGGGTCATTGCTTTTGGTAATATTCGCCGGACAGCTTATGGATGGGTTCTGGATGTCGTTTACTCTGACCGTAAACTGACAGGTATCTTTCTGGCCGGCCGAATTCGTGGCGGTGCAGGTAACCACGGTCGTGCCGACCGGAAAAGTTGAACCGGAAGGAGGTGTGCAAGCCACGGTTATTGGGCCGCAGCCTCCGGTGACCGTTGCGGAAAAGCTGGCCGCCGCCGTGCATTGGCCGGCATCGTTGTTCTTCACGATGTTGGCCGGGCAGGTTATTACCGGCGGCGTGCAACAAGACGAGAGCACGGCGGTCGTTTTGCATTCGTTGGAAGAAGAGAGTTTCACGCAACGTTTGGTGTAGCTGGGGTCGTTGGGATTACAGGCACTGTTTCCCGGATTGGGGCAGGGGGAGGGTTTGTCCTCGCCGCGAAACTTTACCCGGATGGAATAGGCGCCGGGGGTGGTAGGGATGGTCAACGTGGCACAAGCGTTGCCGGCGGCATCCGTCAGGACCGAGTCGTTGGCGTTCTGGCCGACGTTCACCCCGCAGTTGCCGGGATTGACATAAAATAGTAGCTCCCTTCCCGGTAAAGGCGCGGTGCCGCCCCCGGCACATTTCTGAACCAAATTCGCACAAACCTGCAAAGTGCTCCCCGGGCATAACGTTCCGGGAATATTGCTGGTAATGGTGAGAACGGCGTTATGGTCGGTGAAAGTTGTGGTGGCAGTCAAACCTGAAGTCTGGCCAGTGGCCGCCACCAAAAGACTCTCGCCTATATCCCCTTCGGTGACAAGGTAAGAAGTGACAAAACTCCCTGATGCGGAACTTAAAACCGTCCACGGTTCATTCCCGCAAAAACCGCAGGAATCACCACCTATATGGGTTACTTGAACAGTCACCCATTCGCCGGCTCCAAAGCCGTTGCCGATTATCCAAGCCGTATCGCCGGGTGCGTAGTCCGATTTGTCGGTTACCACCGTGGCACCCAGCGCAAAAGAGGGGGTGAAAGAGAGGAGGATAAATGTGGCAAACAGGACCGCGCAAATAGCGGACCCACCGGTTCGCTTTGGGCTTTTGGAGGCCCTAACAAAAAGGCGGTTCTTGAACGAAACCCCTGTTTGCGAGTTCCGGTTTAACCGCATTTGCCCCTCCTTCGAATACTTTCCCAATTCCTTAACTCTTCCACGCCTCTTTATTTTTCTTTCTATCCCCCCTCTGGGATTTGAAAGATGACGCTCTCCTAAATCGTTGATAAAGCCGACTTTTTTCCTCTAACCCTTTGATAGACTTGCGCTTCTTTTCGAATAGAAAAAGCGCAGAAACTACCACGCTGTATGCTATAAAAAGGAAAAACGACAGCTTTTGCTATCGTCAGGCAGGTTTTTTTCGTTCCTCTACTTAAACGCTCGGCCCTAATATAAACAACCCCATATACTTGTCAAGGCTTTTTTGGGTTTTTTTTAAGTTTTTAGGGCTGGCCCAATAGCCCCTTATTAGGGCGACCCGGAGGATGGATACCGGGAGGTTTGCTTTGTGCGCCATCCGGATTATATTTGCCTTTTACCGAACTAAATGGCGAAGTATTAACTAAAGAAAGGAAGCAATGCTTAGCACTTCGGATTTCAGAAAGGGAAGAAAACTGGCCCTCGATGGTGAATTGTACGAAATCGTCGATTTCCAGCATGCCCGGACGGCCCAGCGCCGGGCCAACGTCTGGACCCGGCTCAAAAACCTCAAAACCGGCTCGGTTTTGGAACGCACCTTTGCCGCTGGGGAGATGTTCGACGAACCCAACTTTGAGCAGCGCAAGATGCAGTATATGTACACCACCGGTTCGGAATACCATTTTATGGACCAGAAAAGCTATGAACAGGTTGAGCTTTCCACCGAGCAGATAGGGGACTACAAATGGTACCTGGTGGAAAACGAGGAGTACAAAATCCTCTTTTTTGAGGGAAACCCCCTTTCCCTCGATTTGCCCGCCGCGGCCGTTTTGAAGGTGGTGGAAAGCGAGCCGGGGGTGAAGGGAGATTCGGTCTCCAATTTGACCAAGGGGGCCAAACTGCAAACCGGACTCTCGGTAAAAGTCCCCCTTTTCGTCAAGGAGGGGGATATGGTCAAAGTGGATACCCGCACGGGTGAATACCTTGAAAGAATGTAAGCCGGGTGGCCTCAAGCGCAAGTCCTGAACTTCTGGAAAAGGCCCGTCTGGGTACCCTGTCGGTCATCGGCATCGACGAGACCGGCAAGGGGGATTACTTTGGCCCCCTGGTCACAGCCGCCTGTTTTTTGAACCCCGCGGCCTTTGCCGCTTTAGGCAATCTGGAGATAAAAGAGTCCAAAAAGATTTCCGACGGCCGGGCCAAATCGCTGGCTTCGGAAATCAAAAAACACTGCCCCCATTCGGTGGTCAAAATCAACCCTTCCAAATACAACGAGCTGTACGGAAAGTTCGGCAATTTGAATAAACTTTTGGCTTGGGGGCATTCCCGCGCTTTGGAAAATGTCCTGGCCGAATTAAAAGAGCCGGTCGAACTGGTAATTTCCGACAAGTTCGCCAACGAATGGCGTTTGGAAAAAGCGCTTTTGCCCGGCGGGCGGGAAATGAAGTTGGTTCAGTTCCCCAAAGCCGAAGAATATCCGGCCGTCGCCTGTGCCTCCGTTTTAGCCCGGGCCGCCTTTCTGTATGCGTTGGATGACCTGTCCGAAGAAATCGGCTGGAAACTGCACAAAGGGGCCGGGGAGCCGACCGATGCCATCGCCCGCGGCATTTACAAAGAAAAGGGGGAGGCCGGCTTGCGCTCCGTAGCCAAATGGCACTTCAAAAACACGCAGAAAATCGTAGGTCGAATGTTATAGGTCGTAGATAAGGAAAAACCAATTAGCCCTTGACAAATAAGCTCCGCTTTTCCTAACTACTCCCGCAAAAAATTGAGTTCAACCGGCATCTATCGAGGACACATCACAATGACCGAAAACGCCGCCGGACGGGCACGCGAAATGGTGGAAGCGACCTACCGCTCCGAATCCCGCCGGGTTTTGGCGACTCTCATCCGCCTGCTCGGCGATTTCGACTTGGCCGAGGACGCCCTCCACGATGCCTTTGCAGCGGCGCTCGAAAAGTGGCCGAAAGACGGCGTCCCCGTCAAGCCGCGGGCTTGGCTCGTTTCGGCCGGCCGTTTCAAGGCCATCGATACCCTGCGCCGACGCGCCCGCTATGACGCCTCGCTTGAAACTCTGGCCCTCCAACTCGAGGCCGACAGTCGTTACGTCGAACCGCGGGAAAGCGAGGGGGTCGAAGACGACCGGCTGCGGCTCATCTTCACCTGCTGCCATCCGGCCCTGCCGCCGGAAGCCCGGGTAGCCTTGACCTTGCGGGAGGTGTGCGGCCTGACGACCGAGGAAATTGCGCGCGCCTTCCTCACCGCCCCCCCCACGCTGGCCCAACGCATCGTGCGGGCCAAAGCGAAAATCAAAGAAGCCCGCATTCCGTATCAAGTGCCGTCGCGTGCCGACCTTCCCGACCGGCTCGAAACCGTGCTCCAAGTGGTTTATTTGGTGTTTAACGAAGGATACTCCGCTTCGTCGGGAGCAACGCTTACGCGGGCCGACCTTTCGGGGGAAGCCATACGCTTGGGGCGGCTCTTGCTCGAGTTGTTGCCGGAGCCAGAGGTGTCAGGGCTTTTGGCGTTGATGTTGTTACACGAATCGCGCCGGGTTGCGCGCACCTCTCCGTCTGGGGAACTAATTCTTTTGGACGACCAGGACCGCACCCTTTGGAATCGGGGACAGATTGAGGAGGGGCTGGCTCTGGTAGAACGGGCTCTCTCCTCCCGCCGCTTTGGCCCGTACACGCTTCAGGCGGCGATTGCTGCCGAGCACGCCAAAGCACAGAATGGCGCCGCCACGGACTGGGCCAGGATTGTCGGGCTGTATGACCTTTTGGTGCAGGCAAATCCCTCCCCCGTAGTCGAGTTGAACCGAGCCGTGGCGGTGGCGATGCGCGACGGCCCTTCTGCAGGCTTGGTCTTAATCGACGCCATCCTGACACGCGGCGACCTGGACGCCTACCACCTGGCGCACTCGGCTCGGGCGGACCTCTGCCGGCGGCTGGGAAAAACGGTGGAGGCCCGGGTCTCTTACCAGCGCGCTTTGGACCTCACGCAGCAGGAAACGGAGCGGCGCTTTCTGGAACGGCGGCTCGCGGAACTGCCGGACTGAAGTTTAGCCCCCCGGCTTCTGCCGGGGGGGTATTCGTTTCCAAGGGGCGGAAGCCCCTGGGCTAACTGAAGGAAGAAGAGACATGAGATATATGCTTTTGATTTACTTTGACGAGCAGGACTTGAGCGAGACCGAACGACAGGAGTGTTATGTGGATTCCGTCCAGCTCGCGCGGGAACTCAATTCGAGCGGCCGGTATCTGGCCGCCAACCCGCTTCACCCCGTTTCGACGGCCACCAGCGTCCGGGTGCGGGAGGGAAAGCGGCTGGTAACCGACGGCCCCTTCGCCGAAACCCGCGAACAGCTTGGCGGCTACTTCCTGATAGACGCCAAGGATTTGGACGAGGCGATCGGCACAGCCGCCAAAATTCCAATGGTGCACAAAGGCACCGTCGAAATCCGGCCGGTCGTGGAAATCCCCGGTCTGCCAACCGGTTAGCGACTGCAATAGGTAAGGGCAGGGGTTTCCATGTCTGCCCTCCACACTTCCATCGGGTCAATTGTCGATTTCGCGCTTCCCCAAACGACTATTTAATGAAACAAAGACCCACCGAGCGACTATAAAAGGTCAACGGTCGTTCGGTCACAACTTAAGGAGGATTAATGAAATACGTTTGTCTGTGTTATGAAGAAGAAAAAAAATTGAAGGCGATGCCCAAAAGCGAGTGGGACGATATCGTGCGCGAGACCTATGCCTACAACGAGGAACTCCACAAAAACGGCCGCTTGATTACCTCGCAGGCCCTTCAGCCTACGGAAAAC
The DNA here is from genome assembly GCA_022614805.1 of Candidatus Zixiibacteriota bacterium. Taxonomy (GTDB): domain Bacteria; phylum Zixibacteria; class MSB-5A5; order DSPP01; family DSPP01; genus DSPP01. Next base: position 35,931 of record JAKEHY010000017.1, on the reverse strand, counting down.
GCCACGACGGTGAGAGTTCGAAACGGCAAAGTCTCCACGACGGATGGCCCCTTTGCCGAGACCAAGGAGCAGTTGGGGGGATTCTTCTTGATAGAGGCGCGGGACTTAAACGAGGCGATTCAGGTGGCTTCCCGGTTGTCCGGTGCGCGCTTGGGATGCATCGAAGTGCGGCCGACGATGGAGTTGAGCTGACGCTCAAATGAAAATAAGCCAAAATTGAGGAGGAATATATGCGAAAAATAACTGCCGCTTTGCAAACGACGGTGGCCGATTACGTCGGAATACGCAGTGTCGGAACCGAGCAGGCAAAACATCTAACAGATGGAGACTCAAAATGAGAAAGATAAGGATCATCGAACACATCTCGCTGGACGGCGTGATCCAAGCGCCCGGCGGGCGGTACGAAGACGGCGACTACGCCCATGGTGGATGGGCGATGCGGTATATGGATGCGGCGAGCGGAGAGGTCATCATCGCGGCGCAGGGCAAGAGCTTCGATCTGCTGCTTGGCCGCCGCACCTACGATATCTGGGCCGGCTACTGGCCGAAGGCAGAGAGCAGTCCCTTGGCGGATGGTCTGAACGCCGCGACGAAATACGTCGCGACCCACAGGCCGGACAGCCTCAAATGGGGTCCGGCCAAGGACCTGGGCGCGGACATCATTGAGGGTGTTCGCGCCGTCAAGGCCAAGGACGGCCCTGGCCTGATCGTCTGGGGAAGTTCGACTCTGACGCCCGTGCTGCTCGAGCGGGGACTGACCGACGAGGTTCTGCTGCTCGTCTACCCGGTCTTGCTGGGCCGGGGCAAGCGCTTCTTTGCGGAGAGTGCCGACCCGCGGGAACTCGCTCTTGTCAGCACGAAGGCCTCGTCCACGGGCGTGCTCATAAACTTGTACCGATACGTTGGATCGCTGCGAACCGAATCTTTCGCCGACGCGAACGGCTGAGCGGGATACTCTGGGGAGCGCTTTGGCAGTAGTCGGAGAGCTGCCGCAACAACTCGGGGGATCGCTGCTCGAAGCGGCTCGAGCGGCCTTCACTTCAGGGTTGCAGATAACCGCCGTTATCAGCGCCGCTTTGGTAATTGGCATCGCCATCCTTACTGTGACCCTGCTCCGCCCCGCGCGCACTGGGTGACGGCGAAACTAAAGAAAGGAGAATTTCAATGAACGCTGAACAAAATATAGATGTGCGGGTCACCCGCCGCTTTGCGGCGGCTCCGAAGCCGGTTTTCGACGCCTGGCTCAATCCCGAAAAGGCGCGGCAATTCCTCTTCGCGACGGAATCGGGTGAAATTATTCGGGCGGAAATCGACGCCCGCGTGGGGGGCTTGTTCACCTTTGTCGACCGGCGGGATGGCGAAGAGATTGAGCATACCGGCAAGTACCTCGAGATTGACCAGCCCCAACTTTTGGTTTTCACCCTCTCCGTGGGGAAATATTCGCCGGGCGAGAGCCGCGTTATAATCGAAATCGTTCCTTCGGGGAACGGTTGCGAGCTTACCTTAACTCACGTGGGAGTGCAAGCGGGATATGCAAAGCGCACCGAGGCGGGTTGGATTGATATTCTCGGCGGGCTTGCTTGGGCCCTCGGAGAAGGCTCCGGGCCTACTGTTGCGACTCCCGCTGAAAAGAGGGAGGAATCCCGTTGAACCCGATGGAGACTTTTCGCCATCGTACTTTGGAACTTCTGCAAGCTTCCGGCAACCGCGCCGACAAGGCCAAGGCCTTGGCCGAGCTGATTCGCGCCCACCGCGGTTATCATTGGGTCGGCCTGTACGACGTTTCGTCCACGCACATTTCGGCCATTGCTTGGACCGGAAATGAAGCGCCCGCATTTCCCTCGTTCCCGGTAACCAAGGGCCTCAATGGCGCGGCCGTCGCAGAGAAAAAGCCGGTCATCGTTCAGGATGTCGCACAGGACAGCCGCTATCTTGTGACCTTCGGCGCCACACGCGGGGAGGCTATCTTCCCGGTGTTCACACCGGATGGGTCGCGCGTTATCGGCACCATTGACGTTGAAAGTGACCGGGTAAACGCATTCCAGGCGGAGGATGAGGCCTTCCTGCAGGAATGCTCGGCTTTGCTGCGGCCACTCTGGAACTAAACAGTATGTCCCGTTGTCGATTTTGGGTTTCCTCAAACGACTATACAATGAATGACAACGACAATGTCTAACAACTAAGGAGGAAACAAAATGAAATACATTTGCCTGGGATACTTTGACGAGAAGAAGTGGGAAACGCTGTCGGAAAGCGAGCAAAGCGCGTTGATGGACGCCTGCTTCGCTTACGACGACGTGCTTAGAGAAGGCGGCCACTTTGCCGGCGGGGAAGCGCTGCAAACCGCCCGCAACGCTACCACCCTGCGATATCAAAAGGGAAAAGTGGTCGTCACCGACGGCCCCTTTGCCGAGACCAAAGAGCAATTAGGGGGAATTTTGATACTCGAAGCCAACGACCTGAACCACGCCATCCAGTTGATGTCGAAGCATCCCGGCGTCAAGATTGGCCCCTTCGAGATTCGCCCGGCCGAGGACTTGACCGGAATGATTCGGGAAAGCGAACGGCGCCGTTCAACGACAAAAGAAAAATAACCAAAAGAAAGGAGAAATGATTATGCGGTTTATGGTCATCGTAAAAGCGGACAAGGAGTCCGAGGCCGGCGTGATGCCGAGCGAGAAGCTCCTGACCGAAATGGGAAAGTTCAACGAGGAACTGGTGAAAGCGGGTGTGATGTTGGCGGGAGAGGGGCTCCAGCCGAGCTCCAAGGGAGTGCGCGTTCGGTTCAACGGAGCCAAACGGACCGTCATCGACGGGCCCTTCGCCGAGACAAAGGAACTGGTCGCCGGCTTCTGGCTCTGGCAGGTGAAATCGAAAGAGGAGGCAATCGAATGGCTCAAGCGCGCCCCATTCGACAACACGGAGGTTGAAATCCGCCAAGTGTTCGAAACCGAGGAATTCGCTGCCAGCGACCCTTCTGGACAACTGCGGGAACAGGAGAACCGCCTACGCGCCCAAGTCGAAGAGTTAAACAAGGCGGCGAAGCGTTGAGGTTTTTTAACCTGAAACCATAAGGAGAAACGATTATGCGGTTTATGATTATCGTCAAGGCCACCAAGGACTCGGAAAAAGAGACCGCGCCCAATGAGGGGGAGGAGAATGAGAAGCTCTTTGCCGCAATGGCCACCTACCACGAGGAACTGGCAAAAGCCGGGATGCTCCTCGACGCCTCCGGGTTGCAGCCGAGCTCCAAGGGCTGGCGCATCCAGTACTCCAGCGGAAAACGCACCGTAATCGACGGGCCTTTCGCAGAAACGAAGGAACTCATCGCCGGCTACACGCTCATCAAAGTGAAATCGAGGGAAGAAGCGTTGGAATGGAGCAAACGCTATCCCAAACCCCATTTCACGGACTGCGAAATCGAGGTGCGCCAGTTGTACGAACTGGAGGACTTCGCCCCCAGCGAACAGATAGAACGCTTTCGCGAGCTGGGAGTTGGAGAAGAAAAGTAATCGTTACCCAAGTCAGCAAGGAGACCCTATGCGTTACATAATGTTCGTTTGCGTCGACCCCGCAGCCGAGAAGTACGTGCCCGAAGAGGACAACATAGAGGATTGGTGCGCCGAGATGGACCGGCGGAAAGTGCGCGTTCTCGGCAATCGCCTGAAAGGAGTGGAAGAGGCCACCACCGTTCGCCGGCGGAACGGCAAACTTCTGGTCACGGATGGCCCGTTTGCCGAGACCAAGGAATGGATAGCCGGCTTCGATTTACTGGAGTGTGCGGATCTCGATACGGCCGTTGAGATCGCCTCAAAACATCCCATGGCCCGCTTTGGCAAAATCGAAATCCGCCCTTTTTGGCCGGAGGAATGAAGGTGAAACATTGTTGGCGTCTTTCCCCGAACGCTTCCGCGAAATGGGAGTCGGAGAAGAGAAGTAATCGAAACTCAAAATTGAAAGGAGTTCGTTATGAATGAGAAGGAGGCCTATCAATGCGCAAGGTAATCGCGTCCGAGTGGATGAGCCTCGACGGCGTCGTGCAAGCGCCAGCGTACACGGACGAGGACCCCAGCGGTGGGTTCAAGTACGGCGGGTGGCATCTGCGGTACTTTGAGGAACGTTCGATGAAGTGGCTCATCGAGGGTGTGAGTGGAGCGGGGGGATTCCTGCTCGGGCGCCGCACGTACGACGTATTCGCGGAGCACTGGCCCGAGGCGCCCCAGGAGGAGCAGGCCTTTGCCCAGCCATTGAACACGCTCCCGAAGTATGTCGCCTCGAGAACGCTGAAGGAGCCACTCGGCTGGCAGAACTCGATGCTGCTCGGCGACGACATCGCCGAGTCCGTGGCGAAGCTAAGACGCCAGGACGGCAAGGACCTGCTCCTGATAGGCAGCACCGAGCTCGCGGCGGCGCTCCTCGCGCACGATCTGGTCGACGAGCTCCGTCTTATGATCGATCCCGTCATCCTCGGCGGCGGCAAACGCTTCTTCCGCGACGATGGAGTCCGTCGGCGATTCACGCTCGTGACGAGCGAGACGATCACGACCGGCGCGATCTTGGCGACGTACGCCAGAGCCAGTGCCGAAGCGCAAGTCGGAGCGAGCGCGGTGCCCCTTCCGCGACCACCCCGCAACCGCGCTTGACGTAGCGAACGAGTGGAGCGTTCCCCACGAGCAGATCGAGCGCTTTAGCGACTTGGGAGTTGCGGAAGAAAAATAACCGGAGCGAAAACGGAAAGGAGTTCGTTATGAACGAGAAGGATATGTTCCTGAAAACCTGGGAGCGGGAGTTTCAAACCACGCTCAAAGTGTTAAGGGCCTTCCCCGCCGACAAGTTGGAATTCAAGCCCCACGAACGCGCAATGACCGCCCGGAATTTGGCCTGGTGTTTCCCGATGGAGGACCGGATGGCCATTCAGGGAGCGGTCAATGGCCGGATAGATATGGAGATGGAGGAGGAAAATTACCCCAAGCCCCCGGCCACGCTGGCGGAAATATTGGCGGCCTATGAAAAAGAGCACCGGGAGCTGGCCGGCAAACTGAAAAACCTTTCGGAAGCGGATTTGCAAAAGCCGATTCCGTATGAAATGCAGCCGGGAAAGGGAGACAAGGTTCGCGCCGGCGATTTGCTCTGGTTCGCCGTTATGCACGGCGTGCACCACCGCGGGCAGTTCGCCGTCTATCTGCGAATGGCGGGCGGCAAAGTCCCCGCCATCTACGGCCCCTCCGCCGACGAACCGGATGCCAACTGGTTCTTTTAATCGAAAAACAAAAAAAGAGAAAAATCGTGCGGAAACTGGCTGTTTTCAACAACGTATCGCTGGACGGATACTTTACGGACAAAAACAACGATATGAGCTGGGTCTATAACGTCAGCCCGGATGCGGAGTGGGATGTCTTTGTCGCCGGAAATGCAAGCGGCGAAGGCGTGCTTTTATTCGGCCGGAAAACCTACGAGCTTATGGCCGGCTACTGGCCGACGCCAATGGCGGCCCAGCAGATGCCGGAGGTGGCCCTTGGTATGAACAGAATGCCGAAAATCGTGTTTTCCAATACGATGGACAAGGCATCGTGGAACAATACCAAACTGGTGAAAAGCGACCCGGCGGCGGAAATACGAAAGATGAAAAAAGAATCCGGGCCGGATATGGTTATTTTGGGAAGTGGCAGTATCGTTGCGCAATTGGCCGGCGAGGGTTTGATTGATGAATACCAGTTCGTGGTGGTTCCCGTCGTTTTGGGCGGCGGACGGACGATGTTCGAGGGTGTCTGGGAGCGGCTGAAACTCAAGCTGGCCCAATCTCGAACCTTCCGCAACGGCAAGGTTTTCCTTTCCTACGAGACGGCAGCGTGAAAACGGAGGAATGAATTATGAAGTATTTATGTTTGCTCTATCACGACGAAAAAGCGGGCGAAGCATTGTCCGAGAGCGAAATGAAAGGGTTCCTGGGGGAGGTGTCCGCTTTCGGGGAAGAAATCAAGAAAAGCGGCCATCATTTGGCCTCGCAACGTCTCCGGCCCGCCCGGACGGCAACCATCATTCGCAACCGCAACGGCCGAGTCATCGTGACGGACGGCCCCTTCGCCGAGACCAAAGAGCAGCTGGGCGGATTCTATTTGATTGAAGCCGCGGATCACGCGGAAGCCCTCCAAGTGGCATCGAAAATTCCGGCGACCCGCTGGGGAACGGTCGAACTGCGGCCGGTCATGGAGCCTGCTGGGCCGTAGCGGCTGATTGGATTAGGGTAAAAATTAAAGGAAAAAATGACAGACAGCCAAATACCACAGTCTTCCGCGCAATCCCTCTGGCAGGAATTGAAAAACGCCATACGCGGGACGGAGGCCGATTACACGCAAATCAAAATCGGCAAAGCCGTGTTTTTGCTGGCCGTTCCGATGATTTTGGAGCTGATTATGGAGTCCACCTTTGCGGTCGTGGACATTTTCTTTGTCGGCACGCTCGGCGCTTCCGCCGTGGCGACCGTCGGGCTGACGGAAACCTATCTCTTTCTGCTCTATTCAATCGGCATCGGTTTGTCCATGGCGGTTACCGCCGTCGTTGCCAGACGGATAGGCGAAAAGGAGAAGGATCAAGCCGCCGTCGCGGCTGTTCAAGCCATCTTTCTTGCCGTTTTGGTTTCCGTGCCGTTCGCCTTTATCGGTATTTTCTTCGCCAAGGATTTGCTTGGTTTGATGGGCGCCGATGCCTGGACTCTCGAATTTGGCTACCGCTATACCCAATGGATGCTGGGCGGGAATGCCGTGATTATGCTCTTGTTTGTCATCAACTCCGTTTTCCGAGGCGCCGGCGATGCCGCCATCGCCATGCGCGTTCTGTGGATAGCCAATGGATGCAATATCATTCTCGACCCGGTTCTCATCTACGGGCTGGGGCCTTTTCCGGAGCTGGGCATTCAAGGGGCCGCCATCGCCACCAATATCGGCCGGGGTGTCGGCGTTTTGGTTCAATTGTGGACCCTGTTCAAAGGCGGCAAACATATCCGCATGCTCCGTTCCCACCTGCAACTGAACGGGAAGGTCATTGCCAATATCATTCGCACCTCCTTGGGCGGAATCGGGCAGATGATTGTGGCGATGACCTCCTGGATTTTCGTGATGCGCATTATTTCCGAGTTCGGGAGCCAGGCGGTCGCCGGGGCGACCATCGCCCTGCGAATTATGATGTTCACCTTGATGCCCGCCTGGGGAATGTCGAACGCGGTGGCGACTTTGGTGGGGCAGAATCTGGGCGCCCAAAAACCCGACCGGGCCGAACGCTCCGTCTGGGTGACGGGCTTCTGGAACATGCTCTTTTTGATCGCCGTGTCGGTCTTCTATTTTATTTTCAGCGAACCGCTGGTGGACATTTTCTCCGACGACGCGGAAGTCATCGCCATCGGCGGGAAATGGCTGACCATCGTTTCCTACTCCTATTTTGTCTACGCCTGGTGGATGGTGTCGATCCAGGCCTTCAACGGGGCGGGGGATACGGCCACGCCGACCAAAATCAATTTGGTCTTTTTCTGGCTCATCCAGATTCCGCTTTCCTACCTTTTGGGAAAAACGCTCGGGTTCGAGCACACGGGCGTCTTCTGGGCGATTTTTATTTCGGAGACCTCCGTGGGGCTCTTCACCCTGTGGCTGTTTACGCGGGGCCGCTGGAAGACGGTGCGGGTGTAAGTACGAACAGGCAAATCATCGCGAGAAAAGAACGGAGGACCGATGCCATCGGCAAAAAATAAACATCAAACCATCGATGAGTATATTGACACCTTCCCGAAGAACGTGCAGGTTCTTTTGGAAAAAGTCCGGCAAACCATTCGCAAAGCGGCGCCCGGGACGGAGGAAGTCATCAGCTATCAAATTCCGGCCTTTAAATGGCGCGGGAGGGGTTTAGTTGCTTTTGCCGGATGGAAAAAACACGTATCGGTTTATCCCGTTCCAAGAGGCGATGCGGCCTTCAAGAAGGAAGTATCCCGCTACCAAACGGGGAAGGGGACGGTCCAATTTCCACTCGACCAACCGCTCCCGCTTGGGTTGATACAAAAGATTGTGAGGTTTCGGCTGAAAGAGAATTTGGAAAGAGAAAGGGCAAAATCGAAAAAAACCAAATGAAAGGAGAAACCGTATGCAAAAAATTACCCCATTCATGGAGGGAATAAACTATTGGGCCGTCGTCGTGTCGGCTCTGGCGGCGTTTGTGGTCGGCGCGGTCTGGTACAGTCCTCTCTTGTTCGGCAAGGCCTATTTGGAACTGCGCGGAATCGTCCCGGGAGCAGTGGCCGATATAACCCCATCGGCAGCCGAGTTGCTCGGGGAGTTTGTGAGGAATTTCGTGATCGCCTTTGTGCTCGCACACTTTCTCGTGGGTCTGGGGTTCGACAATTGGAAGGGAGCGATGCAGCTTGGACTCTGGGTGTGGGTCGGATTTCAAGCCATGATGCTATTGGGTGCCCTCCTGCATGAAAGGATGCCTTTGATGCTTTATGCTATTCATGCCGGTGATGCGCTGTTGAAGACGCTTCTCATGGCCGCCATCCTTGCGCTGTGGCGTCGGTAGAAAGAACCTGGGTCAAGAAGTATTGATGAGCCTGACTTAATGCAATCATTATTAAACAAACAAGGAGGACACCAATGCAAAAAATCACCCCGTTTTTGTGGTTCGACAAGGAAGCCCGGGAGGCGGCGAAGTTTTACACCTCCATCTTCAAGGGTTCAAAAATAAAAGGCACGGACACGTTCTCGGACACCCCGTCGGGAGCGGTTGACGTGGTCGCCATCGAACTCTTGGGCCAGGAGTTTATATTGATGTCCGCCGGCCCGCAGTTCAAGTTCAACGAGGCCGTATCGTTCGTGGTGAACTGCACGTCGCAGGACGAAGTCGATTATTATTGGGAAAAACTGACCTCGGGCGGCGGACAGGAAAGCATGTGCGGCTGGCTGAAAGACAAATTCGGCCTCTCCTGGCAGGTGGTTCCCGCCATTCTGAACAAACTGTTGCAGGACAAGGACCCGAAGAAATCGGGGAGAGCTATGCAGGCGATGCTCCAAATGAAGAAGATTGATATTGAAAAGCTAAAAAAGGCAAGCGAGGCGAAATAAGATTTTCGCCGATAAAGAAAAATTTAAATAGAAGATTTGAATAAAATAATATATGTCCTTTCAATCAAGAAAGGTAAACCATGAAGAAAAATAAATTACTACGAATGGACAACGTCGGCATCGTGGTTGAAAACCTGGAGACTGCAATCGCGTTCTTCACCGAGCTCGGCCTCAATCTGGAGGGGCGGGCGACGGTTGAAGGAGACTGGGCCGATGGCGTCACTGGCTTGCGCGACATGCGCTGTGAGATTGCCATGATGGTCACCCCCGATGGCCACGGTCGGCTCGAGATATCGCGTTTTCTGAAGCCGGCCACCGTCGCTGATCACCGGAACGCCCCAGTGAACGCTCTGGGCTATCTTCGGGTCATGTTCGCCGTGGAGGATATCGATGACGTCGTTGCCCGCCTGCAAAAGCGTGGGGCCGAACTCGTTGGCGAGGTGGCACAGTACGAGGACATGTATCGACTCTGCTACCTCCGCGGCCCCGAGGGCATTATCGTCGCACTGGCCGAGCAACTCGGTAATAAATCGGTAACGGATGTTTTAGGAAATCCTTGAGGAAGGAATTTGCCGCCAAAGAAAAACTTGAGAAAGGATTTGGTAAAATAATCATATGCAAAAAATAGTCCCACATTTATGGTTTGATAAAGATGCAAAGGAATCGCAAAGGGTTATGCAGGCCATGCTCCAAATGAGAAAAATCGACATAAAAGGTCTTGAGCGGGCGTATGCCGGTAAATGATAGAGGCGCGACCGGCGTTTCCGAAATGACTGAAAACAAAAAAACGGTGGAACAATATATGGAGGGCTTCCGAAAAAGTGACCATACCCAGATTTTGTCCTGCTTGACGGATGACGTTGAATGGGAGATGCCCGGCGCGTTTCACTTAATTGGCAAGGAGGCCTTCGACCGTGAAATTGAGAGCCCGGCCTTCGTCGGCCGCCCTGAAATAACCGTTTTGCGGATGACGGAAGAAAACGACGTCGTGGCGGCGGAAGGCTCCGTGCGCGTACAAAGAAAGGCCGGCGGCTTCTTTGACGCCGTGTTCTGCGACGTATTCATTATGCAGCGCGGCAAGATTAAACGGTTGATTTCGTATTTAGTGGAGGTCAAATGATGGTTGGATGTCCGAGCCTGAATGATCACGTCCTACAAACAGGAGGTAATCGATGAACCAAGACCGTATCGCACAGGCGGCGTACTTTTTGCTTCGCATCGTGGCGGGTCTGTTGTTTCTCCAGGCAGGTGGCATGAAACTGTTCGCTTGGTTTGGGGGAATACCCGCCGAAATGGGCGGTCAACCGCCCCTGATGTCCCAGATAGGAATCGGCGGGGTGCTGGAGTTCTTTGGCGGTCTCGCGATTATGCTCGGCCTTTTCACCCGGCCGGTTGCCTTCATTTTGTCCGGTGAAATGGCGGTGGCCTACTTCCAGTTTCACCAGCCGAACGGTTTTTGGCCGATTCAGAACCACGGCGAACCGGCCGTTTTGTTCTGCTTCATCTATCTCTATATGGCCGCCCGCGGTGCCGGCGACTGGAGCTTGGACGCGCTGGTTCGCCGCAAACGCGGAGGGGTTGTGAGCGGGGTATGACGGAGAACGCAACCAAAGAAAAATTTATATGAGCTACGTGGATGGATTCATCCTGCCCGTTCCAAAGAAAAGCTTGGCGGCCTATCGCAAGCTGGCCCGGGAAGCGGGAAAGGTTTGGCGCAAGCACGGCGCTTTGGACTACCGGGAATGCCTCGTAGATGATCCGGAAAATCACTGGGGAGGAATCCCGTTTCTTAAATTGGCCGGGGCTAAGCCCGGTGAAACGATGGCCTTCTCGTTTATCGTTTACAAATCCCGCGCCCACCGGGACAAAGTGAACGCCAAAGTGATGAAAGATCCCTTTATGAACGACCCGAAGTACAAGGACAAACCGATGCCCTTCGACGTGAAGCGTATGGCCTATGGCGGGTTCAAAGTCTTCGTCGACGTTTAATGGGAGTGTCGTTAGGTAAATGTGAGCTAAGTACCCGATGTCATTGATTTATCGACTCGTGGGTGTTTAGGCAACCTATTAACAATTAATAAGTTATAAAAATAGCAGTATTTAATTGAATTTTTTCTTGACCAAAGGGTACTTTTGCGCGTATAATATACCAACTGGTTGGTATGATATGAAAACAAAAGATAAACCTAAACGTCAAAGCACAAGGGATAACTTGGTAGAATCTGCTGTTAAGTTAATGCAGGAGAGGGGGTTTACGGCAACTTCGGTGGACGGCATTTGTGAAGCCGCCGGGGTTACCAAGGGGAGCTTCTTTCATTATTTTGAAAGCAAAGAGGAGTTGGCAAAAGCCGCCATCAACCACTTCAGCAACTGCCAAATGCAGGCCTTCGAGGCCGGCTCTTTCCACACTTTTGTCGACCCCCTTGACCGTTTGTACGGTTATCTGGATTTTATAGCAACTTCCGTAAGAAACTCGAAGGTACTCAAAAGCTGTCTAATCGGCAATTTGACCCAGGAGCTCGCGTTGACTAGTCCGGAGCTGCGCTCGGTCTGCGCCCAAAATTTTTCGTGGCACATTGCATATCTCCAAAGTTTGATTGAAGATGCCGCCCGGGCCCATCCGCCCCGTGCAGCCGTCGATGCCGATAGTCTGGCCCATTACTTTTTTGCCATAGTGCAGGGCTCGCACATTTTTACCAAGGCCACGCAGGATACGAAAGGGATGCTGGATAACCTCGAACATTTCAGGAGATACCTACAAAGCTTGTTTGCGGAAAAAAGGCCGCAAGACACGTTCAAAAAAACCAACGAGTAAGGGAGGTTGTATGACGAATCGTAGTCCCGTAGAAACGGTCAATCAGTTGATTGAGGCAATAAATCGAGGAAATCTTGAAGAGGCCCTGGCGTTATACGAGCCGCAGGCATCAATGGTAGTAGAGCCCGGGAAGAACGCTAACGGACCGGCGGCTCTCCGTCAGGCCTTGCAAGGTTTTTTCAACCTGCGGCCCGCCCTGGAAAGCAAGCAACATGTCGTGGTTGAGGCCGGGGACCTGGTGCTCAACTGTTCCGAATGGACGCTTTCCGGAACCGGCCCGGATGGCAAGCCGGTGCAGATGAGCGGCCTGTCCGCGGATGTCCTGCGGCGACAACCGGACGGCCGCTGGCTGATTGCCGTGGACAATCCCTGGGGCACCGCAATTCTGGAAAATGCAGAGGTCCATACATGATAACCAGAGCATTCTCAATCCCCAAAAAGAAGTGGAGCGAAATGAAAGCCGCTCAAATGAAATCCAAACCGGAAAAAAGGAGGTCAAGATGAGAAAGATCCGGACAATGGCAGTAATTGTGGGTCTCTTGTTCTCGCTGACCGCGAGCGCGGAAAATAAGCAGACCCCCAAGGCGATGAATAAACTCGAGCCGCTGCCGCGCGATTTGGAAATTCAGCTCGCCCTAAGCGCGCTGCCGCCGCACCTAAGAGACAGCGCAACCGTATACGTTTTGAACCCGGCCAAGGGCTTCGAAGTTGCCCGCAAGGGTACGAATGGATTCCACGCCCTTGTTGCTCGAACCGGCGATGATACGTTCAGGGGGTCCTGGCCCTTAACGGAATATAGAGATGATATTCTCTACCCGGTTTCCTTTGACAAAGCGGGCGCCAAGGCGCAGATGCGCGTCTTCTTTGACGCAGCCGAGATGCAGGCCAAAGGCACTCCTCCCGGTGATCTCAAGAAAATCATGCTCGAGCGTCAAAAAACAGGATACTATAAAGCGCCGGAACGAGCCGGTATCTCATATATGCTGTCTCCCGTGCTGAGAACGTACTTCAACCCGGAAGAGAGCGACGGTGTCATCACCATAAACTACCCACACGTCATGTACTACGCCCCCGATGTTTCCGGTGAAGACATCGGCGCCGGGGAGCTCGGCGGCACGTATCCTTTTGTTATCCTTCACGGCCACCATGGATACATGATTCAGCCTCTCGGCCTGACAGAAAGAGCAGCAATTAACAAAGAGTACGAAGAGATGCTTGCAAGACTTTGCAAGATCAATGACCTCTGGTGTCTGCCAAAAGAGAAAGGTGGTGATTAAAATGATTATTGTCCACGATATTTTTATCTGCAAACCGGGTAACGCCTCTAAATTGGCGAAAATGTTCAAAGAAGCCATGGCCGGAAACGAGGACGTAGTCAACGTTATGACTGATATGACCGGCCAGTTCAACAAAGTGGTCATGGTATCCAAATATGAAAATCTGACCGCCTACGAAAAGAGCTGGGAGAAATACAAACAGGAGTCCAAGGAAATGAAGGAAGCCATGGCGAAAATGGCCGGTTACCAGGAGATGTATCTAACCGGCAGTCGGGAGATATATCAGGTTATGTAGCCAACCAAAATCACATTCGGCCGCGATTTCAACCGCGACTTCGGGGGAGTTGCGGCGTTCGTCGTGAGACGAATTAGGTTGAAAACTTTCGGCAGGAAGGCCGTCCCGAGAGTTCAAAAAGAAGGAGAGGAAAATGAAAGTCGAACAAACGAAGTCCAAAACGGAGGTGAGAAGCATGAGCGATCAAAACTACACCACGGCCTTTTTGGTGGACCAAACCCCAAAAGAGGCCTTCGACGCCATCAATAACGTTCGCGGATGGTGGTCGGAAGAAATTGAGGGCCGGACCGACCAACTCGGTGAATTTAAGTACCACTATCAAGACGTCCACCGCTGCACCATGAAAATCACCGAACTTGTTCCAGGTAAAAAGGTTGCCTGGCATGTTGTTGACAACTACTTTAACTTCGTAAAAGACAAAAGCGAGTGGAAGGACACCGACATTGTCTTTGAAATCGCCAAAAAGGGCGACAAAACGGAAGTTCGCTTCACGCACGTAGGCCTCATCCCCGCATACGAATGCTACAGCGTCTGCTCGGACGCCTGGGGCACCTACATCAAGGGCAGCCTGCGCAATCTGATTACCAAGGGCAAGGGCCAGCCCAACCAAAACGAGCAAATTGCAAACAAACACGGTATAGAAAACCCCGAGAAAACGCCAAGCTATACCACGGCCTTCTTGATAGACCATACCCCCGAAGAAGCCTTCGCTGCCATCAACAACGTCCGGGGGTGGTGGTCGGGGGAAATCGAGGGCAACACGGACAAACTCGGCTCCCAGTTCACGTACCGTTACCCGGGCGCTCACTACAGCAAACAGGAGATAACGGAATTAATTCCCGGTAAAAGAGTCGTTTGGCATGTTTTAGAGGCTCAACTGGATTTTGTCGAACACAAGAGCGAGTGGACGGGCACAAAAATCGTCTTTGAAATTTCCGAAAAGGACGGTATAACCGAAGTCCGATTCACGCACGTGGGCTTGGTGCCGGCGTATGAATGTTACAGCGAATGCTCGAGCGCCTGGGGCATGCTCATAAACGGCAATTTGCGCACGCTGATCACCACGGGTAAGAATCAGCCAAACCTGTTCGCGACGAAAGCCTGAGATAAGGAGGACTGAAATGTTACTAAATGACAAGAACGCCGTAATCTACGGAGGGGGCGGCCGGGAAACTCGAGACAGGGTGCAATCACGTCAGCGTGCTTTCACAAACTAAAGGAGGTAATCCATGGATATGCAACTTAAGGGTTCCGTATGCTTTGTCACCGGCTCCAACCGTGGCATCGGTCGGGCCATCGTTGAAGAATTGATAAAAAGCGGCGCGGCCAAAGTGTATGCTGCCGCCCGAAACACGGAAGCCCTGAAAGAGTTGGTAGCTGCCTCAAAGGGAAAAGTCGTGGCCGTGCGCCTGGATGTAACCAGCGAAGAGCAAATAAGGGCTGCGGCAAGAAGCGCGCCGGATACGCAAATTCTTATCAACAATGCCGGCATCGCTAATTACACCGGGGTCATTTCCGCCGCCGATTCAAAATCGGCCCGGGCCGAAATGGAGGTCAATTATTTTGGACTGATGAATATGACGCGCGCCTTCGCCCCCATCTTGGCTAAAAACGAAGGCGGAGTGTTGGTTAACATTTCCTCCGTTGGGGGCTTACTCGGCATTCCCGCCTTCGGCACCTACTGCGCCACCAAGGCCGCGGTCCATTCCCTGACCCAAAGCGTTCGCGGAGAATTAAGCGCCCAAGGCACGCGCGTCATCTGTGTTTATCCAGGGCCCATTGACACGGATATGGCGGCCCGATTGGATATCGAAAAGGAAACACCGCAACAGGTGGCCCGGGAAATTTTTTTGGGGATTGAGTCCGGTGCGGAAGAGGTCTATCCCGATAAGGTCTCCCTGGATTTTGCAGCCAAACTGAAAGCCGATGCCAAGGGACTTGAAAAAGCTTGGTCCACTATGCTTCCCCAACCGGTTGAGGTATAATTAGGATTGAAACTGGAGTGAGCGCCTTTGGCCTACGATGAAAAACTGGCCGGACGGGTCCGGAATCTTCTGGCCGGGAGGAAGGGGTTCGACGAAAAGAAAATGTTCGGCGGGCTTTGCTTTATGCTCCAAGGCAAAATGATTTGCGGCGTTTTGAAGGATGACCTGGTGCTGCGGGTCGGAGCGGAAAACCATAAGAAGGCGCTGGCCCGGCCCCACGTCCGGCCGATGGATTTCACCGGCCACCCCCTCAAGGGATTCGTCTTTGTCGGCCCCGCCGGCTGCCGCACGGAAAAATCCCTCTCCTCCTGGATAACCGGAGCCGTCGAATACGCTTCCACCCTCCCCAAAAATTCCAAGCGTAAGGCGGCAAGGCGTTAAAAGGGCCAGCCCCAACGGACGCGGGGGGTTGACGAAGGGGGACTTTTATTGCACTTTGCAGTGGGGAAAAGCAAAATCTCGCAACCCATAAGGAGGCAGGTATGAAAGTTTTAAGTATCTTATTGAGCTTGGTTTTGACGGGGGCAATGCTCTTTGCCGATGAAAAACCCAAAGCCCCCAAAACTTTGCCCGCTTTTGAAAAGTTGAAAACCCTGGCCGGTGAATGGCAGGCCAAAACCAGGGACGGCCAGACGGTAAAAACTTCCTACAAGCTCGTTTCCAACGGCAGCGCGCTTATGGAAACGCTGGAAATGGGGAAGAAGGGGGAAGGTACGATGGTAACGGTTTACCACATGGACGGCGAGCAGTTGATGATGACCCACTACTGCTCGGCCAACAACCAGCCCCGGATGAAAGCCCAGCCGGTCTCCGACGAAGTCAATTCCCTTGCTTTTTCTTATCTGGATGCCACCAATCTCGCCCCTCCCGATTCCGGCCATATGCACCGGCTGGTGTTTACCTTCCAAGATAAAAAGCATATGTCGCAGGATTGGACCTGGCGGGAATACGGCAAGGACGCCTACACGGAAACCTTCCAGTACGAGAGGAAAAAATAGCCCGGCCGCTCTGATTCAAGCAGTCAGCCCCGCTGGCTGGGAACCGAAATTTAGTTCTTAAGCCTGCTTTTCTGATTCAGTTTAAAAGCCCGCTGTTTGTAAGTGGGGTTTTTTTCTGGGTATTTTTTTAACTTGACCGGTGCAGGCTTCCGTATGTGAAAGCTAACCTCTTCCTGACCAAGCTTAACTAAAACCCTATCCCGCCGATACTTAATATAGATGGGTCGAAGACATTGGAAGCTATTGGGGGCACGACCAAACGGTCTTTGGAGCTTTAACGAGGAGGTTTTATGCCGGAGCTAATTTTAGGCGCCTTTCTTTTCGCCGCCGCCTTTGCGGTTTTCTTCTTCTGGTATTTCAAGCTCAAAAAATTGGACTACCTGGGTTCCGCCCCCCAGCGGGAGCTTTTCTGGGGTTCGGCCGTTTTGTGCCTGTCGGTTCTCTTTATGGCGGCATCCGGCGAAGTTTTCGGAACAAAACCGCCCGGGCTGGTGCGCTTTTTGTCCTATGTCACAGGCGCCGCCGGGCTGGGGCTGGTTTTGGCCGGTCTCGGAAGTTTTGCCCGCAAGGTCAGTTCGGAAAAGGGACGTCTACAGCGGATAGGGCAATCCGTAAGCCAGCTGGTGGAGCTGGGAGAAAGGTTCGAACGGGCCAAAAACTTTCGGGCTTTTTGCGAGTTGCTGGTCGAAGCTTACGCCGACCCTTCCAGCCGGGCCTTTCTCTGGAAGGTTTCACCGGACGGGGGTTCGCTCGATTTTCTGGCCGCCACCAAATTGAGTCCAAATAAAACCGAATCCGTCCGCGCCATTTCCCTGGAAAAAAACTGGTTCTACCAGGCCGTCCGCTCGGCGGTCCCTTCCTACATCACCAAAGACTTGGAAATCTACAACGACTACTACCGGCTTTTCGAGCCGGAGGAACGGATGGCCAAAGCGGTCTTCATCCCCATTCTGGCGCAGGGGGGAACGGTCGGCATCCTGGCTCTCTTTTATCCCTCCTCCGAGCCCTTTTTGACGGAGGAACGGGCCCTTTTCGCTCACCTTTCCACCTTTCTGGGCTCCGCCTTCCAGAGCCTTTTGATTTCCGGCTATCTGGCCCGGCAGGAAAAGTGCTTGCGCTTCAGCGAAAAAATTCTGGGCGCCTCGGGGGATTCCTCCAATCCAGAGAAACTCCTGCCCGATTTTTTCCGGCAGGCCGGGGAAGCCCTTTCCGCCGATTTTTTGATTTTCTCCATTTTGGAGCCGAAGGGGCTGCGGGTGCGGCGCTTCACCGTCGGGCCTTCGGGCCGGCTGCTTTCCGACAAAATTCCCTTCCATTCGGGGGAAACGAGCTGGCTTTCGCTTCCTTTGGGAGGGCACACCATCTGCCTGCGCAGAAGCGCGTTCGCGCCGCAGACGCCCGAGGAACGGTTTTTGGCTTCCCTCGGAGCCAAAAGTTATGTCTTCAAGGCCTCCGAACTCCCCCACCGCTGGGCGTTCGGTTTGGCCCTCGCTTTTGAAAAGCAGCCGGCCTGGGGGGAGGAAGAAGAGCGGTTTTTTCACAGCTTGTGCGAGGGGGCCCGCATCCTGGCCTTGCGTTTTCAGGAAAAACTTTTGGCCGAGGAAACCGAACGGCGGCTTTTCTCCTTCGTGGAAAGCTCACGCCTGCTTTTGAACACCACCGACGAAAAAAAGCTTTTCTCCCAGGCCGGGGAGGTTTTGACCCAGGAGTTGCCGGTGACCTTCAGCCGCTTCTGGAAGCTGGGGCCGGAAGTTTTGGAAACCGTCAGCTTTTCCGCCCTGCGGGACATCTCGCCCGAACTGCAGTTGGAAAAGGAGGTTCCCTTAGCCCAGCTTCCCTGGCACCGGATGGCTTTGAACGAACACCGGATGGTTTTGGTCAACGAGGAGGACCCGGAGGCGGTGATGTCGGAGGAGGAAAAAGTCAAATCGTTGGCCCGGCGGGTACAGGCGGCGGTTTTAATCCCCCTGGAGATGGAGGGGCGCCCCCTCGGCCTGGTTTCCTTGGGAGAGATGCGCAGCTGGAAGCGCCGGGCCTTTTCACCTCAGGATTTGGCTTTTGCACGGGGAATCTCCGACCAGGTCGCTTTGAGCCTTTCCGGTCTTTCCCGCCGGGACGCCCAGAAGCGGGCCGGGGAGCGTTTGAAGGCCATCGAGGCCCAAATCGTGTCCGCCCGCCGCTCTTCTGAAGCCCTCGAGTTTTTTCCCAACCTGAATTACTCCATCAACAACCCGCTCACCGCCGTTTTGGGAGCCATTGACCTGATCCGCCTGAAGTTGGAGAACCCTCCGCCGGAGATTTCCCGCTATTTGGGCATCATCGAAAAGCAGGCCGACCGCATTCACAAAACGGTGCAGAAAGTGTCGGAGTTGAAAAGCACGGTGCGGGATCTGCCGGCGCGGTTGCCGTACGGCCTCGTGGACTCGGAAAAGGATTAAACCCTAAAACCGATGAGTCAGGCGATAAAACTGATTTGGGAAGCGGCCGGCCCGGTGATGGGGGCTGACCTCTTGGTTTTCTTCCAACCATTGGAGGAAAAATTGCGGCCGGAATCCTTGGAAACTTCCGCCGCCGCGCGGGGCCGGGCCGAGCTGCTTTTGCGCTCCGGCGAGCTGGTCGCCGCCCTCCGCCAGAAACGGAATAAAACCGGGTTTCTGGACCCCTTCCCCTCTTTTCCGGAGTGGAACTGGCATCTGGTCGTGTTTCTCGAAGACGGCCGGGGGCTTTTGTTTTCCTCCTTGAGCCCGGCCCCCTTGGAAGCTTCCAAACAGCTCCGACTGGCCGTCGGGCTGGCCGCTCTGGTTCAATCGGCGGGGCGCTGGCAGGTTCTGGAAAGCGGGATGCGTCTCTATCAAAGGCGGCTGGAAAAGCTGGCGGTCTTCCAAAAACAGCTTTTTTCGACCTTGAAGGAAACGGATTTGGCGGAGCGGATTGTGGCGCGCGGCGCCGAACTCTTGAACACGGTCGGGGCGGCTCTGTTTTTCCTCCCCTCCGGCGACAAAAATTTAAAAATCGCGGCCCACGCCGGAAAATTCGGACCGGTTCCTTTTCAACGAGCGCACGCGAGCGGTTTTTTGGAAAAGCTTTTGGCCAAGCGCCGGCCCCTGGTTTTCAACGGCCCGGAGGCCGCCGACGAACTGGCGGAGTTTCCCAAGCCGCTTATGCTCGTGCCGCTGTTGCGCGGCGAAGAGGTGGAGGGGGGGATGGTTTTTCAACACCTGCCGAACGACCCCTTTACCCAAGCCGACTTGGAACTGGCCATCCTTTTTGTCCAAACGGCCGTACAGGCCTTGGTCAACGCCCGCAATTTCGAGCATCTCGAAGTCGCCCACCACTCCCTTTCGGGGGCCCAGGAACGGTTGCTCCAATCGGAGCGGCTGGTGGCCTTGAAGGAGATGTCCGGCGGGATGGCCCACGACTTCAACAACGTTTTGGGGGCCATTCTGGGGCGGGTTCAGCTCCTGTTGGCCCAGCCCCTGGATGAGAAAATCTCCCGCGCCCTGCGCCAGATTGAGGCTTCCGCCCTGGAAGCCGCCCGCACGGTGGCCCGGCTGCAGGAGTTCACCCGCGACCGGCAGGGGGGAAACCCCGAGCCGGCCGATTTGGTCTCCGTCGCCCGGGAAGCCATCGAGTTGACGAAACCGGTCTGGCGCGACCGGATTGATTCGGTCGGCGGGACGATTGAACTGGAGCCGGATTTAAAACCGACCGCGCCGGTTCTGGGGAGTTTTTCCGAGCTGGTGGAGGTGGCCGCCAACCTGATTGCCAACGCCGCCGATGCCCTCCCCACCGGCGGAAAAATCCGGGTTTCCACCTTCCAAAAGGAACGGGAGGTGTTCCTCGCCGTTCGCGATGACGGCACGGGGATGAGCCCGGAGACAAAAAGCAAAATTTTCTTTCCGTTTTTCACCACCAAGGGAAAACGGGGAACCGGCCTGGGGCTTTCCGTGGCCTACGGCGTGGTCACCCGCCACGGGGGGGAAATCGCCGTCCAGTCGGAAGAGGGGAAAGGCTCCCTCTTCACCTTGCGTTTTCCGGCCTCCACTCCGGCGCCCAAAAAGCCCGAACCGGTTGCAACCGCCGTCAAAAAAGTGGGGGAGCTTTCCATTTTGGTTGTGGATGACGACGAAAACATCCGCAACGTGCTGGCGGAAATGCTGGACTTTCTGGGGCACCGGGTCGCGGCCGCCCCGGACGGCGGCGAGGCGTTCAATCTATTGGGCCGCGCCGATTATGATTTGGTCATCACCGATTTGGGGATGCCGGGGGTTTCCGGCTGGGAGGTGGCCCGGCGGGTCAAGGAGAAGAACCCCAAAACGCCGGTTATGCTGGTTTCCGGCTGGGGGGCCCAGATCGATTCGGCCCGGGTGCAAGAATCGGGTATCGACTTGGTTTTGAACAAGCCCTTCCACCTTGATGACGTGCGCCGCTCCATTTCGGAAATACTTTCGAAGGATGCCGCCCGGCCGGTCCAGCGCTCCGCTCACTCATCCGCTTCCCGCAAATCGTAACCGGTTTCCAAAACCGACTTCAAATTCCACAAAAAAGCCCCCATCCGTTTTTTGAATGAGGGCCTTCGTTTGGGTCGAAACTTACTTTTTCTTGCCGCCCGTTGCGCCGGAAGGGGTGGCGGTCTCTTCCATCATCGGCACCGGCCCCTGCCCCATATCCCAGGTCATTTGAAATTTCACTTTTTTCCCCTCCGGGTGCCACATAATTCTTTCCTTTACGTTCCCCTGCGGGGTCGGAATTTCGGACTCCATTGCGAGCGTGTCCCCCACAAAACTCCCCGTGTACTCGCTGTGATTGCCGAAGTTGTCGAACCACCAGCATTTGTACTGCTGGGCCTGCCCGTCATAGGTGAACATTCCGTGCCCCTTGTAGTCCCCCATACCGGCCATCGTCCCTTCGTAGTTCGCCATCACGAAGAGGGAATCCAGCCCCCAGCGGTTCATATTCCTTCCCTTGCCGGGGCCCCCTTTTCCCATCGGGGAGTCGTGGGTCATATTTTCGGTGGTGAAATTGCCGACCAAAAAAGAAAGCTTGGCCAGCTCCGGCCCGAACTTCGGCTTGGGGGGCGCCCCTCCCTGTTGCGGCTGTTGTTCCTGTGCCCAGAGTAGCGTCACCGCTGCCAGGAAAATGGCCGTGAGCATCGCCGACAGAACCTTTCTCATCTCCGCTCCTTTCCTTTGATTGGGTTTATTTTTTTGGTTTTCTCTTTCTTACACTAACATCTTCGCCGCTATCATCCCGCCCCCCATAAGCATTATACCATAACCGACCAAGCTGGCGATGCGCGAGCCCATCGGCGTGCGGGCAAACGTGGTCAGGGTATACTCGATGGCCCAGTAGCCGAACCAGAGGGCCAGGCCGAACATAAATCCGCCGCTTGTGCCATTTACCTCCAAATAATCGCTCCCAAAACTGAAGACCCAAGCGGTTACAAAACCATAGACAAAAGTCAGAATGACCGCCCGGATGGTGGCGGAGTTGGAAGTCATCCCCTCCGCCAAGGCTTTGGGGTTTTCCTCGTAAAACTTTTTAACCGCTTTGGCGCCGATGAAGCTGTGGGCCAAAAAATGGACGACATTGCCTAAGATTCCTATCACCAGACCGGTCAAGAGCACCCGTCCTAATTCCATATTCCCCTCCTTTGGAAATTTAGGTTGGCTTTCCTATCCAATGCAGGCGGAAAATAGGGGAGAGGGGAGGGCTTGGCAACCGAAATTTCGGTCTATGAAGTTTTGCAAAAATCCGTAGGCGGCACTTCAGTGCCGCACCGCCGGGTTGAAACCCGGCCTGCGGAGAAAGGGGAAGATGCGGGATGAAGCGCCTAACTCTTCATCGACTCCAAGAACTTGTCGTTGTTTTTGGCCTTCTTCATCCGGTCGATTAAAAACTCCATCGCCTCGATGGGGTTCATCTCGTTCAAAAACTTGCGCAGAATCCAGACCTTGGCCAGAACTTCAGACGACAACAAGAGTTCCTCCTTGCGGGTGGAGGTGCGGTTGATGTCCATCGCCGGGAAAATCCTGCGGTCGGACAACCGCCGGTCGAGCACGATTTCGGAGTTGCCGGTTCCCTTGAACTCCTCAAAAATCACCTCGTCCATCCGGCTGCCGGTCTCAATCAAGGCCGTGCCGATGATGGTCAAACTCCCCCCTTCCTCGATATTCCGGGCGGCGCCGAAGAAGCGCTTGGGGCGTTGCAAGGCATTGGCGTCCACCCCGCCGGAAAGGATTTTGCCGGAATGCGGCACCACGGCGTTGTGGGCCCGCGCCAGCCGGGTAATCGAGTCCAAGAGAATCACCACGTCATGCTTGTGCTCCACCAGCCGCTTGGCCTTTTCAATCACCATCTCGGCGACCTGCACGTGCCGCTCGGCCGGCTCGTCGAAGGTGGAGGAAACCACCTCCCCGCGCACCGAGCGCTTCATATCGGTCACCTCTTCCGGCCGCTCGTCAATCAAAAGCACGATTAACTTCACGTCCGGATGGTTGGTGGTGATGGCGTTGGCAATCTCCTGCAAGAGCATCGTTTTCCCGGCCTTGGGGGGCGATACAATCAAGGCCCGCTGCCCCTTGCCGACGGGACAGAGCAGGTCCATAATCCGGGTGGACATTCGTCGGGGGTCGTATTCCAGCGAAAACTTGGTCTGCGGGTAGAGCGGGGTCAGGTTGTCGAATAGAACCTTGTGCTTGGCCATCTCCGGCGATTCGAAGTTGATGGCCTCGATTTTGAGCAGGGCAAAGTAGCGCTCGGAGTCCTTGGGCGGGCGCACCTGGCCCGAGATGGTGTCGCCCGTGCGCAAATCAAAGCGCTTGATTTGCGACGGCGAAACGTAAATGTCGTCCGGGCCGGGGAGATAGTTGTAGTCCGGGGAGCGCAAAAAGCCGTACCCCTCCTCCATAATCTCCATCACCCCCTCGGCGAAAATCAGCCCGTCCTGCTCGGTTTTGGTCTCCAGGATTTTGAAAATCAGCTCCTGCTTGCGCATCCCGGAGCTGCCGGGAATGTTCAGCCCCTCGGCGATTTCCTGCAGTTCGCCCACCGTTTTGGTCTTCAACTGCACGATGTCCATCTTCATTTCCGGGGTCATCGACCGTTCCACCACGGGCTTTTCCGCAACGGCGGTCTTTTCCGTTTCCGTTTTTTCCATTTTGGTCACCTCTGACGTTTTGGTTGTTTTCCGATTCATGGTTGAGCTCTGTTTGCGGCGGGCGGGAAATTCGTCGGCGAACTACCCGGCCATCCGGCTTTTTCGGGGCCGCTCCAACAATGTCTCCTGCGGAGCGTCCCCCCAAAATTTTTCCAGCGCGTAAAAGCGGCGGGCCTCCTTCAAAAAGAGATGCACCACCACGTCGCTGTAATCCAAAAGGGTCCACCGCCCGCTTTTCTCTTCGTGTCCCATCTTTATTCCTTTTTCCTTCAGCTTGTCCTGAATATGGCTGGCGATGGCATGGGCATGCACGTCCGCCTCGGCCGTCGCCACCACGAAAAAGTCGGCGATGGAAGAGAGCCTGCGCAGGTCAATTAAAACCACCTCGCCCCCCTTTTTGTCCAAAACCAGCCGGCCGACCAGCCGGGCCAGTCTTTTCCCCGCCAAAGCTCTCATCTACCGGAGAAAGTTACCTCCAGCTTTAATTGGCGGAAAACTCGAGGGCATCTTCGCCCAGATAAATCGAGAATAGCACTCCTTTGACGTTATCCACCAACCTTTTTTCCACCATCCGGGAAGGAACGATTCCCATAAGCCGGGCCGCCTGCTTGAAAACCGGCGGCTCGGGCACCCGTTTGACCAGCATACTCTTTTTCAGAGCCGGCGATTTCACATGGAGGATATCCACTACCTGAATCAAACAATTCTCTTTGGCCAGCTCCTTCCCCAGCCTTTTTGTAAACATCGGGACTGCCCCTTTCAGTTCCGGCGGCACAATCAATTGCACCTGCGCAAATTCGAAATCTCTTACCGCCTCCGCCTCCCGCGGCCAAAATAGATAGAGCGCCAGCCCCACGGAAGCGAGCGCGGCCATAATTACGGTTCCGGCCAGCGCCTTCTCCGCCCAATTCCAGCCCAGGCGTTTCGAATCGGGGGCTATCCAAACTTTCTTTTTGTATCGCAACCGCGAGCCATTCATTGATTATTGTCTGGCCCGTTTAAGGGAAGGGCCGCTCCCGTTCCGGCCTGCCGGATGAAAAAGCTGCTTACCGTCTATACTCAAGCGGCAAAAGACCGGGATAATACAAAGAGCCGGCCGGGTACTGCTGGTAATTGATAATCAAATTAAAAACGTTCGACGGATGATAATGCAGTTGAAAACCGGGAATGAACGAATTGGCGCTCCCTTTGGGCCCAAAAAGCGCCCCCTGCGAGTTCGCCACTCCCAAAGTCAGTCGGATGTCCAAAGGATTCGCCAACTTATAGCTGATGTCCGCCAGATACATACTCGTCAGGACCCCCCGCCCGCCGATGCTGGCGTACGAGGTGGAAATCGTATGCCCGATTTTGAAGCGGGAGGGGTCCAAAAGAAAGACCGAGCTCCCCTTCGGGGCGTCGATGGTCAAATCCACCTCCGGCGGTGCGGCAAAACCACCCGTTGAGGTCTGTCCCCAGCCCAAAGCCGCCGTTAAGGCAAAGGCGGCAGAAAACAAAAATAAGACCTTTGGGGTTTTCGTCTTTCCGGTCATTCCAATTATTCTACCCATCTTTTGGCTGAACAGTTTCAATTTATTTATAAATCCCGCTTTGTCAAGCACCTTTATCCATTATATCTGCCTTTTTCCTTAAAACTTTAGCCCCGCTTTATGGTGAACCCCGCTGAACCACCAAAAGGTTCCCGCGTTTCCCCCTCTCTGCTTGGCGGAGAGGGGGCCAGGGGGTGAGGTGACATCTAAAAAAAGCCGCCCCCAAAAGGTTCCCCCAAAAAACTGTCAGCAGGGGGGAGGGATTTGCTGGAATATCCAGCCCAGTTCCAAAACTATATCCGCTCCGGTCAACTGCCCGTCGCAGTTCAAATCCGTCAGCGAAAAAAAACATTCCCCCGTCTGAAGAAATACGCAGTTAACTAAAAGCACGATATCGGCCGCAGAGAACACACCATCCCGGTTCAAATCCCCCCGGTGTCCCGTAAACTCAAAAGCGCCCATGTCAATTATGGCTCCGCCGCCGGGCGGCGGTGGAAACGACGGGTCTCCGGCGTCTATGCAGGGAGAGCTGTCGGACAGATGGTAGTCGAAAACTTCGCCGCCGATAAATTGCGGGTCTTCATAAATGTCGCCAAAGGTGGGTATCGCTGCGAAATAGGTTCCCTGGCTGTCGGCAAATATATCGTTATAGCTTATCGTGGATGAACTGTTGACGCCGCCGACCGACCGAATCCCATAGCCGCTGTTGAACGCAATGATATTGTTGATTATTTGCATTCCCATACCCGGGATAATGCGGACCCCGTCACCGGCGTTGCCTGTTATGGTGTTGTTGATGAGATGCCCGCCGGGCCCGCCGAAAAACCCGATGACGGAAATGCTGGTATTGTTGTTTGCAATCAGATTGCGCCGTATTTTGGGAGAGCCGTTCCGCACGTAGATGACTGATGTATCACCATCGTTATCAATTAAATAATTGTTTTCGATTATTGGGGAGGCATTCACAATACTTATGGCCGCTCCGCTTGTGGCAAGGTGTCCCCCTCGCAGGGTGAATCCGCTTAAAACGGAATTTGAATCCTCCGAGCCGGAAAAAATCACCAGCGCCGCTCCATCGACCAGTTTGGTAATGGTTGTATTCTCCGGCCCGCTTTCGCTTAAGAGTTTTATTTTCTTCCCTCGAAACAGAATGTTCTGAACGTAAGTCCCCGGTGACACCAGAACTGTGTCCCCGTTCAAACTTATATCGATGGCTTGTTGAATGGTGGGGCGATCGAGGGGAACTTCAATTTTGGTTGGAGCCAAAAGGAAGCGAAAGTCTCGTTCCGGCTGTAGGGTATCGCTGGTGCTGCTGTAGAAACCCAGTACCCGCCAGAAATAGGTTGTACCAATATCTAAAGGCAACGGCACCTGCCAAGACGTGTCGCTCAAAATGGGCGAAGAGCTGGCGTCCGTAAAGTTCGAGTTTTTTGAATAGAGAACCTGATAGGTGAAGAGGTCGGGGATGGATGTATCGCGTACCGCTTCCCAAACGAAAATTGGCTGCTTGACAAATACACGGCTGGAATCTTGTGGAAGATTTAAGACCACCGACGGAGAAACGGAGAATCTGCTTCCCCCGGTAAAAACCGTGTCGCCGCTATCCGGAACGGCAAATACTTTCCAAAAATAACTCTGATTTAATTCAAGTTGGTAGGGAAACCTATACGTGGTGTCGGCAAGCGGAGGAGAGCTGTCTGCAGAAGCAAAATTGCTCGCCGTATCCAGGACGACCCGGTAGGTGGCCGAAACGGCGGTGTCAGGAATTCGAGTCCAGATGAATTGTGGCCTCCGCAACGCTACCCTGTCTTCATCGGGTGGAAAAATAAGCCCAATGCCTGCGAACTCAAAAGCACCCATATCGACTCGGGCGCCGCCGCTCGGTGGAACCGGAGTAGCCGGGTCACCAGCATCAATGCAGGGTGACCCTGTTTGTAAATGATAGCTGAAGGGGCTTCCCCCTACAAAAAGAGGTGGGGAGGATATATCGTGTGAGGACTGGGAAGGATAAAAATTGAGAGCGTTACCGTAGGCGTCATTGTAATCGCTATTTCCACCCTCCACATAAATCCCGTAGTAGGACTCTGTGTTGGTTACAATGTTGTTTCTTACCCGGACGGAAGGAGCATTCTGTACTAATAATGCCGTATAGGTTTTGTTTGAATCGAAAGTATTGTTTATGAAGTCGCCCGAGGAGCCGTTTACAAATCTCGCCGTACCGATGCCTCGGACCGTGTTGGTAAAGACATTTCGGCGAACGGTTGCGGAACCGTTTTGAATATGTACGGCTGTCCCATAACCGCCTCCATTGTGTACCATTCTTTGAAACCTGTTTGACTCAATCAGGGCAGTACAGTTGATGCAGGAAACGCCTGCAGCTGACCCATCATTATTCACGGTAACGGTGTCATCTTCGAAGATATTATTTCTTAAAATTGCGCTGGAACTAGTGGATATAAGAACAGCTCCGTTTGGTGAGCTTGCCCCCTTTATTTTAAAACCGCCCAAAATGGCGGCTTGCGGTGCCCCGCTGCTAAAAGTTACCAACGTTTGTCCGCTTGTGGGGGGTATAAGTACCGTTGCTTCCGCCCCGGCCACTGATTGCACCAGAATATTCTTACCGGAAAAGTTGATAATTTCGGTGTAGGTTCCCGGGGAAACTAAAACTGTATCCCCATTCGCCGCTGCATTTATTCCCGCCTGGATGGTGGGCTGATCTTGGGGAACGCGGATGGTGGTGGCGAGTAGGGGAGAGAACAAAAAAAGGACTGCACTTATTGTCTGCAGAGCAAGTTTTCTCAAAAGGCCTATCCCCATCTTGGTTTAAGCTGTTACTTTCTCCCTTTTAAAGATGATGTCTTTCCAGCATTTGTCAAGCCCGCTTTGACACCCCTTCGCAAAACCGTATATTCTCCCCCCAATGTCCAAGGCCCTAATCACAGGCATCACCGGTCAGGATGGGTCCTATCTGGCCGATTTGCTTTTGTCCAAGGGGTACGAGGTCTGGGGGATGGTGCGGCGCTCCTCCACCGAACACTTCGAACGCATCCAGCACATCCGCGACAAAGTCAAAATCCGTCAGGCCGATTTGTTGGACCAGCTTTCACTAATACGTTTACTCGAAGAAGCCCAGCCGGATGAGCTGTACAACTTCGCCGCCCAATCCTTCGTCCCCACTTCCTGGGAACAGCCGGTTTTGACGGCCGAATTCGACGCCGTCGGCGTTTGCCGCGTGCTCGAAGCCATCCGGCTGGTCAATCCCAAAATCAAATTCTATCAGGCCTCCAGCTCGGAAATGTTCGGCAAGGTGCGGGAAGTGCCGCAAAAAGAAACCACCCCTTTTTATCCCCGCTCCCCCTACGGCGTCGCCAAAGTGTACGGCCATTTCATCACCGTCAACTACCGCGAAAGCTACGGACTTTTCGCCGTCTCCGGCATTCTCTTCAACCACGAATCCCCCCGCCGGGGGCTGGAATTCGTTTCCCGCAAGGTGACCGACGGCGTGGCCCGCATCAAACTGGGCCTGTCCGACAAGCTGTTTTTGGGCAACCTTGACGCCAAGCGGGACTGGGGCTACGCCGGCGACTACGTGGAAGCGGTCTATCGGATGTTGTCGCAAAAAGAGCCGCTCGATTACGTCATCTCCTCCGGGCAGAACCACTCGGTGCGTGAGTTAGTCCAAATCGCCTTCTCATACGTAGGATTAGATTGGGAAAAACACGTGCAGACCGACCCCAAACTGGTCCGCCCCGCCGAAGTGGATATCCTCTTGGGGGACTCGAGCTTGGCGCACAAGAATTTGAACTGGCAGCCAAAAACTTCCTTTGAAGGGCTGGTCAAAATGATGGTGGATGCCGATATTAATCGCCTGAAAGCTTTTAGAAAATGATTCAATGAAAAAATGATTAAATTTGCAAAAGGAGGATTTGTGAGAAAGAAAATGGCATTGGCGGCAACACTTCTTTTCGGATTGAGCGCGCTTGCTTCCGCGCAGGAGCCGCTCAAGCTGGGGTACGTCGATTCCGACCGGATTCGCTTCGAGTTCAAGGAGTTCGCCACCGCCCAGGCCCAACTCGATTCGCTGATTATCGGCTCGCAGCGCCAGGATTCGATTCTGGCCTCCGAGCTGGAAAAGCTGCAGGATGAGCTTACCCGGCAGGCGGCGGTTTTGAGCCCGGCCAAAAAGGCGGAAAAGGAAAAATCGTTCGAGGCCAAGCAGGCCGCCTACTTCCAGTTCCGACAGGCCACCTTCGGACAGGGAGGGAAGCTGGAGCAAATGCGCTTGAATCTTTCCAAGCCGATTTTGGACAAGGTGATGGAAGTCATCCAGCGGGTGGCGAAAGCGGAGAACTACACCTTCGTTTTCTCGGATGAAAGCGTGGTCTATGCCAAAGAGGGAAGCGATTTGACCGACAAGGTCCTGGCCGAGCTGAACAAAACCGCCTCTACCGCCGCTCCCAAAAAGTAGTTGGCCGCCTTCGACTGCCTAATCACCGGCGTCTCCGGCTTTGTCGGCTCGCATCTGGCCGAGCTTTTGCTCGACCGGAAATACTCCATAGCCGGGACGTTTCTTGTTGAAAAATCGCTGGAAAATTTGTCCGGTATTGCCGACCGGCTGGAGTTTTTTCAGGTCGATTTGCGGCTGAAGGAAAGCGTCAAAAAGGTCATCTGGGCCGCCCAGCCCAAATGGATTTTTCACCTGGCCGCCTTCTCCTCGGTCGGGTTTTCCTTCAAAAGACCGGAAGAAACGCTCGTAAACAACTTCGTTTCGACGTTGAATTTGCTCGAAGCCGTCCGCGAAATGTCTGTTCCGCCCAAAGTCTTACTCGTTTCCTCCTCCGACATTTTTGGGCAGGTGAACAAAAAGTGGCTGCCTTTGAAGGGGACCGAGCCCTGGGCCCCCCGTTCCCCCTACGCCGCCTCCAAGGGGGCGGCGGATTTAATCGGCCAGGCCTACTTTCACTCCTTCAAGATTCCGGTCTATCACGCCCTGGCCTTCAACCACACCGGCCCGCGCCAGGGGCCGGGGTTCGCCGTCCCCGATTTCGCCTCGCAAATTTCCCAAATCGAAGCCGGAGCCGCCAAGCCGGTCCTCTCTGTCGGCAACCTGAAAGCCCGCCGCGACTTTTCCGACGTGCGCGACGTCGTCCGCGGCTATGAACTGGTTTTGAAAAAGGGGAAACCGGGGGAGATCTATACATTTTGCTCCGGCAAAGACGTTACCATCGAGCGGGTTTTGAAGATGCTTTTGCGCCTGTCCAAAGTGAAAATCAAAGTCAAAAGCGACCCGGCCCGCCAGCGCCCCTCCGAAATCCCCGTCCTGCGCGGCGATTTTTCAAAAGCCCGCCGGGAGCTCGGCTGGAAGCCGGCCATTAAGCTCGAAAAAACGCTTTCCGACACCCTCGACTACTGGCGGGGCAGGAACCATACGAACGAAGTTGCGGTTTGAATTACTTTCGCTCCACCCTGTCATTCCGAGCGAAGCGAGGAATCTGGGTGGAGGAGAGGGGAATTTGACGAACTCCGCCGTTGCAGTTAAAATACGGTTTACCGAAAGATAAACTATGGACTTGAAAGAGAAAATCGAAAAACGCACCGCCACCGTCGCCATAATCGGCCAGGGCTACGTCGGCCTGCCCCTTGCCGTCGCCTTCGCCTCGGTCGGCTTCAAAACCTACGGCATCGACTACGACCAAGCCCGCGTCGCCCGCATCAACCGGGGTGTGTCCGACATCGACGACGTCTCCAACGAAACTTTGCGTCCTTTGGTTTTCTCCAAGACCTTGATTGCCACCGGCGACTACGCCATCCTTAAAAAAGCGGACTGCATCTCCATCTGCGTCCCCACGCCCCTAAACAAAACCAAAGACCCGGACGTCTCCTACATCCTCTCCGCGGTCGAAGGGGTCAAAAAGTATCTGCGCCGCGGCCAGCTGGTCGTGCTCGAATCCACCACCTATCCCGGCACCACGGTGGAGCTCATTCTCCCCATTCTCGAATCCACCGGCCTCAAGGCGGGGCGTGATTTCTACCTGGCCTTCTCGCCGGAGCGGGTCGACCCCGGCAACTCCGCCTACGACACCCGCAACACCCCCCGCATCGTCGGCGGCGTCACCCCGGCCTGCACAAAGATTGCGACGCTTTTCTACCAGCAAATCGTCAAAAAGGTGATTCCAGTCTCTTCCACCCAGTCTGCGGAGATGGTCAAGCTTTTGGAAAACACCTTCCGCTCGGTCAACATCGGCTTGGTGAACGAGGTTGCCCTGATGTGCGACCGGCTGGGCATCGACGTCTGGGAAATCATAGACGCCGCCGCCACCAAGCCGTTCGGCTTTATGCCCTTCTATCCCGGCCCCGGCCTAGGGGGCCACTGCATCCCCATTGACCCGCACTACCTTTCCTGGAAGCTGAAATCCTTGAACTATTACGCCCGCTTCATCGAGCTGGCCGGCGACATCAACTCTCATATGCCGGAATACGTCATCGAGCGCATCACCCGCACCTTGAACGACCGCCAAAAAGCGCTCAAAGGCGCCCGCATCCTCGTTTTGGGCGTGGCCTACAAAAAAGACATCCAGGACCTGCGGGAATCCCCCGCCCTGGACGTTTTAAAGCTCCTGGACAAAGCCGGCGCGGACGTTTCCTACAACGACCCCCACGTCCCCAAAGTCAAGCTGGACGACCTCCGTATGCGCTCCGTTTCCCTCACCTTGGACCGCGTCAAAAAAGCCGACCTCATCGTCATTTTGACCAACCACTCCGCCTACGACTATCCCTGGCTGGCCGCCCACGCCCGCTTAATCTTCGACACCCGCAACGCCACCGGCGGCCTCGCGAAGAAGTTCAAAAATATTGTGAAACTCTGAAGTCCGGCGGAATTCTTTTTGGGTTCCGCTGCGCCTTACGCTTTTGGCTTGCTTTCGTGGGAAATCGCGGCTTCCCGCGTCCAGCAGTCGAGATTAATCAGGCTGGCCGCAAGCAAAAGGGGCAACAGGCAAAAGAAGGTGCGAACCTCCGCCATGGCACCCAAGAGTAGATTGCCTAAGACCAGAAAAGGGAAAAGAACCAAAGCGGCTCTTTTTATAAGTACCGGTTGCTGGCCCCACTTGAACCAGGGCGTAAAAAGCAGGAAATTGAAGAACACCAGCCAGTTTATATAGAAGTACTTGTGGAAAAAATTCATTTTCAAAAGCTCCCAGCCGGGGGGACCGGCTGTAATGTATTCTCTGTCCGTTCCGAAGTAAAGCCGTACCCCCGCATACACGCCGACGGTTACCACCAACAGGAGGGCGAATTTGAAAAGCACTCCGCGAAAATCGGCCGTTTTTTGTACGATGCAAGCGAAAAATTCCTTGAGGTTTTTCCACTGCCCCTTTTTGGGAAGCTCCAGCCGGGTTAACAGGTACACAAAGGGGAGGGCCGCCGCCGTTTCCTTGTTTAACATGGCCAGAAACATCAGCGGAATAAGCGAGAAATCGGAATTTTTCAAAATTAAAACAAAGGCGGCAAGAAAGAACAAAAAATCCAGATACTGATAGAAAACCAAATCCTCGTTATAGTAGGAGGCCAGAATGGCATAAAAGGTGAAGGCCACCCCGAAAAGCGAAAGTCCCATTCCCAACCGGAGCCGGCGGAAGAAAAAGTAGGAAAGCCAAAAGATGACGAAATGGAGCGACATTTTAAAAAGAATCATCACCACGAGCGGTCTGATGCCCAGTCGCTCGCCCTCCCGTAATAGTCCCTCCAGGATGAGCGTGCTTAAGACCCGATATTGGTAAGGGGCCGGAGCCGTGTTGCTCATTGCGCTTTGGTGGTGCCCCAATTGGACTTCTTCAACCCGGGAGCGCAGAAAATTCGGGCGCCCGAGGACGGCCACTCGGTACATCGTGCTAAGATAGGAAAAAGCGGCGAATAGCAGAAAAAGAGAGATTAGCGAAATCGAACGATTTCTATTGCGGGACACAGCGAACACAAACCCTTATCGATGTTTGGCAAAATATGGCCATATTCGCAACCCGTCTGCTTCGGGTACGCCAATCCTCAAGTTATCTTTTCCCCTTATAAAATACAAGCAAATTCCTGCACCCGTTTATTACCGATATGTTGAAGGTATCTGCCCATAACGGGGGGGTCAAAATGAGGGGTGAATCCCATAGTTAATAGCGTAACGATTTTCCCCGCAATGCATTAGCGCCAAAGCTTGTGCCACCGGTCCGAAGGCATAACTCTTGCACCTTAAAAGGGGTGGCAAAATATGGGTCAGACGGTTATAAACCGGCCTAAAGCCGCCGATAATGGGGATAGAGGGAATCAGTCAGGCCGCGACCTCTCCCTTAAAACCGTCCCGCGCAAAGGAGAGGCAAAGATGGCTCGCAAAAGAAAACCCCGTTACCGGGTTCCGGAAAAGTCCGCCTGGCACCTCTACAGCCTGCAGAACCTAAGCTCGGAGAAGTTCATAAAAGTGATAAACAAAATCCTGCGCCGGGAATACTTGGTAATCAAATAACCCGACCGGAGGGTGTAAAAATGGGCAGTGGAAGCTGGGGTAAGTTTCTGGAGGAAAAGAAAATGCGGGCAAAATGGATAAAAGAGCTTGACAGAGCTTGGGGGGATTTTTTATCCTACTTCCCCTTTTTCGGGAAACGTATGGATAAAAAGATTTTCGTCACGCTGCGCTTGGAACCCTCCGGTCGGACCTTCCGGCTGGCCTTCCCCCGCCGCTGGCTGGTTGGAGTGGCCGGGATTTTCCTCTTTTTTGTCTTTTCCGACCTGCTTTTCTCGGTCAAGTTCATCCGCAACGCCTTCGAGGCCCGGCTGGAAGCGAACGAATCCGGCCTCTACGCCTCCATCCCCTACGACCCGTCCCATCTGGTCAACGACTTGAAACAGCAGATGCAGTCCGTGGCCGAGCAGGAAAAGCGGCTGCGCCAGCTCTTGGGCATCGTCAGGGAAAAACCGTTGATGGGCCCCGTCCCGCCGCCGGATTTTGACCCTGACCTTCTCGGAGGGGCCTCCACATTCGAGGAGCGGCTGACGGAAATCGAAAAACAGGCGGTTTTGCAAAAGAATTTGCTGGAACGGCTTGACCGTGAATACGCCCTTAAACTGTCCTATCTCGAATACGTCCCCCGCACGATTCCGGTCGACGGCCGGATTTCGCGCGGCATCGGCTTCAAGGAAGACCCCATATCAGGCGCCATCCGCTATCACAAGGGAATGGACATAGCCGCCCCCTACGGCACGCCCGTGCACGCCCCCTCCGCCGGCTGGGTGATTTTTTCCGGCTGGGAAAACGGCTTCGGAAAGCTTGTGATTTTGCGTCACAAAAAGGGCTACGAATCCTACTACGGCCATCTGTCCGTCATCACGGTCAAGCGGGGACAGGCGGTTGCGGCTGGCGCGCTTTTGGGAAAAGTCGGCTCGACCGGTTATTCCACCGGCCCGCACCTGCATTACGAGGTCCGCCAGTGGGGCCGCCCCTTGAATCCCCGCCGTTTCCTCTTGGCCGACCAGTAAAAGTTTTTGAAGTTGTCTATGCAGGGGGCGGGTTTTGGCCCGCCCTTTTCGTTTTTCAATTTCCCAAAAAACACTTGACATCCGCTTTTCCAGGGGCCTATCTTTACTCCGCAGGGTCAGGGTGCTTGCAGGGCAGTAGTAAGTAGCAGTTAAAACTCGAAAACAGGCCCCGTTGGAATTCTGGAGCCAACGGAATAGATAAAAAAAACCTCCAAAACTGAAAGGGGGACACTGTTTTCGTTTTTTCCATTTTTTCCGCAAGAAACCGTAGGCAAAAGCCAAGAGGCAGAAAACTGGGGACACTATGCCCTTTCCGGATTTTCCCGACCCTCAAATCTGGATACGGACGGAAACAGGTGTCCCCTCTTTATAAGACAGGGATTAGGGATTGGGGATTAGTGATTAGTCCACCCAGCACCCCGAAAAAAGACAGGGACAAACAAACAGGATACGTGCAACGTATCCCTACGAAAACACAAACCAAAAAGGAGGTTCAAATGAAGCGCTTCACAATGCTTTTCGGACTGGGGATTATGCTCTTTATCTCCAGTGTTGCTGTCGCGGATGTCCCCAAGCTCATCAACTTTCAAGGGATACTGCGGGATGGCTCTGGTAATCCAGTGGCGGACGGGATTTATAGCATCCGCTTCCGGATTTATGACGACTCCACGGCTGGAACCAATCTATGGGAAGAGTTCGACGACGTGCAGACAGCCAACGGTCTTTTCAACGTCCGGCTGGGAGACACCACCGACTTGCCGAACGGTCTTTTTGAAGGGGTAAACCGATTCGTAGGGGTTAAAGTCGGGGGAGATGCAGAGACGGCCCCCCGCACCCGGCTTATTTCCATACCTTTCGCTTTTCACGCCCTGCGCTCCGATTCCGCCGCCACCGCCACGGTTGCCCTCGATTTGACCTGCACCGGCTGCGTGGATGCTGCCGATTTGGCCGCCAACTCGGTCGGTTCGGATAAGATTGTCGATGGCAGCATTACCTCGGCAGAATTGGGTACGAGTAGTGTCGTTGGTGGGCTTGGCGGTACGGTCTTCGACGGCACCATAACCATAGAGGACCTGGGGAGCAATTCCGTGGGGGCTGACGAAATCGCCGCCGGAGCGGTAGGCACCAGCGAAGTCGATGCGACCCAGGTACAGCGCCGGGTAACCGGAGTCGCGGCACCCGGCTCATTCATCAGGGCCATCAATCAGGACGGCTCGGTGGTTACGGCCGTTGACCAAGGGGCCACCCCCAGCGGCTGG
>JAKEHY010000016.1 GCA_022614805.1 Candidatus Zixiibacteriota bacterium | reverse complement strand
TCCTACCCGAAACCTTCCGGATCTGAACAGGCATCGTCGCTGTCTCCATTTAACCTCCTTGACCAATTATACCTGTCCAAATCTTAAGTGGGGCACGGCATACCGTAGTTTTTTGATCTTGGAGTTGTTATCTCCAAAACCTAGAACTTCTTCCAATAGGTATACCCGCGTATAGTCATGACGGTTTGGGTATGGCGGGGAGCTAATTACCGCATCGTAATCTCCCTCATCCTGAAAGGATCGACTATCGCCCAAATGGGCGGTAGAATTTCCGGTAAATCTAATCCCCGGAATAAAAATATCTCTTTTCATTTCACCCAAAGTCTTCTTGAAATAATCAAAAACCTTACGTTTGTTAGTAACCCCCTCATTGGTGATTCGCAAAAACCCTCCGTCTTTCTTTGCTATACTTGCAAAATCAGCAGTCCTCAAAAAAGCCAGCAGAAAAAAGTTTCGAACTCGGGAATTACGAATTTCCCCAATTTCGTGGCGAAGTGTCACTAAAAAACTCAAAACAGATGGGGTAAATGCTTTGTGAATAGTTTCAACATCAAATCGTGCTTTCCCATTTTTAACGAACAACAAAGAATCCGTAAATCTCTTTTCTATTTTTTCTATTTCTTCCACTTTAGGTTGATGCCTTTTGGCATTCGTAACAAAAACCGCAAATGGCATTATATCGTAACCGACCGAGTTAACTCCCTTCTCCGAAGTTGCCAAAAGGGTTGTCCCCCCCCCGCAGAAGGGGTCCAGAACGGTTTGGGCTTTCTTGATTCCAAGCATGTTCAACATTTCAAATACCATCTGGCGGGAGTACCCGTGTTTGTAGAGATACCATCCGTAAAACGCAGTTTTTTTGTCGTTTGCAGGGGAAACAAACTTTTGCAGATCAAGCCTTTTTCGAACGCTCACCCTCCCGCTTGACACGCGGCTAATTTAATAAGTTTGCCGCAATCCGCCAAACAGTTTTTGTATTAGATCCCCCCATTTTGTCAAATCCACCCCCGCTTCGGCAAGTTTTCACTTCCGCTTTTACCTGTCCAAAAACCCCTTAAAAAATGTGTGGCGCAAGTTCATCCTATGCAAGCCCTTCAGGCCGAAGGCCGAAAAATAATTGGTCACATTTCGCAATCCGCTCCCGGACATTGGGTTTAAGGATGTGTATTAAATTGCACTTTCACCCAAATTCGCAAGCATTTTCCAACAGTTTTTGTTTCGCGATTTTTCAAAAAAATCTACAATTTCACCCCTCTTTCCCCACCATCCAAGTTTCCAAAACCACAACTCTTTTCCTATCGTTTTCGCCAAATTTCCCCCTTGATTGCTTTTGTTTTTCAATCGTCAATGTTTCACGATGCGCCATTGCCCGCATCGGGCCTGTCCCGAGCGACTTGTCCCGACTTGTTCCGAGCGTTTATCCCGAGCGAAGCCGAGGGATAGCCGAGGAAAGCCTGTCGAGGGAAGTCGGGGGGTTAGGTGTCTTACCGTATTTTCTTGCGGCGGTTGGCGACGAAGTCCCAGAGGATGAACTCCCCCAGCCGGTCGGGGGTGGTAAAATAGGCCCGGCCC
The DNA here is from genome assembly GCA_022614805.1 of Candidatus Zixiibacteriota bacterium. GTDB lineage: Bacteria > Zixibacteria > MSB-5A5 > DSPP01 > DSPP01 > DSPP01. Next base: position 76,443 of record JAKEHY010000016.1, on the reverse strand, counting down.
TTGTTCAGTTCGGTCAGCTTCTCCACGAAATTTTGCAAATAGGGGTCGGAGGCAATCATAAAAGTGGTTATCGGGATTCTTCTTTTGCGGCAGATGACCGCCTCGTCCAAGGTCCGGTTGACGATTATCGGGTCTAAACCGACCGGGTTTCTGTAAATCGTGCCGTTGGGGCGGATAATCACGGAGGGCTTGCCGTCCGTAATCATGATAATCTGCTTGTTGGGATGCTTTTTGCGGCCCAAAATCTGGCGGGCCAGAATCAAGCCGGCCTTGGTGTTGGTGTGGAACGGGCCGACCGAAGCGTAGGCCAGCTCTTTAATGGGCACTTCCTTGGCGTTGTCGCCGAAAAGCACCACGTTCAAACTGTCCTTGGGATACTGGGTCATTATCAGTTCGGTCAAAGCGAGCGCCACCTGCTTGGCCGGGGTGATGCGGTCCTCCCCGTAGAGAATCATCGAATGGCTGATGTCCAAAAGCAAAACCGTGGCGCAGGAGGAAACCGATTCGGTCTCGAAAACTTCGAGGTCGCCTTCCTCGAAGAAAAAATCGGAGCTCAAACCGGCGCGCTGGATTAAGTTTTTGATGGAAGCCGGAAAATCGATGTTTTCAGTTTCATCCCCGAATTCATAGGGGCGCTTTTCCGGCAGCTGCTCGCGGGTGCCGCCCCCCTCGTGGGGAATCGGGTGGTTGCCGAAGCCCCCTTTTTTCAAGTTGGAAAAAATCGCCTGAAAGGAGTCCTGACGGATTTTACGCTCCCCCTTGGGGGTCAAAGAAAGTCGGTTTTTGACCTTTTGAACGTAGCCTTCCTCCCCGAGCTGGTTGACGAATTCGTCCAGATTAAAATCCTTGTCCAGATACCCCTGCTTCTGGAGCATTTTCATATAGCGGAGCACTTTTTCGATGTCGCCGGAAGAGGCCAGAACGAGGTAGTTGAAAAGCTTTAAAAGCTCGGCGAAGTCCTTGAGCTTGCGAACCGCCTCCGGGTCGTATTTGGAATAGCGAATGCGCACGTCAGTCGGCTTCCTCCATATCCTTCAGCATCGTGGCCAGAACGTCGGAATAACGGAAGGCCTTTTCCAAATGCTCCTTGGCAATCAGGTTATGCTGGTGCAGCCCTTCCAAAACCAACTCCATTATCAAGGCCTCCTCTTCCGGCGAGGAGGTTTGAAAGTGGGCCGAGGCCAATTTCTTCAGCCCCTTGACCTTGTGCAGGGCGGCGGAGTACTCCTCGAAGGGGGACTCGTCGGAAATTTCAATGTGATGGCGGTTGGAGAAGTAGCTTAAAACCTCCGAGTAGGTGTAATCCTCCTCCTCCACCGTCTGCTTGGGCTTGCGGGGAGGCGGGAAATGGGAGAGGAAGACTTCTTTTACCGCCCGGCCAAGCAAATTGGCGGCAATGGCGCCGGTCCCCTCCTGTTCCCCCTCGTACACCAGCTCGATTTTGCCGGTGATGGAGGGAAGGGCGGCATACAGGTCGCAAATACGCGGATGCAGTTTCTTTTCCCCGGTTTTCAATGCGCGGCGTTCGACGTTGGAGACGATGTTTTCCAACGCGGAAATGGAAAGGCGGGCCGAGACCCCCGAGGATTGGTCCACGAACTCGCTTTTGCGGGCGGCAAAGGCTATGTGTTCTACGGTCTTTTTGTAAAACTCCGGCAGCTCCAGCTTGCCTCCCCGTTCCAGCCAGGCCTCCTGCTCGGTGATTTTTTGGGCCTCATCCACCGACGACGGATAATGGGTCATTATCTGCGAATCGATGCGGTCTTTCAGGGGGGTGATGATGTTCCCCCGGTTGGTGTAATCCTCCGGGTTGGCGGAAAAGACGACCAGAATGTCCAAAGGCATCCGCACGGGGAAGCCCTTGATTTGAAAATCCTTTTCCTCGAGGATGTTCAAAAGCCCCACCTGAATGCGGGGCTGCAAATCCGGTAGCTCGTTGATGGCAAAAATGCCCCGGTTTGTGCGCGGTATGATGCCGTAGTGAATCGCCTCTTCGCTGGAGAAGTCCAATTTTTCGCGGGCCGCTTTAATCGGGTCGACGTCGCCAATCAAATCGGCAATGGAAACGTCCGGCGTGGCCAGTTTTTCCTGGAAGCGCTGGTCTTTGGGCAGCCAGGCAATCGGGAGTTTGTCTCCCATTTCGTTCACCAGCCTTCGGCAGCGGGCGCAGAAGGGGGCAAAGGGGTTGTCGTTCACCGGACAACCGGCTGCGGCGGGCACGAAATCGTCCAGAAAATTGGGGAGCTGGCGAAGGATTCGGGTCTTGGCCTGGCCGCGCAGCCCCAGGAGGATGAAGTCGTGCTTGGCCAAAAGGGCGTTGACCAGCTGGGGGATAACGGTTTTTTCATAGCCGACGATGCCGGGGAAAAGCTCCTCTTTGCGCCTCAACTTCAAAATGACGTTTTTGCGGATTTCCTCCTTGACCGGCAGGACCTGGTATCCGGCTTCCTTCAATTCCTTCAGCACCGTCGGGCGTTTTTCCATCTTTTCTCCTTCTTGAACTGCCGCAACAAATCTAACATAACCGAACCGGAAATCCAAGCCGGCGGTTCCCCTCATTCTTTCGGCTTTTTTTCTTTATACTTCCGGTATGCCGGAGTTGCCGGAAGTGGAAACGGTCGTCGCCGGACTGCGCCGGGTTATCGTCGGCCAGCGGATTGCCCGCGCCCGACTTTTAACCAGACAGTTGAAAAGGGTAAATCCCAAGAATTTTTCAGAGCAGGTTTCGGGAAAAACCATTCGAGCCGTTCAACGCAAAGGGAAACAAATCATCTTCGAGCTTTCGGACGGATGGATTTTGTGGCTGCATTTCAGGATGACCGGGAAGCTCTGGCTTTTGGGACTGGACGAGCCGGAAACGAAGTTTGACGCCGCTGCTTTTGAACTTCAACCCTTGGGCAAAAAGCTGGTCTTTTACGACCAGCGACGGTTCGGGCGGCTTAAACTTTTGCGAAAAGAGGAGCTTGGCCGGTTCAAGGAATATGCCCGCCTGGGGCCGGATGCCTTGGAGGTTTCGGCGAATGAATTTGCCGAACGGTTGAAGAAAAGGAAAAGGATGCTCAAGCCCCTGCTGTTGGAGCAAACGGCCATCTCCGGGTTGGGCAACATCTACGCGGACGAGTCTCTCTTTCTGGCAAAACTCCATCCCGCCGCAACCAGCTTTCGGCTTTCAAAAGAAAAACTGTCCCGTCTTTACGCTTCAATGAGAAAAGTTTTGGCCCGGGCCATACGGGCGGGGGGCAGTTCCATCCGGGACTATTCCGCCCTGGATGGGCGAAGAGGATATTTTCAAATCGAACATAAGGTCTATCAGAGGACCGGCCTTCCTTGCCCGGTTTGCGGCGGGAAAATCCGGCGCATCGTGATGGGCCAGCGCTCCACCCATTTCTGCCCCCGCTGTCAGAAAAGGTAGTTCAAGGACAGAGGGGTGGAATTTCCAGGAAGACGCGGTTAATTAAATATATGATGTCATTGGCCGTAACCATCCCGTCGCAGTTCATATCGGCACGCTCGAGGGGACAATTCCCTTGGTTGAGAAAGACGCAGTAAATCTCCGTTACCACGTCAGCCCCGCTGAAGCGGCCGTCAAAGTTGACGTCCCCCCTGGCAGAAGTGAGCCGGCGGTAGATGTTCTGGGCGGTCTGGGTGTAAGTTTTCAAGCTGTCCAAAGTCGTTGCCGCCACGAGGGCAAAGGCGATTTTTACGGAATCCCCGGGCGGGAGGGAAAACGGCCCTTTGGCTGCCAGCATCGCCCCATCAATCGGAGAAGAAATGGCGGTATCCGCAAACCCGGAGCTTAAGACCTGCCATTTTTCCGCCAGCGTGAAACCATCCGACACACCGGGGAAAATTCGCACGGCGTTAAAGGTGGAAAGCCCTCCCGTATCGGCGGCGGCGATGCCCCGATAGGCGGGAGAAGAGTCGTTGTACTGGTAACCCAACTGGAGGCTACGGTCAAAACCGGCTAGGTCCCCCAGATATTGAGCCGTCAGGGAAAAGAAGTTGAAGTCGAAGAAAAGCCCGGCTCGCAGACCGTCCAAAGTGGAGCTACTTCCGTTCTTCAGAGTGAATTCCAAAAGCACGAAGTTGTCCTGCCCGATGCTGTCGTAGCTGTAGCTTTTTTGTGCCACTGCCAAACCGAGCGGATATTTGGCCAGACGGTCGTCAAAGATGGAAAAAGTTTCGTTTCCACCCGCCGGCCCCGGCTCCAGGATTTGCAAGTTTCCGCCCGGATGAACGGCAAAATCGGCATCCGGAGTTTGAAGCACTTGGGGAAAGCAGCAGAAGTCGTTGGAGGCATGGTTGGAAACCATCGAATCGTTCACTCCGGCGATGAAAGAAGCCTCGAAAAGGCGGCTTACTTTTAATTCGGTCTTTCTTTCAAAGCCCAACCCCTCGTCAAAGACAGGGAGGGAACGCATCTCCAGACTCCCCGCTTCAAAACCGTACCCGCCGAAATTGGAGAGGGTGAACTCCACGTTTCCGTTGCGATGATGGTAGAGATTTTTGACCAAGCGTTCCCCTACGGGAAAGGTAAGATTCAGGGTCTGCGTAAAGCCGTTGGCGCCGGACAGGTCCAGGTTGAAACGAAAGGTCTCTCCCGGGATTAGCCCGGATGCCAGTTGGACTTGAAAGGGTTCCTGCGGGTTGGAAGCGGCGCCGCCGGGAGGCAGGTCGCCCCAGAAAACAGAATCCTGCAAGACGGTGCTTTTAGCATCGGACGGACTCAAACGGCCAGCCAGGTCATAGGTAGTCTCCACCCCATTGTTGGAAAGAGTCAAATAGATTTTGAAAATTCCGCCGGCATACGGCCTCTGGCCGGCGGCGTCGGCAATGCTGTCTTTTTGAACGTAAACGTGAATACCTTGGTTGGGAGGCATTAAAGTCAGCGCTTTCGGCAGGTTAATCAGCCCGAAGCCGGAGATGGTGTCCGGCCCGGGGGCTTCAACGTCGGTGGCAGAGAGGGCCAGCGCTGATTTGATGGCATCAACCGTGGCGTTGGGATTGTGTTGCCGCAGCAGGGCGACCGCTCCGGCCACATGCGGCGAAGCCATCGAGGTTCCCGTAAAGACGCTAAATAGATTTCCGGGAATGGAGGAATAAATGAAGCTGCCGGGGGCCACCGTCTCCGGTTTCAAGCTGTCGGGACCGCATTCGGTCGGGCCGATGCAGGAGGATTTGGCCACCAGGCCGGTGACTTCGACCACCGAATCGGTGTTGGTGGAATCAACAATTACAGTGTCGATGTCGAAATTGCCGACGGCAAAGCTGGAAAAAGGGGCTGTCCCCCGGTCGGCCGGATTGCCGATGCTGCGAGATGACACGTGGGTACGATTGCCGGCGGCGAAGACCGCTACGGCCCCGGCCGCCTCGAGATTATCAATTGCCTGCCAGAAGAAGGGATGACAGCTTAGGTTGTTGTCTATCCCAACGGTCGGATAGGCCCAGGAATTGTTGACCACGTCGGGGACGTCTTCCACCGTGTTGGGGTTGCCGTCGGGGTCGGCGGCCCATTCCAATGCATCCAGCATTCCGGAGCCGTTGGCGCCGTTGTCAATCACCGCCGCCGAAATCCATTCCACCTCCGGTGCCACGCCTATTGTATCCACAAAGAGGGTAGTATCCATTAAATCTGGGCTTATGGTTCGCGCCGTATCCAGCCCGCAGATAATCCCCAAAACGTGAGTGCCGTGATTGCGGGTGGTTTGGGTTATAGAGTACGTATGCGGAAAGGGACGGCTTTGGACCGGGTCAAACCAGGCGGCCTCGTGGCTGATTCCCGGCCGGTTTCCGCGCCAGCGGGTTTTGAAGGAGCGATGGTTGCCGTCGATGCCGGTATCCAGCGTGCATACGAGCCGCCCTTTGCCGGTCAGCCCGCGCTTCCACATCTGGCGGCAGCCTATGGCTACGAGGTTGCGCTGGGCCCGGCCGGTAACGTTGAAGGTCGTCGGAATAACGGGAACTGCCACGCTTTCCTGGACCGGTGCAACTAAAATCAACTTGGGATTTTCGAATATTTCGGTGACGTCGCCCCGCTCGGCCAGCTTTAACAGTGTTTCCTTTGTGCAGCGGACGAAAACGTAATTGTCAATCCAGTAGCTTTTGAAATCTAAGACGCGACCAAGCCCCTTTTCAGAAGCAAGATGGGCACGCAGTTGGGCCTGTTGCTTTGAGGCGGTCTCCTTCAAGCGGTTGACCACTTCGGTGTGCAGTTTCTGGCGGGTGGCGTCCGGCAGGGAGGCCTTTAAAAATCCGATGGGGGCTCGGTTTTTCACCACCAGAAACGCCTCGATAACCCCTTGCACAGGAAGCGAATCCAATTGCGCCTGCAAGCGGGGGTCTATGGCCGCCTTTGGGTAAGCGAGAGAAGGAGTTAAGAAAAAAAAGAAAAGCAGAACCCTTTTCATCTCAATAGGTTACAGCGAATTCTGTGCCTGTTTGACGCCCCATTTTCATTTAAACTCCTTTTTTCCAAACTTCAGGGTTTTAGTACTGCAATGCCGTTGGGGTATCGGCCTACATCAATAGTATCTACGACTGTTTTGGCAATTGTGTTGACCACATAAACCTTATACGGTGAAACGTGATTCCCTTCACAGTTTAGATATACCAAGCTGAAAACGTCTAGGGCAGGAATGGGAAGCACTTGGCCTACTGGTTTTTCGACCCGGTGCGGTGGGTGTTGCATAAGATTTTTGGGAAGAAGTAGTTAATTGAAAAACAGTCAGAAACTTGTAGAAAAGCCGGCTATAATCTGGATATCTTCGTGTGGCGCTTTGTCCAGGGCTAAGACATCCGACCGGATTCCAATGTCGAATAGGGAGCGAACGGTGACTTGCTGGCGGAGTCCTACCCCCAAAGACATCACTGGCCCCGTTCCCTTTTGTTCCGGGGTTTGAAGAGATACCTCGGCCACGCCCGTGCGAATGAAACTGCGGGGATAACCGATTGGTTTGGAGTAGCCGAGGACGACTCCCGGCCGAAATCGCCTTTCACCGGTCTCGGGAGCGGTAGTTACAATGCCGTCCAGATTTAGATGAAGACGGTCGTACTGAATCAGCGCCTTACTAGCAATCCCCCGCAAACGGATTTCAACACCTTTTGCCCCTTTCTCAGTGGGCAGGGCCACATCGCCTCGAATCGAGAAGGCGGGGGCATTGCCGTATTCTCGGTTGAAATTGTGAAAAAGGCCGAGACCCAACTTGCCAACTTGGAAATCCTTCTCGGGCGTTCCGGCTCGGCCGCCAGCAGCGGCGTCCAAATCGACACTCAAATGAGAATTGAGCGCAAAACCGTAAAGAAACTCCGTGCTGAAGGCAAGTCCCGCCGGGCCACCCTTCGGGTAAATTCCACCCGTTCCTATCTCGGCGGCACGCTCTCGAAAAGCGATTGCCTCCGCGTCATCAAAACTTAAGGGCCGCCCGGCATCCACATTGTTGTGGTCAACCGCGCGGAGTGACGAGTGTGCAGAAAGAAAGAGAACCAGCGGCAGCCAAGCATTAGCCAGAAGGCGAATTCGCATGTTCTATTCCTCCTCTTTCTGCGCCTGAGTTTCGTCATCTTGAGCTTTGTCGTAAGGGTTGCCTTCCGGCCCTTCGGGTTTTACGTAAGTGTCCGGTTTTTTGCCGCTGACTTCGACTGCCGCCCACTCTTCAAAAGAAAGGGGCTTTGCGTCCTTAAATTCTGGATTAGTGGCGACATACTCTTCGAAGGCCTTCCGGGAGGAGAAAGCCGAAGACCAGCGATTGCATTTTCTGTGGCTCGCTGCTTCCTCCAGAAACAGAACTCCCGGGTTGTCCGTCGTCAAATTCCCCTGTTCGTCAGAGATGATGACCACAGGTTTCAGCGGGTCTTCGGTCGGGATGTGGAAAATGACCGCGCCCTTGGTTTCAGCCGCCATGTCCCGGGCGCAAAGCGGGCAGCGGACACGCATCGTCCACCCTTGGGCCGAGACGGTGGGAGCTTTCCAGGCCTCCTCCCCTTCGGGCAGCGGCATAGTGCAGTGATGGCAGTCCCCGGTCGGCATCCAGCCCATGTTGTCCATCCACATCACGTCCTCCGTAGCATACTTCATCATTCCCATCCCGGGCATACCGACCATATGCCGGTGGTCGTGCAGGCCGCCCTCTTCCTTCACATCACCCGGCCTTTCCCCTTGGTGGGCGGTGGCGGAAGCAATCCAGATGGCCCGGAGAATCTGTTTCTCTTTCTCCGGTTCCGGTATCCAGTCGGATGCCAGAATGTCGTTCACCATATCGTGCAGCATATGCAGGTTATCGAAGGCGTTGGCGATGTAGGGATACTTTTCCGAAAACCGGGGGCTGGTCTCGGCGAACATCGGCATAAACGGGCGGTTGGTTCGATATAACTCAATAGCATGGTAGCGGTCGCCCAGCACATCATAGATCATTCTTTGCTGAGGCAAGGTCTTGCTCAAGAGCATGTCGTACATCGCCCCCTGCAACCAGTGATAACCCCAGAAAAGCCCGTTTACTTTGGGATATTTATTTCGGAAAGCCATGCTGTAGGGCTGGCCGTCCAGAAACGCCATATTCATCGGCAAAGGTGAAATGGCGTAGGGCACGCTCTCAAAGTAAAACTTCCAGAGCGCCTGAATTTCCCTGTCCTTCTCAGCTTCGGAAAGTTTTGTGCTGGCCAGCACGTCAACGGTCTGGGCGTGCAGGATGTGGGTCCAGTCAAATACCAACTCCAGCACCCCGTATTTCCGCCCAAAGGTGGGGGAGACGTTGGCTTCATCCGGCATAAACTTCGGGGGGTGGTTGAGAACCCAATTGATCCGTTCAAAGGTCTCGGTATCCAGACCAGCGGCTTTGCCTGTAACCATATCCTCATAGGCCATGGAATGCCCCACGGCCACGGCGTTAAGGTCATAGGCCAGGCGCTTGATGTTATAGATGTCAAAGTTGTAAGGTCCCCGCTTATAGAAAATATGGTTTTTTCCCTTGTTGTTAAACCAACCGGGCAGGTCCTCCGGCAAAGGTGGAAGGGTATTGAGGCCCGGCGCCTCCTCCCTCCCGGGAATGCCCTCCCTCTTGGGCAAGGGTTCTGTTTGTGCTTGCGCCAAGGAACTGAAAGCCCAACCCAAGGCCATCAAAAGGGTCACCCAAAAGCGGGTCAGAGAATGCATGATTTACTTCTCCTTTTTGTCTTCAACCACGTCGCTTTTAGCGATCTGGACGATTTCGGCAAGCGTTATGGGCTTGGCGCCCTTCAGCTGCGCCTTGTTCTTTTCCACGTGCACCGTGAAGGCGGCCATCGTGGTGAAAGCCCGGTAGCCCCTTTCGCAATAGCGGTGCTTTATTTTGTGGCCGATGAACACCGTGCTCTCCGGCGCGGACCACTTTCCCTCTATGCGGGAAATTTCAACCGGTTTCCCTTTTTTCTCGCTTGGCGCCAGAATTTTCAAATCTCCCTTGTAGGATTTCTCGGCGTCCGCGATGGCGCACATCACGCAACGGTACTCGATCCGCTTTTTCCCGTACTTCAAGGCCACCTCGTTGTCCTGCTCCGGTGTGTCTTGAGCCACGTCAGCCTCACAGTGCGGGCATTTAGCTTCGTGGGCCCGCCCAGAACGGGCAGGTGCAAACGCCAGCAGAATGGCGAGCGCACCAAGCCAAATCTTTCCAACCAACCTGTTCTTCATATTTCCTCCTTTGTTTTTTTGGTTTTTAGTTTCACTTTAATCCATCACGTGACTGCCAAGATAGCCTGTCAGCCCGAGCAGGGCAACGCCCACTCCCGTGGCAAACAGATAGATACCCAATTCGGCTCTCAAGAACTCATCCTTCCTTTTTACCCGCCAGACCGCCAGAACGGCAAATAACAGGAAGCTAACGATTCCGAACCAGGAGTGTTGAACCGCCTTCTGGGTCATTTTATTGCCATAATCTGTCCAAGGATTCCCCAAAAGACCTACATCTTCCAGATAAGGGTTTCCCAAAGCTCCTAAGAGAATCGTCACCACCGCTGATATAACCCCGAGAAGGTGAATCCAATAGGATGTAGTGCGCAACGCCTGCCTTTTCAACAAACGCCCGGCCACGTCGAAAAAGGCGTTCGACATAAGCAGTGCAATTGGAAAATGGGCTGAAGCCATATGGAGTTCAATCAGCTTAATTTCCGGCATAATCAACAAACCTCCTTAATCGATTCTTCGGTATCATACCCATATTTGCAAGCAAAGGCCTTGCCAGCTGATAACCTGTTGTCAAATCAGGAGATTTTTGGTATGACCGGCTTCATTACTGAATCATATCCTAAATTCGGTGTAGCTTTTCCAACACCGGATCGGAAGTGGGCCAGAATGCGGGTCCGGCGGGGTCGGTAGCAGGTATGGCGGAAACTCCCCGCTGGTAGGCCGGTTGGGCCTGCAAGCCGGCTTCAAAATAAAAAAGGACAGTTGCCCCTATGGTCAGCCAAAGATGCCGCTTCATTTGCCGGTCTCTCGTTCAAATATACGCAATTATACGGCCTTTTCCATTCCTTTTTTGGCAAGAAAAGAGTTCTTTTGCATTTGAAAATGAAAGGGTATCTTTAGCGCCGCCGTGAAGGTAAAACCCCCCTACTTTCTCTTTCTGGCAGCGATGTTCGCTTTTTTTGAGGAGTCTGGGGCAAAATCTGCCTGGCGGGCGGAGTATGATTCTCTTTTGATGATGGAGGACAGTTCGGCCGTCAACTGGCCGCAGGCGGCCCGCTTTATCACCCTCGCGAATGCCGACCCGAATTCGGAACTGGCCCTCCGCACCGTGCGGACATTGGGCATCATCGGGGACACCCTGACCGCCGAGGTCCTCATTCCCATCCTGAAATTCCGGGGCTACCGGATTTCGTCCGAGGCGGCTTTTGCTTTGGGCCAGATGGGGGGAAAAAAGGGGCGCCTGGCCTTGGAGGAAGCGGCTTTGGACGGGCCGCCGGAGCTGGCGGCCGGAGCGGTGGAGGCGCTTGCCAAGCTCGCGGACAGCGGCTCGGTGCCCATTGTTGACAAGTTGCTTTTACATCAAAGTCCGACTGTCCGGTACGCCGCGGCGGTTTCGGCCTGGAAGTTCAAGAGCCGACGGCTTACGCCCGGTCTGTCCTACCTGCTTTCCGATTCGGTTCCCCGGGTGCGCTTCGGGGCGGCCTGGTCTTTGGCCCGTTTTCCGGATTCGGCCGCCATTTCGGCTTTGCAACAATCGATTAACGATGCGGACGGCTATGTGCGCGCACAAGTGGTACGTCCACTTGGCGCATTGAAAGTTAAACAGGCGGCCCCGGAGGTGGCCGGGCTGGTGCAGGCCGACCCGGATTGGAAGGTTCGGGTGAACGCCTGTCGGGCCCTGGCGGCGATGGAGGCGACCGGACAGGCGCCGGTTTTGAGAAGAATCTTGACCGAAGAACTGGCGAAGCGGCAGCCGAACTATCATCTGACAGTCGAAGCGGCAATGGCCTTGGGAACGCTCAAGGATGCAGCGGGGACAGAGCTGCTGCGACGGCTGGCCAAGCGTCCGGAGACATTTCTGCGGGCCTGGGCGGCTGTGGCTCTGGCCTCGTACAAAAGCGCCGCGGTGGTCAAGGACCTGGACAGGCTGGCCACAGATGAGGAGTGGCGGGTGCGGGCCAAGGCGGCGGAAGGGCTTGGAACCGTCGGACAGGCAGAGGCCTTTGAAGTCTTGAAGAAACTCATCAGCGACCCCGACTATCGGGTACGATACGCCGCGTTGGGAGGGATGGGAGAATATAAAGACAAAGACCTGCGGCCGTATTTGCAGACGGGGCTTGGCAGCGATGATTTTGCGATGGCGGCAACGGCCTGTGAAATCATCGGGGTGCGCAAGGATACGTCGATGCTTTCAGATATTGTCGAAGTATATCAAAAAAACATCAACGAGAAGGAAATCGACTTCAAGCTTTCCTGGCTGGATGCGGCCAAGGTTTTAGTCGATTCGGGCGCGGCGGCCAAAGGTGATGAGCGGGTGGATTCGCTTTTGAGGATGGGTTTGGCCGACCCGGACCGGCTGATTCGCAAAAAAGCGATTGAATTGGGGAAATCGGCCGGCCGGGATTTTTCCCACCGGCTGGGGACGTTTCGGCCTACTATTCAGGAGGATTCGATTCTGGATTACGTTCACCGTTTGCAGGAGTATCACGTTTTCGTCACCCTGGCGACCGAAGAGGGAGACGTGACCATCGAGCTTTTGGGGGACCGGGCTCCCCGCACGGCGGCCAACTTTTGGCTTTTGTGCGCCAAGGGATACTTCAGCGGGCGGGCCTTCCACCGGGTCGTCCCCAACTTTGTGGTGCAGGACGGCTGCAACCGGGGGGACGGCTGGGGGGGGCCGGGATACACCATCCGCTGCGAATACAACGGCCTGACCTACGAGCGGGGAACGGTGGGAATGGCGCTTTCCGGGAAGGATACCGGCGGAAGCCAGTTTTTTATTTGCCACGCCCCCCAGCCCCATCTGGACGGGCGATATACTATATTTGGCCGGGTCGTGAATGGAATGGATGTGGTGGACCAGATACAAATTGGGGATGCATTTGAAATTAAATCGATTGCCTTGCAGAAAATTGAATAAGGATTAACTTTGGGATAGAGAAGAGAATGAATACCCTTTCCGTAAAGATTGACCTTCCGGCGGACGCCAACCTAATCTTCGGCCACAGCCATTTCATCAAGACGGCCGAGGATTTGTACGAAATCTTAGTCGGCTCCGGTGTAGCCTTGAAGTTTGGGCTGGCCTTTTCGGAGGCCTCCGGCCCCTGCCTCATCCGCTCGGACGGAAACGATGATGAATTGAAGAAAAAGGCCGAACGGGAGCTTTTGAAGATTTCGGTGGGGCATTCCTTTCTGGTCTTCATCAAAAGCGGGTTTCCGATAAACGTTTTGAATCAGATTAAAAACTGTCCGGAGGTCTGTCGGGTTTTTTGCGCCACCGCCAATCCGGTCGAGGTCATTTTGGCGGAAACGGAACAGGGGCGGGCAGTTCTGGGGGTCGTGGACGGCTCCAAGCCGAAAGGGGTCGAAACCGCCGAGGATGTAGTCAAACGAAAAGAATTCTTGCGCAAAATCGGATACAAGCGATGATTTCCTTCGAAAAAGGGATAAAAATAGAGGGGGTTCCGTTCCATCTGGATGCCCGCACCAAGGTTGATTTTTCTTTCGTTTCCCACGCCCATTTTGACCATATCGCCCCCCACCGGAAAGTCCTGGCCACGCCGGAGACCCTTTTGTTTTTCCGCCACCGCTACAAAAAAGTGGTGGCGCGGGCTTTGCCCCTGCGGCGGAAGCAAACCATCGGCGGGGTCAAAGTGGAACTTTTTCCCTCCGGCCACATCCTCGGCGGGGCGCAGATTTTGCTGGAGCATCGCGGCAAACGGATTGTTTACACCGGCGACTTTACCTTGAGCCCCGGCTGGACTTCGCCGCCGGCCGAGATTCCCAAGTCGGACATCGTGATTATGGAATCGACCTACGGCCTGCCGCGCTACCAGTTTCCCACCCGGGAGGAAGTGGCCGATTTGATTTGCCGGAAGACGGAGGAAACGTTTGCCCAGGGGAAAACGCCGATTTTTTTGGCCTATCCACTCGGCAAGTCACAGGAAGCGGCCAAGCTTTTGGGGGAGCGGGGGTATGCGGTTTTCGTGCATCCCACGATTTTTGAAATTTGCAAGATTTACGCCCGCTGCGGGGTCGAGTTCAAAAATCTGGACGTTTTATCCAATCAATCGACGGCCCGAAAAGCGGTCATTATTCCTCCTTATTTATGGCGTTCGCGGATGGCGGCGCAGCTGGCGCCGAAAAAGGTTTTTTTCCTTTCCGGCTGGGGGCTGGACGAAGGCAGCCGGCAGTCGTTCAAAGCGGACGAGGTTTTGCCCCTCTCCGACCATGCCGATTTTGCCCAGCTTTTGGCCTACCTCGAAGAAGCGCAGCCGGAAAAAGTGTACACCTTGCACGGCTTCGTCGAATTCGCTGAAATTTTGCGCCAGCGGGGGTTCGACGCCCAGTCGCTGGAAGCCCCTTTGGAGACGCCCTCTTTAAAAATCAATGCCGATGGTGTGAAATTTCTGCCTTCCCTGTTTAATCCAAAATCTTAGAAATCTTTCTTAAGACGAACCAATAGTTTTTTGGGTAAAAGAGTATACCAACTATGAAAGGAGGAATTATGAAGAAAGTTTTAATGGCGGCCGCAACGGCGGCCTTGGTTGCTTCGGTTGCGGTCTTGGCTTCCGACACGAAAGGAAAGACCGAAGCCGCCCCGAAAACGGAGGCGAAGCTGGTCGGCGAAGTCATTTGCATTTCCTGCTACGCGGACCACGAATCGAGAGGACCCGAGCACGCTGCCTGTGCCGCTTCCTGCGCCAAACGGGGCGTGCCGATGGGGATTCTGGAAGATAAGACCGGCAATGTATATCTAGTGGTCAAAGGACACACCGGGGCGAACGCTGATTTGCAGCCGTTTGCGGGCAAGAAGGTGGCTTTGACCGGCCGCTGGTTTGAGCGGGGCGGGGCCAAGATTTTCAACCTCAACACGGTGGCGGAAGCGAAGTAACCCTACATTTTCCCGCCGGTTGGACTTCTTTGAAACCGGCGGGATTTTTATTATCTTTACGAGGTTGTGAAGAAATTCGCGTGGTTTTTTTTATTTTTGGCCCTGGCCTGCGCCAAAAAAGGGACGCAGGTTTTGAAAGTCGGGACGGACACCACCTATCCGCCGATGGAATATAAAGACGTTCAGAGCGGCAAAATTGCCGGATTCGACATCGACTTGATGGATTCTTTGGCCGGCCGGATGGGATACCAAGTCGAATATGTCGAGGTGCCGTTCGACGGCATCGTCGCCGGGCTTAAGACCGGTAAATATGACGCCATCATTTCCTCTTTTACCATCACGCCGGAGCGAGAGAAGGAGGTCGATTTCACAACACCGTATATGAATGCGGGGCAGTCGATTGCCGTGCGCGTCAACGAGGAAAAGATTAAATCGTTTACGGACCTGAAGGGAAAAAAGATTGGCGCACAGTTGGGCACCACTGGCGAAAAACTGGCGGGCACCGTGCCGAATGCCAAGGTGATGAGCTTCGATGCCATCTCGGCTGCTTTTATCGATTTGGAAAACGGACAACTGGACGCCATCGTCAACGACCGGCCGGTTTCGGCCCGCTTTGTCGCCTTGAAGAAATCCGCCCGGCTTTTGGACACCACCTTGACCTCGGAGAACTACGGCATAGCTTTGCGCAAGGGGGACCCGCGGCTGGAAAGGTTCAATGCGGCTTTGACGGAACTGGAAACTTCCGGGGTTTTGCACGGTTTGGAAGAGAAGTGGTTTAAGTAAGTATGTGCGCCCATAGCTCAATTGGATAGAGCATCTGACTACGGATCAGAAGGTTGGGGGTTCGACTCCTCCTGGGCGCGCTTTAATTCGAAAAAACGGTCGAGTTCCAGCCGACTGCAAGTAAGAAACATAACCGATATGCTCCCCTCCGCTGATGACAGTTTCTGGATGAAAAAGGCCCTGGCCGAAGCGCTTTTGGCCGCCGAAAAAAAAGAAGTGCCGATCGGGGCAGTCGCGGTATTTGAAAACCGCATCGTCGGCCGGGGGCATAATCAGGTCGAATCGCTGAAGGACGCCACCGCCCACGCCGAAATGATTGCCTTGACCGCCGCCGCCCAAACTTTGGAAGGCTGGCGGCTTTCGGGCGTTACGCTTTTCACCACCCTCGAGCCCTGCGTGATGTGCGCCGGGGCGGCCATTTTGTCCCGTATCGACCGGCTGGTTTTTGCCGCTAAGGACCCCAAGGCGGGAGCCTGCGGCTCGGTGGTGGATATTTTGGCCGACGGGAAGTTCAATCATCAAGTAAAAGTGGAGTTCAAGCCGCTGCCGGAGGCGGAGGCGCTTTTAAAAAAGTTTTTCAAAACTTTGCGGACCGATTCGGAGAAGGCGAAAGAATAATGGTTCAGGAATTGATGACCCGACAGGTTTTTGAAGAGACCTTAAAGCGGGTTTTAATCTGGGGGATGCTTATGAATCTGGGCATTCCCACCGGGCTTTTGCTGGTGGCCTACTTTTTGACCGGCACCGGCAACGTTTTGCATGTGGCGCCGGAGGCGCTGAACGTCACCTTTATTCTCTTCCTGCTCGTTTCCCTGGCCGATTTGGGGGTGGCGGCCTGGATGCGCTACTTTCTGCTCACCCCTTCGCGGCTTTCCACCTTGGCGGAAGTACGCAAGTCCCCTCTTTCGGGGGTTCTTTTGAGCACCACCATCACCATTTACGCCCTCTGCCTGGTTTCCGCCGTTTTAGGATTTGCGTATTTTGTCTTGGGCGGGCAGGTGGAAAAAGGTCTTTTGCTTCTGGTCTTCAACCTGCTTGGCTACCAGTTTTTGCGCCCCCGGCCGGAGCTGGTCAAAAAGCTTTTGGGTTTCACGGGAGGGGCGTAAATTTTCGCCCGGTTTTTCAGGAGAGGTGCCAGAGCGGTTGAATGGGGCGGTCTCGAAAACCGTTAGGCCCTTGCGGGTCTCGAGGGTTCGAATCCCTCCCTCTCCGTTTATTCCGAGCGAGCCCCAATGGGGCGCGTCGAGGAATTGATGGGCTTTTTTTGCCTGCCAACTTGAGAGTTCTCGACATCTCACAAAATTTTGTATAATAAGCCCTAATGAAAGTTTTTATTCTTGGAGCAGGTGCATCGGCGGCTTCTCAGGCTAATATGAGAGGATTTTCAGATGGTCAGAGAGCACCTCTCGTCAACGAGCTATTTCATCCTCGCTATTTATCTTATTTTGATGAGTTAGGTTTTTCAAAAGGGCAGTTTGAGGAGTTTTCTCGTGCTAAAAAACCTAATGATTCTATTGAACAGTGGCTCACTGAAAGGTGGCTTGGAATAACAAAACTTAAAACTCCTTCAAGAATACAAGCAGAGCGGACAGAATTTGGAAAAATCGCCTTCTACCTCTGGCGTTTGTTGCAAGGTGTATCAAATACCTATAACGACACCAACCTCTATAGAAGCTTTCTAAAAAAACTTAGAACAATAGATGAAAACTTCGGAATAATAAATTTCAATTACGATACACTCTTAGATTGAGCGTTACAGGAGATTTATGGATTTAATTTGACTACAATAAATGGATATATTGAGTCAAACTATTTTAAGCCTCATGGCTCAGTGAATTGGTTTAGCCGAAGAAGGCAAAACGATCCGCTAATTCCTCGATCTGAAGGAAGCAGGGATATAAAGGTTCGACTCAATCTTGCCAGCAGCCAAATGTTCGCAAACAATACTCCCATTGGGCAACCAGTCGTTTGGCCTCCTTCTCATAAAATTCTCGATGAAAAGGAAATAATCGCAGCGGATACATTTGAAAACCAATATTGCTATCCTCTTATTCTTCTGCCTTTTACAACCAAATTGTATCAGCATTTTGAAGGGTTTAAGGAAAGGATAATTACGATAGCGCAAAACATGATTGCTCAGGCAACAGAAATTTTCTTGATTGGCTACAGAGCGGAAGATGAAGTGATTAAGGAGATGTTCGAGGCCGCAAAGCCTAAAGCTCTTTTGAATGTTGTTAATCTTGGGGATGAGGCCCGTTTTATAAGAAATAAGGTGTTAGATTGGAAACTTGGACTGCAACAAGGTGGGAGTTTAGGACATAGGTTTTGCAGGCTTTATTGATGAATTTTTAGTTGTTACAAGAGTGTAGAATTTTCTTTAAAAACTATCGAAAGACTTTATAGTCTGAAACATGAAGAAGAAATCAGCTTTTGCTGTCTTTGGCTTTTTTGACCCAATCCTTGACCATCTGCTCGAGGATATTCAAGGGAACCGGGCCGCTGCCCAAAACCAAATCGTGAAAGGCGCGGATGTCGAATTTTTCCCCCAAATCCTTTTGCGCCGCTTCCCGTAATTCCTTGATTTTCAACTGGCCGATTTTGTACGCCAGGGCCTGCCCGGGCCAGACGATGTAGCGGTCCACTTCCACCGTAATGTCGTGTTCGGCCTTGCCGACGTTTTGGGTAAAATAATCGATGGCCTGCTGCCGGCTCCAGTTCTTCCAGTGCATTCCCACGTCCACCACCAAGCGGATGGCCCGCCACATTTCGTAGCTCAACTGCCCGAACTTGGTATAGGGGTCTTCGTAAAAACCCATTTCGTAGCCCAGCGTTTCGGAATACAACCCCCAGCCCTCGCCATAGGCGGTGTACCAGCCCCAGCGCCGGAATTCCGGCAGGTCCTCCAGCTCCTGGGCGATAGCGGTCTGCAGATGGTGGCCGGGGACTGCCTCGTGCAAACTCAACGGCTCCATTTCCCATTTGGGACGGGAGTTCAAATCATAGGTGTTGGCGAAAAAGTATCCGGGTCGGCCGGCCTTGAGCGAGCCGCCTTCGTAATAGGCGGTGGTTTGGGATTTTTCCGCATACGGTGGCACCGGCTTGACCCCATAGGGGAGGCGGGGGAGGTGTCCAAACAGCCTAATCAACTCCGGGTCGGCCCGTTTGCAAATATCCCGGTACGCCTGCACGAGGTCTTCCGCCTTGGTAAAGAAAAACATCGGTTCGGTGCGCAAAAACTCGGAAAAAGCAGCAAAATCCCCCTTGAACTTAGTTTCCTTGATTACCTTGTCCATTTCCCCCCGGATGCGCCGGACTTCGCTTTCCCCGAGATTGAAAATTTCCTCCGGCGTCATCGCCGTGGTGGTGTAGGATTTGACCAGATAGGCGTACCACTTTTTGCCGTTGGGAAGAGCGGACAAACCGATGCCGCTTCGGCAGCCGGGGATGTAGATTTTTTCCAGATAGGCGGCCAGCGAGTCAAAAACCGGCGCAATCTGGCTCGTATATGTTGAATACGCTTCTTTTCTTAGCTTTTCCTGTTCCGCTTTTGGAATGGAGTTGGGAAACTCCTTGAATGGAACCAAGACCGGAGCAACGGATGGGTCTTTTACGATTTGGTTTTTTACCTGCTGGGGAACGTCCCGCAAAGTAATTTGAGGGGGAGTTATCCCTTCTTTCAAGCCCCGCTCCAAAAGCGTCCGCACCTGCCCGACCAACGCGGGAACCGCTTTCAGCCGGGCCAAAATATCCTGATAGTCCTTAACCGTATTGGCAGGGGTAATGACAAGCATTTGGGCAATATCCTGCTGTACACCCCCCATCTGCGAAATGGGCATCAGCTCGCCGGGGAACTCCGCCCCTTCAATATTCAGAGCGGTTTGGTCTTTAAATAGGTCGTAATTGAGACGGTCTTCATCGGAAAGCTTCTCTTTGGCTATGGAGTTTATTGCCTCCATAGTTGAAAGGTTTTCCCTTTTGCGCCGCTCGATGGCGGCAAACGAGCGATCCCCCCATTTGTCATTCAGCCCCGGATAGCCGATAAAGGTGGCCCACTCCGGGTTATCCTCCAAGCCGTGCTTCCAGGTCAAATCAAAAAGCTGGTGCAAGCGCACCGAATCGGCTGTTTTTCCTTTGGATTGAACAATGTCCGTGCAGTTTTTTTGGAAACCGGTCGTCTGGTTTTGGGCGGTAACTGTTGCAGGGAGTGCCATAATGAAGCTAAACAATATTAACCCGAGTTGTTTTTTCATTGGTCATTCCATTCCCGTCCGCACATTTTACAACTATCTGCCCGGCCTGTCAAATGAAAAATAAAAGGGGAACAAAAACCTGTCGTGACTTGTTGTAGATGCCGCAAGCAGGAATTCCAGCAGGACAGAAGTAGAAACCAAGGGTTAAACTTTTCAAAAAAACCTGGAACATCCCGGGTTTTGTGGAGGTTATTGCCGGTATGAAAACGACCATTATACTTATAGGGTTGGTGATAGCGATTATGGGGGTATTTGGGCTGGTGTTGTCACAGGGGAAGAAGAAGGAGGAGACTAAGAAAGTGACGTACAATAAGTTAACCCCCGAAGAGGAGCGGGTAATTGTCCATAAAGGGACGGAGATGCCCTTTACCGGGGAGTATCTGAATAATAAAGAGGCGGGAACCTACACCTGCCGGCGGTGCGGGGCGGAGCTGTATCGCTCGGAAAATAAGTTTGATTCCCACTGCGGCTGGCCCAGCTTTGACGATGAAATTCCCGGCGCGGTCAAAAGAATTCCCGACCCGGACGGCATGCGCACGGAAATCATCTGCCTCAACTGCGGCGCTCATCTGGGGCATGTTTTCACCGGCGAAGGGTTCACGGACAAGGATACCCGGCACTGCGTCAATTCGGTTTCTTTGAAATTCATACCGGCGGGAGCGTCCAAAACGGAGGGAAAAACTCGAATGAAGACGCAAAAGGCGTATTTTGCCGGCGGCTGCTTCTGGGGAACGGAATATTACCTCAAACAGGCCAAAGGGGTCACCGGCGTGAAAGTCGGTTATATGGGGGGGGATAAGAAAAATCCGACCTACAAGGAGGTCTGCAGCGGCACCACCGGGCATATCGAAACCAACGAGGTGACCTTCGACCCGGCCAAGACCAGCTACGAGGAAGTGGCCAAACTCTTTTTCGAAATCCACGACCCCACCCAGGTGAACCGTCAGGGGCCGGATATCGGCGAGCAGTACAAATCGGTGGTTTTCTACGTTGATGACGAACAGAAAAAGACCGCCGAAAAACTAATCGGCTTGCTGAAATCGAAAGGGTTCAAGGTGGCCACCGAATTGCGCCCGGCCAAGGAGTTCTGGCCGGCAGAAGATTACCACCAGGATTACTACGCCAAAACCGGCAAGGAGCCGTACTGCCACCGCCCGGTGAAGCGGTTTTAGTACGATGAGAAGAGCACCTGCATTAAAAAGGCCGGGAAACCGGTCTTATTTTCTTTACAGTTGACAACTTTTGCTTGCGCTGCGATATTTACGCCAACGAAGAACAAAAGGAGGTAGAAATGAAACGCTTAGTTGCCTTGGCCACCGTTGCGGCTGTTCTGGTCGTGGCTTTCGCTTTGGCCCAGGAACATAAGACGGAAGGGAAACAGGAAGCCGCCAAACCGGACCACGTTATGTTCACGGGGATGGAGCTTGCCTGGAAGGATGCCCCGCCGGCTTTGCCGCCAGGCGCCAAAATGGCTGTGCTCGAGGGAGATCCGGCTCAACCGGCGCTTTTCACGATGCGGATTAAGGTTCCGGCCGGCTATAAAGTTCCACCTCACTGGCATCCGGCGGATGAGCACGTAACCGTCATTTCCGGAAGTTTGTTTATGGGACTGGGAGAAAAATTCGACGAAAAAGGGATGAAGGAGCTTCCGCCGGGGGGATTTGCCATGATGGTTACCGGCACCCGCCATTTTGCAATGGCCAAAAAGGAGAGCGAGATTCAGGTGCACGCAATGGGGCCGTGGGGAATCAACTATGTCAACCCGGCCGACGACCCACGCCAAACCAAAATGGACAAATAGTCGGGCTTTATCTTCAGACGGAGGCCGGGCGCTGTCCGGCCTCTTTTTTTTGCTGGCGGGAGCGGCTCGGTTTGGTATATTTTCTGTCGAAACTATATTGAGAAAGAATGGCTGAACTTTTAGTAGGACACATCGTCGGCAAATACCGCATCGAGGAAAAGTTGGGAGAAGGGGGGATGGGGGCGGTCTATAAAGCAACCGATTTGACCCTCGACCGGCCGGTGGCTTTGAAAGTCCTTTTGACGGAAATCACCGAAGACCAAAGGCTGCGCGACCGCCTGCGGCTGGAAGCAAAAGCTTTGGCCCGCTTCAACCACCCCAACATCGCCATCCTCTACGAGTTCGACGAGATGAATAACTTTCTGGCGATGGAGTTCATCGAAGGTCAAACAGTCGACCAGCTCTTGTCAACGGAAGGGGCGTTAAAAACCGAAAGAATTGTGGAAATAATGAAGCAGGTCCTGCCGGCCCTCACGATGGCCCACAAGGCGGGTATCATCCACCGGGACATCAAACCCTCCAACATAATGGTCACCAAAGAGGGTTCGGTCAAAATTATGGACTTTGGAATCGCCAAAGTGGCCGGCTCGGGTGCCCAGACTTTAGCCACCACCAGCCGCGTCGTCGGCAGCTATCTGTACATCTCCCCGGAGCAGATTGAGCATAAACCGGTGGATGCCCGCACGGACATCTACTCGCTGGGGGCGACTTTGTACGAGATGGCCACCAACCATGTCCCCTTCGAAACTGAAAACCATTTTCTTTTGATGAAAGCGCATATCGAAGAGCCGCCGCCGCCCCCTTCTTCCAAAAATCCGGACGTGCATTCCAGCTTGGAGCTCATCATCCTGCGGGCATTGGAAAAAAACCCGGACGACCGCTTTCAGTCGGCGGAAGCGATGCTGGTGGCCCTGCAGTCGATGCCGCCGGAAAAGAAAAAGAAGAAAAAACTTTTCAAGCCGAAACCGGAAGGAGCGGAAACGCTGGCGAGCCGGCTTTTGGCCTTCAATCTCAAGCGGGCGGCGGCCGCCAGCGCCGTGGTTTTGATTCTCGGAGCCATCGGGATTTTCGTTGTCCTGCAAATCGCTTCCCGGCCGGAGAAGGATGAAAAGTTTCGCCTGATTTCCCCTCCCGGAAGGTTGACTTTGGAGAACTTTCCTGGTGACGGGGTTTTAAAAGTGGGCGGTAAAAGGACCGATTACTCCCCCGAGGGGCTGTCCCTTGCGGAAGGGGAATACGAGCTTTCCATCGAAAAGGATGGCCAGGTCATATGGAAGAAGGGGGTTCAAATCGCTTCCGGGAAAAATCAAAAACTGGATGTGAATGCAACAAACGGAGCCCAGGCGGCCCCTCTGCCGGACCAAAAGGGGAGTTTTGTCTTGAACACCGACCCGCCGGGGGCGAAGGTTTTCTTGAACGGCCAGCCGGTTTCCACCGAGGGGGCGGTTTCCATTCCGCCCGGGAGGCATTCGCTCCGGCTGACCGCCGCCGATTACCGCGATACCACCATCGAGTTCGAACTCTCCCCGGGGGAGAGCAAAAACTTCGGCACCCTTCGGCTGCCGGGTTTGGCGCAGTGGATTACCTTGAAGGGGGTACCCAGGGGGGCCCGGGTTTTATTGAATGACGTTGCGATTGATTACAACGGGCAGAAATTAGAGGTGGTTTCCGGCACGCAAACGGTTTCCGTACAGGTTCCCAACCGCACCGGCTTTGTGCAAACCGTTCAGGTTCCCTCCGGCAAACCGGTAACGGTCACCTATACCTTGCCGAAGGGGGAGCTTAGCCTGCGGGCCGTTCCCAAGGCTTCGTTTTTTATTGACGGCCGGCCAGTCGGAAAAGAAGGGCCGGCCTTTGACACCAGTCTTGAATCCGGTTCCTACAAGGTGAGCTTAAAGCACCCCGGCTTCGGCAAGGAGCCGCTCTCGTTCGACACGACCGTTTTCATCGGGGACGGAAGTTCGGCTTTGGTGCGGCACATCTTCCGGCCGAAAAAGTAGCCGTTAATTCTCGGCCCGCTTCAATTCGGCCGAGCCCATTCCAATTGAAAGTTCAATGGTCAACCGGTTTTTCGCCCGGGAGTAATTGGAGCTCTCCCAGACCCCGTCGGAAACCTCTTCCAAGTCGGGGTCGAAATCGACCGAAGACAAAGCCCCGTCCTTGTGAACCCGCACCCCCAGCTCCGGCGGGAAGCGAATTTCGACCGAGCCCAACCCCACGGAGATGTCGGCGTGCCGGTCGCCGTCCAAGTCACCGGAGAAGTCGAGGGTAAAATCCCCCATGCCGCCGTCAAAATTTAGGTTTTGGAAGCGGGCGTTTCCCAGCCCGATGATGGTCAACTCGGAGGCGCCGGCATTGATTTCGAGCCTCTTCATTTCGACCGGGTTGGGGGCATGAAAGAAAATCTCGCAGTCCCCCACCCCCAAATCGAAGAGCATCTCCTCGATGGGAAGCCCGGAGAAATCCAGCTTTGCCTCGCAGGCGCCGACGTCGATGTCGAAGGCGTGGGTTACTTCGGTGGAAAAGCGGAGGTCCCATTCGTTACGGGCATCGTTGTCGGAAAAGAATTTTTTAATCGAATGGGTTTCCAAATCGAGGCGGCCGACCGTGCGGCTGGCTGAATAACGGACTTCCGGCTCGATTTTGCCGGGACGGAAGGTAAAATGCCCCTCAAAAAGGTTGACGCGCCCGGAAAGGGGCTTCAACTCCACTTCGCCCGCGCCGAAGTCCAGTGATGTCTCCAGCGTTTTTTCGTTTTTCAGGGGGATGGTTTTCTGTTCGGTGACGGTGCGGCGGGCAAGAGCGGTTGGCGTCAAGGTGGGCATCACAAACAAAGCGGCAATCCAGAAAGTGCTCGAGAGTTTCATATCAAGCCCCTGCAGGTGGGGTTGAAGGTTGGGGAACCATCGGCGCAGCCGGCGGGGCGGCGGCGGCGGCGGCCAGTTTGGCCCGCCCACCATAGCGGGTCAAAATCACGGCGCCGAAGCCCACCATCCAGAGCACCAAATTGAGCAGACATCCGAAAACGAGGAGAAAAATTCCCATTCCGGCGGCTGCCCCTTCCATAGCCAAAGGCAAAGCGCCGAGCAAAAAAGGAAGCTCGAGCACCAACAGGCCCGCGGCGATTAAAAAGATTTTGGAATCCGTTGTGAAGTTAAGGGTTTTTTTGATTCGCTCCCCAACGGCGAGGCATATCGAGGTATCCCCCAAGAGCGTGGCCAGAATTAGGGCGAGCGGAAGCACGATCAGGGCAACCGGGATGCCGATGATGGTCACCAAAAGGAGAATGAAAACGGGGAGGATGGATAGCATTCCGAGAAAGCCGATAAGGAAGGACTTTAAGAAGCCGTTCATTACCTGATTGCGAACCGTCTCCACCCGCTGCGGGACCAAGGCCCAGGTGAGAATGTAAATCAAAAGCAGAATGCCGGTGGAAAGAAGGGTGACTATCAGAAAAATGGGCGGGTTGGAGAAGGGGCCGCCGTCGTCAAAGTCATACCGTTTCCCTTTATAAACAAGGGCGGGGGGTGTCCCCTTAAATACTCCGAGGCCGCGGGTAGACATGCCTACCGTAACCAAATCACCGTGGATAACAGCCCCTTCGGCTTTATCCAAATGGCCCGAAACCAAATCCCCGTTCACTTCGGCTCGCGGGCCCAAATAGACGCTCCCAAAAGGAACCACCACATCGCCGTTGACTTTCCCCTCGATTTCGGCCCGGCCGAAAATGGCCACCACGTCGCCGGTTATTTCTTCATTCTCTTCCACCCGGACGGTGCGGCCAAACGCCACCCGGTCGCCGGAAGAGATGCGGGCCCGATAGCTTTTTTCCACCTCCGGCGGCTCCTCCAGAAAGACCGAATCCCCCAGAACAAATCCGCTTTTTTCGTATTTTTTTTGGGCTTCGAGGACCTTTAACCGGGACATCTGAAGGGCCTCTTCAGGCGGAATTGGAATGGCCTTGGTTTTACCGGAGGGGGTTTCGACAATGATTTCGTCCTCGCCCACAATCACCCGGACCGAGTCATTTTGAATAGTCACCTTTGGCGGGCTGGGAGAGGAGCGGGTTTTCTTGCGCGCCGCCGTTTGGCCGGTGTCCTGTGCAAGAGCGGAGCCTGCGGTCAAAAATAGAGCCGCAAGCGCATATATAAACAGTCTTTTCACCATTCCATTATATATATCGTTTTTCGAGTGCAAAAAGTTGCAGAATTTATTCGATTCTTCCTGAAGGGCTTCTCGCATATTTATCAACTCCGAATTGATTTCAACTTCTTTTTCAACAGCTCGCGGGCGCGAAAAATACGCGCTTTCACCGTGCCGACAGGGACTCTCAAAATGGCGGCGATTTCATCGTACGGTTTTTCCTTCAAATGAACCAGCTCAATCACTTCCCGGTATTTGGGGGGGAGCGAGGCGATGGCATCCATAATCGAAAGCCCCTTTTCTTTTTTTAGTGCATCCTCCTCCGGGTTGTAGGAAGTGTCGGCAATTTCCAGTCCGACGGTGCCCTCCTCCGTTTCCACCGGTTCGTCCAAAGACATCGCTTCTATTTTCTGCCGGCGCAGGGAGTCGATGGCGGCGTTGGCGGCGATGCGGTACAACCAAGTGGTGAAGCGGAACTCCTCCCGATAGCTCGCGAGGGAGGCGAACGCCTTCATAAAGGCCTCCTGCACCAGGTCATCCGCCTCCTCCCGGTTGCGCACCATTTTGAAAACGACGTGAAAGACCGCCTGCCGGTGGCGGGCCACCAACTTCTGGTAGGCGGCCTGGTCGCCGGACAGGGCTTTCTTGATTAATGCGGAGTCCTCTTCGTGGGGCATTTACCCCTCCCCGGCCAAACGCGGGGGGGTGTTTCTGGGGTTGGGGAAGGGTTCCGAGGGGAAGCTGCCGAACCACCGGTCTTGTTGGCCACGCATTCGCGCCGAAAGATAGAAAATATTTAGAGGCAGGCAAGGCGGGCGAGCGGACCCCGGATGGTGCGGCGGCCGGACCGCTTGGGGTTTAATCTTTGAACTTTTTGGCGAGGTAGTCGATTAAATCAATTTTGGAAACCAGCCCGATGATTTTTTCCCCTTCCACCACCACCACGGCGGTATCCTGATTGGCCATAAATTTTTCCGAAAGGAGAGAGATGGAAGCCTCCGGGCTTATCGTTTCCGCATTTTTCTCCACAATGGTTTCAATCGGCTCGGAAATCCGGTGCCGGCCGGTGACCATATAGTTCAGCAAGTCAACTTCCCGGATAATGCCCGCCAGCTGGCCCTCGTCCACCACCGGCAGTTGGGAGATGTCGTAGCGCTTCATTTTATCGATGACCCGGTGCACCAGGTCTTTGGAAGCGGCGGTTATCACCTTGCGCTTGTGCAAGTTCAAAATGTCTTTCACCCGGCCCAGGCGCGGTTCTTCGTCCAAAAAGCCGTTGTCCCGCATCCATTCGTCGGAAAAAACCTTGGAGAGGTAGCGATTGCCGGAATCGGGCAAAAGCGTAACCACCCGTTTACCAGCCCCCAGCTCCTCCGCCACTTTCAACGCCACAAAGACCGCCCCGCCCGAAGAGCCGCCGGCAAAAAGCCCCTCCTCGCGGGTCAGCCGCCGGGCGGTCAAAAAGCAGTCCCGGTCGGTCACCTGGACCACATCATCCACCACCGAAAAATCCATCGCTTTGACCAGCATATCCTCGCCGATTCCCTCCACTTTGTAAGCGTGGGGAGCCGGCAGTTTGCCGGTTTTGAAATAAGAGTAGAAGACCGAGCCGGCGGGGTCGACGGCGATGATTTTGATCTGGGTATTTCTTTCCTTGATAAACCGGCCGATGCCGGAAAGGGTGCCGCCGGTGCCGATGCCGGCCACGAAAGCATCGAAGTTGCCGCCGGTCTCCTCCCAAATCTCCGGCCCGGTCCAGCGGTAATGGGCCTCGATATTTTCGGGGTTGTGGTACTGGTTCAGATAAAAAGCCCCGGGGGTTTCCTGCACGATGCGTTTAGCCGTTTCGTAATAGGAATGCGGCGATTCGGCCGGAACGTTGGCCGGGCAGATGACCACCTTGGCGCCGAAGGCCTTCAGCTGGTTCACCTTTTCAGCCGACATCTTGTCGGAGATGGTGATTACGGCCCTGTAACCTTTCAAGGCCGCCACCATTGCGATTCCCAAACCGGTATTGCCGGAAGAACCCTCGACAATCGTTCCCCCCGGTTTCAAAACCCCTTCCCGCTCGGCTTTTTCGATGATGTAGACGGCCATCCGCTCCTTGACGCTGCCGGCCGGATTTAAAAACTCGGCTTTCGCCCAGACTTCCGCCGCCTCCGCCGGCACCATCTTGTTCAGGCGCACCAAAGGGGTTTTGCCTATCCCCTTCAGGATGTTTTCTATCATCGCCATAGTTTTAAGCTTCCCTGGAGCATTTGCTCGCCGGGCTATAAATGAAAGTTAAGGGCGGACGGCAAAAAATCAAACAGAAAAGCGAGCAGGTGCAGCTTTATTAAAGTCAGCCTCGGTGTGCTCCCGACACTTAAATGTCAGCCGCAGTAAGTCGGCTGCCTTTTTAATGCGCCTTGAAAAGCCGTCAGGCTTCGTCTATATTGGCCGCTTCCGGCAAAGACTGGAAATTTGCGATTTGTGAGAGGATAAGAAATGGCGGAAAATAACGTAATGGACAAGCTTTCCTCCCTGGCCAAGCGCCGGGGTTTCATCTTTCAATCCTCCGAAATCTACGGCGGCTTGAACGCCTGCTGGGATTACGGCCCGATGGGGGTGGAGTTGAAACGCAACATCAAGGAATTCTGGTGGCGCTCGATGACCCTTCTGCGGGACGACATCGAGGGGCTGGATGCCGCCATTTTGATGCATCCCAAAGTCTGGGAAACCTCCGGCCACGTGGCCCACTTCACCGACCCGATGGTGGACTGCAAAAAGTGCAAGGGACGCTTCCGGGCCGACGAAGCAGTCTCCGGTCGCTGTCCCAAGTGCGGCGGGGAACTGACGGAGGCCCGGCAGTTCAACTTGATGTTCAAGACCTTTATGGGCCCGGTGGAGGAGGAGGCCGCCATCGTTTACCTGCGCCCGGAAACGGCGCAGGGGATTTATGTCAACTTTCTGAACGTACTGGTGCCTTCCCGGCAAAAAGTCCCCTTCGGAATCGCCCAAATCGGCAAGGCGTTCCGCAACGAGATTTCCCCCGGCAATTTCATTTTCCGGATGCGGGAGTTCGAGCAGATGGAGATGCAGTTTTTCGTCCACCCCAAGGAGGACGAAAAATGGTTCGAGCTCTGGCGGCAGGAGCGGATGAAATGGTACCACCAGTTGGGCATCCGCAAGGAAAAACTGCGCTTTCATCAACACGGGCCGGAGGAGCTGGCGCATTACGCCAAGGCGGCCTACGACATCCAGTACGAGTTTCCCTTCGGCTGGCAGGAGCTGGAGGGGATTCACAACCGCACCGATTTCGACCTGTCGCGCCACTCGCAGGCGACCGGCAAGGAGCTTTCCTACTTTGACGAGCCGACCAAGGAGCGTTTTATCCCCTACATCATTGAGACCTCGGCCGGCTGTGACCGGACCCTGCTCACGGTTTTAATTGACGGCTATTACGAAGAGGAAGTGAAAGGGGAGACCCGTTCGGTTTTGCGGCTGGCCCCCCCTATCGCCCC
Organism: Candidatus Zixiibacteriota bacterium; assembly: GCA_022614805.1. Lineage (GTDB taxonomy): Bacteria > Zixibacteria > MSB-5A5 > DSPP01 > DSPP01 > DSPP01. The sequence continues at coordinate 47,411 of JAKEHY010000016.1, read as the reverse complement.
TTTCAAAGCGGCCATTTTCCCGCTCGTCAATCGGGATGGAATGCCGGAGGTTGCCACAAAAATCTATGACGCTTTGCGTAAAAAGTTCAAAATCTTCTACGATGACAAAAGTGCCGTCGGCCGGCGGTATCGAAGAATGGACGAAGTCGGCACTCCCTTCTGCCTCACCGTCGATTCCCAAACCCTGCAGGATGAAACCGTTACCATCCGAGAAAGGGACACGATGCAGCAAACGAGGCATAAAATTTCCGAACTGGCGGGAATTCTGCAGAAGAAAGTGGAGATTTAGTGGGCTTTACCACTTCCACGATGCGGGTGAGGGCGGACTTTCGCCAAAACCGGCTTCTGCAAATCCTTTTGGGCTGGTATCTGGTTTTCTGGATAGTAATGGCCATAAGCCCGCTCGACCGGCATGACTGGATTTTGGAAAACATTCTGGTCGTTGCGGCGGTTGGTTTGATGTTCGGCACCTACCGGATTTTTCCTCTTTCCGACCTTTCCTACATCCTCATCACCGTTTTTATGAGTCTGCATACCATTGGCGCGCACTGGACCTATTCCGAGGTCCCTCTGGGATACTGGCTTAAAGATGCCTTTGGTTTTTCGCGCAATCATTTCGACCGTATCGTTCACTTTTCCTTTGGGTTTTTGCTGGCCTACCCGATTCGGGAAGTTTTTTTGCGGGTTGCCTCCGTCCGGGGTTTTTGGGCCTACTATCTGCCCTTCGACGTTACGTTGGCTTTTTCCGCCGCTTACGAAATTATGGAATGGCTGATTGCCGCAATGGTTGCCCCCGGCACCGGCGATGCCTGGCTGGGGACGCAGGGGGATATTTGGGACGCGCAAAAGGATATGACGATGGCGGCAACGGGAGCATTTATCTCGATGACCGTGACGGCAATTTTAAGAAAATGGCTTCGTCCAGCGCAGGAAGAAGTTACGCCATGAGTATAAAAGACAGCCGCGGAAATTTTTGCGCATACTTTGACAGCGTTGTATATTCTGCACGGACGGAAAAAGAAGCCGTCAATCAGAGGAGGGTACGATGGAACGATTGCGTCCGCTTTTGGCGGAATTTTTCGGCACCTTCATTTTAATCTTTGTCGGGGCGGGGGCCGTCTGCACGGATGGTTTCACAGTTGGCGGCGTCGGCCTGGTCGGCATCGCGCTGGCGCACGGCCTGGCGATATTTATTGGCGTTTCGATTTTTTCCTACATTTCCGGGGCGCATTTCAACCCGGCCGTCACCATCGGCGTGCTTTTGGCCAAGAAAATCGATGCCGCCAAAGCAGTCGGCTACCTCATCGCCCAGCTTTTGGGTGCGACGGTGGCTGCTTTTATTTTGCGCCTGATTTTCTCAATCGATATCTGGGGCCCGGTCAGTTTGGGGGCCCCGGCAGTGAGCGATTCCATTGATGCTGGCCGAGCTATTTTGATTGAGGCATTCCTGACGATGTTTCTGGTTCACGTCGTTTTGGCCACAGCCGTGGATGAGCGGGGGCCGAAGGCGATTTTTCCTTTTTCCATCGGGCTAACGATAACGATGGGAATTTTGGTCGGCGGGCCTTTGACCGGCGCGGCTATGAACCCGGCGCGGGCCTTCGGCCCGGCCTTGGCGGCCGGCTTTTGGGCCAATCACTATGTATACTGGGTCGGGCCAATACTGGGGGGCGTAGTCGCGGCCTTGGTTTATAACAAGTTCTTTGCAAAGAGAGCTTAAAACCGGACTTTGAATGCAAAAAGGCAGGGTCAGCAGAGGCCCTGCCTTTTTGTTTTGCTCGAGGCCTAATTTCTCGAGATTACAATGTCCCCGAAAGCGGTCGAAGCGTTCACCCGCAGCCGCCTGGTTTGGGTTTCAAAATTCGGGTCGGAAGCAGAAAGCTGGTTGCCGATTCCCTTTTCCATTTTGCCCAGAATTTTAATGTCCCCGAAGGCGGAGCCGCCCGATGCAGAAACGGCCACTCCTTCCGGTACTTTCACTTCCACGTCGCCGAAGGCGGTCCGGGCATACAAAACGTTTTCACCGTCCGCAAAGCGGGCCTTGCTCAAGTCCAACTCCACGTCCCCAAAACCGGTGGAAACTTCCAGCCCGTTGGGGTCTAGATTTTCGCCGGAAAGCTTGACGTCCCCAAAAGCGCGAAAGATATGTTTGTCCGCCGCTCCTTCGCCGCCATAGGTATGAGGCCGCGGCCGCAAAAGCATAAGCAGGCCGATGGCTATCAAAAGCAGGGGGAAAAAGAGCGCCAGCGCGTCTCCAAAATCGAAATCGATGACGTCAAAGTTATTCAGCACCCAGAGGATTCCAACCACCATCAAGAAAAGCCCCCAGAAGCCGCGCCAGAAGTTCCTGCGATTCATCGATTTACTTTACGCTGGAATTGCGAGGAAAGTTGCCGGAAAGACAACCTAACCCCCTGACCCCCTTCCCGAAACGGGAAGGGGGAAGGGTTAAATGCGGCCTTTGAAGAAGATGCGCTTGGGGTTCCAGAACTGGAGCAGGCGGGTCATAAATTCCTCGCCCTGCACGCGGCTGGCCAGTTCGCGCATTTCCTCGTGCATTTTGTCCAGCCGTTTATCCTGCAGGCGTTCCAGGCCGCCGGAGGCGATGAAGAGCCGGATGCGGTCCAGCTCGCCTTCATCCAGCCAGACGCCGTGGTCGCCGCAGCGGTCGATGACGATGCCGGAGATTTTGGAGAAATTTTCCCGGTTCATATAGCGCCCGCAGCGGGGGCAGGAGACGTAGTGAATGGGGCCGGATTCCGGCTTGTGCCAGTGGTTTTTGGAATCGGCGTATTCTTTTGACAGCCGCTGGGGATTGGTGGCGCGGGCAAAGTTTTGATAATCGAGCCAGAGGCCGTGACATTGGGGGCAGGTTTCAACTTCGTCTTCACCTTCGGTTTTCATTTTTTTCAATTCAACGTGGCAGCGGGGACAAACGGGGGTTTCAATCGTCGTTCCATCGTGAAACAGAGGCCCATTGCAATGCGGGCAGGTTTGGGCTTTTGGCGATACCGGCCCACCGCAATGGGGGCAGGTTAAATCGTTTTCTGTTTTTTGCCTTTGTTTAGCCGCCAATGCCATTTATTCCCCCTTTTTAATTCTCATCCGTTATCCAAAACATCGGCAAAAAGCGGGAATACCTATAGCAATGGCAATAGGCGGGGATTTTACGCTGCTATTTTTCGATTTCACCCAAGGCGCGTTCAATCCGGCGGTCGGGAACCAGCCACATCAGGGCGACAAGGACATAGATGCCACCCGCTATCCAGGGCTGGAAGAAGGCGGCGAGGATGGCGACTGCGTAGAGAACCGGGGAGATTTTTCCCTTTACGTCCTTGCCGATGGCCCGGGCCAAGAGGGAGCCCGTGCCCTGGCTTTTTATAATGGCCGTTTGCAGAATAAAATAGGCGATGGCGGCCATCAGGAGAACGGCGCCGTAGAGGGCCATTGGAGCGGGGGCGAAATGGTTTTCCCCCACCCAGCCGGTGGTGAAGGGGAAGAGGGAGAGCCAGAAAAGGAGGTGCAGGTTGGCCCAGAGGACGGGGCCGGTGACATTTTGCACGGTGTGCAACATATGGTGGTGGTTGTTCCAGTAGATGGCGAGGTAGGCGAAGCTCAAGACGTAGCTTAAAAAGACGGGCAAAACCGGCTTTAAGGCGTACAAACTGGCGCCGTGGGGCACTTTCATTTCCAAAACCATTATGGTTATGACGATGGCCAAAACGCCGTCGCTGAAGGTTTCCAGCCGGTGTTTACTCATTGGTTATTATCCGCCGTCCGTCCGCAAAAATCTCCAGTAAACGAACAACGCGAGCGCGGCGGGCAGCAAAAAGATGAGAAGAAAGATGGGAAGTTCTTCCCGGACGGAATAACCGGCCCGCGCCACGCCCATCCACATATTTCCGGCGGAAATTAAAAACCAGAGCGCGATAAACAGGTAAGTGGCCAAGCCCATCCCTTTCGAGCCGGCATTGCCAAAGAACTTGGCTGCCCCAAGAAACCCGCCCCAGAGAGCTACGCCGCAGATTATGATAATCAGCGTTCGCATAGTGATTTATCCTCCTTCTGCTTCATTTTAAGCGGTAACTTCCCAGTAATTTCAGAAACCGGCTTAACGCAATGCGGACAACGAAAGCCGGCTTCTCTCCTCTTACTTTGTTTGATCACGTTTATCCTTTCTGTCATTGCTTTGTTCATTATCCATCCAGAACAGAATAAAGCGGTACTACACCAGCCACGACCAGAGGCCGAGCGCAATGATGGCAAAAAGAGCGCCCCAGCTATAAAAACCATACATAGCGGCGATGGTGCGGTCACCTGTAAGCCCGAACATAAAAGGACCTCGAGTTCCTGTTGTCAGGTACCGTTTTTGCACTTTACCGGCTGCGAAGAAGAAGCCTAAAGCAAGAAAAATTTGGTAGAACCAATGTGGGCTTACGTACAATCGAGTGATGAGCGCTATACCTCCGCCGACGAGAATGCCGCAGAAAAGGCCGTACAGAATGGGCATCACACCCTTGTTGGGAATCGCATTTAAGATAGGAACGCCCTCTGTAAGTGGAGTCTCGCAGCGAGGTCCCCATTTTTTCTGTGCATAGATGCCAAGTGGGAGAATTAGAATCATATTTACAATGGTTGCCACCCCTGTGACGATCGCGACCCAGATAATAAACTTAATTATTGACATGGACATACTCTACCGCGATTATTCGAATAACGATGGTTAAGCAAACCAGTGCAACAATTGGGACTGTGAAAGTTATTTTCATTTTACCGTGCCACAACTATCCTTCAAGTTTCCTATATTTGAGGAGATACGTTCTAGAATCGTTTTGGTATTCATTCCTGAAACGCCGCCCTCGATGAAATGCACATTGGGACGATCTAAGTAAGCATTTTCCGGTCTTTCAATGTCAACAACAAACATGACTTTGTCCGAATCCGTCAGGAAGTTTTCTTCTATGTAGTTGTTTATTCTTAAATCCCCGAAACCATAACCTATAACGATAAGACTTTTTGATTCCGTTAAATTCTTCTTAAAGTGTTCATGAACAAGAGGGTAATATGGCCCCCGGTCGTATTGATTTGGTTTGTGCGTTGTTCCAGAGAGAAAGTCGGGTACTACGTCCGTCGACCTGTTGTCGTATGCATATTTTCCGTTTCGATTAAATTCTTTGTAAATTTCATGAGCTAAGAAACCAGACGTCCAAGGGAGTTTCACAAGATCAAATCCATCTTCAAAGTTGCACCAGTAATGATCGATGCTACCATGCAGTTTATACAAGCAAAACCGACTTTCGTATTTGTTTGTAAATCGTCTAAGGCGAATCATGTATGTTGCGTATTCGTCATATTTTTTAACGTAGAGTTGTGAACCTAATTCCTCAAAGCCATCGTCTAAATCGCCCTGCATGGTATCGGATAAAGCCAAGTTTTCTAGATACAAGTCGTGGTTTAAGCTGTGAAAATGAACATTTGAACTCTGTGCGAGCTTTCCAACCAAAACAAGAAATGCGTTACATTCTGAACCGTAAGGTTCGCAGCGATGGACACGTCTTAGGGGTTTATTAAGTTGCCCTGCCAGCAGTTGAGAAAAAATGTCATGGAAGGTCCCCAATAGATTTTGAAGATCAAGATTATCGAAGTTTTTGTTGTATTTGTTCTTAAAGCTTTTTAAGAAATTGTGGAGCGCCTCCGAATGTGAACCGGTTTTATATGCTGAGATGTAATAGTCATAAAACGTTTCGTAATGAAAACTTTCTCCTTGTTTCAGAACTTGAGTATCGTAGAATTCCAGAAACTCTTGGACAAATTGCCGTTGTTCAGCATTTATCCATGAATTTGGATCGGGCTGATCATTTAGAAACCAAGCTTGTCGATTTGAAGATACGCAAATTTCTGAAGCGTTAATTCTCTGCAATTTCTTGTTAATGTTCTTTGTGGTTGGATAGCCGGCTGGCACCGAGAACCCTGAGCCAATTAAAAAAGATACTTTTACCATTTGAATGTTAGCCTGTGATTACCAAGTGTTTTATCCCCACGCCTCCCGAAGCAGTTCATAGATAAACTCGTGGCTGGGGGAGCCCTTGAAATGGTCGGCGTTTTCTTTCTTTTCGATTTGGACAAAACCGAGGCGCTCCAACAGGGTGGCGGAACGGTCGTTGCGGGTGTCGGTCTCGGCGCGGATTACCTCGACTTTGTAATCTTTGAACAGATGCGCGATGAGGGTGCGGACGGCTTCGGTGGCGTAGCCCTTTCCCCAATGCGCCGGGCCGAGTTCGTAGGCAACATAGGCACGCTTGCCGGTTATGGTGGCCTGAACGGTGCCTACGTATGCGTCGTCCTCCAATTTCCGCAGGGCGAAGTTCAGCCAGATATCTTTGCCGTCCGCCGAGTGGCCGACGGAGAGATGTCCGTAGCGCTCGGCCAGCGCCTCCACCGATTTAGGCGGGTCGAATGGGATGAAGATGTAGATGGCGGGGTCGGAGAGCGTTTGGAACAGCAAAGCGGCGTGGCGGGATTGCAGGGGTTCCAAAATCAGGCGTTCGGTTTTCAATTCCAAAACCTGCGGCATTTTCCACACCGAGGGTCAGCCCCGGTTATTTCCGGATATCCCCTTTACCGAGATGCTCCTGCACAGTGTTTTTTGTGTTATGGAATACAGCTATTCGCCACTGTCCGCCATCCTTTGTAAGAATCGCCACGGGAACTATGTGGGGCTGCTCGGAGAACTCTTCACCTTGGTTAGCGACCCATCCATTGAGGTGAACCACCGCCACGTCCGGCCGGAGAAACCGCAGGTCGCGGACCTCGAGTCGCAGTTTGGTGTTGCGATAGAAAGAGTCGAAAATCTGCTGATGCGCCGCCGCGATGGAATCCCGCCCGGACAGATAGAGTCCGAACCATACGGTAAAATCTGCATTTGCAGCGAAGTGGCCGGCCCAAGCTTGGCCATCGCCTTTGGCCCATGCCTGTTCCATTCCCGACACAATGGCCTCAATAGCCCGCCAATCTTCTTCGTTCGTTCGCATTTCTTTGCTCCGGCAGCCGTAAGCCGCCGCTAAAATCGCCATCGCCAGCAGAACGCCCACTTGAGTTCGGTGCCATGCCCTACTCGTCCACCCGCGGTGACTCATTTTTATTTTACGGTATCGTCTTTGATTTGCTCTTGCCGGTCACCCGCATTCATCGGGGATAAGGTCAGGTGAAGCATACCAGTTGTCAAGCTATTTGACATACCGCGGCACCGAGGGGTCGGCGGTTTGGGAGTACAAATCGATGCCGCCGGCCAAATGCTTGACATTTTTGAAACCGTGGCGTTTCAAAAGGGCCAAGGCGGTTTTGCTGCGGACGCCGTGGTGGCAGTAGGCGATGATTTCCCGGTCTTCCGGAATATCCGGCTTCTCCATCACCAGCCGGTTCAGGGGGAAAAGAAGGGAGTCGGGCAGGGCTACTTTTTGATTTTCCCAGGGCTGACGGACATCCAAAAGTATGAAATCGCGCGGCCCTTCCAGGAGTTTTTTCAGTTCAAGGGGGGGTACATTTTCATCCATCATTATTCTCCAATATAATCAAGATATTTTCCGGATTGGACAACCGTTTTGGGAAGCCGGAGGGCGAAAGCTTTCAAATTTTCCATCAAGCGCGCGGCTTTGGCGGAATCGGGGGCGAAAAAGGCGACCGAATCGTAAGCTGCTACAATGTTGTCGGAAATTTTCCACTGCCCGGTTTTTATCCACCGGGCCGGCATTACATCCACAAAGGACTCTTCGTAAACGATTACGGCCTCCATCGGAAAAGTCAAAGCGTCAATTTCCTCCGGGCCATAGTAGCCGGAGATTCGCAAAATCGCCGTTTCTTTGTTCCCCAGTCCCCACAAATCGAAACAGCGGGCATTGCTCAAAAAGCAAATGACTCCAATGTCGTTGGCGGCAACGGGTCTTTCGGAATAAAATTCCTTGGCAAAAAGCCCCATTTGATACTGCTGCTCGTAGATATTGGTGGTGGCCGTGCGGGTTTGCTGCAAGGCCAAAAATCCTCTGCGGACGAGGGGGGAGATAAGAAGAAGAGATAGAAAAATGATGGCATAGCGAAGAACAGGTTTTTTTTGCGTTTGGATTTCCGGTCCCGGGTCCGACAGGGATTCAAAGATGGCGGCCGAAATGGCGAAGAGGCCGAAGGCAATCAGATAAGCTTCGTAGCGGAAAAACCAGCCGGCGTTGGCGAAAAGGATGTGCAGCAGAGTCGAACCAATGAAAAAAAGAAGCAGGATTTGGTTTTGGTTCCAGAACTTTTTTTTCTCCCACCCGCGCCAGGCGTAAACCAGCAAAGCTGAAATAAAAAGAAAAGTGAAGTGACGGATTGCGAAAAACAATTGATACGCACCGGTGACGAGGTAGCCCAGCAGGCTGAAAACATTTTTCTCCCCCGGCAGCATAAGGAGGATGGATTTCACAAGGATGGGGTTGGGAAAGAAAAACCAGCCTTTGGACAAGGATATCAAACCGTAAACGATGGGAGGGGCAAGCGCAAGTGCCCCCAAAAGAATTGAAAACAGCCGGCGTTTGCGAAAAAGGAAGAAAAGAGAAACGAGCGCGGCCAAAAACAGCCCCTCGTAGCGGATGGAAGCAAGGGCAGGGGCCAAAACCATCAAGCCGGCCCTGCGGCCTCTTAAAGCGGCCGCTTCACCGGATAGTTCTTTGGCGGCCAAATGGGCAAAAAGGACGGTTAAAAGGGCATGCAGAATATGCTCCTGCCCGCTGAAAATGAGGGTGGGGAGAGGGGTGAAGTAGAGGATGGCAATCAATACAACGAATTTGTAAAAATTCGAGGTTTGAAACTTTTCGAGCACATAATAAGCCGAAAAAAGCAGGGTGGAAGCGGTTATCAAATTGAGCAGGAGAGGGACGATTTCGGAAACGCCGAACAGGAAATAGAAAAGGGAAATCAGCAAAGTCCAGAGCGGCGCGGAGGAGGAATTGCTGAACTGGTATTTGGTCACCCCCCAAACGCCATCTTGGGCAAAGTTTTTGGCGATGGCCATATGGATGTAGGGGTCGTCCAAGGCATATATCAATTTCCTCTGATTGTGTTTGAGAGAGGAGTTTAAAATAATGGATACCGTCGCCAAAAGCAGCAATACGGCTGCGGCCGCGGGCCAACGTCGGGCAAGCCAATTTTTCATTCAGGAGGAGAGAATAATAAATCAGCGGCCGGAAAGCTGTCTGGCGTTGCGCACGAGGCCGGAATGTTTGGTTCGTTTGACGGCGCTTTTGGCAAAGCGGCGGGAAAATTCCGGCTGGCTCATCTTTGCGACGGTTTCCAAATTTAGCTCGGGTTCGCCCAAATAGGGGAGAAAATCCTCTTCAGAACTGAACACCGGCTTTTTGTTATACGGGCAAACCTCCTGGCAAATGTCACAGCCAAAAAGCCATCCGTTCATTTCTTCCGCAATGTCGGAAGGTATTTGTTCACCACGATATTCGATGGTCCAGTAGGAAAGGCAGCGGTTGGAGTCCAACAAATACGGCTCGATGATGGCCTGCGTGGGGCAGGCCTCGATACAGCGAGTACAATTGCCGCACATATCCTTTGCAGGCGTGTCCGGCTCGAGTTCCATGTCCGTGAATAAAGTCGCCAGAAAGAAGTAAGAGCCGAGCCCTTTGGCCAAAACGTTCGTATGCTTCCCCTGCCAGCCAATTCCAGCACGGGCGGCCCAGTATTTGTCCATCGTGGGGCCGGTGTCCACCCAGCCCTTCCAGTTGGAGCCGGGAAACTCGTCTTGCAGACGGGAAATCAGCTTTTTCAGTTTGTCTTGAATGACCAGATGATAATCCTTCCCCCAGGCATAGCGGGAGATTTTTCCTTCGGATGGGTCATTTGAATGTCGAAAGGGGGTATTGTAAATCAGCGCCAGAGAAACGACCGAGCGGACTTCCGGCATCACCTTCTTTGGGTCAAGACGTTTTTCAGCGTTTTCTTCCATCCAATCCATATCGGCGTGGAAGCCCTTCGACAGCCATTCGGCAAAGTGGGCTTTGGTTTTCGCATCCACAACCGGTGCGGCGATGCCGGTTTTGGCAAAACCTGCTTCCAATGCCAGTTTTTTCATCCGTTCGGAATTTGCCTTGACAACTGCAGCACCGGCCTCGATTTTCATCTTTCCAAATATAAGAAAGAAAGCAGGTCAAAATGCAGATAGAGCCAAAATCGAAACAGGTGGGGGAGCTGTACCGGTTGATGATAAGCGTAATCGTTCCCCGGCCGATTGCCTTCATTTCCACCGTGAGCAAAAACGGGATTTTGAATCTGGCGCCGTTTTCCTACTTTATGGGGGTGTGTTCGCACCCACCCACGATCGCCGTTTCCATCATCGAGCGCCCCTCCGGCCCCAAAGATACCGCCACCAACATTCAGGAAACCGCCCAGTTCGTGGTGAACATCGTGACGGAAGAGATAGCCGAAAAAATGAACGTGGCATCCGGCGACTATCCGCCGGAGGTGAACGAATTTGAAGCGGCCGGCCTTACCCCTTTGCCCTCCACTTTGGTAACACCGCCAAGGGTGGAGGAATCCCCCATTTCGATGGAATGCCGGCTGGTGGAGATGTCCAAGGTCGGCGAATCTCCGTATGCTTCTTATTTAACCTTGGGGGAGGTGCTTCTATTTCACATCAAAGACGAGCTCTGGGGGGATGGGGAGGTGGACGTTCGAAAGCTCTTTGCCATCGGGCGGATGTCCGGCCCGCGCTATACGAAAACGAGAGATATTTTCGAAATGCAGCGGCCGCGGATAAAAAGAGAGTGACGTGATTCCGAAAGTCGATTACGATTTTGTTGCCTGGGTTTTGGCCGAAGACTTGGGTAAAGATGAAGAGGACTTAACTTCATGGGCTCTTGGGGTTCCCGGTAAGAACGCGAAAGCAATCCTTTGGGCCAAGGAACGAGGTGTTTTGGCAGGGAAAAAACTGTTTGAAGCGTTTTTTTCCTATTTGGAGCTCCGCTCTCGGTTTCGCTGGTATGCCGAGGACGGAGACAAGGTAATCCCTAATATGAAAGTGGCTGAAATAACCGCGTGTGCCAATGTTCTTCTAACAGCGGAGCGTTCGGCTCTAAATGCTTTATGCCATCTTTCCGGCGTGGCGACACTGACGGCGCAATTCGTTTATGCCCTGCAGGGTACCGGCGTTAGAATTTTGGATACCCGCAAGACCTTGCCGGGGCTGCGCGCTTGGGAGAAATACGCCGTTCGCGTAGGCGGAGGAAAAAACCACCGTATTGGGTTATTTGATCAGATTTTGGTGAAAGAAAATCATCTTACTCAAGTTGGTTCCGTGGCTTATGCGGTGAAGAAAAGCCTCGTTTTTTTGAAGAAGAACTACCCCAGCTGGAAAAATGATTTGAAGACCAAACCGCTTTTTGAAATTGAGGTGAAAAGTCAAAGGGAAATGCTTTTGGCCTTGAATGCCGGAGCGCGGTTTTTAATGCTGGACAATTTCCCTTTGCCGGAACTGGCCGGAGTGGTTCAAAAAGCCCGCGAGTGGGAGAAAAAGCATACGACAAAAATCTGGCTGGAAGCATCGGGAAACGTGGAAATGGCAATGGTGCGGCGAGTCGCCAATACGGGAGTCGATTTCATCTCCGCCGGAGCGTTGACGCACTCGGCCCCGGCGCTGGATTTCAGCTTGAAAATCGTGAAATGATAAGAAAAGACCAACTTGAACTGGCCGACCGTTTTTTGACCCTCTTGGGAGACCGAATTGGAGGCGGGGTTGCCCTTGAGCAAGCGGAAAGACAGCTTTCCGTCTCGACTCCACAGCTTAGGCAATTAGCCGAACTTTTGGGCGGGTGGGGATATAAAGTCAGGGAATCGGGAGGCCAGTTGAAACTGGTCGAGGTGGGGAATTTTGTCAATGATTTCGCCATCCGGCACTATCTTTCCACGAAGGTTTTCGGGCAGAAAATTCACAGCTACCAGTCCATCGGCTCCACCAACACCACCGCCTGGCAACTGGCGGAAGAAAGGGCGGTTGAGGGAACGGTGGTCGTGGCGGACCGGCAGACGGCGGGGCGGGGGAGATTGGGACGAAGCTGGCATTCGCCGCCGCGGGTGGGGCTTTGGTTTTCGCTCGTGCTCCGGCCGGAAATCCCGCCCTCGGAAGCGTCGGGGCTTTCGCTTTTAACCGCTTTGGCCTTGGCGCAAAGCATTCAAAGCCACTGCCGGATGGAAGCCAAGATAAAATGGCCCAACGACTGCCAGATTGCAGGGAAAAAGGCGGCGGGGATTCTGACCGAGCTATCGTCCGAGCTCGACCGAGTGAATTTCATTATTGTTGGAGTGGGGCTGAACGTGAATCAGACAAAAAGCGATTTTCCAAGACCTTTGCGGTCGAAAGCGACTTCATTGGCCATTGAAACGAAACAGAAATGGCAGCGGGCGGAGATTCTGGCCCTCTTTCTGAAAGAATTCGAGCATTTTTATCTGCAATTCAAAAAGTCCGGCATCGCCCCCTTTATCCAAGAAATCGAGCGGCGGATGGCGCTTTTGGGACAGAAAGTGACGCTGGCCGCCGGCAAAGATATTATAGCCGGCAAAGTGGCGGGCCTGGCGCCGGACGGGGCTTTATTGTTGGAGACGAAATCCGGCGATTACCGGGCGATTTCGGGAGAGGTTTCGGTTTTATAGAATATAGATGTCATTCCGAGTCCGCCGAAGGCGGACGAGGAATCTGGGTTGAGTGGTGTGGAGTTTCCCGGCCCCTCCGCCCAGATTTCTCACCGTGTTCGAAATGACAAACGGGGGATTAATCGCTCAACGTCTTGCGCAGAAACTGACCGGTGTAGGATTCGCGGACGGCGGCCACCTCTTCCGGCGTGCCGCTGGCCACCACCTTGCCGCCGGCGTCGCCGCCTTCGGGCCCCAAGTCGATGATGTAGTCGGCGGTTTTGATTACGTCCAGATTGTGCTCGATGACCAAAACGGTGTTGCCGCGTTCCACCAGCGCGTTCAAAACGCCCAACAACATCTTGATATCTTCGAAATGCAGGCCGGTGGTAGGCTCGTCCAGAATGTAAAAAGTATTTCCCGTCGCGGTCTTGGAAAGCTCGGTGGAAAGTTTGACACGCTGGGCCTCGCCACCGGAAAGGGTGGTGGCCTGCTGGCCCAGATGGATGTAGCTCAAACCGACATCGGCCAGGGTCTGCAATTTTTTACGGATTCTGGGAATGTTCTCGAAAAATTCCAAGGCATCGACGACGGTCATATCCAAAACCTCGGCAATCGATTTTCCCTTGTATTTCACCTCCAAAGTTTCCCGGTTGTAGCGCGCCCCCTTGCAAACCTCGCAGGGAACGTAGACGTCCGGCAGAAAGTGCATTTCGATTTTGATGATGCCGTCCCCTTCACAGGCCTCGCAGCGCCCGCCGGCGACGTTGAAGGAAAACCGCCCCGGCGCATAGCCGCGTATCTTGGCCTCCGGTAGCTGGGCAAAAAGGTCGCGGATGTAAGTAAAAACGCCGGTGTAGGTCGCCGGGTTGGAGCGGGGCGTGCGGCCAATCGGTGACTGGTCGATGTCAATCACTTTGTCTATTCTGTTCAGCCCCTCGATTTTTTCGTAGGAAAGCGGCGGGGTCTTGGAGTTGTAGAACTCCTGTGCCAGAATCCGGTACAACGTTTCGTTCACCAAAGTCGATTTCCCCGAGCCGGAAACGCCGGTGACGCAGATGAAAAGCCCCAACGGAAACTTCACCTCGATTTTTTTCAAATTGTTGCCGGCGGCGCCAAAAAGATAGATGTGCTCTCCTTTGCCGTTCCGACGCCGCGGCGGAATGGGAATGAATTTTTTGCCGGAGATGTACTGCCCGGTCAGCGAGCGTCCGTTTCGCGAAATCGCCTCCGGCGTTCCCTGCGCCACCACCTCCCCGCCGTCTTTTCCCGCGCCGGGGCCCAAATCCACGACCCAGTCGGCCATTTCGATCGTTTCCCGGTCGTGCTCCACCACAATCACGGTGTTGCCGATGTCGCGCAAATCGGTCAAGGTCCGCAGCAACTTCTTGTTGTCCCGCTGGTGCAGGCCGATGGAGGGCTCGTCCAAAATATAGAGCACGCCCATCAACCGCGAACCGATTTGGGTGGCCAGGCGGATGCGCTGGGCCTCCCCGCCGGAAAGGGAGGAGGCGCTCCGGTCCAAGGTCAGATAATCCAGCCCGACGTTGACCAGAAAGGTGAGCCGCTCGCGGATTTCCTTGATAATCTGCCGGGCGATGATTTGCTCTTTTTTGGAAAGCGACAGGTTGTTGAAAAACCCGGCGGCCGCCTTGACCGAAAAGGCGGTGACGTCCCGAATCGACCGGTCGGCTATTTTAACCGAAAGGGCCTCCTTTTTCAGCCGGGCGCCTTCGCATTTGGGGCAGGGGCGGACGGTCATAAACTGCTCAATCCAGTTCCGCACCCCCTCCGATTCGGTCTGGCGGAAGCGGCGTTCCAACTGCGGAATGATTCCCTCGAAGCTGGAGAGATACTCCCCCTTCCCACGCCCTTCCGAATGCTCGTATTGAAATTTCATCTCCTTGGCGCCGGAGCCGTAGAGCAGAACCTTCTTCACCTCCTCCGGCAGCTTGTAAAACGGCGTATTGGCGTTCTGGCCGTAATTTTCCAGAACCCCCCGCACCATAAACTGAAACCAGCCCCCCAAATTAATCCCCCAGGGGGCGATGGCGCCGGCGTTGATGGAGCGTTTGGAGTCGGGCACCACCAAACCCGGGTCGATTTCCATTTTGGACCCCAGCCCGTCGCATTCGGGGCAGGCGCCGAAGGGGGAGTTGAAGGAGAAAAGGCGCGGGGTCGGCTCTTCGTACGAAATGCCGCAATAGACGCAGGCGTAGTTTTGCGAAAAAAGATGGTCTTCCTTGCCAATCTCGTTCACGACTACCACCCCGGAGCCCAACTTCAACGCCGTCTCCAGCGAATCGGCCAGCCGCTTTTGGATTTTCGCTTCCACCACCAGCCGGTCCACCACGATTTCAATCGAATGTTTTTTCTTTTTGTCCAGCTTAATCTCGTCGGAAATCTCCGCCACTTTGCCATCCACGCGGGCGCGGATGAAGCCCTTCTTTTTGGCTTCCTCTAAGACCTCGCGGTGCTCCCCTTTGCGGCCGGAGACGAGGGGGGCCAGAATTTGAATTTTGGCCCCCTTGGGAAATTCCAGCACCCTATCCACAATCTGGTCGGTGGTCTGCTTGGAGATTTTGCGGCCGCATTTGTAGCAGTGGGGGATGCCGATACGGGCAAAGAGCAATCTCAAATAATCATAAATTTCGGTGACCGTGCCGACGGTGGAGCGGGGGTTTTTGGCCGAGCTCCTTTGTTCAATCGAGATGGCCGGGGAGAGGCCGTCGATTAAATCGACGTCCGGCTTTTCCATCAGCCCCAAGAACTGGCGGGCGTAGGCGGAGAGGGATTCCACATAGCGCCTTTGACCTTCGGCGTAGATGGTGTCAAACGCCAAGCTGGACTTGCCCGACCCGGATAACCCCGTGAATACCACCAGCTTATCGCGGGGGAGTTCCAAGCTTATGTTCTTTAAGTTATGCTCTCTTGCGCCCTGAATTCGGATTGTCTCTATCACCGGTATGTACTCCTCGGCCTCGAGATGGGTGAGCTGGTCGAACCACACCACCTCAAAAGGCAAGCCCGTAAAATACCAAAATTTCAGGGGAGAGGCAATTAGTATTTGGTGGGGGTAGGTGGGGGTTGGGGTGTGCCCTTACCGGTAATTAAACCTTGTCGTAGATATAGTTAAGATGATATTCCAGAAAGTCCGTGTTAAGTTTGTGCTTTTCTAAAGCCATTTTCTTGCCGACTTCCTTTACGCCCTCATCAATGCTTAAAATTATTCTTTTCTTTGGTTCGACCGCAATTGCACCGAAATCAAACATTGCGTGATGGAGCGGGCACAAGACTAACATATTTGTTTCCTTATCTATCCCGTTATGTTTGCGGCCCAGTGGCCTTATGTGATGGCTTTCGGCGTAATGAACTCCTTTGGGAGTCAAAAAGGTGAAGGTGCAGATTTGACATTGGTAATCATAAACACCCTTTAAGAAACGACTCAAGGCATTATCCCGAATAGTTCTCGTTATGGTTGTCGTTGATTTTTTGGGCGCTGATTCTTCGGCTTCTTGAGCAGGTATTTCAAGATCAACCGCTTCTTGTTTCTTCAAAAATTCCCATTTCTTTTTCCATTCCAAAAATTTGTCGATGCCTTGTGCTGCCCAGAATTCACTTGTCGGATTAAAATTTTCTCCAGCAACAGTTTCAACATAGTCAATGAATATCGATGAACTTTTGTGCATCAGCCCACGAGCCTGGGTTTCGCGAAGAGAAATTCCGAGTTGGTTTTTGAAGAATTTCCGCAATTCTTGGACTAATGAGATGTCTTTGCCTTTAATTCTTTTCTCCAAAAGCTGAAGATAAAACTCGAAGCCTAATTCTACGGCATTCTCGTTTTCTTTCCAGACTATGCGTTCTAACTTTTCCATTCGGTATGTCTTCCTTTAAAGATGCGCTTGGTGAAGGCGGAAAGCTTTTGCAGGTCTAATTCATTAATGGCCGTAACTTTTGCCTCAAAAACTATGGTGCTTGATTTTTTTTCATTCCGTAAAGTATCAATGTCTTCACCGCAACAGGGGAGAAATTCCCCCCTAAAATCTGTTAAACTTTTACAAAATGGACAAAAGCCCAATTCAAGGGTTACCACATCCCCCTTTGCGAGATGGTCAACCCTATTTTTTATTCTTGTGAATTTCTCCATTTTGCACCCGTCCTGCTTTTTGGGGTTGTGTATACCTCCGCATTAAATCTTCTCTTCGTTTCACATCCGTTATCCAGTTTAGGTTTTCACTTAAAATCACTGGCCAATCGGAAATCGCCTCACCAATCATTTTAGTAGCAATTTCTATTTCCTCTTTTTTTGGTTTTCGCTCTAAAATTTGTTTTAGTTCTGTCTTTATATCCCCGTTTGTAATCGCCCAAGCGACAGGCGTTCTGTCTTTACTGAGAGAAGTTAAATAATAGGAGCTTTTTGGCATATTGCTTGTTCCTCCTTTCAAGGTGAAGGCCAAGTTAATTGATTTAATAGAAATTTTCAATTAGAAGGGCGACTCTTTTGTAATTCTAAGCTTTTCGGCACTTCCTTCCACATCCCCCGCACCAAAAGGAAGTCCTGCAAAAACTTGGCCCGAACAACGAGCAGGTATCAAAACGAAAACATAAGGCCCACTTCAGGGGCGAAGTCGGTGGCGTTTGTGGTCAGCCCCCAGCCGTTGTTGAACTTGAGGTAGGTGCGCGGGTTTATGTACCACTGCATCTCGGTGATAAGCTCCACTTCGTCGAACTGATTCCCCTCGATTAAGGCGACCGCCCGCCAAGCGGGCGAAAGACGCTTCAAGTATTCGAGCGCATAGCTGCCGGCCTCGAACTTCCGCTCCGCCCGGGTGTAGTCCACGGCCAAGCGCAAAGTCATCGTCCCCCAGCCAAACCCCCGGACGGCGCCGAAACCCAGCTTGAACTCCCAGTCAGAAGTGCCGATGAGCCGCCTCGTTTTCTGCAGCGGGAAGACCGTCTCGAAGTAGGTAAAAACCTCCGGCCGGCTTTGGTTCTCACGAAGAAAACGCCAGCGAAGCTGCGCCTCCACGTCCCCCAAGCCGGATTCTTCCACGTCTTGGGGCATAGCCGAGGTGTCGTTGGAGGATTTTTCCAACTCGGCGGAGATGGCCGCCGCCTCGAACTCGAGGACGAGGTCGGAGGTGAGGCCGTAACCAAGGAACAAAAGCCACTCGGAGGCGCGGTAACGCCCGCGGTAGTCGACCTCCAGCCAATAACCCAGTTCGCTTGGCTTGTATTCGAGGTCCGAGTCGGCGTACCACTCGAAGTAGGGATAGACCCGCAGCTCCCCTTTTTGCAAGTAAGTGCCAAACATCGAGGAGGGAACGCCGGTGCCCCGATCCCGCAGGTAGGATGGAAGCTCCTGGGCGTTTAAATCGGGGATGAACGGGATTAAAACGAGGGCGATGGCCAAGGCCAGCCAGCTTGCGTTTTGTTTGCTCTTCTTAAGCATGTTAACCTCTTTCTGCCCGTACGGGCGTTTTGGAAAGCTCGTACCTCGTTAACTATGCCTTCAGAAACTCCTTTCGCTTGCATGTAAAATAATGCCCCCCGAGAGGGAGTCAAGCGCTTTGGCTGCTTTAGCCCAGCCCCAGACTCCCCGGCAGTTGTTTCCAGACCCCCTGCACCAAAAGGAAATCCTTCCATAAGAATAGCGTGAAACCTCCGCATTTCAAGTAGAGACGCGGTAGTATCGCCGTTACGGTCGGCCTAACGTGGTTAGTCCGATTCCGACTCCGGGATAACGGACGAAACTGCCATTAACGGAATAGAAGTGTTGAATCCCTTGGATGTAGAACGAGACCTTGCCGAGGTCAAGCGGTGCCCAAGCAATCCCGACGTGCCCTCCCAAGTGAGCTTGCGCCCCTTCTCCTCCGCCGAATGGCATTAAAATACTCGGTCCAGCCCGAAATAGAACCCGCCCTTTGGCAACGCGTGCGACTACGCCCGGATCGCCAGCTAAAGCAAAGTCCGCACCAAGGACGCTCATAGGGACTCCTTGAACCAGAACACTTAGCCCCCAGGTGCGGTCTAAGAATTTGGTCACATGGAACCACGCCGAAGCACGGGCATCGATGCCGCTGTTATCCATGAACGCAACCCCGCCGGCACCCCCAACTGTGAGGCCCTGACCCAGTGGAACATCCTGCCCGGCGGCAAAACCCGTACATAGCAAAAGCATAATAAGTATCAACTTCAAACGCATAGTATCTCCCTTCGTTTTGCACGCATAACGTGCGGCCTAAAATGATTATAGAGATTGCCCCCTCCCGGAATTGAATATTATTATTTTCCCCGCCAAGTCAAGCCCTTAGTTTTTTTGTCCAAGCCCCAAACTCCCCGGCAGTTCCTTCCAGACCCCCTGCACCAGAAGGAAGTCCTTCAAGAACTCGGATAGCTCTTTGACCAGTTTGGCTTGTCCCGAGGCATCCGAGGGAAGGGATTCCAGATGCGAGGCGGCTTCGAAATCGGAATGGGCGAGGGATTGGGCGAGATTCTTCAAGTCAGCGGAGACCTTCAAATACCTTTCGCTTTCGCGGGCGTCCTCGGCGCAGACCAGGCCGCCTTTTTCGGGGTGAAAAAGGTAGCTCTTTTTATCTTCTTTCTTGCCGCAGCGAAAACAGGCCTCCAAATTGGGACGGAAGCCCAAAATGGAAGCGCCGTAATAGACGAAAAGCCAAAAGAAAAGAGGAGCTTGAACCGGAGTGGCCATCTCGAGCCGGTTGAGAAAACTCACGAGCAACTGATAGTAGGCCGGGTTTTGCTCCTCACCTTTAATCCATTCATCCGTTATTTCGCAGGCGGCGGCGGCGAAGGGGAAAATTTCGACTTTATCCGCCAAGCGAAGGTGAGATTTCAAAAGAGCTGCCTGCGAAAGGAGGTGCAATTCGGTTGTGGTCTTGTGATAAAAGACCAGCTCGCTTTCGGAAAAGGTCTCCAAGGCGGAAAGAAATTTGCTCTTCGGCGTCAGGGCACCCTTGGCTAAAAGATGAACCTTGCCAAACTCGGCGGTATAGGCGGAGATGATTTTGGAGGTGTCGCCGAAGCGGCGGCTGCCCAAGACGACGGCGTTAGTTTTGTAAAGGGGCATAAGCCCCCTCTTCAAACTTCGGGGTGGAATCCTTGGGAGGAATGATTTTGTAGAGAATTTCCCCCTTTTTGGTCAAACCCATCTTTTCGCGGGCCAGTTTCTCCACCAAGACAGGGTTTTTGGCCAGCTCCCGCTTGCGCCACTCCAAATCGGCCTGCACAACCGTCAAATAACGGTTCTCCCGAATCAGGTTTTCCCGCTTTTCATAAAGCGACAAAATGCGCAAAAAGCCGAAATTGCCGGTGGCAAAAAGATACAACAGCACAATGGAGCCGGCCAGCCACAAAAAAAGCCGGAACGATTTTTTCGACCCCAAAGCCCGGTCGCGTATGCGGCTGACAAAGGAGCTTTCCTTTCGCGCCGGCTTAAACATTCTTGCTCCGGTAGTTTTCCAGAATCTTCGGCCCGGCCCAGCGGGCCTGCCCTTTCAGTTCATCCTCGATGGCCAAAAGCCGGTTGTACTTGGACACCCGTTCCCCCCGGCAGGGGGCGCCGGTCTTAATCTGCCCGGTCTGCCAGGCGACCGCCAAATCGGCGATGTAGTTGTCGGCCGTTTCGCCGGAGCGGTGGGAAATCACGGAGGCGTAGCCGGCCTCCCGGGCCGCCTGCACGCATTGAAAGGTTTCGCTCAAAGTTCCAATCTGGTTGGGCTTGATTAAAACGGCGTTGGCGACTTTGCGTTGAATGCCCAGCGATAGCCGTTTAAGGTTAGTCACGAAAATGTCATCCCCTACCAGCTGCACTTTTTTCCCCAGCCGTTCGGTCAACAACTTCCACCCGTCCCAGTCATCTTCCGCCATTCCATCCTCAATCGAGTAGATGGGGTAGCTTTTGCACAAGTCAACATAATAGGCAACCATCTCCTCCGGCGAAAGCTCTTTTTTCTCCCCCTTCAAAACGTAGCGGCTTTTGCCGGCGTCAAAAAACTCGCTGGCGGCCGGGTCCAAAGCGAAAAGGACGTCTTCGCCGAGATGGAATCCGGCCTTTTTGACCGCTTCCGAAATCAAATCCAAGGCCTCCCGGTTGGAGCGCAGGTTGGGGGCAAAGCCTCCTTCGTCCCCCACGCCGGTGGAAAGGTTTTTCTCCTTGAGCACGGCTTTCAAGGCCCACAAAACCTCCGAGCCCATCCGCAGGCACTCCCGAAAATTGGGGGTGCCGACCGGCGCAACCATAAACTCCTGCAAATCGACGTTGGAATCGGCGTGCCTGCCTCCGTTTAGGATGTTCATCATCGGCACCGGCAAAAGGGAGGCATACACCCCGCCGAGATACTGATACAAGGGCTGCATCAAGCTGCGGGCTGCCAGACGGGCGCAGGCGATGGAGACCCCCAAAATGGCATTGGCGCCCAGCTTGCTTTTGTTTTCCGTGCCGTCCAGCTCGCACAAAAAGCCGTCCACGCTTCCTTGGTTGAAAATGTCCGGCTGGCTTTTCAAAAAGGCCGGGGCAATCTGCCGCTCCACGTTTTCAATCGCTTTTTTGACTCCCATCCCGCGGTAGCGCTTGGGGTCCCGGTCGCGCAGTTCCAACGCTTCGTGCGTGCCGGTGGAGGCGCCGGAGGGAACAGAGGCGGAGGCGACCACGCCGTCCGCCGTGCCGCCGATTACCTCCAAAGTGGGATTGCCGCGGGAGTCCAGAATCTCCCGCGCTTTGAGGAAAGCCAGCTCCACGGCCGCAAAAGTAAAGGAAAAAAAAATTTGGGCAAGAGATTTGTTGCCTGAAGATTTCCTTCATCGTCATTCCGAGCAAAGCGAGGAATCTGGGCAGCGGGGTGGAGGGACTTCTCCCTTCCCCACCCAGATTTCTCACTTCGTTCGAAATGACAAGGTACACTGTTCTTTTTGTATATTGTTCTTATGACCGTCGACCCGTACCAAAAACTTCGCGAACGGATGGTGGCTCACCAAATTGAAGCCCGGGGCGTAAAGGACCAGCGGGTTCTGGGGGCGATGCGCAAAATCCCCCGCCATTTTTTTCTTCCAGAAGAGTACATAGAAGAAGCGTACAGTGATGAACCTGTGCCGATTGGCTTGGAGCAGACCATCTCACAGCCCTACATAGTGGCGGTGATGACCGAGCTTTTGGCCCTTTCCCCCAAGCATCGGGTGCTGGAAGTCGGCACCGGCTCCGGCTACCAGACCGCCATCTTAGCCGAGTTGGCGGGAGAGGTTTATTCCCTTGAAATTGTGGCGGAGCTGGGAAAACGGGCGGCTGATCTGCTCACCTCCCTGGGCTACAAAAACGTCTGGATAAAAATAGCCGACGGTTACAATGGCTGGGCGGAAATGGCTCCTTTTGACGCCATAATCGTAACGGCCTGCGCCGAAGAGCTTCCGCCTCCGCTTTTGGGGCAGTTAAAAAATGGGGGGCGGCTGGTGGCTCCGCTCGGCACGGAACGGGAGCAGTATCTTTATCTTTTCATCCGCACGGAAGAGGGGGTGGTCAAAAAGAGAGGGGTTCCGGTTCGCTTCGTCCCCTTGACCCGGCAGTAGCATATCATAGCCCCGATTTTCGACGGGAAGGGCGCTTTTTGGGGTACTCCCGGTGCCTGGTCGTGCCCGGGGAACCGAAGGGAACCTGGCACGGTTTTAGTAGATGGCTTGCATTTTTCGGTTCGTTAAGCTATCATAATGTCTCTGAAGGGAGCCAATAAATGAAAGAAAAGATACATCCGGCCTACTACGATACGACCATCACCTGCGCCTGCGGGAACGTCATCCAGACCCGCTCGACGGTACGGAACATACACGTCGAAATCTGCTCGGCCTGCCATCCGTTCTTCACCGGCAAGCAGAAGCTGATTGACACCGCCGGCCGGGTGGAAAAGTTCCGCCAACGCTATCAAAAGAAAGTCGAAAAGAAGCCGAAATCGACGGCCGCGGCCAAGACCGACACGTAAGTCTTGCCTGTGAAAAAAACGCTTTTTATTATTTCCGGGTTCTTATTTACGCTGATTTTTTTGCTGCATTTGCTTCGCTTGGCTTACAGCATAGAAGTCCAGATTGGCGCGTGGGTCGTTCCGCATTGGGTTTCCTACCCGGCCTTGCTGTTTTTTGGTTTTCTGTCGATTTTGAACTGGCGGGCGGCCTTGAAAAATTGAGTTTTTTGCCCAACTTTATTCCATATTTTTCCGTGGGGGACAAGGGCATTATTTAAATGTTTACTTGCTGTTTGGCCAACAACCCGGAGAAAAACGTCGGCGGGCAAGCGGTTATCGAAGGGGTGATGATTCGCTCATGGGCCAAGGTGGCCACCGCCGTGCGCCGGCCGGACGGGCAAATCGTTTCCACTGATGGAGAGTTCTTGCCCATCGTCAAACGCATCAAATGGCTGAACGTTCCCATCGTCCGCGGGGTCGTCGGCTTGTTCGAAATGCTTTACATCGGCTCCAAAAGCTTGAATTTTTCGGCCGAGGTGGCTCTCGCCGCGGAGGAGGAGAAAAAGAAAAAAGAAAACCCGGAAAAAGAAACGAAAGCGGTGAAAAAGCAGTCGGACTGGGTTTTGGGTTTGACCACCATTCTGGCTTTGGGGTTGGGGATTCTGCTTTTCTTTTTTGTCCCCATCTGGCTTTCCAATCTTTTCGGGCTTAAACGCAACGCCGTCGCCTTCAATTTTTTAGCGGGCGGGTTCCGGGTGGCCATTTTTCTGGCCTATCTTTTTGTGCTTTCACGTTTCAAAGATTTTCAGCGGATTTTTCAGTATCACGGGGCCGAGCATATGACCATCTACGCCTTTGAAGCCGGCGACCCGTTGGAAATCGGTGCCATCCGCAAATATCCGACGATGCACCCCCGCTGCGGCACCTCGTTTCTAATTTTGGTAGCGCTTCTGGCCATATTCATCTACTCCGCTTCGGATGCGGCCTATCTTCTGGTAGCCGGAGAAGCGCCCAACGTTTTCGAGCGGTTCGGTTATCATCTTTTGCTCTTACCCCTGGTGGCGGGGGGGAGCTATGAAGTTCTAAAATGGTCCGCCCGCATAAAGGAAAGCTGGCTCGGCCGAGCCGTCATCGCCCCTGGCATCTGGCTGCAGAAAATCACCACCCGCCCCCCTTCCGACGACCAGATAGAAGTGGCTATCGCCGCCCTGAAAGGGGCCCTGCCGGAGTCCGTTCCGGCGGCGGCTTCTTAGCTTCATTTACCCGTTTCTTTAAGCCGTTTTGCGACTTTCTATTTTGTCGGCAAATTTATATTTTGAGGAGACATGCTGAAACTTCTGGAAAAAGTTGAAAACAAATACAAAGAACTGACCGAGCTTTTGTCCGACCCGACGGTTTTGGCCGAACCGCCCCGCCTCCAAAAAATCGCCCGGGAGCGGGCCGGTATGGAGGAAACCGTGCAGGCCGCCACCCGCTACCGGCAGGTTTTGTCCCAAATTGAGGAGGATGAAAAACTGAAAAGCGCCTCCGACCGGGAACTGGCAGATATGGCCAAAGCGGAACTGGAAGAACTGAAACCGGAAAAGGACCGGTTGGAAGAGAAATTGAAACTGCTCTTGGCCCCGCGCGACTCGAACGACACCAAGAACGTCATCGTTGAAATCCGGGCCGGCACGGGCGGGGAAGAGGCGGCTTTGTTTGCGGCCGAGCTTTACCGGATGTACCTGCGCTTTGCCGAACGGCAGAAGTGGAGATTGGAGCTTTTGTCCTCCCACCCCACCGGCTTGGGAGGGTTCAAGGAAGTGGTTTTCTTAATCGAGGGGAATGGGGCTTTCGGCAAATTGAAGCATGAATCGGGCGTCCACCGGGTCCAGCGTGTGCCGGCGACGGAGGCCTCCGGCCGGATTCACACCTCGGCCGCATCCGTGGCGGTTTTGCCGGAAGCGCAAGATGTGGATATTCAGATTAACCCGGCCGATTTGCGCGTCGACGTTTTCCGCGCCGGCGGCCCGGGGGGACAGGGGGTAAACACCACCGATTCGGCCGTGCGCATTACCCACATCCCCACCGGCCTAGTGGTAAGCTGCCAGGATGAACGCTCCCAGATAAAAAACAAGGCCAAGGCGATGAAAGTCTTGCGGGCGCGGCTTTTGGACCAGGCCCAAATTGCACAAAAGGAAAAAATCGACACAGCCCGGCGCTCGATGGTCGGCAGCGGCGACCGTTCGGAAAAAATCCGCACCTACAATTTCCCCCAGAACCGGGTGACCGACCACCGCATCGGCTTGACCCTGCATTCATTGGAGAGCATTCTGGAAGGAGGAATTGAGGCCATCGTGGAAGCCCTTCGGACCAAGGAGCAGGAAGAACGGCTGAAAAACACGAACCTTTGACGGTCGCTGGTGTTGCAAGGGCAAAGAGCATGAGTCGTTTTGAAAGGACTTACGCCCAACTGCTTAAGCAGGCTTCCTCCAAACTGGAGCGCTTGGGGGTGCCCAACTTTGAACAGGAGGCTTGGTGGGTTTTGTCTTTCGCCGCCGATTGGGAAAATGCGCGGTTGGCGGCCGAGTTGCCCCGGCTGGCTCCCGCTTCGGCCGGGAAGAAAGTGGAAGAAATCATCCTGCAGCGCCGGGGCGGCCGCCCGCTGGCCTATATAACCGGGGAGACCGAATTTTACGGACTGAAGTTCAAAATAAGCCCGGCCGTCTTGATTCCCCGACCGGAGACCGAAGTGCTGGTGGAAAAGTGCGTGCAGTCGCTCTTTGAAAAGAAAGGGAAAGACTATCCCGTTTCCATCCTCGACGTTGGCACTGGCTCCGGCTGCATCGCTTTGGCTTTGCTTTCGCGATTGCCCCAAGCCCGGGCGGTGGCGACCGATATATCCAAAGAAGCCCTTTGGGTGGCAAAGAAAAACGCGCGCAGCCTGGGGCTGGAGAAAAGAATTCAATTCGTGCGGGGAAATCTTTTGAGGCCGCTGAAGGCGCCGGAACGGTTCGATTTGATTGTTTCCAATCCGCCCTATGTGTCGCCGGACGAATTTTCAAACCTCGCCTCCTCGGTGCGGAATTTTGAACCAAGACTTGCCCTCGAAAGCCCAAACGGGGGCACTTGGTTTCACGCCCAAATTGCCACCCAGGCCGCCCGGGCGTTGAAATCGGGAGGGCTTTTGGCCTTGGAGGTGGGGGAAAACCAGGCCGGTGAAGTTTCCGAATGGATAAGAAAAACCGATTCGTATCAAGAACCGACCGCCTTTATTGACCTGTTTGGGGTGGTGCGCATCGTGATGGCGGAAAAAAAATGAAAAATTTGGCGGTTTTTCGGGTAAGAAATTTCAGGTGAAGGGGATGAAGGTCGGTTTTTTTATCAAAAGCGTGGTTCTTGGGTTTCTTTTTATTCTTCTGTTTGCCGCTTGCGCCGGGCAAAAAGGAAAGGTGGAAGTCGGGAAACCCTCAAAGGTGAAAATCCTGTTCAGTCAGGAGGCCTACGAGCATTATGTCAGCGGCGATTTGTACCGCCATTCGGGCGATTTCCGCCGCGCCGCCGAAGAGTTTCAAAAGGCCCTGCGCTACGACCCGGATTCCTACGAAATCCGCCTGGCCCTGGCGCAGAGCTACTTTTTCCTCGGAGATTACCCTTCCGCCCGGCTGGAAGGGGAAAAGCTGACCATTAAGACTTGGGAACGGGAGCAGCTTTTGGCCGACTGCGCCCGCCACTTAAACGACTGGGAGGAGGCCAAAAAGCGTTACCTCTCGGCTGTGAGCATTGATTCCTCCGGAACTTCGGCCTGGTGGTATCTGGCCCGCATTTCGGAACAGACCAAAGATTCCGCAACCGCCATCCGGGCGCAGAAAAGACTGACCCGCCTTTCCCCCTCCTACTCCAACTTTTACCAGTTGGTGCAGTTGCTCTGGGCGGGGGGCCGCCACGCCGATGCGGCCGCGGAAGCGGAGCGGTACCTCGAGTCGGATTCCTCCGATGGGCGGGCCTATCTTTTGCTCGGGGAAAGTTTGGAACGAAGCGGGGAATATGCCCGGGCGGCGGAAGTCTATCAAAAGCTTTTGGAACGGGATTCCAGCGACCGGGCGGTGGCCCTGCACCTGGGGGATTTGTACTTCGAGTTGAAGGAATTTGCCTCCGCCGAATCGGTTCTGGTTCGCCTGGCAGAGGACTCCGCCGATTACGTGCCGCTTTTCTACCTGGCCCGTATCGCCTTTCTGCGGCCGGATTATTCCCGCGCCGAAAGCCTTTACCAGAAGCTTATCCAACGGGCCGACACCCTGCCGCAGGGGTTCACCGGGCTGGCCTTGACCTATCTTTCCTGGGAAAAGCCGGAGAAAGCGCTCGCGGTGGCCCGCCGGGGGCTGGAAAAATTTCCCGAAAGCCCCGACCTCCGCTTCTGGGTCGGGCAGGCCTTCGCCGCCCAAAAGCAAAACGATTCCGCCCGAGCTGTCTTTGACCGGTTGGTTGCGGAAGAACCGGAGAACCTGAATTTCCTCTTCTCCTACGCCGCCGCCCTGGAGCGTTCCGGCCGCGTCGATACGTCCGTTGTTGTTTTCAAAAAAGTTCTTTCCCTGGAGCCGGAGCACGCCCAGGCCCTGAACTACCTGGGTTACACCTGGGCCGACCGCAACGAAAACCTGCCCGAAGCCAAAAAAATGATTGAAAAGGCGCTCGAAAAAGAGCCGGAAAACGGCGCCTTCCTGGACAGCTACGGCTGGGTGTTGTTCCGTATGGGAAAGCTTAAGGAGGCCGAGAAGTACATCCGCCGGGCCTTGGAGAAAAACAACAAGGACGCCATCATCGTCGAGCATTTGGGAGATATTTACCGGGCGATGGGCAAAAAGAAGGAAGCCCACGTTCAATACCGGAAAGCTTTGGATATGGACCCGGAAAATGTGGCCCTGAAGGAAAAGCTCTCCCGTTGAGAAGGGCTTTCCTTTTTTCGCTTCTTTTCGCCAGTTGTGCCAAATTCGGCGCCCCCCCCGGCGGGCCGGAGGATAAAACCCCGCCCGAGGTGCTCTCCTGTTCCCCCCCTTCCGGTTCCCTTCAGGTCGACACCGGCGCTTTTTTCGAGTTTGTCTTCTCCGAAAAAGTGGTGCGCACATCGCTGACTGCCAACGTTTTCATTTCGCCGCCCTTGGCCGATTCGTTTCGTGATGAACTTAGAGGGAAAACCTACCGGATTTATCCGAATCGATACTTGAGAAAGGGCGCCACCTACGTGATTTCGCTGGGGACCGGGGTTCGGGATTTGCACGGAAATTCCCTGGCCCAAGCATACAGCTTCGCTTTTTCCACGGGGGAAACAATCGATTCCGGCGAAATTGCCGGTCAGGTGTTCGATAAAACCGCCCCGGTGAGCCAGGCCTTCGTCCAGGCTTTTCGGATGGCCGATACCGCGGCCCCCCCCGACTGGAAAAAACCGGATTATCAGACTGCTTCCGGCAAGGATGGCCTCTTTAAATTTTCCTTTTTGCCTTCCGGCCGGTACCGGCTTTTGGCCTCCTCCGGCCAGAAGTTCGGCCTGCATGATCGGGACGTTGTAACGGCCCGAGTGGGCGAGAAAACACTCCCCGCCCAGATTTTTTTAGAACCGCTGGACACCGCCCGGTTGGAACTCCAGGACGCCCGTATGAATGCCGACCGGCTTTTGGTTTTGACCTTCAACCGTCCGCTGGATTTTCCCGATACCTTGCCGGCCAATTTCAAGATTTTTACCGGCGCCCCGGGCGAAGAGATTCCCGTCCGCTCGGTTTTTTGGAATCCCAACCAGAAGGATAAACTGCATTTGGTCGCTGGTCTTCCTATGGAGGAAAAAGAGGCCGTCGTTTATTTTTCCGATTTTGTTGCCAAATCGGAAAGCCGGAGCGGAGAAGACAGCGCCGTTTTTTTAATTGGAGCCAAATCGGATGAAATCCCGCCCAAGCCTGTTTATTCGGAACCCCCCAACCGGCGGGAGCGGATGGGCTTTTCCGACACCTTGAAAATATACTTTTCGGAGCCCGTCTTATCCAAATTTGAGGCCGGAGCGCCGGGGCTTTTGGACTCTCTTGGCGCCGCCGTGCCGGCGGTCTGGTCCCGGCCGCAGGCCAACGCCTTTTTCTTCGCTCCCCAAGTCCCTCTGCACCCGGGGGAATGGTACCGCTTCCGTCTTCCGGCTGGAGTGGTGGCGGATAAGGCCGGAAATCCTTCCACCGATTCGCTTACGCTTGGCTTCCGCACCTATTTTCTTGATTCGCTCGGAACCGTCACCGGACTTTTGGTCGGAAACCCGGCGGGTACAGTCGTCTTGGAGTTCCGTGAAATTCGTTCCGGGTGGGTTAAAACCGAAACGCTTCTGGATTCCGCCTTTTCAATCCCGCTTCTGGCCGGAAAATATTTTCTTTCCGGCTTTGTGGACGAAAACCATGACCGAAAACGCGAACCGGGTTCACTCGCACCGTTTGCTTTCCCCGAACCGGCCTTTTTCTACCCGGATACGGTCTTTGTCCGAGCCCGCTTCGAAACCGAAGGAGTGGACATTACAATACGATAAGTTTTTTGTAGGGGCGGGTTTATATCCCGAGCGAAAGCGAGGGTTAACCCGCCCGTTCTCTCTAAGCTTTCCCCTTCAATCGTTCCAATCTTTGCTTTGCGTCCGCCATCTCCGGCGAATTGAAATCCGCATTCTTCCAGATTTCCAAAAACTTTTCGTATTCTTTCCGGGCCTGCTCTTTATCCCCTTTTTGCTCGTACGCCACCCCCAGCCAGTAATGGGCTTTCACCGCCGCAATCGGCCAATAGTCGGCAACAGGTAAAAAATTCAAGCTGATGGTGGGAAGGGAGATCGGTGACCACCAGGTTACCCGCTTGAGTTCCTCGATGGCTTCGGCGAGGTGCCTTGTTTTTAGCAGGCATACGGCATAGTAAAATTGAGGGGCGCGCTTGGGAAACTGGGGCCCTAAAGCACTTTTGAACTTTTCCAGGGCCATATCGAACTTTCCTTCTTCATAAGCCACAACCGCAGCGGCGTAATCGTATATTTGTTGACGGCGGGGAGGTTCGCCGGCCACGTCGCGTTTGAGCTCTTCCAATATTTTGTAAGCCATTTTTTGATTGCCGTTTTTTAACCAAGCCAGTGCCAGCGCATCCCGGGCGTAGATTTTTTCGCTGGGGTCTTTTTTTGCCTCTTGGGAAGCTCTTTGAACATATTTCAGCATTTCGACATAGTCACCGGCTTCAAAAGCCAAAAGCCCAAAGAATCCGTAGATACCCCCCCTCACTTGTGGAGGGACTTCCTTTTCGAAGGCGGCTAAACCTTGCCGCAGCGCTTGCGCCGTCCATTTGAGCTGCCCTTTGTGAAGCGGAATCAAAAGGGAGTCGTAAGTTGCCCGTAGCTTTTGAAACTCGTCGGGGGTGGACCCAAACAGCTGGAAATATTTCCCGGCATTGGCATAATCCAGCTTTAAAAGGGCATTGAACCCTAATTTTTCTATGGTGACGAAATCGGTGCGGAAGGAAACGGCCTTCCGATACCAGTATAAAGCCGAATCGATTTCACCAAATACAAAGTGGATTTCTCCTTTGCTGTCATAGGGGTTCGGTTCGCCGGGAGCTATTTTCAAATACCGGCCGACGGCTTCCATAGCTTCTTCCCTTTGGTTCAGGCCAGCGTATAAGTAGGCCAAACTATTCCAAAAACCTTTATCCAAAGAATCGTTTTTCAATCCCGCCAGGTAAATTTGACGGGCCTTTTCATATTCGTGGACTGCCAAGTAGTTTCGGGCCACCTCGTCATAAACGCTCTGTTCGTGCGGATATTTTTGTAAAAGCTTTTCCAATATTTTCGTCCCTTTGACTAAGTCATTCTCAACTTCTCGAGCATAGGCCGCTTCAATTTGTAAACGCTCCTTTTCCGTCACGTTTTTTCTTAGCTGCCAGGCCTTCTGCAAAGCTTTTCTTTCACCGACGCCATCTCCAGTAGCACCACTGGCCTGCGAAAGCCCGAAATAGGCCATAGCAAAGCTGCTGTCCAGTTCAATGGCCCGCTCCACGGCTGCTTTGGCCTCGGCAGTGTAAAATTTCTTGGCCAGTTCCTCCGCTTCCAAATAAGAGCGGTACGCCTCTGGAGAACTGGTGGTCACCTCCGCCACCGATTTCGCCGGGGATGCCGGAACGGCAACCACGTTTAACCCATTCCTCACCAATACCGATAAGCTATCCACCATCGGAAACATCTTGGCTGCCGTATAGCCGGTTATCCGTTGAGAATTCAGTATCTTTCCGGTTTTGACATCAATTAAACGGGCGGTTACCGCCAATTCCGGCTCTTTTTGCAGGATGCTTCCCAAAAGCATCGTTTTGACACCAGCCCGCTGGGCAATTTGGGTGGCCAGCGAGGGGGTTATTTTTTCCCCGCCTGCTTTCCCCAACTCGGTTTGTATATCATACAGCCGTTCCCGGCTGATTACTTCCAACCCTTGAACCTGCGAGAGGGAAGTGATTAACAAATTCGCCAGCATTTCGCCGGTATGATCCTTGTCCTCCGGGTCGGGAATGTTTTCGAAATACATAACCGCCAACGAATTCTGGGAGGCCTCGGCCGTCTGGTCCCGAGAGACCTCCACTTTGAAGGGGTTGAAAATCAAAAACAAAAGAACCAAAACGGCCGCGGCAGAAGCAGGAACCAGGATTTTTAGCAGGTTTTTCTTCGGCTGGTGAACTGCCTCCGGTTTTGGCACCACCGGCGCTTTGGCATATTCCAAATTCTTTCTTTCGTGCCGCAAATCGGCCGCCATGTCGTCGATGTGCTGGTAGCGCTCGGCTTTGTCTTTAGCCAGGGCCTTGCTGATGATGCGTTGCAGTTCCAGCGTGGTTTTGTCATTAAAACGGGCCAAAGGCGGCGGCTCCTCGTTCAGAATGGAATACGCCAGTCCCCCGGCGTGTTCACCTCGAAAAGGCAGCTTGCCGGTCAGAAGCTCGTACAAAACTACCCCAAAAGAGAAGATGTCCGACCGATGGTCGACTTCTTCGCCAGAGGCCTGCTCCGGCGACATATAAGCCGCCGTTCCCACGGTCGAGCCGGCCTTCGTAAGCTGGCCGGCGCCTTTGAATTTGGCCAGCCCGAAATCCATAATCTTGGCCTGATTTTTGGGAGTGAGCAGGATATTATCCGATTTGATATCCCGATGAACAATCCCCTTTTCCGCGGCGTCGGTCAGCCCCTCACAAACCTGAATGCCAATCTCCAGAACCTTTTTGATGGGAAGCGATTCGGATTTAATAAGTTCTTTGAGCGACTTTCCTTCCACCAGTTCCATCGCCAAAAAAATCTGATCGAAGTGTTCATCTATTTCAAAAACGGTGGTGATGTTGGGATGGTTCAAAGCCGAGGCCGCCCGGGCTTCGCGCAGAAACCGCTCCTTTTCCACCGGGTCGGCGGCAAGATGAGGGGGCAGAAACTTCAACGCCACATCCCGGTCCAGCTTGGAATCGTGGGCTTTGTACACCACCCCCATTCCCCCTTCGCCCAATTTTTCCAGAATTTTGTAATGGGAGACGGTTTGACCTATCATTTGGTGGATTTAATAATAGCTTTTTACAACAAAAGTAAAGCCCCAAGTGGGAACAACCGTGCGATTGACCTTAGTTTTTCTTGCCTTCGTTTCTCTCCCCGCTTATCTTCCGCCCTGAGCGGGGAGGAGCAAATTGGGATAAATGCCGGTATGGCTTAAGGAAGTACTAATCGGTCTTCTCATTCTCGGGGTTGCGACCGTGGCGGCCGCCGCGGCGAACTTCTTTTTGCGTTTGGCCCGCACCCAAATTTTCCTGAAGAGAGGAAAGACCCTGGCCGACGAGCTCCTTTTTGCCTCCCGCTGGCCGGTTTTTCACCTGATTGTCGCCTGCGGACTGGTGGCGGTTTTCAACCGGCTGAAAGCCACCTATCCCACCCGGGTGGCCGGCTGGATTTTTAACGGGCTGGATGCGCTGATTTTTATCATCGCGGTGGCCTTGGTTGTCTATCTGCTCTACCGTCTTGCGGCCGCCGGACTGGCCTGGTATTCCCGGCTTTTGGCGGCCCGCACGCAGGCTGGGATGGATGCCCAGTTTGTGATTCTTTTCAACCGTATTCTGAAAGGCGCAATCTTTTTTCTGGCGCTCTTGGTGATTTTGGACCATTTCAAAATCGACATCAAGGGACTTTTGGCCGTCGCCGGCATCTCCTCTTTGGCTTTCGCCTTGGCCGCGCAGGATACTCTTTCCAATATGATTTCCGGTTTTATTTTGATGGCCGACCGTCCCTTCCGCGTCGGGGACAGGGTGGCTCTCTCCAGCGGAGAATCCGGAATCGTGGTTGAAATCGGACTGCGTTCCAGCCGGTTTTTGAACGACGACGGTTCGATTCTGGTCGTACCCAACGTGGAGCTGGTCCGCACCCGGCTCACCAACCTTTCCCTTCCCGACCCGCGCGCCCGCGTTTCGCTGAAATTCGTTCTGTCCCACGATTCGCCGGTGGAAAAAGCAAAAAACATTTTCGAGAAGGCCCTTTCCGCCACGCCTGGAATTTTGCGGGAACCGGAGCCGGCCCTTTTGCTTTCCGATTTGACCGAGGCTGGCCTGGAATTTTCGCTTTTTTTCTGGGTTTCCGATTTGGATAAAAAAGGAATTGCGGCTGAAGGGGTGCGCCTGCGTGCCCTGCAGTTGCTGAAGGATGCCAAAATACGTTTCGCCCAGAAGGAGGTCTGGCTTAAAGAAAACCGGACACTATGAAAAAGGGGCTTAGGGGTTTTATAATTATAATGCTTTTGGGAATTCAGCGACTGGATGCCGAAATCGCCGTTTTCCCCGCCTCCGGCATCGTGGACAAGACCGAGCCGTACCGGATTTTGATTTCCGATGTTTCGATTCCTTCCGGAGGAAGCTTTCAGTTTATCTTTCCAGACGGTTTTGCTCTCAAATCCCTCAAATCGGTAGAAACCTTCGTTCCGGACGGCTCCCCGAAGGATTTAAGGGTCGGCGGTTTAAAGGTTGCCGGGCAGAAAGTCGAGGGCGGTTTCAAAAGCGGCTCCATTCTTCCCGGCCGGCCGGTTATGTTTGAGTTGAACAAAATTCAAAATCCGCGTCGGGCACAAACTTTTCAAGTCGAGGTTTTACTTTTCAACCCGGGGGGAGAACGGATTTCCCGTTTCGTCGCCCCTTTTTCAGTTGTTCCCGATATGGCGGTGAAACTTTCCATAACTCCGCCGGCGGAACCCGACATTCGGGCCGGCCGATTCACCCCGCTTTCCCCCGTGCAGGAAGACCGCTTTGGAAATCCGGCCGCCGCACGTTCGGTCGAGTGGAAAATCCCTCCCGGCTCGGAAGGAAGCGGTATTTTTCTCGACAACCGCTTCTTCGCCACCGGGGCCGGTCGGGTCGAAATTCTGGCATCGAACGCAGCACTGGTCAGCATCCCGCTCAAGCTGAACGTAATCGCTGATGAATTGGCCGGTTTTGAAGTCACAGGTACCCCGGAAACGACGGTAGCCGGAGTCCCCTTTCCGGGTTCGGCCGGGGATAGCATCGTTGTCACGGCCAAAGACCAGTTCGGTAACACCGTGACCGATTTTTCCGACACGGTTTTCTTTTCCTCCGATGACCCGCTGGCGGTTCTGCCCGCGCCGTATGTTTTCACCGTGGGTCCCGGCCGGGATAACGGACGCCACGCTTTTTCCGGCAGCCAGTTCGTGCTGAAAAAGGCGGGTTCGCGAAAAGTCTTTGTATCCGCCGACGGCAAAACCGGCGTTTCGCTCCCGGTGCAGGTCGCACCCAACTACCTGTCCGATTTCTTTTTTTTCGCTCCGCC
Source organism: Candidatus Zixiibacteriota bacterium (assembly GCA_022614805.1). Classification (GTDB taxonomy): domain Bacteria; phylum Zixibacteria; class MSB-5A5; order DSPP01; family DSPP01; genus DSPP01. The sequence goes on along the minus strand of JAKEHY010000016.1, from coordinate 12,956 downwards.
GGAGGTAATCGCCGGAAAAGCGTTCGCTGTTACCGTCGCCGGCGGAGTTGACCTGTACGGAAATCCCGCTTCCGGTACGGTCAACGTAGTTCCTGTTTTGGGCGGCGGCCCCTCTCCTAACGGTGCCGTGTCGGCTTTCAATCCAGTGGTGGTCATCGACGGCACGGGGGAATCTGGGCAAACGCTGGTTTCCACTGCGCCCGCCGTCCTGCGCGGCTCCAACGGCTATTTTTCGGCTTTCAGCGACACGATTACCGTCCGCCCCGCCGCCCTGGGGGGATTTTCCACGTCGTTTCTGCCGGATACTTTGGCGGCCGGCGACACGGTGTCCGCCTTTTCCGTCGAAGCCAAAGACCGCTTCGGCAATTTGAAAACCGATTTCACCGGCAGCGGGTATTTTTCCAGTTCCGATTCCAGAGCCTTCCTGCGATATCCGGCGGCTACTCCTTATTCGTTCTCGACAGCCGACGCCGGCCGGCCTGTTTTTCCCGGCGCTTCGGTAAAGTTTTTGACCAAAGGAACGCAAACTTTGACTTTCGGCAACGACTCGTTGCGTTCGCCGCCTGCTCCTTTTTTAATTTTGCCCGGGCCTCCGGTTTCCTTTTCGCTTTCAGTTCCGCCCAATGTTACGGCGGGCACTCCTTTTGACCTTTCGGTCCAAAATGCCGAAGACGCATACGACAATCCAGTTTCCCTTTCGGTTCAGGTTGGCCTCAAATCCGGCGGCGGAATTTCCCCCTCCGGCGATGCCCCCGTCTTGCCCCTCCTCTCCGTCACCGACGGCTCCGGGCAAGGGCAGGCGGTTTTACCCAGGGCGGAAAAAGCGGTGCTGGAAGGCGTCTCCGGCTCTCTTCGGTTTTCTTCCGATACGATATTGGTTTCCCCGGCCGGGTTAGATAGGTTCGAATGGAATCTCGCTTCCCCTCAAACTTCCGGCGTTCCCTTTTCGGCACCTGCTAAGCTGACTGCAAAGGACCGCTTCGGCAATCTTAAGAACAATTTCGACGCTTCCTCCGACAGCGTGGTTTTGTTCTCCCAACCTTCCGGCAGTTGGGAAGGAAATGTGTTAAAAGCTCCGACCGATTTTGTTTCCGGCGCAGCCGACCTCTCCACTGTGGGTGTCACCTTCTTCGGCCCGGCGGGCAGTTATATTTTCAACGCCGTCAGCGCAAGCGGCAAAACGGGCACCTCTTCGCCGGTTGAAGTCCGCTCGATTTTTGTCGACTCTTTTTCAGTGGTCCCTTCCAACGTCATACGGGGCCAGCATATTTCCGTCGCTTTCCGGGTTGCCAACCAGTCCCCCGGCCCGTTTACCCTGGATGGGATTGGGCTTTTGTCGGCCGGGCAGTCGCTCTTTCTTTCTTTGCCCGCGCTGCCCGACACTCTGGCGTCCTCGGAGAAGAGAAGTTATTCGACCTTGGGGGCCGTTCCGGGGGATTTTCCGTTGGGGAAGTTTTCCGTACAATTGGAGTTTTCCGGGCGCTTCGGCACGGCCTTTACAACCATTCGCACGCCCGTTTTGGACTCGCTGGCGGTGGCCGATTCCCTCTTTCTGCGCCCCGCTGCCGAAGGGTTGAACTTTGAAAAGGTTTCCAAGGGTCGAAGGTATCCTTTTTCCTTTAATTTGGTTAACCAGTCCAACTTTGACGTGGTTCTGGATTCCGCCACCCGCCTGGTTTTTAACCGGTTGGGGTATCTCCGTTCTTTCAAAATTTCCGCGGTCACCCTTTTACCCAAAAATGCCGAGAACACGGTTGTCTTTCAGCCGGATAGTTTTCCGGCGGCTTTCCCCTCCGGAAGTTTTGCGGCCTCCTTGGTCGTTTTCGGCCGCCGGGATGGCACGAGCCTCTCCGACTCCTTTGCACTGGGAGATTCCATCCGGCTGGAAGACCCTTCGAAGCTTTACTACGTGGCCGGTTCTCTCTTTCCCGATACGGCCCTCTTGGAAGCAACTCGTAACTTCCGCTTGCGGTTTGGCAACAATGGCCAGGCGGCTTTTGAAGCGGACACCCTTTCCCGGCTAATCTTGGCGCACGATGCCGACTCACTTTTCGGCCATCTCCAGTCTCCGACCCCCATAGCCGCGGGCCCGCCAGTCGAGCTTGATTTCCAGATTACCGGGTTTCCCCGAACTCCGTCGAACGGGATTTTTAACTGGAGTCCCTTCGTCCAACTTTCCGGAGTAGAAAACGGGCTGGCCGTGGATTCACTTTTGACCCTGCCGGACTCCGTTACCCTTTTTCCACAGCCCAGTTTGATACTGGACACCCTCTGGGCCGTTACCCCCTCCCCGAACCGGGTCAACAGCGACCGCTCTTTCCCCATTCGCGTCCGGCTTTTTAATCCCTCGGCGGAAAGTTTGTCGGCCACCTCGCTTTACTTAAAGGCGGGGGATAGCCAGCTGACTTCACTTACGGTTCCGTTTTTGGCCCCCCAGGAAACTGTGGAGAAAAGCTTGACCGTGCCGGCCGATTCGGTCTGGCTGGGTCCGGTTACCTACCGGGTGGAGGTTTTACCCGGCCACGGCACCATTTCCTCCGCTCCGGCCGAAGTCACGCTGAAAATGAGCCAAATCACGGTTCTGCGTCAGCGCCGGGCCGCTTTGGAGCTTTCTGGCCAAATCGTGGCGCCTTCTTCTTCCGGAACCTTGGTGGCTGGGCAAACGCTTACCTTGGCCGTTCATCTGCGTAATCTGGGGGAAGCACCGGTCAGCGCCGGCCAGGTACGATTGCGAGTTGTCCCCCCCATTTTGACCTTTATTTCCGATTCGGCGGCCTCGATAAGCCTCACCCAGCCGGCCGTTTTTCAACTGTTGGCGCAGGCTATCATCGACTCTGGAAGAATTGTCGCTTCTTGGGCACAAGTCCCGGCCGATTCCAACACGGCCTTGCCGGCACAAACGCTTTTGGACTCCGTTGCGTTTGCTTTTAGGATTCGGCCGGCTCAATTGGCCCTTGAGGTTACGGCTTTGGAGAAACCGGCTCCTCTTTTGTATGCCGGGGAATGGAGTTCTCCTCTCCGTCTCGGTTTCACCAATGTCGATGCAACCGGAAGCCATCTTTTTCTGGTAAAGAAAATTTCCTTCGGCCTTAGCGGACTCCGCACACCGGACAATATTTTCGCCTTTGACCGGGCCACCCTTTCGGACGGCGTTGATTCCGCCGCCGCCACGGTAGAGGATAATAGCCTCGCTTTCGCCTTTTCTCCACCGGTGCTGATTGGGCCAAGGGAGACGAAGAATTTTTCCCTTTCCATCCGGCCGGAAGCCCAGTCGCCGGTTTCCCTCCGCTTCCATACCGATGCGGAAGGGATCGAAGCTTTTGACTCCGTTGCGGGCGGCGGTGCCGTGCCGGCGGTGCTGTTGAAAGCGGACGGCCGTCCGTTCGAGTACACTTCCTCCATTTTCACCACCGCATCGGGCGCGGGGCTGGCCGCTTCTTTGGTCACCTATCCCAATCCGTTCTCTCCTCCAGCTGAAAAAATCCAAATCGCCTACCGGCTTTCAACCGCTTCGGAAGTCGAGTTGAAAATTTACACCTTGACGGGCGAACGGGTCATCGAAAAAAGCTACGCCAGCGCCGCCGGTGTCAACCAACTTGAATGGGACGGTTGCAATGGCAGGGGGGAAATGGTGAAAAATGGCGTCTACATCGCCGTCATCCGCTCGAAAGCTACCGGCGAGGTGGTCAGGCAAAAGCTGGCGGTGGTAAAATGAAAAAGCTCGTTTTATCTGCTTGGTTGGCCGTCGGCTCGATAAGCTCGATAGCTTTTGGGCGGGAAGGAAGTTCCGGCACTTCGTCTCTTTTTCTGCTCGGGGCCGGAACCCGGGCCATGGGAATGGGGGGGAGTTTCGTTTCCGTGGCGGATGACGCCTCCGCCGTTTTCTGGAACCCGGCCGGGTTGGCACGGCTTTCGTTCGGGGAACTCGGTTTTTCGCACGTCACCCTGCCGGAAGGAAGCGAATATGATTTTGCCGGGCTGGCCTATCCCACCGTGAAGGCGGGCTCGTTTGCTCTGGGTTTTTTGCGCGTCGGCACGGATGGCATTTTTTCCCGGGATGAGCGCGCCGTCGATATGGGCTCCGTCTCTTTTTCAGAAACCCAAATTCTGTTGGCATACGGACATTCTTTGTTTAAGTTCATCCACGTGGGAGGGAGCTTTAAGCTTTACGGCCAGTCTTTGGCCGGCTTTTCGGCCAACGCCGCCGGGGCGGATGTGGGCGTTCTGGTCGAGCCGCACGAGGGCCTATTTTTTGGTGTGAACGCCCAGGACGTGGTTTCCTCCGATTTGAAGCTCAAAGACAGCAAGGAGTCGATTCCCCGCAATTTCAAAGCCGGCGCGTCGTATCTTTTGCCCCTGCGTCAAAGCCTCGTGGGCATCCGTGCGGCCGTGGATGCCGAAAAGTCGGAAGATGCTCCCGTGGCCTGGCACGCCGGAGCGGAAATGTCGTACCGGGGTTCTTTTTTTATACGCGGAGGCTATGACCGGGAGGACCTAACCTTCGGCGTCGGGCTGGCCTATAATCGGCTCGGTTTGGACTACGCCTTCAAGCCCCAGCCGGAAGGCTTGGCCGCCAGCCACCGCTTCGGGTTTTCCTTCCGCTTTGGAACGCCCGTCCGGGAGCGGGAAAAAATCGCCCGGGAAAAGAAGCAAAGGGAGGAACGTGAAAATTATCTGCGGGCCAACCGCGCCCGCTTGGAAGAATATCGTTCCAAAGCGGAGATTTTCGCCGCCGCCGGCCAAAATGATTCGGCCTTGGCCTATCTTCGGTTGACCCTGGGGATAGACCCGGAAAACGAGGCCTTGAAAAGGGAAGCGGCGCGGCTGGAACATCTTTTGCAGGTGGAAAAAGAAACGAAGGAGCAGGAAGCATTAAGCTTGCGCCTCCGGCAGGAAGCGCTCGAGTCCGGCCGGACCGAATACGCCCTGGGCAATTTCAAAAACGCCCTAACTCTTTTAGAAGAGCAGGTCCGGCTGGGAGATTCCGAATTTGCGGAGCTTTCCGGCCGAATTCAAAAGAGCCTGGACTCGGCCAAAAATCTCCTCGATTCAACCGGCTGGGCCGCTTTCAACCGTAAAGAATTTGAAAACGCCCTGGCGGCGTGGGAGAAAATGGGAACCTTGGACCCCTCGGACACGACGGCCTCGGCCCGTTTCAAAATGGCGGCTGGGGAAATCAAAGTGGCCGACCTGCTTAAAAAGGGGATCGCCGATTTCGAGGCCGGCCGGCTTTTGGCCGCCCAGGAAAGTTTCGAACAGGCACTCAAACTCCGCCCGGCTGAGCCGGCGGCCCAGGCCTACCTGCAAAAAATCCGCGCCGCCGCCGAAGCCCGCACGCGGCTGGAAGATTTGCAAAAAGACCCGGAGGCCTGGCGGCTCTACAACGAGGGGCTGGCGGCCTATACCGCCGGCGAGTATCAAAAAGCGCTGGACGTCTGGGAGTCCTTGCTTTTGCGTTATCCCAACAACGAGGCGCTTTTGCGCAACGTTGCCGACGCCAAAAAGAGGTTGAAATGAGCCGGGTGCTGAAGGAAAGCACCGCCTTTTTCAAATCCAGGCCGGAGGAGCTTTCCGCCCTGCGCCAGTTTATGCTTTCCGCTTTGTGGGAGTTGTCCCTGCCGGTAAAGGAGCAGAGCGCCTTGTGGCTGGCGGTGGAGGAGGCCGCCACCAACGTCATTCGCCACGCCTATCTCTTTGGCGAAGGACCCCTGCGGCTCACCGTCCGCACGGCCAGAGAGTATGTCGAATTTTCCCTTTATGACCGCGGCCGGCGGCTGGAACTGGCCGAGGGGGAAAGGTTGGATTTGTCCCGGCTGGTGGAAACCGGCCGCAAGGGAGGGCTGGGGCTTTACCTCATCGAGAAAATAATGGACGAGGTGGGGTATTTGTCCCGCGGGGAGGAGAACGAGTTTCGGATGCGCAAGCACTTGAAAGGCTCCACCTTCCCCCAACGGGCCCGTTTTTCCCTCCGGGCCAAAGTCTCCGTTTTCGGAACGGTCCTACTAACGGCTTTGGTTTTGGGGAGTTATTTTGTCGCCCACCGCAAGCTCTCGCAGACCATCACCGCCAATTTTGAGCAAAAACTTGAAGATTTGGCCGGCGGGCTGGCCTCCGCTGCCGCGGAAGGGCTTTTTAATCAAAACGATTTGATACTTTCCAGTCTGACCGCGAAAACCAGACAGGACCATCCCGAACTCACCTCCCTCGTCATCGCCGACCGCGGAGGGAAAGTCTGGGCCGACCCCTTCGGCCCCTGGCAACTGCTTTCGGTTTATGAGCCGCCGCCCCAAGTGTCGGCCGGGCCGGCTGGAGTTCCCCGACGTTTTACGATAACGGAAGACCCGGTCCAGTCCAAGACCGGCCACCCGGCGGAAACCCGCTACTATATGGCCCAAAAAATCTATTCCGGCACGAGTTGGCTCGGCACCGTCCATCTTTCCGCCTCGACTGCCGGTTTGGATGCCGAGCTGGCGCAGGCCCGTTCTTTCCTCGTCCAGATCTGCCTTTCCGTTTTTCTTTTTGGCGGTCTGTCGGTATGGGTTTTGGGGGCCTACCTTTCCCGCCCCTTTCAGCGCCTGACGGAAGGTTTGCGACGGGTCAGGGAGGGGGAAAGCCGGGTTCCGGCCATGGGGAAAGATGAATTCGGTGAAATCGCCCGGGCCGTGAACGAGATTACCGCCTACTTCAAAAAATCCCGGAAAGAGCTTCTGGAGCAGGAAAAACTGCGCCGCGAAATGGAGCTGGCGCAGGAGGTCCAGCGCGCCCTCTTGCCGGCCGAGTTTCCAAAAATTGAGGGTATGGAGGTGGCCGTCTGGTACCAGTCGGCGCGCGAAGTGGGGGGGGATTTCTTTGACTTCTTTCCGGCTGGAAAAGGGCTTTTGGGCATCGCCGTGGCGGATGTTTCTGGCAAAGGGGTTCCGGGAGCTCTGGGAATGGCGACGGTGCGCACGGCCTTGCGGCTGGAGGCGAAAGGGAAAACTTCTCCGGCCGAGATTTTATGCCGGGTCAACCGGCTGGCTTCCGAAGGGATCGCCCGGGGTATGTTCGTCACCGTTTTTCTCGCCCTTTTGGATGCCGAAAAGCGCACTCTTTTCTTTTCTTCCGCCGGGCATCTGCCGATGCTGTTGTACCGGGCGGAGGAAAAAAAGGCTTTTAGTTATAATCCTCCCGGACTGCCGGTGGGGCTGGCCCTGCCGGAAGGAGCCAGCTTTGAGGAAAGAATAAAAACCGAAAAAATAGCGTTGGAAAAGGGGGATTTCTTTTTGCTTTATACGGATGGCCTCGTCGAGGCGGCTGACAGTCGCGGGTCCCGCTTTGGCCGGGAACAATTGGTCCGGCTGGTGGAAGATTCTGCTGGGCTGTCCGCCGAAGCCCTTATCAGCCGGCTGAAAACCGAACTGGCCGCCTTTGTTGGCGGGGGAGGCTGGGGGGACGATGTTACCGCCGTGGTAGTGAAAGATAAAGCGGTCGCCGCCGAGAATATAATAGAGGGCTTCGGAAACGGGGCTTCGGAAAACAGGATGGGCGCCAGAACCGTGAAGGTCGAAACCAAAACCGCCGACCGGAAATATTCGCTCCAGCCGCCGGAGGAGACTTGATGCAGGACATCAAAATCTCCCTGGACGTTGCCAACGGCGAGGGGCTTTCCATCGTGCGGGTGGATGGGGTGGTCGATACGATGACCGCCTCCGAGCTGGAAAAGGTGATGAGCTCCCTTTTGCAGCAAAGGCGCTTCCGCATCGTGGTGGACCTGGCCGGGGTCGACTATATTTCTTCCGCCGGCTGGGGGATTTTCGTCTCCAACATCCGCGAGGTGCGCGCCAATCGGGGGGACATCAAGCTGGCCCGGATGATGCCCTCCGTGTATGAAGTGTTCGAGCTTTTGGAATTCGATTCCATTCTGCGGTCCTTCGATTCCGTTGACCGGGCCAAAGAGGATTTCAGCGCCGAGCTGCCTTCCGGAAGCTTCAAGGCCGTCCCGCCCGCGGGGCCGGCGGCTCCGCGGGCCCCGGCCGTCCCTATAAAAGCCGAAAGCCTGGAGGAGATCCTTTTGCGTCTGGTGGCCGACGACCCGTTTTATTCCGTCGGCGAATTGAAGTCGGAGTTGGTCCGCCGCGGCTTTGCCGTAAGTTTCTGGGGACTCGTCCGCCTGCTCTGGAAAAAAAAGCTTTTTACGGCCAAAAGCCGCTACCGCTTTGCGCGCGCCTCCGCCCGCCGGGGACTTCGCATCCCGTAGCTTTCTTTCCTCCAAATCTCAAGAATAAAACCGTTTCCGCCGATACTTCTGATGGGGGATTTTTTCGCAAAAAGGAGCTCGTACGACCGAAAAAATCGCAGAAAAACCAGCTTCGCCTCTGGTTCTCTTGGACGATTATTCATTTGGCGGCATCACCTACCGGGTGGAAACCGCTTACGACGATTTGGAACGAGCCTGGGTGGTTGACTTTTTTCGTAACAACCGGCTCGTCTCGGCCCGACTGTACCGTTCTGAAGCTTTGGGCAGCGACCGGAAGGAAGCCGAGCGGGCGCACGGTTCGGAAGGTTCGGTTCTCGTTTTGGCCCTGCAGCTGCGCGCCAAGCTGGCTGCCGCCAAGGACTCCCAAGCCCATCTTAAACTGGGCTTTTTTTTCTTTGTTTACCAGTTTTACGCCGAAGCCGAAGCGGAATTGAAGAAGGCCCTGGCCGCCTTCTCCGACCTTCCCGAAGCGCTTTTCCATCTTGGCAGTGTCTGCCACCGGCAGGGAAAGTTCAACCAGGCGGTGGCCTGCTTCGAAAAGGCCTGCCTCCTGGATTCCCGCTACGCCGACTACTCCAATGCCCTGGGACAGGTGTACCTTGAAGAGGGAAAACTGGAGGAGGCCGAAGCGGCCTTCCTGGCGGCCCTCGAAACCAATCCCAAATACCTGGATGCCCGCTTAAATCTGGCCCAACTCCATCTGGACCGGGCCGGTCGGGGAGGGGACGGTTTTCTCCATAAAGCCGAGGAGCTTTTGGCCGAATCCTTCGCCCTTTTGGACCCCCAGTCTTCCTTTCCGCCGATAAATCCGACCATCCATTACGATTCGCTCTGCCGCATTTTTTTGGATTTGAAAGCGAAATGCAATTCCCGGGTGGACAAATCCAACCTGAAAGCCTGGTGCTACCTCTTCAACCTCGCCTTCCGTTCCGGACCGGAACTTTTGTCCCGCACCCAGTTGGAACGTTACTTGGAAAGGCTCTACTTGGAAAACCGGTTCGGCTTTGCCGACCTGTCCAATTTTTTGGGGGTGGCTTACCTGTTTTACGCCCGTTTCTTCCTGGCTGCCGCCGAAGAAGCCATCGCCCAAGACAAAGAAAGCCTGAAGTGGCTTAAAAAAATTTCCGGAAAGCATGCCTTTCTTTTGGGCAGCTTGGAAACGTAAATGGACGACCGAACGACAATCTTGGAGAAAATCGAGCGCTCGGAGGCGGCTGGCCGGCCGGATACGGCCGCCCTTCTGGGTCTCTGGCATTTCGAAAAAAAGGAGTATCCCGCCGCCTTTCTGGCCTTTTCAACCGCCGTTTCCGTCCATTTCCGCTACGGTTTTTGGGCTGTTTCCGCCTGGAGAGCCGAATGGGGAGCCAAACCGCTCCCCGCCGACTTCGAGGCAAAATCACCCCTCCCGTCCGCCTGTTTTTGGGCCTGGGTTGGCAAGCCGGATGAAGGTTTGGCCGCTTTGCAGAAAACGGGAACAGAGAAGGAAAGAATTCAAGTCTTTTTGCAAGTTTACCTGAAGCTTTTGTTGCTTCCCCCCGGCCCTTCCAGCCGCCCGCCCGAGTTCCGGGAGCGGCTGGAGGAGGTGATAAAAGCGGAATACGGGGTCAGTTCCGACCGAACCCGCAATCTTCTGGCCCAATACGATGCCGGTAACTTGGCGGGTGTACTGGCCGGCCTGCGCTCCACCTTGGAGCAATTTTTTGCCGTACCCCCCTTTAGTTCCATCGACTACCTTTGGCTTTTGTTTCTTTCCGGCATTGGACACCTCGACTTCGCTTCCATCACGGCGGCCCTTGCGGAACTGGAGGGCCTGCCGGTCTCCCCCGGCTGGAAAACGCGAAAGGCGGCCGCCGGCCAGTTGTTGTTTTACTTTTTTCTTCTTCGAGCCGGGCTGGAAAGCTTTGAAAAAGCCTTGAAAATCAATCCCCATTTCGGTAAAGCCGCCAAAAACGCCCAGCTGGTAAGAATAGAAAAGCCGGATTTGGTCGAGCTTTTGAAGCAATTCTCCGTTTTGTAGTCTTTTACCGGGGTTTTTGCCCTTGAGAAATGAACACCCCCGGCAGAGGCCGGGGGGCTAAACACTTTTTTGCCTCTTCCCGTTCCCCTGCATAACCGGCCGGAGTTGCCGAAAATAAGATAAAGGGGGGCCGGCTTTCAAAAGGGGGCCGGATTCCGCCCGAACTTATGTATACGCCGACCGGTAAACTGGGGAAAGTGGTCTGGGAGAAGAAGGAATTCCAAATTCAGACCGAATTTTTGCACCGCCCCCGGCCCCATATCGTCACCACTGTGTTCGTAGGGGGGGAGGTGGTGCACAAGGTGGACTTTCCCTGGGTGGGCGGGCTCGAAACCGACGAGGACAAGCGCGCTCTGGACCGCCAGCTCGTTTTGCAGCACCGCGAGACGACCGAGCATCTCGAAGCCAAGGTCCGGAAAAAAGCCGAAACCAAAAGGATTTTCGAAATCGAGGACCTCCAGAGGCTGGCGGCCGATTCCAATGCCGCCGGATACCTGACCGCCAATCCGGACGGCGTTCTGCAAATGGAGGACGAGCTTTCCGAAGAGCTGAAAGAAGCCGCCTTCCTTTTTTCCGAGCTGGTGGTCCTGCTCTCTTTTTTGGAAAAGAACACCAAGCTGGGCCGCTTCCGAAAGGGGGAGGGAACTTCGGGCCATTCCCGGCTTTTTCTGGGGCAGGCGCCGGAACTTTTCGTCGGCCTGGCCGTGCGCCAGGCGGCCAAGACCGATTCACTGAAGGAAGAATTTGAAAAATTGCTCCCTCTGGGGATATAGATGAACAAGGTTTTGGAGGATTTAAAGGCGGTTCCCGGCGTGTCCGGGGTTTTGCTGTTGAACAAAACGGAAGAGACCACCTACCAGCTTCTGCCCGCCTCCTTTTCCATCGAAACCATAAAGTCGGTTGCCATCCGGTTGTTGCAGGTGAGCTACTACCTCAAGCCGGATGCCCGGTTTAAGTTAGCCTTTGCTTCCGGCTCGGTCATTCTGCAGAACCTGGAAAAAGCCGCCCTTTTGGTTTTCATCAAGGGGGCCATCGACGAACCGATTTTTGAACTGGTGATGAAAAACTCGGTCAAATCCCTGGAGCGCTGGATGGAAAGGTACGAAGTGGTGCGCGAAAAGCTTTCGGGCGAAGCTTTGATGGAGGAGGAGGAAGCGCTGGAGATGTTTTTGCGCACCGCCAACCTTGTCTCGGCCCACTTCAAGCAATCTTTGGGAGGTCACCAAGTAACCCAGAACTGGCGCAAATCGCGCGAAAACCTGGCGGGGGATTATCCCTTTCACTACCGCCTCTTCGTGGAAACCGGCGGCAAGTTGTCCTTCAAGCCCTCCGAGGAAAAAATTTCCGTGCCGAGTTTGACCGATTTTTTTGCCGGTCTCATCCATCAGTTTCTGAAACTTTCGGTGAGGGAAGGGGGAAAGGAAGCCCCGATGGAGAAACTGACCTCGGAGCTGCGCTCCTCCCTCGAAAAAACCAGCTTTTACCGCACGCTGGCCTTGTTAGAGAAACGTCCTGTTTAGATAATTTTTTACCCAATCTCCGTTTTTGGCGGGGAAACAAAAAACCCCGCCGTCTTTAGGGGCGGCGGGGCGAAAAGAGGAAAGATTCTATTGGAAAAAACCCCTCCAAATAGAACGTTAAAGGCGTTTTGTAGCCACCGGGGGTGTTTTGCTATCGCTACCCGGTATCCTCTTGACAAGCAAGAGCTTACCGGGGTCTCGGCGTACGCTCAACCGCCGGGAGCGGCCTTCATCAGTGAATTGTAAGAGGTTTTTCACTTTTCTTTCCTCCCGTCTTTAAGTATAGGGGGGAGCTTGGGCCAAAGCAAGGGAAATAATTGGCAGGTTCTTCGGTTTTGACCTAACCCCCTTCCCCCATCGGGCCTGCCCCGACTTGCTTGCTCCGAGCGAAGTCGAGGAAAGCTTGTCGAGGAAAGCCGAGGGGAAGGGATCAGGAGTTAGGTGGTCTTTGTAGGGGCAGGCCATGAGTCTGCCCATTTTTCTGTAACCCTTATAACTTTTTTAAGAATTCACCAAGGTCTGTACTGTCCAATTCTTCAAGCGTCATTTCCCTCGCAATTCGCCAATTTTCTTCCTTTGACCATCCTGGGGAAACATCTGTTAGTGATTCAAAGGGATCTAACGATCGATATGCATTGCTGTTCTTCACTTTTTTAACCGCCCTGTCCGAAAAATAGTTTTCCATTGCACGACGTTCAAGAACCTTACATTTAATTTTTGCTTTCTCACACATTGCAACGAACCTTTGCCTTTTGGTTCCTAAAGATTCATCCTGCGAACTTCGCTCGCTATCAATCAAGGCAGAAACTTTGGGCGAAATTCTTTTTATTTCTTGAAGTTCGACCTCGCGTTTCGGGTCTATCAACGAATTGCCACCAAGAGGCAAAAGAACTATTTCATGTTCTTTGTGATACTGGCGAAGGAATTGTTGAATAATCTTAACATCGGTTACTCCTTCAACAAGAAGGATTTTTTCAAAGCCGAGCTCTTGATAACTTGAAAAACTTAGTGAACCCACAAATTCGGCAAGGTTTGGGGTCGCCTCATACTCTTTCACCTCACTAATTCCTTCAGCAATTCTGCGTGCCGTGCCCCACTTAAGATTTGGACAGGTATAATTGGTCAAGGAGGTTAAATGGAGACAGCGACGATGCCTGTTCAGATCCGGAAGGTTTCGGGTAGG
>JAKEHY010000015.1 GCA_022614805.1 Candidatus Zixiibacteriota bacterium | reverse complement strand
TGCGCCGGATGATGAACTGCCGGCACGGCTTCACGCCGGCCGCGCCCGACTACGGCCTGCCCGATTTGAACGAGTGCTTCTTCGGTTTCCCGGAGTCCCTTCCCTACCTCAAGCGGTCGATTCAAAATTCGGTTGAAAAATACGAGCCGAGATTGTCGCGGGTGCGGCTCAAATTCGTGGAAGACGCCGAAAATCCTCTGGAGATTCGCTTCGAAATCCAGGCCCGCCTCGAAACGGAGGACGAGGCCGTCACCTTCGCCTTCACCACAAAATTGGGCTCCGCCGGCGGCATCCAGGTTTTGGAATAGTGTCGCGATATGAATTTTTCTCGGTGGCGCACATTGGTTTTAGTATAGAAAATGTGCGCAGGCGCAGAATATGTACCCGTTCGGAGGGAGTTCCGCTCCCGACGAAAAACGAGCAATGAAACCGTAGGCCGGATTTTAATCCGGCGTTGACCAATGTTCAATAAATACTACCAGGACGAATTGACCTACCTCCGGCAGCTTGGCGAGGAATTCGCGCGGGCCTATCCTAAGCTGGCGCCGATGCTTTCGGAAACCGGCGCCGACCCGGATGTGGAAAGGCTTTTGGAAGGGTTCGCCTTCCTGGCGGGCCGCATCCGCCAAAAGCTGGACGGAGACCTGCCGGAGCTGGCCCACAACTTCGTCAATCTCCTCTGGCCCCATTATCTCCGCCCCGTCCCCTCCGCCACCATTTTGGAATTCGACCCCTCCGGCGCCGCCCTGCAGGAGACCCAAAAAATTCCCCGCGGCGCCTCTGTCGAGTCGGTTCCGGTGGAAGGAAGCCGCTGCCGCTTTCAAACCACCTCCGACGTCACCGTCTATCCTTTTTCCCTGAAGGAAACTTCCTTGGAAGCCCCTTCCACCGGCGCGCCCTTTCTGCGTCTTGGATTTCAGATGGGCAAAGCGGACCTCTCCAAAATCCGCCTGGCCGACTTGTCTTTGTTCCTCTCCGGCGAGCCGCAGACCGCCTACGGATTGTATCTTTTTTTGACCCATCATCTCAAGCGGGTGGTTTTCCGCTCCCCGGCGGCCAAAAAGGAGAGGGCCTTCGGCCCCGAGGTTTTGCGCTCCGGCGGTTGGGAGGAGGCCGAGGCACTGCTTCCCTATCCCGTCCCCGCCTTTTCCGGCTACCGGCTCTTGCAGGAATATTTCACCCTGCCGGAAAAGTTTCTCTTCCTCCAGCTGCCGGACATTTCTCCCCTCGCCCGGCTGGAGATAAAAGAGCGTTTCGAGATTATTTTCGAGTTTAACCGCCGTCCGGAAGAGGCCGTCCGGGTCAAGCCGGGCACGGTCCGGCTGTACTGCACCCCCGCCGTCAATCTCTTTCCCCACCGGGCGACCCCGATTCGGGTGGAGGAGGAAAAAACCGAATACCGGTTAAGGCCGGAAGGAACCAACACTGACCATTACGAAATCTTTTCCGTATCGAAAGTCTCCGGCTGGACCGCCGGAACGGTGGAGGAAAAGGAATACCGCCCCTTTTTCTCCTACGAGCATTCCCTCGGAGACTCCGGGCGGAAAACGGAATATTACCACCTGACCCTGCGTCCGGCGGTGGTGGGGAGGGGGACGGAGACTTACATCTCCTTCGTCACCGGCGACGAGACCGCCGCCATTCCCTCCACCAGCACGGTCGCAGTCGAACTGGTTTGCTCCAGTCGGAACCTGGCGGAGAAACTGAAACCCGGCGACGTCAACGTTCCGACCGGGGAATCCCCCGCCTTCGCCTCGTTTCAAAACATAACCAAGGTCACCCCGTCGATTCCGCCGCCCTTGGAGGCCGGCGTGCTTTGGCGGCTGATATCCCATTTGTCGCTCAACTACCTTTCGCTATTGAGCGTCGAAAATCTGCGGGGGGTTCTGGAGCTTTACAACTTTGCCGCCCTTTTCGACCGGCAGGCGGCCCGCGCCGGCGAACTGCGGCTGGAGGGGATTCGCCAAATCAAAAGCAAGCCCGACCATCTTTTCCTGAAAGGGGACATTCTGCGCGGCTTGAAGGTGGAGCTGGAACTGGCCGAATCCGGCTTTGCCGCCGAAGGGGAGATGTATCTTTTCGCCTCCATCCTGAACCGCTTCTTCGGCCTGTACACCAGTTTGAATTCCTTCTCCCGGCTGGAGGTCAAAGGCCTCGAAAAAGGGGAGACCTACCGCTTTGCCCCGACCGCCGGCCGCCAGGTGCTTTTATGACCGTTCGTTTTCATAAGTTTAGCCCCCCGGCCTCCGCCGGGGGGGTTAAAAACGTAACGGAAACCTTTAGGTTTCCACTGTGTAGGTCTTTTGACCTCCGCTGCCCTTCTTTTATTTCAACATTTTTATTTTCCCTCCCCTTGAGGGGAGGGATTAAGGGTGGGGTCAACGACCGTTCGCTATGACATTACTTGAAAAATTATTAGCCCACCCCCAGCGCTTCTCCTTTTTCCAGGCCATCCTCCTTTTGGAAGGCAGCCGCAAAGGCGCCGTCCCCCTCGGACATCAAGGCCCCCCCGCAGAAGAAGCGGTGCGATTGCGCTCGGATACAAGTCTTGGCTTTCCTAAAAGCGATGTTGCCGCCGTCGAAGAAGTGGCAACCGACCACGCCCCGCCCTATCGCCTCACCGCCACCTTTTTGGGGCTCTACGGCACCACCTCGCCGCTTCCCAATTTCTATTCCGAGTCGATTATTATGGACGAGCAGGAGGCCGGCCCCCTGCGCGCTTTCTTCGACCTGTTCAACCACCGTTTCTTGTCCCTTTTCTTCCGTTCCTGGACCAAATACCGTCCCCACGTTCTGTTCCGCTCGGAAGGGAAGGATGAATTTTCCGAACGGCTTTTTGCTTTGGCCGGGATGGACTCGGCGGGAATTAAAGCAAGCGCCCGCTTCCCGGCCGTCCGCGCCCTCCGGTTTTTGGGGTTGTTGTCCCAAAAGCCCCACTCGGGCGAGTCGCTGGCTGAAATCGTCCGCGGCTACTTTCATCTGCCGGCGGAAGTAAAACAGTTCGTCCGTTCCCGAATCGCCTTGGAAGATGAGCAGAAAGCAAAACTCGGAAAGCAAAACTGCCGCCTCGGGGAAAATCTTGCGTTGGGGGAACTCGTCCCCGACCGGATGGGGAAATTTCAAATCTCGGTCGGCCCGGTCGGTTTCGACGACTATTTGACCTTTCTTCCCGGACGGGTGAATTTGGAAGCGTTAAAAGGCCTCGCCCGGCTTTTCGCCCCGGACTGGCTCGATTTCGACCTGCAGGTTACCCTGAAAGGGGAGGAGACCCCCCGCTTGGGCGTCGCCCTCTCCTCCGATTCCTACCTCGGCTGGACCACCGGCCTCTTCTACCGCCCCGGCAAAGATGTTGCGGTAGTGTTTAGTTAAAACAAGAATTTTGTATTTGTAGGGGCGGGTTTATTCTGGTCGCTTCCGGCGACCCCAACCCGCCCGCTTTTGTCTTGCACATCCGTAGGGGCACGTCGCCACGTGCCTATTTTTTGTCCCCTCCTTACGAAGGAGGGGATTAAGGGGAGGTTAAAAGCCCCGGCAAAGACGTGCCCGTGGTGTTTGGTTAAGAAAATAATTTGAATTGTAGGGGCAGGTTTGAAACCTGCCCATTTTCGTAGGGGCGAGGTCGCCTCGCCCGGGCGGAGACGGGTGGACGAATCTCCAATCTCCAGTCTTTAATCTCTGTTTCTTTTGTCCCCCTGTACTTAAGGGGGACTATAGGGGGTTATTTTGTAGGGGCAGGCCTCTGCTTGCCCCGAGCGGAGTCGAGGGGTGCCTGCCCGTTTTTTTCATCCCCTCTTTCGCGAGCCGGCCCCGCAACCATTGCAGCCAAAGGGCGTATATCTAATTGAATGGCAATAATGGCTTCTACCGGAACTTATCGCCCAAAAACCCCTCTATGGGTGAAGAAATTTTTGCTATCAGCATTGTTGGTTTGGTGTTTCCCGTCCCTTGGTTTCACACCGGCCGACGGGCAAACAAGCACTCCCTTCGGCAAAAGCACATCCGAAGCATGGCAGGAGGACTTGCGCTATATGGTGCAGGAAATGCCAAAGCGTCACAAGAATCTGTTTCACACCATATCGCGCGAGCAGTTTGAAGAAGCCGTCCAAAATCTGCACCAGCGGATTCCCCGGCTTGCCAGGCATGAAATCATATTGGAGATGGCCCGCATAGTTGCGATGGTGGGGGATGGGCACACAAACATTTATCCGACCCGCGACCCCAAAATCGGCTTCCATACGCTGCCCATTAAATTATACCTCTTCAAAGACGGCTTTTTTATCAGAGCGGCCGAAAAGGAAGATGCTGGGCTCGTTGGCGCACGAGTCATCCGGATTGGGAAACTTTCGACCCAGCAGGCCGTCGCGCGGGTGCGGGAAATAATCGGGCATGATAATGAAATGGGGGTAAAGTTCTTCGCACCGCAACTGCTCGTTATGCCGGAAGTGCTCCACGGCCTCGAAATAACCGATGACCTGGAAGCCGCCGCCGTGGTCATCGAAAAAAACGGGCAAGAGCAGACGGTTCTCCTCCACCCTTCCGGGCTGGCGGAAATAATGCCTTCCGACGTGGATTTGAGTTGGATGTCCAAGGAGGGCTGGGTGGATATGCGCGATGGGGCGAAAACGCAGCCGCCTTTATGGTTGCAAGATCCGCAGAACAAGTTCTGGTTCGAATACCTGCCCGAGTCGAGGGCTGTATATGTTCAGATTAACCAGGTTGGAGATAAAGAAACCGAAACGCTGGCCGCTTTTTCCAAACGCCTCTTTGCTTTTGTGGATTCAAGCAAAGCCGAAAAACTCGTCTTGGACCTTCGGTTGAATCGGGGAGGTAATGGCACCCTCCTGCCTCCGCTCGTTGCGGAAATCATCCGTTCACCGCTTAACCGGCCGGGCAGGCTGTTCACCATTATCGGACGGAGCACCTTCTCGGCGGCCCAATTTTTGGTGAACGATTTGGAGCGGTACTCCAACACCCTTTTTGTAGGGGAACCCTCCGGGTCGAAAGGGAATAGCTACGGCGATTCGCGTAAAATCATGCTCCCAAACAGCGGGTTGACGGTCCGGGTTTCCATTTATTACTGGCAGGACTGGTACCCGTGGGATACCCGCCCCTGGACGGCCCCCCATTTGACGGCCGAACTGACATCGGAACAGTATCGCACCAACTCTGACCCGGCCATGAAACTCATCCTTAACTACGTTCTCCAAAAACCGCTCGGCGAATTATTGGAAGAGGCCTTCGCAAAAAAAGACGTGGAACTGGCGAAACGCAGATTCCGCATGTTTAGAAACGACCCGGTCAATCTTTACTATAACGTTCAGGAGGAAATGTTTGGCCTCGGCCAACGGCTGCTCCGGAAAGAGAAACTGGATTATGCCATCGAGGTGCTTAACCTGAACGCCGAAGCCGATCCGCAGTCATGGATTACCTATGAAGCCTTAAGCGACCTTTATGCGGCCCGAAAAGACAAAGAGCTTGCAATTAAAAGTCTTGAAACGGCCCTGAAATTGAATCCAAAAAATTCCGAACTCAAAGAAAAGCTCAATCAGTTGAAGCAGCGATAGCGGCGGGACGTTTCGGGCTCTCCTTGCCGTGTCCCGTTTGAGATTGGGAAAGACATGTATCGCGAGGCCGGGGGGTCTAATTACAAAAACGCAACAACTTCTAAGTGAATGACAGAGGGTCCCTGTCTTTCTGTCCCCCTGTACTCCGAAGACCTTGAGCTTGTCGAAAGGTAAGGGGGACAAGGCGCATAGCCCCGGAGGGGGTGTCTTTGTATGGGGCACGTTGCACGTGCCCTTCCCCCTTCCCGTTTCGGGAAGGGGGCCAGGGGGTTAGGTATCTTTCAATCGTCAATTTCCCCAACCTTTTCGCCTCCCTTTCCGCCAAATTCAATCCTTTTTCGCCGGGATTATGAACAAATTCACTCAAACTTTCGAGCGAGTTGTCCAGAGGGCGCTATTATATAGAGGGACGTGTGTGAGCCTGTCCGGCCAGGCAGAGCCTGGTTAGGAGGGGTTTAGGGTCTTCCCCAATCCCCCACCCACCATCCCTGTTTCGTGCAACGGGTCGGTTTGGGCGCCGCTGGCGTGCCAAAACCGAACCCCAAAAGGACAAGGGAACCGGTAAAGCAAAGAACACGGGGCCCTTCCCTTGCGGGGTTGATTTCCCCTATTGCTTGGGGGAAAGGACGGCAGCTTTCCTTATACCCGGACCGCGCTTGGTCTTTGAAAGGGACCAGCGCTTATAGACCAGTAGTGCCTTCGCGGGGCTTGCCGCGCGCAAGGCAGAACAAAAAAACAGGCAGGCCGTACGGAGAAGACCCTAAAACGGTCTGTTCTCCCACTTTCACTGCCGTTTTAAAACCCGTTGCGCACGAAACTCGAAGCGAAGCGAAGATCCCAAACCCGCCAAAGGCGGGTTGAGGGAAAAAAAGGAAAGGCCAAGGGGCAGGCCTCCCGGCCTGCCCCTCCCTCTCCTTATGACTTGTTTTTATCTCCTCCCCTTGCAGGGGAGGACTAAGGAGGGGTTTCCCTCTGTTCCCCCTTCCCGTTTCGGGAAGGGGGTTAGGGGGTTAGGTCGCAAATTCACCTGCAAAATCCCCCCGATTTTGCAGCCCCCTCAAAAATCCCGCTACACCTCCACCCAAAAATCCCAAATTTCCAACTCTTTTCCCACCTTTTTTGTCAAATTTCCCCCCAATTGCTTTTGCTTTTCAATCGTCAATCTTTGCGCTTGCTTCCGCCCCCATCCGGCCTTATCTTTAGGGGGTAATTAACATAAATTTTTGAAAGGACGGCTATGGCCAAAGTCGAACTGAAAGCGCTTATCCAGAAACTGAACCACCCCTGCCACAAATATCTGGAAGCCGCCGCGGGGCTGTGCGTCTCCCGCTCCCACTACGAAATCGCCCCGGAACATATTTTTTCCAAAATGGTGGAGGACCTGACCGGCGACGTCACCTTGATTCTGCGCCGGTTTGAAATCGAAACCCCCCGCCTCGTTTCCGCTCTGCAGCGCGATTTGGACGATATGAAGTCCGGCAACCCCGGCAAGCCGGTCTTTTCGCCTTTAATCCCGGAATGGTTTCAGGAAAGCTGGGTGGTCGGCTCGGTCGATTACGGACTTACGGAACTCCGCTCCGGCGCCCTTTTTGCCGGGATTATGGAAAACCCGCACCGCTATCTCACCGGCCGGGCGGGGGATTTGATAGACGAAATTTCCAAGGAGCAGCTGAAGAAGGAATTCTTCGACATCATCGTTTCCTCCTCGGAGGAAAAAGATACCCCCAAACCGACCAAGGGTGGGGAAGAGGGAGCCCCCGCCGGGGATACGGCTTTGGCAAGATTTACCACCGACTTCACCGCCCGGGCCAAGAAGGGGGAAATCGACCCGGTCTTCGGCCGGGACGTCGAAATCCGCCAGATTATCGATATCCTCGCCGGCCGCCGGAAGAACAACCCTATCGTCGTCGGCGACCCGGGCGTTGGAAAAACGGCGGTGGTTGAGGGACTCGCGCTGCGCATCGCCGAAGGGGACGTGCCCGACCTTTTGAAAAACGTTTCCCTCCTCGGGCTGGATTTGGGGCTTCTGCAGGCCGGAGCCGGAGTCAAAGGGGAGTTTGAAAACCGGTTAAAATCGGTCATCAGCGAAGTCAAATCCTCCGCCAAACCGATTATTCTGTTCATTGACGAAGCCCACATGCTAATCGGCGCAGGAGCCGCCGCTGGCGGCTCGGACGCCGCCAGTTTGCTGAAGCCGGCTTTGGCCCGGGGCGAGCTGCGCACCGTCGCCGCCACCACCTGGTCGGAGTACAAAAAATATTTTGAAAAGGATGCCGCTTTGGCCCGCCGCTTCCAGCTGGTCAAGCTGGACGAACCCTCCGAGGAATCGACCGTTCTGATGCTGCGGGGGCTTCGGGAAAAATACGAAAAATACCATAACGTCACCCTTTTGGATGAGGCCCTCGTTTCCGCCGCGCGGCTCTCCTCCCGCTACATTTCGGGTCGGCAGCTGCCGGACAAGGCGGTCGATTTGGTGGATACCTGCGCCGCCCGGGTGAAAATCGCCCTCTCTTCCAAGCCGGCCGGAATTGACGATTTGGAAAGGAAAATTCAGGCCTTGGAGCGGGAGCTTTCCGCCTATCAAAAAGACCAGTCGGTCGGAGCGGAGATAAACCGGGAGCGGTTTGCCGAAATCAACCCGGAAATCACTAAACGCCGGGAAGAGTTGAAAGGGCTGACGGACCGCTGGCAAAACGAGAAAAAAATGGTGGACGAGTTTATGGCCGCCTGCAAAAAGTTGGTGGAGGAAGCCAAAAAGACAGGCGCTGCCGGAAACGGGGATTTGTCCCAAAAATTGAAAGCGGAGCGGGAGAAATTGGAAAAAGTGCGCGGCAAGGAGATTCTGATTCCGGTCGAGGTGAACCCGGAAGTCATCGCCCGAGTGGTTTCGGACTGGACCGGCATTCCCGTCGGCAAAATGGTGTCGGACGATGCCGCCGCGGTCTTGAACTTCGACGCCCGGCTGAAGCAGCGCATCAAAGGGCAGGATTTCGCCGTGGAGATGGTGGCGAAGGGTATCCGGGCCTCCAAGGCGGGAATCAACGACCCGAACAAACCGATTGGAGTTTTCCTTTTCGTCGGCCCCTCCGGCGTCGGGAAAACCGAATGCGCCCTCGGCGTGGCGGATTTGCTTTTCGGCGGGGAGCGCTTCATCACCACCATCAATATGTCCGAGTTTCAGGAAAAGCATACCGTCTCCCGCTTGATCGGCTCCCCGCCCGGATACGTCGGCTACGGAGAGGGAGGGGTTTTGACCGAAGCGGTGCGCCAGCGCCCCTACTCGGTTGTTTTGTTGGACGAAGTGGAAAAGGCCGACCCGGAAGTGATGAATTTGTTTTATCAGGTTTTCGACAAGGGGATGCTCTCCGACGGCGAAGGCCGGCTTATAGATTTCAAGAATACGGTGGTCTTTATGACCTCCAATTTGGCGACCGACCTCATCACCCAGATGGGGTTTGCCAAGCCGCGCCCGAAAGCGGAAGAGATTACAACCGCCATCCGGCCGACCTTAAACAAACACTTTAAGCCCGCTCTGGTGGGGCGGATGACCGTTATTCCATTCTTCCCCCTGCCGCCGGAGACTCTGGCGGAAATCGTCCGGCTCAAGTTGGGACGCCTCGTTTCCCGGCTCGCGGACAGCCACAAAATGGGCCTCGTTTACGATGATGCGGTCGTGGAGCAGATTGCCTCCCGCTGCCGGGAGGTGGAGACCGGGGCGCGCAACATCGACCACATTATGCAGGGAACCCTCCTGCCCAAAATTTCAACCGAACTTCTCCAGCGGATGAGTTTGGGGCCGCTGCCGGAAAAACTGTTTTTGGGCATCGACTCGGGCGGCGAGTTCAGTTTCCGGTTTTCCGAAAATGAGAAACCGGCTTCCCCCAAGGAGGTGGAAGCGGCCCAGCCGGAAGCGGCCGAAGTGGCGGAATAGGTGGCCATTTTACGCCGCGGCTCGGAAGCCGATTTTCTTTTCGAGTCCAAAGGATACACCGGCGACCTGCGGGTGGTGGCCTTCACCGGGCGGGAGGAGCTTTCCCATCTTTTTTTCTTCCAACTGGAGCTGGCCAGCGACGACGCCGAAATTGATTTGAACGCCGTCGTCGGCCAGCCGGCCTCCTTGACCATCAAAAGCGCGGAAGGGGAATGTGTAATACACGGCCTCGTTTCCCGGATGGAAGAGGGGGGGAAGGGGGAAAAATTCTCCCCGTACAAGGCCCTTTTGGTGCCGGAGGTCTGGCTTTTGACCCGGCGGGTTCAGTCCCGGATTTTTCAGAAAAAAACGGTTCAGGATATCGCCAAGGAGGTGCTGGAGGCCGCCGGAGTTCCCTCCAGCCGCTTCCGCTTCGCCTTAAAGCGGTCCCTCCCCGCCCGGGAATACTGCGTCCAGTACCGGGAAAGCGATTGGAGTTTTGTCTCCCGGCTTTTGGAAGAGGATGGGATTTTTTATTTCTTCGAACAGAAGGACAAGGAAACCGTCCTGGTGATGGGGGATTCCCCCGACGCCGTCGTGGCTATAGAAGCGCCGGAAAAAATTCCTTACCGTGAGCCCGCCACGATGGCCCCGGGCAAGGAGGCCGTGTATGAATTCCGCTTTGCCCAGGAGTTGAAAAGCGGCAAGGCCGCCCTGAAAGATTACAATTTCACCCGGCCGGACGTTCTCATCGAGGGAGAGGCGAAGGCCGCCCGGGATGACAAGCTGGAAATCTACGATTACCCGGGGTATTACGTCGTTTCGGAAACGGGGGGAGCCTCCGACGCCGAAAAATTCAAAAGCGGCGATTTGACTGCTCTCGGAAAGGATTTGGCCCAAATCCGTCTGGACGAGGAGCAGGCGACCCGGCGCCGGGCCGAAGGGGCCTCGCTCTGCCGGCGCTTTTTGCCCGGCTTTTTCTTCGAACTGGCCGACCACTCCCGCTTCAGCGGCAAATATTTATTGGTTTCGGTGACGCACAGCGCTTCCCAACCCGCGGTGCCCTCCGCCGGCGCCCCCAAAATCACCTACGAAAACCGGTTTGCCTGCATCCCCAAGGAGGTTGTTTTTCGGCCCGCGCGCCTGACTCCCAAACCGGTCGTGAAAGGGGTGCAGAACGCCTGGGTGACCGGCCCGAAGGGAGAGGAGATTTACACCGATTCCTACGGCCGCGTGAAAGTGCAGTTCCCCTGGGACCGGCAGGGGAAAAAGGATGACAAATCCTCCTCGTGGGTGCGGGTCTCCAGCCTCTGGGCCGGCAAGGGGTGGGGGGGGATTTACATTCCCCGCATCGGCCAGGAAGTTTTGGTCGATTTCTTGGAAGGGGACCCCGACCGCCCGATTATTGTCGGCCGGGTGTACAACGGCGCCAACCTCCCCCCCTACAAGCTGCCGGACGAGAAAACCAAAAGCACGCTCAAGTCCTCTTCCTCCAAAGGGGGGGATGGTTTCAACGAAATCCGATTTGAAGATAATAAGGGAAAAGAACAAATCTTCATCCACGCCGAAAAGGACATCGACATCCGCATCAAAACCGACCGGCGGGAATGGGTGGGGCGCAACCGCCATCTCATCGTAAAACAGGACAAGTTTGAGCATGTGGAAAATAAGCGGCACGAAACGGTCGACAGCGACCATCTCGAGAAAATCAAGGGGGACCGCAACCTCGCCGTCGCCGGCAAGGAGGCCATCGAGGTGGGGGGCAGCCACTCCTTTACGGTCAAGGGAGACGTGATTGAAGTGTTCAAGGCCAATCATTCCGAAAAAACCTCCAACGATTATTATCTGAAAGCGGACAACATCGTCATCGAGGCGGATACGAACGTCACCATCAAGGTGGGGGGGTCGCACATCGCCATCGAGGCCGGCGGCATCAAAATCGGAACCTCCGGTCAGTTAAAGATTGAATCCACAGGTCCGCTCAAAGTCGAATCCAAAGCCACCGCCGATCTGGAGGCCACCAAAACCTCGGTCAACGGGAAGGCGATGGTGCAAATCCAGGGCGGCATCGTAAAAATCAATTAGCCGGAAGAAGGCGAATGAACCCTAAAAGCGGAAAAGCCGGTTCGGCGGTGGCCCCGGCGGAGCCGGAAGAGCCGAAAGAGGCCGACTCATCCGAGCCGGGGCAGGCGCGCGAAGGAAGTGCGGGGAGCGGAGGGAGCGGGGGAGGCGGCGGGGGAGGAAAATCCGAGCCGGAAAAGCCGTACAAACAGGACGAGGAAAAGTCGGGCTGGATTGAAATCGAGCTGGTGGATGAGGAGGACCAACCGGTGGCGGGGGAAAAGTACAAAATTGCCCTCCCGGACGGCAGCGTGGCGGAAGGGACGTTGGACGGAAAAGGATTCGCACGCATTGAGGGAATAGACCCCGGCAGCTGCAAAGTAACGTTCCCGAATCTCGACAAGGACGCCTGGGGGAAAGGAGGGGGTAAAAGCGCGGGAGAAAGCCCCGGCAAAAGCGGCGCCGGTTACGCCAAAGGGGAAAGTAAAAGTGCTGGAGGAAAAAGCGCAGGAGAAAGTTACGCCAAAAGCGGAGGCAGCGGCTACGAAAAGAGCGGCGGTGGAAGCAGCGACTACAAAAAAGGGGGAGAAGGTGAAGGCGGCGGCAAAGCTGGTGGTGGAGGCGGTTACGAAAAGAGCGGCGGTGGAAGCAGCGATTACAAAAAAGGGGGAGAAGGTGAAGGCGGCGGCAAAGGCGGTGGCGGCACGCAAAGCTCACCAGGGGGTAAAAGCGGGGAAAGTGATTACAGCAAGGGCGGGGGGGGCTATGGCAAAGAGCAAGGGCCTCCCGTTCATCCGCCATCTACTCCCGTCCACCCGCCGGCCCCTCCCACTGAATCGGGCTATGGTAAAGATTCGAGCAAAGCCGGCGAAGGTTACGAGAAGGGCTGAAACAGGATGCGTCTAAAATTCAAGCGGCAACCGCACGAAATTGGACAACCGGAGCCCAATCGGCTGAAGCGGGTTGTGACCAAAGAAGTTGCCGGCGACTTTTCAGATGGAAGCCCTGCCTCCTCTCCGCTTTCGGTTCTTGCGGCAAGTTTGGATAAGCGGTTCGTGATTCAGGATTACCGGCCGCTGGCGGAAAGCCTCGACTGGGAATTGGGGCAGCTTTTCTGGCAGGAGGCCGGGAGCGAAGTATTCCTCGGCGGGAACGTACCCTTCAAAATAACCAACGACGGGAACCTTTCCAAAAAGGCGGCCGAGGTTTTCTTTGCCGGTCTGGCCGCGGCCGAAGCCGATGGAAAGCTCGAGCCGGGAACCATTTATGCCCTGGAGATTGGAGTGGGAGCGGGGCTTTTCGCCCGTTTTTTTCTTGACCGGCTGCGTTCGCTCTGCCGGCGGGAGGGCCGGGATTATTACGACCGGTTTTGCTATGTGGCCGCCGACCGGTCCGAACAAATGCTGGCAGACCTCCAAAGAAACGGGATTCTTTCGCCTCATCGCGGTCATTACCGGACGGAAGAGGCCGATGCCCTCCGTTCGGGCTTCGGCCTTAATCTCGAACGCGGAAATTCCAATCAGAACGGGCGGCCTTTTCGGGCCATTTTTTTCAACTATTTACTGGATTGTCTCCCCC
This sequence comes from Candidatus Zixiibacteriota bacterium, assembly GCA_022614805.1. GTDB lineage: Bacteria > Zixibacteria > MSB-5A5 > DSPP01 > DSPP01 > DSPP01. Next base: position 144,087 of record JAKEHY010000015.1, on the reverse strand, counting down.
CGGCTGTTTTGAAATTCGAAGGCAGCGGGGTAAGTCTATTGTACGTTCAGACCATGCTTGCCAGAGGGGTGGACTTGCAGGCGCACACAACTTTGAGCGCAAGCGAACTGGCCCGCAGGGGGGAGTCTTTGGATGGGGCCGGAAAAACCAAACTTTTGCCCCTCTACCCCCTTTTCGTTTTGAACTACGAGTACCGGCCGGCGACGCCGGACGACATTCCTTACGGCCCCTTTGTCGTTCAACAAGCCAGCGCCAACGGCGGATGCCTGCTGCACAACTACGGCGCCATCCGCTGTCTGGAAGAGGCCTGGAGTCTTTTGCAGGACGGGGGGTTCGTTTTGATTAACGACTATGACGACCCGCTTTTTGACGAGGTCCTGCAGGGATACCGGCATCAAAAATTCGGGGGCTCAACGGCCGTCGGCGTCAACATCCCGCTCTTAAAATCCTACTTCGAATCTAAAAAGGAAGGACTTTGGGTGGAACCGCCGGGGGAAAACCGGCGCCTCTGCAGCCGGCTTTTGGGAAGGGAGCTGGCCTCTGCGACAGCCGAACAGTTCAAGGAGAAATTCAGCCAAGGCGCTTTCGATGCGCTCTATGGCCCCATTGAAACGGCAAGAAACCTGGTCAAAGAAGGGCGCTTGGAAGCGGCCCTCCCCGCGTTCTATGAGGCCCTTTCCCGCCAGCCGGAGAATTGGGCCTTGATGGATGAGGCCGCCGGATTCTTGACTTTCAAGCTTCGTGATTATAACAGCGGTCTGGAAATGGCAAAGGCCGCTTTGGAGCTGAACCCCATTTCGCCGGACCTTTGGAATACGTACGGAGATTGTTTGTTTTATTTGGAGCGGGCAGACGAAGCCCACGCCGCCTTTTTGCAGGCCTTGAAGTTGAATCCGGCTGACGTCCGTGCCCGCTATAATTTAATCTTCACCTTCAGCCAAAAGCACAACCCGAAGTCGGCCCTGCGGGCAATCGGAGAAGGGCTGGCTTTGGATAAGAATGGGGAATACCGGGAAAGGCTGCTTCAAAAACAGTCCGAAATCTTAAACGATCTGCGAAAGCGTCAAGAGGAAAAGTCTCGCTGCTTGGCCGGACGTTTCGGCGCGGCCAGCCGGGAAAAATTACCCGATTCCGGCTGACCATTCGGCCGGAGGCTGCATCTCAAGCCCGACTTTTACCGGCCGCGAGCTGCGATAACCGATAGGATAAATTGTCAATGGCTGCAACCCACAAGGTAAAACAAGGGGAATCCCTTTCCAACATAGCCAAACAGTACGGTTTTACCGACTGGAAAAAGATATACGACCATCCCGACAACAAGGAATTCAAAAAGAAACGCCCCAATCCCAACATTCTTTTCCCCGGAGACAAAATCCAGATTCCCGAAAAGGAAGCAAAGGAGGAAAACTGCTCCACCGAAAAGAGGCATCGTTTCCAACTATCCGGCCGGTCGCTCAAATTGCGGCTGGCGTTAAAAGATTTTGGCTCCGAACCTTTGGCCAATACCCCCTGCGAACTGGACCTGGACGGAACCGTTTATGAGTTGACCACGGACGGGGACGGTCTGATAGAGCAGCCGATAACCAATACGGCCGAGAAGGCTCTGCTCCGCTTCAAAGACCCGCTGGTCCCCTTTGACATTGTCATACCGATTCAGATTGGTCATCTTGACCCCATCGAGGAGATTACCGGGCAGAAAGCCCGGCTCTCCAACCTCGGCTATTATTTTGGGCCGGTGGACACCGAGGAGGATGAAAAATTCCGCATTGCGGTGCAGGAATTCCAGTGCGACAACGACTTGAAGGTGGACGGCCTCTGCGGCCCGAAAACCCAGGAAAAGCTCAAGGAAATACATGGTTGCTAAATTCGTGCAAACGGGGTTGAGAAGTGACAGAACAGATTAAAACTGAAGGGGCTGTTGCCGCCGAGCAGCGTGCCCCCGAGCCGATTTCCATTTTGGCGGCTCCCTCAACCGCCAACGAGTTTAACACCATCGGGGAGCGGCTGATTCCTAAAGGCTGTTTTCGGATGGAGGACGTCCGCTTCGAGTTCGATTCCTCCTTCATCAAACCGGAGGTGGCCGCCGATATGCCCCAGCTGGCCGACCTGATTGAAAAGCACACGCTCAAGCAAGTTGGCTCTCCTCCGGAGGACGTTCCCCCGCCTCTTTCCATCTTCGGGCATGCCGACCCGGTGGGGAAGGATGATTATAACAAGCAATTGAGCGGTCGACGGGCGACGGCGGTGTATGCGATGCTGGTGCGGGACGTGGAGCTCTGGGAAGAACTTTTCACCAAACCGCTTGGAAAAGACGATTGGGGAGCCAAAGCAATCCAAACCATGCTTGGAGCGGTCGGCCATCCACCGGGGGAAGACAGCAAAGCCGCCATCAAGTCCTTTCAAAAGGAAAAAGGGCTTGCCGAAGATGGAGTGGCCGGGCCGAACACGCGCAAGGCGCTCTACCGGGCCTATATGGACTTCTTGTGCGGCCCGCAGCTCAAACTGGATAAGAAGAGGAATTTTTTGGCTCAAAATAAGGATGCCGGAGGGAAAGCTGATTTTCAGGGGTGCAGCGAGTTCAATCCCGTGCTGGTTTTTTCGAAAGAGGAAGACCAAAGGTTCCAGAAGGACAAGGACAAAACCGAACGGGATAAGGAGAACGCCCCCAACCGCCGGGTGATGATTCTTTTGTTCGCCCCCGGTCGTCGGGTTAATCCGAAAGTTTGGCCCTGTCCCAGAGCCAAGGAAGGGGCGGCCGAGTGTAAAGCCCGCTTTTTCCCGGATGCCAATGAGCGCCGTTCCCCTCAAGAAGACCGTCGGAAGTTTGAGGAGACCAAAGATACCTTCGCCTGCCGGTTCTACCAGCTTATAACCGATGATTCCCCCTGCGAACGTACTTTGCCATTTACGGCCAGTCATATATCGGTTCTTTTGCGGAGCAACTCGGGCGCCGTTCCCCTGGCGGGCCGCGCCTACCGCATCTTTCTTGACCACGGCACGGTCGTGGCGGGCAAAACCGACCAGGAGGGGCTGGTCTTGCATCGGAATGTTCCTCCGGGTGATTACCCTCTCGAAATTGAAGGTCTGAAGTTCGAAACGCTGGTTCCGACGCTGCCCGTCAACGTGGAGCAGCGCACGCTGCGCGTGAAGGAGTTTTACCTGTTCAAAGATACCGAGAAATCGGAACTGCCCGAGGTGGACCCGGACGAAGACATTCAGGTCCGCGAACTGCCGGAAGAAGAGGGCTGGGAAGAGGTCTGATATGGCCGACGAGTTTCATGTTACCTTCACCCCCGGGATGCGCACCAATATCGGCGAAACTTTGACCATCACCTTTGATTCGCCGCCGGAGGCCGACCCGGTTAAAGTGGCTCTTTCGGAAGTGGATGCCTGGGTCAGCGACGGCAAGAAAGTCTCCGAGGGGAAGGGGAAGCCAGTCTTAATCGGAGAATTTGAGGGGAAGATAACCGGCGGAAAATTCAGCGGAACGCTCAAAAAATCCTCCAGCGGTTCGGGCCCGGCGCTGAAGGTGCGGTTTGACGGGGAGCCGGCCGGCAGCCCGCATTCTCTGCCGATTCCCGATTCGACCCTCGCAAACGAAGACGGCATCTTCGAGGTGCAGGTAAAAGTCACCGGCAGCATCGGCAAAAAAGCCAAAGGCTACACGGCCAACTCCCCCGTTTTTTTCCGGAACTTCAAGGAAAAGCGCCCGGTCGTGGCGTTCGTCACGGGGAAGGACAAAGGGGGGTTTTTTGCCGCCGCGAACCGCTTCTGGAAGGAGTATGCCGACGGCAAATTTGACCGCGGCAGCGTTTGGGAGATTCGGGAGTTTTTGCGCACCCAGCCGGCGGCCCGCGGCTTCGGCCCCTGGGGGGAGGCCAATTGTGTCAGCCACGGCAATGCCATCGAATGGGTCATCAAGCTCTTGCCCAAGGACAAAAATGTCCGGCATCTGCGCAGCTGGGATGTGGAAGAAGCGCGCACCTCGCCGGCGTTTACCTCCCTGATACCGGCGAAACCGGCCCTTTCGGCCGTTCTGGATAAAGACTCCAAGCTGGTCATCCGCGGCTGTTCCATTGGAAAAGACCAGGAGCTCCTGGACGAGATACGGGAACTGTTCGGCGGGGAGACCACCGTCTTTGCGCCGAAATTCCTGCAATATTACGAATTCAGAGACGGCGTGGCCCGTGAAGGCTTTTACGAGTATTTTTTCTTTTACGCCAAACAAAAGAAAACGCCCGGCGATGACGCTGCGGTCGCGGAGCTGCAGAAAAAACATTCCAAAGCCGGCCTTTCGGAAGCGGACTGGAAGCGGATGCTGGAAACCAAAACCAGAGACCCGGATGGCTTCCGGGGATTGAACGCCTCCGGTGAGGACCGCAGGGAAACCATCCCCTGGCGGGTGGGGCCGCTTACCATTGAGCACCCGGGTAAAAGCAAAAAGGAGGCCACCGAACACGCCAAATCCCTGGACTGGCGCGGCAAGGCCGAAGAGGGATTCAATGCTGCGCCGAAGAAAGAAAACCTGGGTACCAAGTTTGACGACTGGTTCTGGGAGGAAGGGAAGCTGCAGATAAAGCCCCGCGGCAAAAACACTACGGAGTTCAAGAAAATTTTCACCGGCCATCGAATCCGCATCGAAGTGCGGCGGGAGTTGCGCGACAAGAAAGGCAAGCCCGTCAAACCCTCACTCTCGAACCTTGCGCACTATGGTCGCTCGCCCGCCTCGGCAAAACCATGAGACCGGTAATTCAACTCCGATGGAGCTATATCGGTAAGGGAGGAGTTGTAATTGGAGCAAATTAAAACCGAGGGGGCCGTCGCCGCCGAGCAAGGCGCTCCCGAGCCAATTTCCATTTTGGCGGCCCCTTCGACCTCGAATGAATTCAACACCATTGGGGAACGGCTGATTCCCAAAGGCTGTTTTCGAATGGAGGATGTCCGCTTTGAATTCGATTCCTCCTTCATCAAGCCGGACGTGGCCGCTGATATGCCCGCGCTTGCAGACCTTATTGAAAAGCACACGGTAAAACAAGTTGGTTCACCTCCGGAGGACGTTCCCCCGCCTCTTTCCATCTTTGGCCATGCCGACCCGGTGGGGAAGGATGATTATAACAAGCAATTGAGCGGTCGGCGGGCGACGGCGGTGTATGCGATGCTGGTGCGGGATGTTGACCTCTGGGAAGAGCTTTTTACCAAGCCTTTGGGGAGAGACGATTGGGGAAACAGGTCAATCCAAACTATGTTAGCCGCCGTCGGCCATCCACCGGGAGAAGACGACAAGGCCGCCATCAAATCATTTCAACAGGAAAAAGGGTTGACGGCGGACGGCGTGGCCGGCCCCAAAACCCGCAAAGCGCTGTACCGAGCTTATATGGACTTTTTGTGCGGGCCGAGGCTGGAACTGGACAAAGAAAAGAACTTTCTGGCCCGTAACCAGGACGCAAAGGGAAAGGGGGACTATCAGGGCTGCAGCGAGTTCAATCCGGTGCTGGTTTTTTCGCAGGAAGAACAGAAAAAGTTTGATAATGACAAGGACAAAACCGAGCGGGACAAAGAGAATGCCCCCAACCGGCGGGTGATGATTTTGCTGTTCGCCCCCGGCCGGCGAGTCAATCCCAAAGTTTGGCCCTGCCCCCGAGTTAAAGAAGGGACGGCCGAATGTAAAGCCCGCTTTTTTCCCGATGCCGAGCAGAGGCGCTCCCCCCAGGAAAACCGTCGGGTCTTTGCCGATACCGAAGATACTTTCGCCTGTCGCTTCTACCAGATGATTTCTGACGACTCGCCCTGCGAGAGAGGCGTGCTGGCAGCGAACTGCCACTTCTCCTTCGTGTTGCACGACAAGGAAGGCTCGCTACTGTCGGACGAGCCCTTCACCCTCCGTGACGGGGAGGTGGAACTTGTGAGAAGCCGGACCGACGGGTCGGGCATCCTTGAGTTCGGCGATGTGCCCCCAGGCGACTACCGCCTTGAACTGCGGGAAATTGCGATGTTTGTGCCCGCGCTCAACAAAGCCGAGCGCCATCGTCCGCTCGAGGTGCGCCCCGACGAAGAGAAAAACTGACTCCCCACTAAAGGTAGGACATGGCAAAAAGCCCTCTGGCAGTCAATTTCTTCTCCCAGAACAAAAACGACCCCGCAGGAGAGATTAAGGATGCGAACACCGTCCTGCCCCTGCAGACCGTGTTCTTCGAGTTCACGAATCCCCCACGGGAGGCCACCGAAGTGGTGGTCGAAGTGAAGGAAGACCTGCAGCTCCTCAACGAGCAGGCGGGTAAAGTCCGCGTGATGGCGAAAGTGGAAGGCGAGGTCCGGGATGGGCGCTTCGAGGCCTCTGCCATCGAATCTACTTTCAGGCCTCCCCTTCCCCGGTTGCACGACCTTCGGTTTGTAAACATTGCCGACAAGAACAATCCCAAGAAGTTCAGGGTGCCCATCTTCCTACCCGACAGCATAAGGGTCAAAAAACACACTCTGTCCGTCGAGGTTCGAGGCCGGGTGCAGGGGCGCCTGGAAACGTTCCAAGGCGACCACCGCATAGAGATCCGGTATAATCAGAACGAAATTACGGTCGTGGCAACTTTTCCAAAACTAGGGGAGCGGCTGCCTTGGCCAAACGATAAAGAGGAGATTCAAGCTATGTCGAGCGGTCAATGGAGCCCCACAACTCAAGACTTCAAGGCTGTGGCTGCTGCGGACAACAAAAAGTCGGCGAATCGATTTCAGGCAGCAAATCTAGACGAGTTTCTTGGCGCAATCATCAATAGAAAAAACAAACTGGACCGCGTCGTGCTCATATCGCATGCGGACTCGCAACCCCCCAGCCCCAGCATTGCATTCCAAGGCAAGGTGACCGCGACTGGCGCTGTGTCGTGGAATACGTTTGACTCTTCCGAGCCGCGCAAAAGCAACGGTTTGGATTCAAATTCCGTTGGCAAGTCAGGATTTCTCAACGATGACCCAGAGGGAAAGTTGCTTCGCAACACGGCCCGAGATAAGTTTCGCTCCACCGGCGAAATTGTCCTCTTTGTTTGTGGCTCCGGAGCGGTCGTTTTGGCCTCTTGGAGAATCCTCGCAGAGGAGATAGCGAAGACCTTCAACGTGACGGTCAATTTCTTCGCAAATCCTATTGTCTACTGCCCTGACTTCAACCCCCAAGGGACTATAGTGACCAAGCGAGACTTGACAGTCGAACAGGATTTCAGCCTCGGTAAAGACCCAATTAACAGTTGCCCTAAGAAGAAGCGGGGCTATCGCCATACGTTCAGCGGTGCCATCACCCAGCACAAACCGAAGACGCCGTTTCCTTGATAAGAAGACAATAGAATATGGGTAATAGTCGCTCATCTATGGTCATCTGTAACAGATTCATATGTCTTATGTTTTGGACCATACCTTAAATTACTATATTTATGCAGGGACATTATTATGGCCACAATTCATAAAGTCAAACAGGGGGAGTGTCTTTCGAGCATTGCCCAAAAGTACGGCTTCCCCGATTGGAAGAAAATCTACAACCACCCCGAAAACAAAGATTTCAAAGAAAAGCGGCCGAATCCCAATGTCCTCTATCCCGGCGATAAGATTTTCATACCCGACAAGGAGGAAAAAGAGGAAAGCTGCGGCACGGAGAGCAAGCACACCTTTAAGGTCAAAAGACTGAAAACCTGGCTGCGATTGGCGCTCAAGGATGAAAAAGGAGATGTCTTTGCGGGCAAAAAATATAAACTGGCGGTAGGCGGGCAACTCTACGAAGGAACCACGGATAGCGACGGCCTCATCGAGCACCAAATCCCGGCGGATGAGGAGGCCGGAAAGTTGACCGTATGGCTGAACGAGGATGGCTCCGGGGAAGGGGTGACCTGGAATTTGAAAATCGGGCATCTGGACCCCATCGAGGAAGTCAGCGGGGTGCAGGCCCGGCTCAACAATTTGGGCTTTAACTGCGGAGCGGTGGATGGTATATTCGGGCCGAAAACGAAGGAGGCCTTAAAAGCCTTTCAGAGCAGCGTCGGCCTGGAAATTTCCGGCCAAATCGACCAGGCGACGCGGGACCAACTCTGCCAGTTGCATGATGGTGTTTGAAGGAAAGGGGTTGCACCAACTATGACTGAACCGCCGGTTCACGTATCACGGGGCGCATCCGGCTCGTCCCACGTCAGCTCGCTCGCCCCTTACGAGACCCGGTTGATTGCCATTGCGGAGGGAGTTCAATTTCGGGACAGCGACCTTCCCGAGGAAGTGGACCGCGACTATTACCGGACTTTTACAGGGAGGAAATGGCGCTTTCCGGACTTTCTCCGTGAGAAAGTTCCCGGCATCGTATTTACTTCCGACACACGAGCGACCTACGTAAGCGACGTGCAGGGGGTGCGCTTTAACATCGAGATTACCACAAGAAAAGACGAGTTCAAAGGATATCTGCAAAGGCCTGAAATCCACGTGGTCTACGCCGGCCACGCCCGCTACGGGCGGGGGGGGTGCTTTGGGGACCAAACGGTAGGCGAAGATTGGGAGAATGGTTCGAACCCGACCCTAACGGGTCTTTACCGCCTGGGATACACCTTTATAATCATACCCGCGCAGGAAATCCTTGAACACGGATATACGGCCAATCTGGTTCGCTCTTCCCTGGCGCTTCCGCGGGAGGAGTGCCACCCGGACCTCCGACGAGTAAGGGGTGGGCTGGTGCGCCGCACGCTGGACCAGTTGGTGCCGGAGATTAACGAGTACCGCCGCCGGGAACGGTTGCGCAAAACGAGGGTCGGAATTGCGGTGGGCCCGCATGACCAACCCATCACCGCCGAGGAACTGAACCGCCATGTGGCTGGCCCGGTTGGTTCCGGGGAGCAATTTTGGTCTTACCCGGGGCGCTTGGGCGGGCATGCCGGCCCGCACGTGGTCATTCGCGCCGGCTGGACGGATACCGTCAGCCGGCCGATGGATTTGGGAGCAACGAACCTCCAATGCCGGGTCTATGCCCATCTGGGATGCAGCACATTTGTTCACAACTACAGAATTCTCCGGTTTTACAAAAACTGGCGGCGGGATGGTAACGAACGCTATGCCTACTGGACGACGGCGACGGCGGAAATTTTTGTCTCCCGTATGTGGTTGTACTATATCCTGACTTATCCGCGCTACAATGCTCATGAATCGTGGGGCCCCAGCCTTGAGTATGCGGTAAGCAAAACCAACCGCATATTGCGAAACGAAGGAAGGCATTACCGCTTAATTTGAGATAATCTGAAGAGAGGCGAACATGCGTCCAACGAACCATCCCAATTACATCCAACCGGTCGTAATAGCCAAATGGGTTAGCCGCGGCCGGGTGTCCGGGGTTGTCATTTTTCTTGCAAGTGCTATCCTTATGGGTTTAAACGGGTGCGAGAGCAAGAAGGGAGGAGAACACCGAATGAAGCAGGAGCAATTGGTTGAAAAGCTAAGTAAACTGGAGGAGAACCAGCCAGCGGAAATCGATTCCTTGGCGCAGCAGGTGGTAAGCGAGGCACGGGAGCCGGTACGCGCGGCGGTCCAGCACTGGCAGGGCTACGACCCCAAGATGTCGGCCAAGGCGGCTCTGCTTTTGAGCGGTCTGGAAGAACTGGTCGTGGTTCCCTTGCTGGAAGCCCCCAATCCTTCGGACCTTCGGCAGCTGAACTGGTCTTTGCATACGGTCGTGGAAGCGGAATTGGAATTGCGTAAGCAAACGCTGGAAAAATTTGAAAAGCTGCTGGAGGACACCCGCCAAATTCCCATACCGCCGTCGCTTTCGCCGATAAAAGAGGAGGAGGAACCTCCGCCCCGGCGGGTTTGCGACGAGGCCTACCTTCTCTTGCGGCTTTTGCTTAATTATCCCGAAAGCGAGGAGGCGTACTATATGAACGCCCGCGCATTTCTCGATTTGGAAGACAGAGAGAAAAACGCTGAAATCGCCAAATGGAAAAAGAGCCGAACCTGGACGTTGTTTGCGGAAAACGAATGAGACGGCCTTTTTTGTCGCCAAAGACCGGGCCACAAATCCGATGCCGGTTTCGGGTTCGGGTTACGCAGGAAGGAGGCAAATGGGCAAGCTGGTGACTTCTGGGGCGATGATGATGTGCAGTTTTGGGATGGCGCCTTCCACGCTGAACGTTTTGCCAACCAGTAAAGTCGTTGGCGGGGCGGCGGCGGCGAGTATTATGGACAACAAACCGTTCGTAAACATCCCGCCATTTGGAATGTGTATGTCCCTGGCCAATCCTCAAGTAGCCGCCGCGACGGCGGCGGCGATGGGGGTTTTGACCCCGCAGCCCTGCATACCGGTCATTCCCGCCCCGTGGGCGCCCGGTTCCCCCACTACGCTCATAGGGGGGATGCCGGCATTAAATCAGACCTCCAAATGTATGTGCGCCTGGGCCGGCATCATTCAAATCACCTTTCCGGGGCAGGTGACCATAGACGTGCCCTAACGTTTTTTATTTCTTTTTGCTCAAGGGTTCGACCAAGCGTCGAAAAACGTCCGCGCCATTTCCCGTTTTCGGCAAATTGCTTTGGGCCCGGGACAATATCTCCAAAAAATCTTTTCTGGGAGATTTCAAACCCAGTTCATCAAAATAGTCAAGCACCCGGCCGGCGAATTTCATAACCAAAACCGATTCAAGCCCGGAAATATCGGCGAAAAACCAGCCGCAACTGGAATACATCAGCAAGGTGTCTTTTTGCAACTCCAAATGCGAAAGCGCCTTCGCCCGTTCCCGCTCTCCTGAATTTTTCTTCAGATGTTTTTCCAAGAAATTCTGCGGGGTTTTGGGGTTTAGCAATACCTCAACATACCTGTCGCGAGCTTTCCAGGGGTCGATGAAAAGCTCCGCCTCCTGAAAAAAGTGCGCGGACTTGTCCCGCAACAGGTCGAGCGCTTCCCGCAGAGGGCCCCGCCAAGCTTGGTTCCAGCCCTCCTGCCCGCCGACCTGACAGCCGCAGTCGGTGTACCAGCGCCCCAAACCGTGCGGGCAGCTCCAAGCCGTTCCTTTTCCATCCGGACTTTTCTTCAGTTCAAGTTCCACCTTGGGTGGATTATGTTCCAAAAACTCGCCGTAGTTGGTTATCCGGAATCCCCTCTTGGGGGCCTCTTCTTCGAGTGCGTAGGCCAAGCACCGTTCTCCGTACCGAAAATGATGGCCGCACGATTCGCCGTCCACCGCCGCCGATACCAGTGAACTGGAAGCCTCCAAATGCTTTTCAAAGCGGTCAACCAACGCCCGGCTGGAAATGAGAACGCCTTCAAATGCGATGGCCTTGGCAACCGCATCGTTGTAAAAGAAAACAACTATCGAACGGTCGGAGCCGTCCCGGTGAAGGAAGCGGTAGGGCCGGCCCGTGTCGATGGTTCCCTTACTCACGTCCAGCCAGTCTTTTTGTTTGTCTGCCCGCACCCGTTCCGCCTGGGAAGGGGAGAGAATTACAAACTTCAGCCCTTCATCAATCAAAACGCCCAAAGTTTCCTCATTGCAGGCCGTTTCGGGCAACCAGAGCGACTCCGGCGACCGGCCAAAGCGATGCTGAAACTCGGCCATACCCCAGCGCACCAGCGTCCGCCGGTCCCGGTCGTTGCACAAAGGCAGAATGGCGTGAACGTAGGCTTGGGCAATGGCGTTGCCGTGCCCGCCGCGCCTGCGGATACTTTCCTGGTCGGCTTTGAGGATGCGTTGATACGTGTCGGGGTGAAACTTCTCCAGCCAGGAAAAGAGGGTGGGGCCAATGTTGAAACTTACGCCGGAGTAATTGTTCACCGCTTTTAAGACCTTGCCTTTTTCGTCGAGGATTTCCGCAAACGCATTGGGGCGATAGCATTCCTGAAAAATCCGCTCATTCCAGTTGGGGAAGGGATGAGCCGACGGTTCCGGGTCGACGGCCCCCGTCCACGGATTCTCACGCGGCGGCTGGTAAAAGTGGCCGTGAATGATGAGGGCCGGTTTATCCTTGCTCACCTGTCCAGAACCCCATTCCCCGAATATATTTTCATTTACCGATAAATCAATTTTCCGGTTGACGCCGCCGATAATCGTATTAGATTGAAGTGTGCACTAAAGTGTGCATATAAGGAGAAGGTATGTCGGTATCGATATTGACCACCACGGAGGCCCGGAAAAATTTGTTGGAAATGGTGGACAAAACCGGCCGGGCCTACAAGCGGTATCTTTTGACCAAGAAAGGGAAGCCGGTCGCGGTTCTGATGAGCGCCGAAGAGTACGAGGGATGGCTGGAAACTTTGGAGCTTTCATCCGACCCGGAATTTATCAAGGCGCTAAAAGAGGCCAAAGCGGACGCAAGAGCCGGACGGGTCTATCCCTACGAAAAAGTGACGGGTAAAAAGCAGAAAAGGTAGTTTTGACCTACCGGATTCTCTTCACCCGGCGGGCCAAAAAGGACTACGAGGCCCTGCCCGATGCGATTCGGCCCCGAATTCTGGCGGCGCTGGATGAAATCGTCCGTGCTCCCTTCGAAGAGGGGAAACCGTTGAAAGGGGAGTTCAAAGGCTGTTTTTCCCACCGGATGGGGAACTACCGCATCGTTTATCAAATTCAATCCAGGCAAATAATCGTTCTCGTTTTGACCATCGCGCACCGCAAAGAGGTCTACCGGTAAACCCAGGGACGGAAACCCCTGGGCTAAGCATTTTTCAAGTAGATTGGGCAACGCAATCGTTGAAAGTTTGCCTGATTAAAAGTAAAACCGTATTTTGAATAAGTTGCCGGAGTGGCGGAATGGTAGACGCAAGGGACTTAAAATCCCTCCCCGATTCTTCGGGGTGCCGGTTCGAGTCCGGCCTCCGGCATTTAATACAGGGATTGGAGACTGGAGATTAGAGATTGGTAAAAAAACAAGACTGTCTATTCTTGATGAATGGCCCTGTTTTGAATATGGATTAAAGTGTTACTTTAAGAACACCGCTCGCTTGATGTCGGATAAGTTTTCCGATTTCAAACGATAGAAGTAAATCCCCGAACCGACCAGTTGGCCCGAAGATTCCCGGCCGTCCCAGACGACCGAATGCAAGCCGGCCGAAAGTTCCCCATCCACCAAAACCCGAATCCGCTGACCGACAACGTTGAATACCTCCAACCGGGCGTAACCGGAACGGGGAAGGGCGAAGTCAATTTTGGTTGCCGGATTGAACGGATTGGGATAGTTTTGGAAAAGGGCAAAAGAGCGGGGCCGATTGGCCGGGCCATCTCCCGCGTCGGTGGTCACATTCAGCCGCACCGGTATGAAACGGGGGGAGTTCAAAGCATCGGGGGCCTCGATTTTTATCGTATCCACGTAAGTCAGCGGGTCCAAGTCGGTCGTGACGGTAACGGTTATGGTTCCGCCGTCGGTGCCCGAAGAGGGGTCGATGGCAAGCCAGGCGGCGCCGTGCAAGACGGCCGCCGTCCAGTTCAGGGGAAGCTGTCCGCCGTTGGAAATGTCGATGGACTGCGGCGGAATGGGTTGATTCCGCTGGGCGTCGAAATCCAAGGAATCCGGGGAAACCTGCAAAGAGGCTGATGACAATACCGGCCCTTCCACGTGCAGATGCACCGGCACCTGGCGGGGAGAATTTACAGCCTGGGGGGCCGTCACGACTATCGAGTCAAAGTAATCCCCTTCAACCAACCCTGCGAGGCTGGCAGATACGCTCACCTGCCCGCTCCCGGTATCGGCAACCGGCGTTAAACCCAGCCAGCTCTGGCTTTTCGAAACCGACCAGGCGATGTTAGGACTGGTGGCATCTATCGAAAGAATTTGACCGGCTGGATTGGGTCCCCCCTGGCTGCCCGAAAACAGGAGGCTGTCCGGAGAAGGGAATATGGAGGGGCCCGTCAATATATACGTGACGGGAACCTGCTGGGGGGAATTCCCCGCGTCAGCAGAAAAAACCACGATGGTGTCGTAATAGGTGTTTGGTACCAGACTGGTGGTGGTGATGGAGACGGTGATGGTGCTGGGGGCTGTGCCTTCCGTCGGGGATGGCGCCAGAGAGAGCCAGATGGAGTTGCGCGCCCGGAAGGCCGTCCAGTTCAAGGCTCCACTGCCGGTGTTGGCAATATCCACAGTCTGGAAAGCGGGCAAAGCGCCGGTTTGAAAAGCATTGAAAGTAAGCGAATCGGGGGAAAGCGAAATCACGGCCGGAGTGGGGGCCGCCGAAACGGTGTAAGTGACCGGCACCCGCTGGGGGGAATTATTTGCATCGGCAGAAGAAACTACGATGGTATCGTAGTACGTATTGGGCGCCAGGCCGGTGGCGGTGATGGAGACGGTGATGGAGCCGGGAGCGGTTCCGTTGGTCGGCACCAGATTGAGCCAGCCAGAGTTAAGAGCCTCGGCCGCCGTCCAGTTCAGCGTCCCGCTGCCCGTGTTGGTAATATCCAAAGTCTGGGAAGCGGGCAAAGCGCCGGACTGAAAGGCATTAAAAGTAAATGAAGCGGGGGAAAGTGAAATCACGGCCGGCGTCGGCGCCGCCGAAACGGCGTAAGTGACCGGCACCCGCTGGGGGGAATTATTCGCATCGGCAGAAGAAACCACGATGGTGTCGTAATAGGTGTTTGGGACCAAACCCGTGGTGGTGATAGTGACGGTGATGGAGCCGGGAGCGGTTCCGTTGGTCGGCACCAGATTGAGCCAGCCGGAGTTGCGAGCCTCGGCCGCCGTCCAGTTCAGCGTCCCGCTGCCCGTGTTGGTAATATCCAAAGTCTGGGAAGCGGGCAAAGCACCGGACTGAAAGGCATTGAAAGTAAGCGAAGCGGGGGAAACCGAAATCACGGCCGGAGTGGGGGCCACCGAAACGGTATAGGTGACCGGCACCCGCTGGGGGGAATTATTCGCACCGGCAGAGTAGACCAAGATGGTGTCGTAGTACGTATTGGGCGCCAGACCGGTGGCGGTGATGGAGACGGTGACGGTGCCGGGGGCCGTGCCCACCGTCGGCACCAAAGAGAGCCAGAAGGAGTTGCGCGCCCGGAAGGCCGACCAGTTCAAACTCCCGCCGCCGGTGTTGGTGATATCCACAGTCTGGGAAGCGGGCAAAGCACCGGATTGAAACGCATTGAAAGTAAGCGAAGGGGGGGAAACGGAAATCACGGCGGATTGAGGGAAAGCCTGCGCCGCCCAAAATAAAAGTAAAAACGCCACTCCGAAAGCCGGCCGCCGCATACCGTTTATCCTTTCAATAAAAGCTGTTTTCGTTCTCACCTCCGCCTGTCCCCTCAAGCAGGCGAGAAACCTGTCAACGGGCAAAATACATCCCGCCCATCCATTATGTCAACAACCCTTTCCAACCATAAAAGGTACGTCCAAAAACCGGAAAAGCAACCCCTTTTTGGGGCCTGACCGTCAAGCTCCCATCCGACTTACCGATGATTTCAAAAAGAAGGAGGAGAGAAAATCCGTTTTTTTGGGCTTTCCTTAAAAGAAAAGATGCATATTTTGGCCAACCTGGATGCGACCAAGCCCGAAATGACCCCCCGGAAAACGACCGTTATCGCCAAGAATTTCCGTTCCGACCCCGGCGTTCTGGAGTCCTTTTACGTCTGGCTGGAAGCTACCTTGGAAAGTTTTTTCGTCGCAAAAGAGGATTCGAGCCGGGTGGTTTTGGCGACTGGAGAAGCTTTCAGCAACGCCCTCCTGCACGGCAACCGGGCCAATCCCAAAAAAAAGGTGCAGGTTCAGATTTCCCGCTCCGGCGACGGCCTCGCGGCGCGGGTGGGGGATGAAGGGGAGGGTTCCCAACCGCGTTCCCCCAGAAAAAGTGAGCTTTTTGACACCTCCGGACGGGGCTGGGAGTTGATGCATAAACTGGCCGATCGGGTTTCGGTCCGCCGTCAGAACGGCGTCTTCTGGGTGGAGTTGCGCTTCAAAATGCCGAAAGATAAACAAGGGGAAAAAAAGAGGGGCCGAAGACGTGCAAGAAAAATCCGTTCTGGTGGTAGATGACGAGCTTTTAATCCGGGACCTGCTCTTCGATTTTTTTCTGGAAAAGGGGTACCGGGTTTCGGTGGCCGATTCCGGCCCGGCGGCGTTGGAAAAACTTGCCAAACAAAACTTTGACGTCCTTCTGGTGGATTTGAAAATGCCGGCGATGGACGGCCTCGAGTTCATCAAGGAGGTCCGCAAAAAGAAAATTTCGACGCCGGTGGTCATCATCACCGGTTTCCCGAGTCTGGAGTCGGCCCTGGAGGCCCTGCGTCAGCGGGTGTACGACTACGTCATCAAGCCCTTCAACATCAACCAGCTTTTCGCCACCGTCCGCCGGGCGACGGAGTCGGCGGCGGCTTGAATTTTCGCTCGACCTTCCTATAACGCAGGTTAGCCTGCCCGAGCAGAGCTTCGAACCCGGCCGGGGATAAGGCCTAACCTGCGCCACGGAACCCCACTCTTCGTCCCCCGCCTTTGGCGGGGGCCTGAATCCCTCTCCTAAGGGGGGAAAACCCGCTTGCTAACCTGAATCTCTCTTAATTCAATTGCCAAAAAAGAGTCCGGCCTCTATATTTGCGGCCAAATGGAAAAAGAACTTGCCGGACAGGTCAAGCTTTTTTCCCAGTCTTTTGCCGCTTTGGCCCACTCCATAAAGAAGCTGCATCAAGAACAAGAGGAGTTGAACTTCCGCTTCGGCGAGCTGGCGGCCGTTTTGGAACGGAACCATCTGGCGCTGCGCAAGAGCCTGGCGGAAGAGGAGGCCCTTTTTTTATTTTTGGACAACATTTTGGAAACCGTCCGGACCGGCATCGTGGCGGTCGACAAAGTCGGCGTCATCACCCTTTTCAACCGGGAAGCGGAGCGCATCTCCGGCCTCACCGCCGCCGAAGTGGTCGGTCAGAAATACGAGAAGTTTTTTCCCGTTCCCATTTCCGTTTTGGAAACCTTGGCCACCGCCAAACCGATTTCCGGCAGGGAAAAACATCTCTTTAACACGGAGGGGAAAAAAATCCCGCTGGGGGTCTCCACGGCCCTTTTGTACGACCGGGAGGGAAACCTCTCCGGCGCCCTCGAGGTGATGACCGACCTTTCCGCCTACAAGACGCTGGAAGTGGAACTGGAGCAGAGCAGAACGATGGCGGCTTTGGGGGAGATGGCTGCGCTCGTGGCCCACGAGGTTCGCAACCCCCTGGCGGGTATTTCGGGCTTTGCCGGGCTTTTGAAACGGGAGTTGAAAGACTCTAATCTGGTTATGATGGTGGAGAAAATCCTGGACGGCGCCGCCGATTTGGAGCATTTGGTAACGGCTTTGCTCAACTATACCAACCGGCTGGAGCTGAATCAGGAACCCCTGCCGCTTAAGGAGCTGGTTGAACTCACCCTCCGGGACTGGGAGGGGGTGGAGCGTGAATTTGAGCAAAAAGAACTTCTCATCCGCGGCGACGGCCAATATCTGAAAATGGCCCTGCGCAACCTGGTCGAAAACGCCTTTCAGGCCGCCGGGCAGGGGGGAAAAGTCAAAATCATCCTCGGAGCAGGGCCGCAAGGGAAGACCGCCCGGCTGGCGGTCACCGACGACGGTCCCGGCATCCCCCCCGAGACTCAAAAAAAGATTTTCACCCCGTTTTACACGACCCGGGAGGACGGGACCGGCCTGGGGCTCGCCATCGTCAAAAAGATAGTGGAGGCCCATCGCGGCCGGGTTTGGGTGGAATCGCTTCCCCAAAAGGGGGCCGCCTTTTATATTGAGCTGCCCTTGTGGAGATGAAATGGCCGAAATCCTGATCGTCGACGACGAAAAGCTGGTGCGGGATTTTTTGCAGGAAACCTTGAGCCAGGGCGGTTATTCGGTCCGCACGGCGGATAACGGAGAGGCCGGTTTGAAGGAGGTCGGGGACCGGGAATTCGACCTCGTTTTCACCGACGTTAAAATGCCCCACACTTCCGGTATCGATTTGTTGAAAGCGGTCAAGCAGAGCTCCCCCTTCACCTCCGTGGTGGTCATCACCGCCTACGGCACGGTCGCCGACGCCGTCGAGGCGATGAAGCTGGGAGCCTTCGATTATTTGCCCAAGCCGTTCACGCCGGAGCATATCGAAGTCACCGCCAAAAAAGCGCTGGAATACCGCCGGCTGCTTCTGGAAAACCGGCACTTGAAAAAGGAGCTGGCCGGAAAATTTGAAAACATCATTGGCCGCACGCCCTCGATGAAAAAAGTTTTCGACCTGTTGGAATCGGTGGCCCCCAGCCGGGCCACGGTCTTGGTAATCGGGGAATCCGGAACCGGGAAGGAGCTCATCGCCCGCGCCATTCATCTTTATTCCTCCCGGAAGGAGTCCCCCTTTGTGCGGGTCAACTGCGCCGCTTTGCCGGAGGGGCTGATTGAATCGGAGCTTTTCGGCCACGAAAAAGGGGCTTTCACCGGCGCTTTGCGGCAGACCCGCGGCCGCTTCGAGATGGCGGATGGGGGGACTTTGCTTCTGGACGAGATTTCCGAAATTCCCATCGGGTTGCAGGCCAAGTTGTTGCGGGTGTTGCAGGAGCGGGAATTCGAGCGGGTCGGTTCCGGTTATACGCTGAAAGTGGACGTGCGGGTCATTGCCACCACCAACCGCAACCTGGCGGAGGCGGTTAAAAAAGGCAGTTTCAGGGAAGACCTGTATTACCGACTGAACGTGGTGAAGGTGGAGATGCCTCCTCTGCGCGAACGGAAGGAGGACATACCGCTTCTGGCGGCCCACTTTATCCAGAAATATGCCGCCGAAAACGGCAAAAAAATAGACGGAGTAGCCCCCCGGGCCCTTTCCCTTTTGACGGATTATCCCTGGCCCGGCAACGTCCGGGAACTGGAAAACTTCATCGAGCGGGCCGTGGTGGTGGCCCAGTCCAACATCCTTTCGCCCTCCGATTTTCCCAAGGAGCTTTTGCTCGGGCTGGCGGCCGACGGGGAGGACCGGCTGCGCCCGGGCGTGACCATCGAGGAGGTGGAAAAGCGCCTGATTCTAAAAACGCTCGATGCCGTGGAGGGGAACAAAACCAAAGCGGCCCAAATGCTGGGGATAACCGCCCGCACCCTGCACAACAAGCTCGCGGAATACGGCTTGAAAGAGAAAGCGGAGCAAGTCCCTGCCGAGTAGTTTTCCCGCCCTGGAGCTCTCGAAAGTCAAGACCTATTCCATCTCCCGCCGCCGTCACAAAGCGGCCGTCGGCGCCTTTGCTTCGGTTTGGCCCCCATCCAAAGAAACAGTCCAATTCGTGGAAGCCCTTCCCAAAATCCTGAAAGGAAAAGACTGGCGGGAGCTCATCTCGCTGTGGCTGGCCGCCCGGCGAAAAAAGAAAACCCGGCTGGTGATGGCCGGCGCGCACGTTTTGAAATGCGGCCTTTCCCCCTTGCTTGTTGACCTGGCCGAAAAGGGATTCATTTCCGCTTTGGCCCTTCACGGCGCCGGCGCCATTCATGATTTGGAGATTGCCTTCTTCGGCCAGACCTCCGAGGAGGTGGATGAAACGCTCGAAGCCGGCCGCTTTGGCATGGTGCGTGAAACCGCCGAGTTGTACGCCGCTGCGGTCTATCTGGCCGCCCGGCGGAACATCGGCCTCGGAGAAGCGTTCGGCGCCTACATCGACAGGGCCAAAGCACCCTATAAAAAGTATTCCCTGCTTTACAACTTCCATCGCCTCGGTCTGCCGGCCGCCGTTTTTGTCGCCTTTGGCACCGACACCGTTCACCAGCATCCCAATTTCCCGGCGGGGGAGACCGGCGAAGCGACCTGGAGGGATTTCAAAGTGTTAGCTGCCGCCGTCGCCGGATTAAACGAAGGCGGCCTTGTGGCCAACTTCGGCTCCGCGGTAATCCTGCCGGAGGTTTTCCTGAAAGCGCTTTCGGCCGCCCGCAACGTTTCCGGCCCGGTCAAAAACTTTACGGCCGCCAATTTTGATATGATTCAGCATTACCGCCCCAGAGTGAATCTGCTTTCCCGCCCGACTTTGAAATCGGGACGGGCTTTCGCCTTCACCGGCCACCACGAAATTATGCTGCCCCTTTTGGCCGCCAGCTTGAAGTCCTACGACCGGTATAAAAGAAAATGAAAATCGTGGAATGCGTTCCCAATTTTTCCGAAGGGAGAAACAAAGAAGTCATACAGGAACTCTTGGCCGCCATCCAGAAAGGGGGAAAGGTCAAAATGTTGGATTGGGAATCGGATGCCGACCACAACCGTTCCGTCATCACCTTTGCCGGCGGCCCGGAGGAATGTCTTTCTGCTGCCTTTGCCGGGATTGCCCGGGCCGCCCTTCTGATTGATATGGAGAAACATAAAGGTGAGCATCCCCGCCTCGGCGCAACCGACGTCGTCCCTTTCGTTCCCATCTCCGGCATAACCCTTGATGAGTGCGTTCAACTGGCCCGCCGTCTGGGTCAAAAAGTGGGGGAGGAGTTGCAAATCCCGGTTTATCTGTACGAAGCCGCCGCCACGCGGCCGGAGCGGGTTAACTTGGCCAGCGTCCGCAAGGGGGAATATGAAGGGCTGAAAGCGGAAATCGGTAAAAACCCGGATAGAAAGCCGGACTTCGGCCCGGAAAAACTCCATCCCAAAGCCGGAGCGGTGGTCATCGGCGCCCGGATGCCTTTGATTGCCTACAACGTTTATCTGAATACCGAAGATGTTGGAGCAGCCAAACAGATTGCCAAAGTCGTCCGCGAAGCCGGAGGAGGGCTGCCGTCCATCAAAGCATTGGGGTTCGAGATTAAAGCGAAAAAGCAGGTTCAAGTGTCGATGAACCTGACCAATTATTTGAAAACGTCGCCGCACGTAGCTTTCGAGGCCGTCAAAAAAGAGGCGGGAAAGTTAGGGGTCAAAGCCATCTCGAGCGAGGTGGTCGGCTTGATTCCCCAGCCCGCTTTGGATGCCGCTGCCATTCACTTTTTGAAGCTTGAAAATTTTTCGGCCGACCAGATTTTGGAAGAAAAGCTGCGCAAGGCCGGCATTGGGGTCGGTTCACAATCCTTTTTGGATGAAGTTGCCTCCTCGTCCCCTGCTCCCGGCGGGGGAGCTTCCGCCGCCCATACCGCCGCTTTGGCGGCGGCCCTGATTGCGATGGTCTGCCGCCTGACCATCGGCAAGAAGAAATATCAGGCCGTTGAAAGGGAGATAAGCCAGACTTTGGAAACGGCCGAAGGCCTGCGCCGCTACTTCGAGAACGCCGTGGAGGAGGACACCAAATCTTTCAACGTGGTGATGCAGGCATTAGGTATGCCGAAAGAGACCGAAGAAGAAAAAGCGGCCCGCCGGCAAAAGATGGAGGAGGGTTCCAAAGCGGTCAATGTGGTGCCCTTGGCCGTTCTGGAACGGGTGCCCAAACTTTTGCGCTTGGCCGCGGTTGTCGCCGAGAAGGGGAACGTGAACGCCACCTCCGATGCGGCCACCGCCGGTTCTTTGGCCTTTGCCGCCGCGGAGGGGGCTTATTTCAACGTTTTAATCAACCTGAAAGGGATTTCCGACCAAAACTATGTTTCCGACACGCTTTGGAGGGCCAAAAACAGACTGCAGGAAGCGATGGCCGAGAAAGAAAAAATGAGGCAAATCGCCGAGAAGCTATTATCTTTGGAAGGTTGAGAGTAAAAAAGTGGGCGGAGAAAGTCCAACGGAGAACCAGTTCGGGAGCGAAACTCCCTCACAACCATAGAATTGAAACGACCTTAATTTGAGGAGTATATGAAGCGATTTCTTTTGAGCGTCCCGCTCTTTTTTTTATTGGCCTCATCCGCTTTTGCCATCACCGCCGAAGAAGAGCAGGCCTTGATCGACAGAGTATTTTCCATTTTTGCTGAAACCTCCACCGGTTTGAACGACAGTCTGCCGCCGGTACGAACATGTGGAACGTCCATCCTGACAGAGATGATGACGCAGTTTTCCGAGCTTTCGCCGCGCGTCCAGGCCATTCTCCAGCAAGGGCCGTTCGACCGGGAACCCGGCTTTGAAAGATACGATACCCCTTCCGGTCACTTCCGTATACACTATGTGGATACTGGAATCCATGCCGTTCGAGACCCGCTGGTGAAGGTCAATCGAGGCGGACAACTTATTCCGGTATGGGTGGATACGCTGGCAATGGTCTTGGACTCCATTTGGGAAAAAGAAATTCTGCAACTGGGTTACCGCGCTCCGGTTGCAGACGACTTCTATCCGGAAGGTGAAGACGGCCGGTTCGACGTTTATTTAAAGGGACTTTCACCCACCTTTATAGGGGCCACCGTTCCAGAGCGGACATCCACGTCACCTTGCGACCCTGACATCTTTGGGCCGCTTTGCAACCGCGCCACGGCTTACATTATTTTAGACAACGATTATGACTTCTCCCCTTATAATAACCCTTTGTACGGTATCGGTCCCAGCGGCGCGATGCGGGTAACGGCTGCTCACGAGTTTTTCCACGCCATCCAGTTCGCATACACCGCTTTTAATTTCGAAACAGTGGGAGGGCAACCAAAATTATACTGGCAGGAGGCCACGGCGGTCTGGATGGAAGACCAGGTTTACAACGAAATCAACGATTACATTCAGTACCTCCCCTTTTGGTTCGATGCACCCGGATACTCTTTCCGAACTTTCCAGCAACCCAGCGGTAGTGATATCTATCAGATACTCCGGCCCTACGCACTGGCGATTTACGGCCATTATCTTTCCAAACGCTTCCCCAACCCAACCTACGGCTATTCGGTCGTCCGCCGGGTGTGGGAGAGTATGGCGACGGTTTCGGGGTTCAACCTGTTTCAGGCGATCGATAGTGCGCTCGGTTTTGCCGGATTTATGTCCGGCGCCTCCTATCCAGAGCGTTTTTTGGCTTCCCTGCAGGAGTTTTATCACTGGAATTACTTTGTCGGGCGCAACAGCCCTCTAAACGTCAGTTTTTACGCCCCGGAGGACTCCTTCTGGCCCACCTTCAATTCCTATCGGGCCGTCGACTCCACGGTAAATTATCCAACCCGCTTTCCGAGATTCACCGTTCCCTGCGGCAACTGCCCTCCGGATTACGTAAAATTCTTTTGCGCCCCCTGTTCCACCAATGCCATAGGACTTCCCTGCAGCACCAAATGCCCCCCCACCTGCCGCTTCATACCGTACCAGGTGTCTCCAAGCGCTACCTGCGGAATAGACTACTTCGAGGACTTGGGGGCATCCTATCTTGTTCTCCAAAATCCGGGCCGGGGCGGTTCCTATATGGACTTTGCCCTGAAATCCGACACTGCAAACCCCGCTCCATTCACAGTTTCCCTCGCCCGGGACAGCACAGGGCCGCCCCGAAGTTACAGCTTCTTGACGGAGACTTCCACGGACTCCTCCGGCCGCACCCCCGACCTTTTTTTGTCGGGAATCCGCGGCTACTCGGAAGTGATTGCAACGGTGGTGAACAAGGAGTTTTTGCCTGCCGGCGCAGGGCGGCAGTACTCCGCTTTCGCCTATTCCGCCAACGTGGACAGCTCCATCCCGCCGGGTTTTACCGAGGTGGTCGAAGGACGCCCCAATCCCTTTCGGCCCGGAATCGACGAAAAAGTCAGGTTCCCGATTGCGCTGGACTCTCTTTCCGGTATATGGAAAATCAATCTTGTCGTCTATTCTTCGGCCGGAGAAGTTGTGTACCGGGAGACATTGGAGCTTCCCGGCAGCTTCAGTTCCAAGGAAGCCCTCTTTTGGGAGGGGAAAAATAACAGCGGCCGGCCGGTGGCCTCCGGGGTTTATTTCTGCAAAATAATTATGGAAGAAAAGGGCGCATCCCGAAAGTTGGAAAAGCTGGCCAAAATTGCTCTCATACGCCAGTAACCGTTTTGAAAGCCGCTCTCGTTTTTGCGGGGTGCCTGTACTTTGGAGCGGCTTTTTGTTTTGCCCAATCCGCTCCGGTCGACAGCCTCGAAGGTGATTCGCTGCAGGTTTCCGACAGCCTGAAAAAACCAGCCCCGCTTGCCATTATCACCTACTCGCTAACTATTCCCGTCCTTTCAGTCGAGGAGCTTCTTTCCTCCTTTTCCAGTCCCATCAAGCTTGGCCGGGAGGAAACCGATTTGTACAACCCCGAAGATTTGGCGGCCTTGCTTTTTCTCAAGCCCTCCATTGACGTTTTTTCGCTCGGGCCGTTCGGGCAAAAGCGGGGTTTTTCCAACTGGGGAAGAATAGGGAGGGGGGAGGAGCTTTTATATGACGGCCAGCCCCACGCCCCGGTTTATCTGAACTATCCCCAATCTTCCGAGGCGGATCTGACTTCCCTGCAGTTTGAGCAGGTCGATTCCGTTTCCTTTTTCGACCACCCGCTGTTGTCCTTTCTTTCCGGCACGCAGGCGCCGGCTTCCATTCACTTGCACAGATCTACATCCGGTGACAAGCAATCATTGGTTTCCGCCCGACTGAAGAAAGGAATCGAAAACGGCAGTCCGTTTTCATCCTCCCGTCAAACCACGGCCGTGTTCGACCTGCAGCGCCCGCTCGGGAAAAAAGCTTTTGCCAGAGGTATTGGCAGTTTTAGAACCAATGACACCACCGACAGCCCCAACCGCACGGAAGTGCAAAGCTATCATCTTTCCATGGAAAATCCGGCCGGTTCGAAGAACCGCTGGAAGGGAGGGTACGAACTGGACAGGGAATTGGGGAAAATCGTTTCGTTTGACACGGCGCTCAACCTCAATTTGGATAAAAACTTCCGCCGTGACGCATTCTTCTTCAGTATGGACGGTCAGCTGACGGCAAACACAAAAATCGAAGCCGACCTGCGCTACCAGCGGACGGACCAGAAAATAACGCCTTCGAGTTCGGAGTATCGACGCCGGGTTGAAGAGAGGCGGCCGTATTTTGGGTTGGCTTTAAGCCGGGAATTGAGCCGCTCATTTTTAAAGCTTTACGGAAACGCCGGTGCCACCATTCTAAATCAGCACCCCGGCCGAGCGGATGATTGGCAAGTCAGACTGGGAACGGTTTGGGCTGCCAAATTGGACGATAAAACCATCTTTTCGGTTATTGGACAGTTCTCCGAAACACACTTGGAATCACCAAAGCCCGAGGGGTGGGTCGGCCTGGCTCGTTCGCTGGGAGCTCACCAAACCGTTTTCGTCACCGTTTCCAGCCAGGTGATTTATCCATCGGTTTTTGATCGATTCTTTGAACCGAAAACTTTAACTTCCTATACGGAGCTATCCAATTCCGGCCCGCCGGAACGGGGTAATCGAATTAACTTCACTTATAAAATCGAAACACGGCGTTTCGCAGGAGGATTCTCCTTGGTTGCCGAACGGAGCGACAATTACCTTGTTTGGGAAAGCATCACCGGGCCGTGGCAGCCGACTTTTCGGGACGTGGAGGGCGGGGGAGTGGAAAGCGGGTTCGATCTGAAATTTCTCGGAGAGTGGAAAGGGGGGTATGCCTTGAAATCCATACGAAACCGAGTGGACAAAGTCGGCCTGCCGCTTTCCGCCCAACACCGGGCCTATCTCCGCTGGACAACGCCGGAAGTGAAGCCGATTAAAGCCCTTTCATTTCGTTTGGTTCCAATCGTGCATTATTTCTCGGCTTTTGACGATGACTTCAATCCTTCCACTCTTGAGCAGAACGCCGTTTTGGTAAATATCAAAGCCATCGGAGCTGTCAAAAATTTCGATTTCTTTTATGCCGTGGAAAACCTTTTCGACAGGCAATACTTCCTGCGGGGTTCCCTCCCGCAACCGGGCCGTTCCTACTTTTTCGGATTCAACTGGCACCTGTGGAATTAAGATGAGGCTCCCCTGGAAAATCTGGGCCTGGGCCAGCTACGATTTTGCCAACACTATCTTTTCGATGAACGTGGTCTCGCTTTACTTTGCCCAGTGGGTCATCTTTGATTTGGGGCAAAAAGAGCTTTCGTACAGTCTCTCCTATTCCCTCTCCATGTTGGTTGTCGCTTTGACGCTGCCCGTCCTCGGTTCGCTCGCCGACCGGCATTTATATCACCATCGTTTTCTCGTCGTTTTTACCCTTTTCTGCATCGCCACCACGACCGCGTTGGGACTTTTGGGTAACTCCGGCCTGCCGGTCGCAACGATGGCTCTGTCGGCCTTGATTCTCTTCGGTGTAGCCAATTATTTTTTTGAAGGAGGGATTGTCTTTTACAATTCGCTTCTGCCGGAAGTCTCCAAGGAAATGGGAATGGGGAAAACATCCGGCATCGGCGTGGGACTGGGCTACTTCGGCACCATCGCCGGTCTGTATCTGGTTCGGCCTTTTGTGGCCGATGGGACGAGGGCGGATGCTTTTATTCCGACCGCCGTTATGTTTTTGATTTTCTCAATTCCCATCTTTTATCTGGCCTATCACACTCGCCACGTCAAAGGGACCCTGGTTGCGCCGACCTATTCCTTCAATCTCTGGAACATTCTCAAGGAAACCCGCCGCCATCCTGGGCTCACACGGTTTCTGATTGCCGACTTTCTACTCGAAGACGCCGTTGTGACGATTATCATCTATATGGCGGTCTATATGCAAAAAGTGTACGCCATTCCGGACAGCGTCAAGACCAACTATCTGGCCCTGGCAACTACTGCGGCCATCGCCGGGGCTTTTCTGGCGGGATGGGTGACGGATAAAATCGGCCCCCGCCGAACTTTGAAGTCAGTTTTCATTGGCTGGCTGCTATCGCTGGCGGCCATCGCTTTCGCCCCGAGCGTTTGGGTTTTCTACATTCTGGGCGGCTTCGTGGGAATGTTTTTGGGAGCCACCTGGACTTCCTCCCGTCCGCTTTTGGCCGAATTGGTGCCGAAAGAAAAGCTGGGGCAGTTTTTTGGGCTCTATTCCCTCTCCGGCCGGGCCGCCGCCATCATCGGGCCGATTGTTTGGGGGCTGGTGGTCAAGCTCCCGCTGGCGGGGAGCGGTTCCTACCGCGCCGCCGTTTTGGCGCTTGACTTGATGGTTCTTTTTGGCTTTTTAATCTATTTGAAAATGCCCAAAGAGAAGAAAATCTGATGTACTACCATTACTCCGGCGTCATCCACATTCATACGACCGACTCCGACGGAACCTTGCCTTTTGACGAAGTGGTCAAAACCGGCCAGGAATGCGGGCTTGATTTTATGATGTTTTCCGACCATAACACCCTGAAGAAGCTGAAGGAGGGGAAGGAGGGGTGGTATGACAAAACCCTGGCCATCATCGGCTGCGAAATCAACGACCGGGAGAATAAAAATCACTTCCTCGCCTTCAATTTGAAAGAGACGATTCCGTTCGGCGCCTCGGCGGAGGAATACGTTGCGGAAGTGGCCCGCCGCGGCGGCGTCGGCATCATCGCCCATCCGATTGAAACCCGAAGCGTCCTGCCGCAATACGGTCTTTATCCCTGGACCGCCTGGAAGGCGGTTGGGTATCATGGCATCGAGGTCTGGAACCACATGTCCGAATGGATGGAGCATTTGACCCCGGCCAACCGCCCCCTGATGCTTTTCACCCCGCGCCGTTTTTTGGTCATCCCCAGAAAGGAGGTTTTGGAAATCTGGGACCGGTTGAGCCAAAAGCAAAGAGTCTGCGGGATAATGTCGGCCGACGCCCACGCTTTTCGCCACAAAATCTTCGGCCCCATCCACGTGCGCATATTTCCCTATGCGGTCAAGTTCAAGGCCCTGCGCACGAATTTGATGCTGCGCAAACCCCTTTCTCAGAAATTCGAGCTGGCCAAAGAGGAATTGTTGGACGCCTTTCGCAATTGCAGCGTGTACGGCTCCAACTTCCGCTGGGGGGATGCAAGGGGGTTTGAGTTCAAGGCCGAACAAAAGGGGAATGAGGCGATAATAGGGGAGGAGATGGAAATCGAGGGGCTGGTGAATCTGTCGGCAAAAGCCCCGAAACGCGGCCGTTTCCGCCTGATTTGCGACGGGCAGTTGGTAAAGGAGGCCCTTGGGGACGCTTTCATCTGCCAGACCCGCCAGCCGGGGCTGTATCGCATCGAAGTTTTGAAAGGGAACAAAGGGTGGATTTACTCCAACCACATCCGTTTGACCGGAAAGAAGGAATGAACAGCGAAATCCAGACCTTCATTTTTTTCTCCGAACTTCTGGGCCGGACGGTGCCGGACGAGAGCGGACGTTCCCTCGGGCGGCTGGTGGACGTCGCCGTCGTTTTGGACGAGTTTTTTCCAAACGTCGAGCGGGTGGTGCTGAAATCGAGGTGGAAAAAGGGATACTGGGAACTGGACTGGAAGCATATTCTGCATCTGGACGGCCACACGCTCGTGGCCAAACCGGAGGCAGCCCAGCAGCTGCGTCCGCTTTCCGCCAACCCGGCGCAGGTGTTGTTGCACGACGAGGTTCTGGACAAGCAGGTGGTGGACACCTTCGGTTCCAAGATTGAGCGGGCCAACGACCTGCATTTTCTCATCAACAAGGGGGAGCTGCGGCTGGTGCACGTGGACGTCGGCTTTCGCGGCATTCTGCGCCGGTTGGGCTGGACGAAAATCGCCGACGGCGTAACCCAGTGGCTTTTTTCCTACCTATTGCCCGACCGGATGGTCAGCTGGAAATACATCCAGCCGCTCGCCTCCGACCCGGAGAAAAAACGGTTGAAATTGAACGTCGCCGCGCGCGGACTGAAGGACTTGAACCCGGCCGACCTGGCCGACATCATCGAGGAATTGGACCGGAAAAAACGGGAGCACGTCTTCCATACTTTGGACGTCGAAATTCAGGCCGACACGATGGAGGAATTGAAGCCGGAATTTCAAAAATACATTATCGAAACGCTTTCCGGAGAGCAGGCCTCCGACGTGATTGAGAAAATGGAGCCGGATGAGGCCACCGATTTATTGCAGGATTTGCCCAAGGAAACCCGGAAGGAGATTATCGAAAAAGTGGAGCCGGAAACCCGCCAGGAACTGAAGGAGCTTTTGACTTTCAAGGAAGGAACGGCGGGGAGTTTGATGACCTCCCGCTACCTCTCGATAGGGCTTGAGGCGACCGTCCAGGCCGCTATGGAGAATTTCCGCGCCCATCACAAGGGGGTGGCCAGCAATTACTATACCTACGTGGTGGATGCAGAGGAAAAATTGCTGGGTGTTTTCTCCTTGCGGGATTTGTTGATTCATCCTCCGGAAGCCAGAATCGCCGATGTTATGAACAAGCACCCGAAAAAGGTGAAACTCAAGGATTCCAGCAAAAAAGTGGGGCAGTTATTTATTAAATACAACTTCCTGGCCGTCCCCGTAGTTGACAAAAAAAACATCCTCTCCGGCATCGTCACGCTGAAAGACGCCCTGGAAGCCGTTTTGCCGGAAGTGGCGAAGCAATAAGGGGCTTGTAGCAAGTGTCTCAACCCCAGTTCAACTCCGGTAAGACACCTCATCCCCGACCCTTCTCCACAAGTGGAGAAGGGAGAACGACAGTCATGATTCCGGCTTATGTTTTTGAACTTTGCCGAAAGTTTCGTAAAGAGTCGACTACGGCAGAAAAACTTTTGTGGAAGTGCCTGCGAAACCGCCACTTGAGCGAGCTGAAATTCCGGCGGCAGCATCCCTTGGGTCGCTACATTGCCGACTTTTACTGTGTCGAGGCAGGCCTGGTCGTCGAATTGGAAGGCAAAGTGCATAATCAAGCCGAGCAGAGGGAATACGATAAAATCAGGAAAGAAGAGCTGGCAGGAAGAGGATTGCGGGTGATGAAATTTGATAATGAGGAAGTGCTGAAACGAACGGAAAGGGTTTTAGCGAAGATTGTTGCCGTTGCGGCCAAAAGACACCTCACCCTCTAACTCCCTCTCCATCAAATGGAGAGGGAGGACGAAACGGTGTTTTTCCCCCTTCTCCACGCGTGGAGAAGGGCCGGGGATGAGGTGTATTTGTGGAGAGGGGGTCAGGGGGTGAGGTGTAAAATACAGAAGGGCTGGCGTTCGGCTTGTATCTGAAATATCAATCCGACAACAGGACAGGCTTTAGACCAGCTGCCTTCCTCCACTCAACCAAAATTTTCCTCCACCGCTCCGGGCGGTCGCCGTCCGGGTTGATTTTTCCTTCCGGCAAGAGATAGGCCAGTTCCTCCGGGTGGTTTTTTTGCGCCCATTCCTTGAATTCTTCCATCCGGTTTTTGGCAGGGCCTTCCTCCAATCCCTTTACCAGATAGCCGGCAATTTTGTCATTTCCATCCAGCCACCAGGTCAAAAGAACCGGGGCCGGCTCCCAGTCGAGCAGGCGATAGTAGTCGTTGGTTTCGTCGATGATTGCCGAAACGGCGTTTCCTTCCGATTTCCAGTCCCGATAGGTCTGTTTTGAATGGAAAAACTCATCCCAATGCGCCCAGGGGCCGTCCATCTTCCAGGGACGGCCGGGGCCTTCTTTTTTCTCAAACCAAATCCTGCAGGTGTCGGCAAGGTAGGAGAGCGCCCTGATATTATCCCCGCCCGCCCTCGCCTGCGCAAATTCCCGGACGACCATAAGCTGCTTGTATTCATCCGTCCCGGCAAGTTGAACCGGAATTGGATTGCTCCCGTCCGCATTTATAATCGTAATGTTGGAGCTCGGCCAGCCGCCGGTGATGACGGCCAGCTTGGAGCCATCCGGTGAATAGCGGGCAAAGAAGGCGCGCCTTTCTCCCGTTTTAACCGACTTCAGCCCCGAGCCGTCCGGTTTGATGGAATAAATCCCTTCAACTCGGTTCGGATTGGAGGTAAAGATGATCTCCTTGCCGCCTGCCATCCAAGCCGGAAAGATATTGTTGGCCTCATTATTCGTAATGTTCCTTGGATTTGAGCCATCGGCGTTGCAGATATAAATCTGGTCTTTGCGGTCTCCTTTTTCATAGTAGTAAACCAGCCTTTTGCCGTCCGGCGACCAAATTGGGTTGTATTCTTTGTGCGGGG
This sequence comes from Candidatus Zixiibacteriota bacterium, assembly GCA_022614805.1. Lineage (GTDB taxonomy): Bacteria > Zixibacteria > MSB-5A5 > DSPP01 > DSPP01 > DSPP01. The sequence continues at coordinate 113,302 of JAKEHY010000015.1, read as the reverse complement.
TATTGGTCAAGCGTTTTAGACCCGTGCCATTGACATTCATCACGTACAATTCGTAGTTTCCGTCCCGAACCGACGTGAACGCAATTTTTTTCCCGTCCGGTGAAAAAGACGGACCGATGTCCTTTTCGGCGTGATTGGTCAGACGGGTGGGATTACTGCCATCGGCATCCATAATGTAAATCTCGTAGTTGCCGTCCCGATTGGAGTTGAAGGCGATTTTCTTTCCATCCGGCGACCAGGAAGTCCAATAATCCTCGGAAGAGTCATTCGTAAGCTGCTTCAAGCCGGAGCCGTCGGCGTTGACCACGTAGATTTCAAACGGCTCCTTCTCCGTCCGCGCCGAAAAGGCAATTCTCTTCCCATCCGGTGACCAGGAGAGTTCCTGGCAGAAGAAGGGGCCATTTCGAGCGGTTGATACTTTCCAGCTAATTGTTAGCAATACCACTGATGCAAATAGGGTTGGTTTTTTCACCGTCAGTTCCTTAAGCTAATAAATAGCAAATAGAATTTTTGGACTTCTTTTTTTCGTTTCAATAACTTTGCCTCGACCTAAAGCACATAAAACAACTAAACCTTTCAGAATAAAATAATAGAGCTCTCGCCCTTTTCTTCCACTATTTTTCAAAATCTTGTCGCCAATAGGTGAATTCTCAACACTTTCAACTGTTATCTCTAATCCACGTCCACCTAATTCGCGGTGCAACAACTCAACAGTATCTTCGGGCAAGAGATCTTCATATCTTTTATCTGGCAACTTTCGGTTTTGATTTAAGACCTTATACGCCCCTTTTTGCTTCTGGAAAACCTCATAAACGGCACGCAAAACCTTAATTTCCGCTATGGGTTTATTTTCCATAATTGTAACAAATAAGGCAAATTTTGAATAATTAAGCAACCATATTTATTTTAGAGAATGTCTTAAAGTTGACCCTTTTTGACTACTAAGTATATTCGTTTTTCTATGCCTGTTCCCATCGTTGCCATCGTCGGCCGGCCGAATGTGGGGAAATCGACTCTGTTCAACCGGCTTATCAAAAGGCGGCTGGCCATCGTCCACGGTCAGCCGGGGGTGACGCGGGATTTGAATTACCATTTGGCCAACTGGAACCGGCGGAATTTCTATCTGGTGGACTCCGGCGGCTACATTCCGGGGCGGCATGCGGACCGGGGGTTGGGCCCGCAGGACCACGGCGAAATCGCCCGGCTGGTGCGGGAGCAGGTGGATACGGCCATTCAGGAGGCGGATTTGGTCGTTCTCGTCACCGACGTGCAGGTGGGGACGCAGGAGGAGGAGCAGTATCTTGTGCGGATACTCCACAAGTCCGGCAAACCGGCGATTCTGGCCGTCAACAAGGTGGACAGCGAAAAGGAAGAAGGGGAGGCGGCCCGCTTTGCCCGTTTGGGGCTGGGGGAGCCGGTTTTCGTTTCCGCCGCCTCCGGCCGTGGCACGGGTGAGCTTTTGGATAAAATCGCCGAAAGCCTGCCCAAAGCCAAGGAAGAGAAAAAGAAAAGCATACCGGTTGCGGTAGTGGGGAGACCGAATGTGGGTAAATCCTCGCTCGTCAACGCCTTGTTAGGCAAAAAGCGGGTGCTCGTTTCTCCAAACCCCGGCACCACGCGGGATGCGATTGACACCGAGCTGGCGCGGGATGGGCAGAGTTTTACCCTCATCGACACCGCCGGCCTGCGCCGCAAAGCCAAAGTGAAAGAGGATGTGGAATTTTACTCCAATCTCCGGGCCCTCTCCAGCATCTCCCGCGCCGAGGTTTGCTTCCTCGTCATCGACGCGATGGAAGGGGTGACCGGGCAGGATATGGCCATCGCCAGCGAAATTCTGGACCAGCATAAGATTTTAATCTGGGCGGTGAACAAATGGGATTTGGTGGAAAAGGACGAAAAGACCGCCGAAAAATATGCCGATGCGATTCAGAAAAAAGCCGGGGAGTTTTTCTTCGCCCCGGTCATTTTCATTTCCGCCTTGACCAAACAGCGGGTTTCCAAGCTTTTGCCCTTGGCGGCGGAGTTGTACGAAATCTGGTCCAAGCGGGTAACCACCTCCAAGCTTAATGCATTTCTCGAAGAAATCACCCAAGTCCAGCCGCCCCCCGCCGCTTTGGGCCGGCATATCAAGTTGTACTACGGCACCCAAGTCGGCACCAAACCGCCGGAGATTGTGTTTTTCTCGAATTTTCCGAAGCTTTTGGCGGATTCGTACAAGCGGTATATTTTGAACCAACTGCGCGAACAGCTGGGTTTTGACGGGGTGCCCATAAAGTTATCCTTTAAAGCGCGCCGTGAACCAAGAAAAAAATGAAATACCTGCTTCCCATTCTTTTGAGCTACTTGGCCGGTTCCATTCCGACTTCCATCTGGCTTGCCCGGTTATGGAAGGGAATCGACATCCGCCAGCACGGCTCCGGTAACGCCGGTGCGACCAACGTTTATCGCGTTTTGGGGCCCGTTCCGGCCTTAATCACGGCCATCATCGATTCTGGAAAGGGATGGATTTCGGCTTATTACTTTTCCAGGATTTTCGATATGCCGGAGCAGTATCAAGTTTGGTACAGTCTGGGTTGCGGCCTTGTCGCCGTTGTCGGACACATCTACACGCTCTTCGCCGGCTTTAAAGGCGGAAAGGGAGTCCTGACCGGGGCCGGAGTTCTGGCAGCGTTCGACCCGTTTGCATTGATAGTTGGTGTTGTCGTCTTTGGCCTGATTCTTGCTGTTTTCAAAATGGTATCTCTCGGCTCGCTTGCGGCGGCCGGTTCCATAATTTTTTTCTTGTTGCTGTCCAACATCTTCGGAAGAAAAGTTGAAATGCCCGTTTTTTTTGCTTGCCTTCTTCTGACTTTGCTTTTATTCTACACTCATCGAGGGAACTTAAAGAGGATTCTAACCGGAACGGAACGCAAGATAGGGCAGAAGGATAAACCCATTGCTTAAAATGCCGCTTTATGCCTAAAATCACCTGCCTCGGGGCCGGAAGCTGGGGGCTGGCCATAAGTTGGTATCTCTCAAAAAAAGAACCCAATATCTGGCTCTGGGAAGGAATCGAAGAGAATTTCAAACGGTTTAAAGAAAGGCGCCAGGACGCGACGCGGCTTCCCGGGATAGTTTTGCCATCTTCCGTCCACCTCGTCAATGATTTGGCCGAGGCTCTTTTCGGCTGCGAAGTTCTGCTTTTTGTTCTGCCTTCGCATACCGTTGAAGAGGTTGCCGGCAAGGTTGCGCCGTTCATAAAATCCAAAACGTTGGTGGTCAGCTTGTCGAAGGGTTTGACTCCGTCTATGGAAAGAATCTCCGAAGTTTTAAAGCGCACCCTGCCGCCGGTCGTCCGCGACCAGATCGTAGTACTTTCCGGCCCCAGCCACGCCGAAGAGGTGGCTGCCGGGGTGCCGACCGCCATCGTGGCTTCATCCGAAAACCCCGTAGCGGCGGAAGCCGTTCAAACTCTTTTTTCAAGTTCCACTTTAAGGGTCTATACCAATTCCGACCCGTTGGGAGTCGAGCTGGCAGGTGCGCTGAAAAACGTCATCGCCATCGCCTGCGGCGTGGTAGATGGATTGAACTTTGGCGACAACACCAAAGGGGCGCTTTTCACCCGCGGGCTGGCGGAAATCACGAGGTTAGGCGTTAAAATGGGGGCCCAGCCGCAAACTTTTGCCGGCCTTGCTGGAATGGGGGATTTGATTACCACCGGGATTTCCCGCCACTCCCGCAACCGCTTCGTAGGGGAGCGAATCGGGAAAGGGGAGAAACTGCCGGAAATTTTGGCCAAGATGGTGATGGTGGCGGAAGGGGTGAACACCACCAAAGCGGCTGTAACGTTGGCTCAAAAGTATGGGGTTGAGATGCCCATTACTCAAAAAGTTCACGAAATGCTTTTCGAGAACAAACCGGCCTTGCTGGCGTTAAAAGAATTGATGGAGCGGGAGTTGAAAACCGAAGTCTGGCATTAAGGGGAGGCTTATGGAGGACAAAATTTACTATTCCATCCGGGAGGTCGCCAAAAGGGTGGGGGTGGAACCCTACGTTTTGCGCTTCTGGGAAAAGGAGTTTCCGGCCTTGAAGCCCAAAAAGGGGCGTTCCGGGGCGCGGATGTATCAAAGCCGGGAAATCGAGATGGCCGAGAAAATCCGGCATCTGCTCTACGACCGGAAGTTCACCATCGATGGCGCGCGCAGCTTTATGAAGGCGGCCAGTACCAACGGTGACGCCCCGGAGGATGTGCGGAAGGAGCGCGTTATCAAATCCATCCGGGAATTGAAAGCCGAAATCGAGGAGCTGTTAAAACTTTTCCCTTGATTTGGGCATCTCCCGCCCGTAACTTTTAAGAGGCCGGGGCGTGGCGCAGCCTGGTAGCGCACTCGCTTGGGGTGCGAGTGGTCGCCCGTTCAAATCGGGTCGCCCCGACCATTTTTAAAGCCCGTAGGGGCACGGCACGCCGTGCCCTTACAATTTGACGAATGTCCGTCATTCAAGCACTCATTCCCGCCTTCAACGCCGCCCAGTCATTGCCAACCCTTCTTTCACAGGTTAAAAAACACCTGCCCAACATCTTGGTTGTGGACGACGGCTCCAGCGATAACACGGCTGAAGTCGCCCGGCAAGCCGGTGCCGTCGTAATCCGCCTCGAAAGAAATAGGGGGAAGGGAAATGCTTTAAGAACCGGCTTCAAAGCTGCCCTCGAATCTGGCTCGACCGCTGTTCTAACCCTTGATGCTGACGGCCAACACGACCCGGAGAGAATACCGGAGTTTTTGAAGTTGGCTACGTCAAACGCCTTTATAATCGGTTGCCGAGAGGCCCGTTTGGAGAAAATGCCTTTCCCGCGGATTTTGTCCAATCAAATTACCTCTTCGATGCTTTCTATGCTCACCGGCACGATGCTCCGCGACTCCCAATCCGGCTACCGGCTGATTGGCCGGGAAATTCTTTCAAAAATAGAACTGGAAACCAAGCACTTCGAAGCCGAATCCGAACTGCTTTTGAAGGCGGCTCGGCTGGGGTATCACCCGCAGTTTTTATCGATACCCACCCGCTACGATGGCGAGCGCTCCTTTATGCGTCCGGCCTTGGACACGGCGCGGTTTATACGGTTATTGTGGAGAAGTTTTTGGTGGTAAGGCTGTCAACTTTTTTACCCTTCGTATAATCTCGCTTATTCTTGCTTATTTTTTAGAAGTATTGTATAATGGAAAAAATGGACAGGACAACTCTTGAGATAGAGAACGGTTCACAGGTAGAGATCGATTTTCTCTTTGAGGGGATCCATAATGACGAAAGGCTTCGTAGCGAAGCCCAAAACATTTTGGATAGCTATAGCCATCCTTGGGATATTCTTGCGGAAGCTTTGCAAAATTCAGTGGATGGTATAGAACAGCGATGGGAAAAAGACCAATCGGTCCAACCGCTAATCCAAATAGATTTCAACTGTGCTTTTCGAACTCTAAGAATTTACGATACCGGAATAGGCATCCCCCAAGACCAATTCAGAGAAATTTTAATTCCTCACGTCTCGTTCAAGAAGGGTAAAAACACAAGGGGAGAAAAAGGGGTTGGTTTAACCTTTATTTGCTTTTCATCAAATAAACTTGGAATTGAAACCTGTGATGGCAAAGAATTGTGTTCGGGGAATGTTGCAGGTGCGTCCAGTTGGGTCAAAGGTAACCAGGCTGAAAGGCCCAAGCTAAAGGATTTCAGCGTAAGGCCCTTTGATGGATCTTCGCGTCCACACCGATACTTTACCGAATTAACAATACAAGTCGCTGAAAGGGACGATTCAGAATTTGATTTATTCGATCATACACAAGAAAGGTTGATTCATCTCCTACGAACAAAAACCGCCATTGGCAACACGGGTAGTCTTTATGGTTCGGAGATAGGTCAAATTCCCTTGGACATAATGGTAAGGTTAACTTACACCGGGAAGGATGGAATACCAGGAGAGACTGTTTCAGTCCCCTTCCGTTACGCTGCACCCCACGATTATATAAGCAAAAATAGCTGGCTAGAATTTCAGAAGTACCTTGAGTTGCGCCAGACACCCGGCCATGAGAAAAAAGCGAGGGGAAAATCAATAGTCCTTCGAGGGTCTACTGAAAAAGGTGGAAGAAAAATAAAATATTATGCTTTTGCTTCCTCTCGAACAAATTTTGACGAAATCTCTAAAGAGCATAACCTTTATAATGGCGATGAATTAGACATAACTCCCGGAATTTTCATAAGTACAAAAAGAATGCCAACAGGAATAGTTGTTCCTCCTCCCAGAACGAGAGCTACACCTTACTGGTTCAATTTATTCATCATGCTTGAGGATGATGGATTGCGTTTTGATTTGGGTCGAAAGGCATTGCGTGGCCGGGCCGTTGAAATGTTTAAAAATATTGCCTTGAAGGAAGTATGGGCCAAGATGGTTCCACATATAAGCGAGATTATGCCCGAGCCGGTGGGGTTGGAGCTGCAACGTGAGAAAGAACTCCAAGAGTTAAGGGAAAAAGTAAAGTTGGCCCCATCGTTGGATTATGCTAAGATACAATACCTAAAAGAACCCTCAAACGAACAGTCAGTCATTGCAATATTTCACGAGCTTCTAGGTGCAGGTCTTTTGGAAGGATATCGCACATATCATAACAGCGCCTTCGACCAATATGACTCTATTGTAAATTATCGAATAAAAAAAAGCAAGGTTGGCAGGAATCAGGCCGGAGTGTTTCCAAAAGACCCGCTAGATTTTGACATAATCGTTGAGTTTAAATATGAAGCCTCAGCGATTCTCGATGACATAGAAGAGGGTAAAAAACATATAAATGAAATAAAGCTCCTTGTCTGTTGGAAGTTAGACAAAAGAAAATTCAAAGAGGAGCACATTGAAATCGAAGACTTAGAACCTGATGATGTTGTATATTATGGGGCAACGCATCGACTAATCTTTCCTAATATCCAAAGCATCAGGACTCTTGATGTTTTGTGCCTTGAAGAGTTTCTTAAAAACTTACCTGGTTAGTTTCATATTTCTTATCCTAAGATAATCGCACCCATTATTTTTTAGCTAGATGAACTTTCTGGTAACCAACGACGACGGGATTTGGGCCGAGGGGCTTTTGACTTTGACCAAGGAAATCAAAAAAGTTGGCAAGGTTTTGGTCGTCGCCCCCGACCGGGAGCAGTCCGCCACCAGCCATTCTTTGACTTTGCACCGCCCTTTGCGGATTAACAAAATCGAAGCCGACCGCTACGCCGTGGACGGCACGCCCACGGATGCCGTGATGGTGGCTTTCCACGGGCTTTTGAAGCGCAAAAAGCCGGATTTGCTCATTTCCGGCATCAATCAAGGTCCCAATTTGGGGGATGACGTCACCTATTCCGGCACGGTGGCGGCGGCCATCGAAGGAACGATTCTGGGGATTCCGTCCATCGCCATCTCCCATTCCGGCTGGGAAGTGGGGAAGTTTGGCCCCGCCGCCCGCTGGATTGCCAAATTCGCCCGGCAGTTGGTCAACGAAAAATTGCCTCCCGGCACTTTTCTGAACATCAATTTTCCAAAACTGAAGAGAGGCCGCTTCTCCGGCGCTGAAATCACCAAATTAGGGCGGCGGGTTTACAATGACATTCTGGTAAAAAAGACCGACCCGCGCGGCAAAAACTACTACTGGATAGGGGGGGAGCCGACCTACATCCACGAGCGCCAGTCCGATTTTTCCGCCATCCACGCCGGGAAGATTTCCATCACGCCTTTGAAAGTGGACCTCACCGACTACGCGGCTTTGTCCTATTTTCAGAATTGGAAGCTGAGGATTTAATTTCCCGATACTAACGTAGCCGCGACTTTAGTCGCGGGAACGCCCGAGGCTAAAGCCTCGGCTACCATTACAAAATCGGCAAACTTGTCAAACCTTCTATTTTTCATAAATTGTTAATCTATGCCGGCGCATTATCCATTTAAAGAAATCGAGCCGAAGTGGCAAAAATATTGGGACGAACATAAACTGTTTTTGGCACCCGAATCGCCGCAGAAAAAATATATGGTGGTGCCGATGTTCATCTATCCTTCCGGCGACATCCATATGGGGCATTTCCGAAATTACACGATAACGGACGCTTTGGCCCGCAAAAAGATGATGGAGGGGTATGAGGTGATGCATCCCTTCGGATGGGACGCCTTTGGTCTGCCGGCCGAAAACGCCGCCATCAAACTGGGCATCCACCCCGAGGCCTGGACTTTGAAAAACATTGAAATCTCCCGCGAAACCTTAAAGCGTATCGGCATCTGCTTTGACTGGACGCGGGAGGTCACGACCTGTCTGCCGGATTACTACAAGTGGACGGAGTGGATGTTTTTGTTGATGTACAAACGGGGGCTGGCCTACCGGACGATGGGAAAGGTGAACTGGTGCCCCAAGGATAAAACCGTTCTCGCGAACGAGCAGGTGGTGGGGGGGCTTTGCTGGCGCTGCGACACACCGGTCGAAACCCGGGAGTTGGAGCAGTGGTATTTCAAAATCACCGCCTACGCCGAGCGGCTTCTGGCCGACATCGACAAGCTGAAGGGGTGGCCGGAGAGTGTAAAAACGATGCAGCGGAACTGGATAGGCAAATCGACCGGGCTGGAAATCCGCTTCGAGTCGGAAAACGGCGTTCCCTTGACCGTTTTCACGACCAGGCCGGATACCGTTTTCGGCGCTACCTTTATGGTTGTCGCGCCAGAGCATCCGGTTTTGGAAAAGCTGCCGGTACCGGCGGGAAAGAAATCCGAGGTCAAGGCGTATCAGGAAAAATCGCGCCGCAAGACCGATATCGAACGTACCTCCGCCGAGCGCGAAAAAGACGGCGTTTTCACGGGCGCTTTTGCCTTAAATCCTTTGAACGGCGAAAAAATTCCCATCTGGATGGCGGACTACGTTTTGGCGACCTACGGCACCGGGATGATTATGGCGGTGCCGGCCCATGACGAGCGGGATTTTGAATTTGCCAAGAAATACAACCTGCCGATTCGCCCGGTCATAGCCCCGATGGAGGGGAACGTTGAACTCCCCTACACCTACACCGAAAAGGCCAAACTTATAAACTCCGGGGCTTTCTCCGACCTTCCCTGCGAGGTCGGCTGGCAGAAAATAGCCGATAAGGTGGAGGCGGAAGGGAAGGGGAGGAGGAAAACTGAATACCGCCTGCGGGACTGGCTGATTTCCCGCCAGCGCTATTGGGGCTGCCCAATTCCGATAATACACTGCCCCAAAGACGGTATGGTTCCCGTGCCGGAAGAGGAACTGCCGGTCTTATTGCCCAAGAAGGTGAAAAGCTTTATCCCGGAGGGGCGCTCGCCACTGGCGGATGTGCCGGAATTCATCAACACCACCTGTCCCAAGTGCAACGGGCCGGCCAAGCGGGACCCGGACACGATGGATACTTTTCTTTGCTCCTCTTGGTACCTCTTCCGGTACGCCGATCCGAAAAACGAGAAAGCCCCTTTTGAGCCGAAGAAAGTCAACACCTGGCTGCCGGTAGATAATTATGTCGGCGGCATCGAGCATGCCACTGGCCATTTGTTGTATTTCCGGTTTTTCACCAAGGTCTTACAGGATGCAGGTTATGTAAACTTCGACGAGCCGGCAAGAAACCTGTTCAACCACGGGATGGTTTTGGACGCCCAGGGACGTGTTATGTCCAAATCGCTCGGCAATACGGTTTCACCCATCGAGGAAATCGAGAAAGAAGGCTGTGACGTTTTGCGGCTGGCGATGTTTTTTGCCGCTCCGTCCGACAAAGAGATGCTCTGGACGACCGAGGGGGTTTTGGGGCAGTCCCGGTTTTTGTCCCGCTTTTGGAGGCTGGCGCAGGAGTTAAAGGATTACTTTAAGGCGCCTTTGCATTATAAAGTGGATATGCACACCTCGACCGAATACGACCGGGCCTTGTACAAAAAACTCAACTGGGCCATAAAGAAAGCCGCCGAGGATTATGCCGACTATCAATTTAATACTGTGATCTCGGCCGTTATGGAGCTTTTGAATACCTTTGGGGAGGTTCCCAAGGACTCCAAAGTGGCTCATTACGCGCTTTCCAAGGCGACCCAGCTATTGGCGCCCGTGGCGCCCCATTTTAGCGAGGAAATTTGGCAGATTTTGGGGCATAAACCTTCGATACTTGCCTCCGGCTGGCCGAAGCATGACCAGCAGGCCCTGGAAGAGACCATAATGACTCTGGCCGTGCAGATAAACGGCCGACTGCGGCATACGGTGACTTTGCCCAAAACGATGCCGGAGGTGGAGATTTTGAAACATTTGCAGGAACTGCCCAAGTTGGCGCCGCACTTCGAAGGAAAAAGCGTGGTCAAATCCATCTATGTCCCGGAGAAGTTGATTAACGTCGTGGTGCGATAACTCCCCAAATTGATTAATTGGCCACGACTAAAGTTGCGGCTACCGAGGTTGCAGTCAGTTTTAATTGTCCTATAAGAGATATTATGTAAACTAATCAATTCTTTCAAAATCCCTTTCAAGTAGTCATCAACTGCACTCCCCTACTCTATTGGCAAATTGCCATAATTTTACCCCCTCCCACCATACCCCAAAGTATTTGCATAGCGGCAACCTGTTGTCGGCCAACGGAATAACTTCCAGTCAAAAAGCCTGTTTGAGGCATTGCTTTTGCGTATTCAAACCTCGGAGAAACTAAAGTAAGGAGGAACGAAAACAAGGGAGCTTAAATGCAAAAACTTCTCAAAACCTTAAACAACACAAAGGGTATCAGCATTGTCGAGCTTTTAATCGGGGCTTTCATCCTGGCTATAATCAGCGCCGTCACCCTGCAGGCGTTTTTGGGCCAAAAGGAAGCGAGCAATATGCAGGCCCAGGTTTCCGACGCCCAACAGGCCGGCACCTTCTCGCTGGCCGAAATCACCAAGAATGTGCGCAACGCCGGCTATCGGGTTCCACCGGGCCGAAATCCGTACCGGATAGGGATTGGCGCCTTGGGACACGATACCCTTATTATCTACAATCAAAACGATTCCGTTGCGTTTTTTCTGAATCATACGCTGGCACCGGCGCCCGCACACCCGCAATTGATGTTCCGGGATACTTCCGGTGCGGCAACGGTTTATGCGGAAGACATCGAAGACATTGACTTTATACCGGTCGGCACCAACGCGCTGACGGTAAGCTTGACCGCCCGAACGGAAAAAATCGACAAGCATCTAAACGATTACCGCCGCCGGACGATTTCGTCCCAAATTTTGATTCCCAACGCACCCTAACCCAAAGGAGGTTTTTTATGCGTTTATTTAACACTTTTCAAAACGGCGCTAAAATGCCCGCAGGCCGCAACCAAAAGGGCTTTGCCTTCGTCGTGGTTTTAGGCATTTTGCTGTTGGTCACCGGGCTGGCCTTTGTCTCCTTTAGCACCTCGGACACCGACCGCCAGATTGCTTCCAACAACCTGGGCAGTTCCCGCGCCTTTTTTGCGGCCGAGGCCGCCATTGCCAACGCCATCGTCAAGCTGGCGGACAGCTCCTGGAGAACTGGCTTTAACAACCTGAAGCTCGGGCACTCCAGCTACTCGCTCCGGGTCGTGGACAGCACCGACAGTGCGGCCTTGCGGGACAGCATCATCTTGGTATCCACCGGAAAAGACGACGAAAACGAAAGCCGCATCGACGTTTTGATGGCCCGGACCAGAAACAAGCTCTTCAAGTATGGCGCCTTTGGCGACAGCGCCCTCTATATGGGCGGCAACGCCCTGATAGATTCCTACAATTCGGACTCCGGCAGTTACCTCGCCCAAGCCACCAACGGCCCAGACAGCGTCGGCAATATGTACAGCGACAACGGGGGGGACATTGGGAGCAACGGGCAGATTGAACTGGCCGGCAATACCCAGGTGCACGGCGACGCCGGGACTACCGATACAGTGATTGCGTCCGGCGGAAACGTGGACATTTACGGTACAAATTCCTCCAACGCGCCGACCAACACCCTGGATCCGATTACCGAGGCCGAAATGAAATACGCCGAACTGTACAGCGGTGCGCCGGCCGCGCTGACCATAACCGGCGGCGGTTCCTCTTACAACTCATCCACCAAGGACCTCACCATTCAGGGGGGCGCCGGCTCCGTTACCTTCAACAAGTCCGGCGTTTACTACTTTTCGAATGTCTATGTAGCTTCCCGGTGCGAGTTTATAATTCCGGTGGGCGTCAAGGTCATAATCTATATGACCGGAAATTTCACTGCCTTGGGCCAGAGCATTCAGAACACCTCCCTCAAGCCTGAAAACCTGCAGATTTACTCCACCGGTGACTCGGTGAGCTTCGGCGGCGGCACCGGTGCCTATTTGAGCGTTTACGCCCCTGATGCCCAGATTGATTTGCTGGGAAGCTCGGATGTATATGGCTCCTTCGTCGGCAACTCATTTTACAATGCCGGCGGCGCAAAAGTCCACTTTGACGAGGACCTTTTACATCTCGAAAACCCGCTCAAGCCGAAATACCGCAAGGTGGCCTGGAAGGTGCTGTAAAGCTTCGGCATCGGAGGGCGCAAAGCAAGCGCTTGAGAGGGGATGCCGAGAGGCCCGGAAGAAGTTCGGGCCTCTTTTTTTATCCAATTTGCAGATTCTCCTTGCTCGGGACAAGTCGGACCTCGTCCTCTAATTCCCGTCTTTCTTGTAGGGGCGAGGTCTCCTCGCCCTGGGCGGGGTAACCCCGCCCCTACAATTTTTCTTCGTAAGAGCTAATTTGGATTTGCCTATGTTATTTCTTGTGTTCCTGAATCTTCAATCTCCGCTCCCTATATCTTTTCACACGTTCCTTCCCAAATTGCAGATTTTTACCGCAATTTGCGGTTTTTTGAATTTTGCAATGTTGAAATCATCCCCCACTTCAAGAGGGACGCCACCCCCCTTAATCTTTTGGCATATCGATGATTACGGCCCTTTCCCATATACTTGAAAAATAGTCCTGAAATCGGGTATTTCCGGCATTGGCAGTGCGGTTTAAGTATTACTCAAGAGTTCGACAAGTAAAGGCTCCGATGAAAAATTCACCCGGGCTCTGGAAGTATGAGAAACATGAAAGGAGGAATTATGAAACTACTCTCCAACTCTTTGTTCAAACACCAAGAGGGTTTCGCTTTTATAGTGGTTTTAAGCATCCTGGCTTTGGTCACCGGTCTGGCTTTGGTCTCTTTTTCCACCTCGGACACCGACCGCAAGATATCCGCCAACTATTATGAGACCACTAACGCCTATTACGCCGCCGAAGCCGGCGTAGTCCGGACGTGCGCCAAGCTGAAGGACAGTTTGTCCTGGCGGGGCACTTATTCCGGCGTGCCCGTGGCTGGCGGGCGGGGAAAGTATGACGTGGTGATTTATGACAGTATCCAGTTTCCCGTTCTCAAGGACTCCCTTCTTATCAAATCCACGGGCAAAATCCCCGGCTCCCCCGGCTCCGAGTCGGTAATTGAAGCGCTTGTGGCGCCGAAAAAAGTGCGCCGCTTCCGCTACGCCGCCTTTGGCGACACCCTGCTTCGCCTCGGCGGCACCACACTGGTGGACGCCTACAACTCGGACTCGGGCAGCTATAGCCCATACGGGATGGGCGGCGATTTGGGAAGCAACGACGAGATTTATCTGGAAGGCACAACCGACGTGTACGGCGACGCCACCACGCCGGACACCATCCAGTCGAGCTTTAACGTCAACATTTACGGCACGGAGGACCAAAGCGCCCCCGCCGACCCCCTCGACCCGATAACGGCGGAGGAAATGGCCTATGCCCAAGCCAACAACAGAGCACCGGCCGGGCTGACTTTGACCGGCGGCGCCACTTATAATGCCGCCACGGGGCGGCTGTGGGCAAGCGGTGTAGGGAACAACATCACCATGGTTTCCGGCACCTACTATTACAACGACATCGAACTGCAATCGGGCGCGCAGCTCATCATTCCGTCAGGAGAAAACGTCATCATTTATCTTGCTGATAGCTTATACGCAGCCGGCGCAACATTGGTCAATAATTCACTGAAAGCGGAGAACCTGCAGATTTATTCCACCGGATCGACCGTCAACCTAACCGGCAGTGCCGCGATGTACGCCGCCATATACGCCCCCAACGCTCAAATCGTGGTTGATGGCAACTCCAACCTGTACGGCTCGGTCATCGGCAAGTCGGTTTATCTCGATGGCACCGCCGGTATCCACTACGACCGCAACCTGACGAAAAGACTGGCTAGCGGCGGGTACAAAGTGGTTGCCTGGAAAGTGCTTTAAAGATTCGAAGCGCGGCCGAGAATACCAAAGAGGCCCTGAAGAAGCGGGGCCTCTTTTTACGCTTATCCTCACCCCCTGGCCCCCTCTCCATTGAATGGAGAGGGGGAAAACACAATGGGCAGACAAAGGCGGGCGGGTTATGGTCGCCGGTGGCGACCAGTATAAACCCGCCCCTACACAAACCTTCCGGCGTTTTGTTTCCTCGCATTTTCCTGCAGGCGTTTTTATGCTCCCGGTTGCAACTTTCGCAGTTTGCAAGAGGGGGCGGTTCCCATACCTCTCCCCTGTCCTTCATTCTAATCCGCTGTCAAAACGCCAATTACGACTGTTGGCCCGGAGCTACATAGAAATTCAAACCTACTCGGGCAACGGTATAGACCTTGCCATATAGAGGGTTGGTATGAAGAACGAAAACCCAAACAACGAGGCAAGATAGGAAATGAAGGCAATGGCAAAGTGGTTCCAGCATACAAATCAACAGATAACGCCCCATCATCTTCAGAATCAAGGAGGGTTTGCCCTGATTACTGTTTTGGGTATCCTTCTTTTGGTAACGCTTTTGGCGCTCGGCGCTTTCAGCACCTCGGACACCGACCGGGCCATCGCTTCCAATAATGTTTATAACAACCAAGCCTTCTACGCCGCCGAAGCGGGCGTCAGCCGGGCCTTGGGAATGCTGTACGACAGCACCTGGCGGGCCGGCTTTGCCAATGCCACCATCGGGCACACCAAATACTCCGTGCAGGTCATCGACAGCTTGACCGAACCGGGCCTGAAGGACAGCCTACTGCTTGTAGCAACCGGGCTTGCCAACGGCTCGGAATCGGTCATCCACGTGCTTTTGGCCAAGAAAAGAAGCAGCGTTTACCGTCGGGCCGTGTATGGAGATTCAACTGTTGATGTCGTTGGAAACGCTTTGGTCGATGCTTACAACTCCGACTCCGGCGCCTATACTCCCGGTGGTATGGGCGGTGATATCGGCAGCGACGGTTTGATTCACGTCGGCGGCGACGCCACCATCTACGGCAATGTGGCCACCGCCGACACCATCATAACCAACGGCAGTATGACCATCTACGGAACGTCGAACAACTCGGCTTCCACGGTTACCCTTGAACCAATTACCCAAACCGATTTGGATTATGCCAAATGGAATAGTGACGTTTCTACGAGTATGACCTTGTCCGGAGGAGCCACATATAACTCCGGAACCTATGCCCTTTCCGCCAGCGGCAGCACGGCCCAAATCACAATGACCACCGGCATCTACTTTTTCTCCAGCATATCTTTGACTTCCGGCGCCAAGCTCGTGATACCATCAGACCAACAGGTTGTAATTTTTATGACCGGCTCCTTGAATGCCGCCGGCGGCATTATTGCCAATACGTCCGCGATACCAGCCAACCTGCAGGTCTATTCTTCCGGCCTGACCATCGACATCACCGGCAGCGCCACCATCTATGCGGCCATCTATGCTCCCAATGCGGAAATTAAAGTAAGCGGCGGTGGAGTTGTATATGGCTCCCTGGTCGGAAAAACGGTTAAAGATGCCGGCAACGGCACCGTCCACTTCGACCGAGCCTTGCTCGACCTGGAAAGCCCGCTCAAGGGGAAGTACAAAGCGGTGGCCTGGCAGGTGTTGTAAGCCGCATCTCGATTATGCAAGAGCTCCGCTTTAGCGGGGACCGAAGCAAAAGAGGCCGGAAACCTCCTCCCGGCCTCTTTTTTATTCACTTTGCTTTGTTTTCAGGGTAAGGGCGAGACATCCCTCGACTACGCTCGGGATAAATGCCTTGCCCCTACGAAACCATCCCCATTTCAACAAAACCGGACGAAGCTTCGGGCCGCGACCGCCCTTTTCTTGGCCGCCATCCGCCTTCTGGTCTTTTTGCCGTTGCGCTTCTGCCGGGCCGCTTTTTTTACCTTGCGCAGCTCCTTTTTCAGCAAATCCTCCAATTTTTTCTGCGGTTTGGGCTTGAAATTGGTGAAAGCGACGGAAAAAACCTCGTCCACTTTCTCCACGAATTCGAACTGCATCCCCCGCCGGACGGAGGCGGGCACCTCCTCCAGGTCCTTCTGATTCTGCTTGGGCATAACCACGGTCTTGATGCCGACCCGATGGGCGGCGGAAACCTTTTCTTTAATCCCCCCCACCGGCAAGACTTTTCCGCGCAGGCTTACCTCGCCGGTCATCGCCACGTCGTTTTTTATCGGCTGGTTGGCCAAAACCGAAGCGATGACCAGAGAAACGGTAATCCCGGCGGACGGGCCGTCCTTCGGCACGGCACCGGAAGGGAAATGGATGTGGATGTCGTGGTTGGTGAACTCATCAAAATCAATTCCGAGCATATCCGCCTTGGAGCGGACGTAGCTGTGGGCGGCCTGAATCGACTCCTTCATCACCTCTCCGAGCGAGCCGGTCGATATCACCTGCCCCGACCCGCGCATCTTCAAAGCCTCGATTAGCATAATGTCCCCGCCGGAAGCGGTCCAGGCCAGGCCGGTCGCCACCCCCACTTCCGGGGTGGCCTCCGCCACGTCCGGCAGGAACAAAGGGGGACCGAGGAACTGTTCCACGTTGGCTTCCGTTATTTCCCAGTGGTTCTCCCCCGCCAGGCGCCGGCGGGCACATTTGTGGCAGATGATTTCTATTTGTTTTTCCAGCCCTCCCAACCCCGCCTCGGAGGTGTAGTTGCGCACGATTTTTTCCAAAGCCGCTGCCGTAATCACCATTTCCGTCCCGGAAAGGCCGTGCTCCGTCAGCTTGCGCGGCACCAGAAAATTCCGGGCGATTTCTATTTTCTCCTCCTCCACGTAGCCGGGAAATTCCACCAAATCGATGGTTTCGGCCAAAAGCTCGGAGATGTTCTCCGGGGCATCGGCGGTGGTCAGAAACAAAACCTTGGACAAATCGAAGGGAATTCCCAGATACCGATCGGTGAAATGCCGGTTGGCCACCCCGTCCAGAACTTCCAAAAGGGCCCGGGCAATGTCCCCCCTTCCACCGGGAGCGGGCCCCAGCTTGTCGATGTCTTCGAGCAGAACGACCGGATTGCAAACCCCGGCTTCCGACAGGCTCTGGATGATTTTCCCCGGCTGGGCTCCCAGGGACTGCCGACGCTCCCCCACGATTTCGGAGACCTGCTCCACACCCCCCAAGGAAACCCGGACGAATTCCCGCCCCAGTCCTTTGGCCAGCGCTTCCCCGAAGGAAGTTCTTCCCGTCCCCGGCGGCCCGGCGAAGCATAAAACTTCGGCTTTGGCTTTTTTTTTCAACCGGTGAACGGCGAGATACTCCAAGAGTTTCTCCTTCTGTTTCTGCAGGGCGTAAAAACGGGCGGCCAGTTCCCGTTCAACGTCTTCGATGGTTCCCGGCTCTTCGCAGGTCTCCGCCCAGGGGAGAAAGAGGACCCAATCGATGTAGGCCCGGGTGGCGCCGTATTCGGCCGAAGCGGTGGAGAGCATCCGCAGCCGGTCCACTTCAAACAGCAGTTGGGATTGGACGTTCTTCGGCAGGCGGGATTTCTGAATGGTTTTTCGCAGACGCAAGGCCTCCTTTTCCTGCGGGTCCTCCTCCCCCAACTGGCGTTTGATTTCCCGCAACTGCTCCCGCAGGTAGGATTCCTTCTGCGCCTTCTCCAGATTGACGTCCACCCGTTTCGCGACCTCCGCCTGGGCTTCCAGCCGCTCGATTTCCTCCTCCACGAACTTTAAAAGCCGTTCCAGCCGCTCCCGCACGGAAACCGTTTCCAAAACCATCAGTTTCCTTTTGATGCCGATGTGCAAAATGGTGGCCGCCACGTCCGCCAGCCGGCTGGGGTTCTTGGCGTTCAGGTTGAAAATGTGCAGGTATTCCGCCGGATAACGCCGGTCCAGTTCCAACAACCGCCCGGCGCGGTCCAAAACTTTTTCCACCAGCATCTGAAGCTGGGACGCCGTGCCATCCGATTCGAAAACCACCGAAACCCGGGCCGCGAGAAATGGCTCTTCCTGAACGATTTCGACGAGATTGACCCGCGCCAGCCCTTCAAGAGTGATCTCCAAGCTGCCTGAAACCGGTTCCGATAGGCGCAAGACCCGCGCCGCCACGCCGATTTTGGAAATGTCCCGGCCGGTGATTTCTTCAAAATTTTCCACCGCCGTGCCAGCCAGAACAACCAGCCCCCCCTCCCCGGTTTGGCGAAAAAGTTTTATGTTTTTCTCGAACCCGATTTGCAGGGTGCTCACCCCCTGCGGAAACACCACGGTGGATAAAAGCGGCAAAACCGGCAGCTCGGGCGGCAAAAGCGCCGCCATTTGAACTTCGGGGGAACTCATCTATTCGCTCTCATACTGTATTATCGAATGAAAATCATATTTGCTGAACTTCTCCCGCCCCTTGAGGAAGGAAAGTTCGATTAGAACGGCGATGCCGGCGACCGTGCCGCCCACTTTTTCCACCAGCCCGCAGGTGGCCAGAAGGGTTCCGCCGGTGGCGATTAAATCATCCACGATGAGCACCCGCTGTCCCGCCTCGATGGCATCTTTGTGCATTTCCAAAGTGGCGTAGCCGTATTCGAGCGTGTAATCCTTCTTGACCGTTTCGTACGGCAGCTTTCCCAGCTTGCGCACCGGCACAAAACCGGCATCCATCCGGTCCGCCAAAGCCCCGCCGAAGATAAACCCCCGGCTTTCGATGGCCGCAACCATATCGATTTTTTTGTCCAGATACCGCTCCGCCAGCCGGTCAACAGCGTGGTTGAAGGCCTCCTTGTCTTGCAGCAAAGTCGAGATGTCGCGAAAGACGATTCCCTTTTTGGGAAAATCCGGAATGTTTCTGATTTTGCTTTTTAAATCCAAGTCTTCCTCCTCGACGTGGAACGGTTTTTCGGCACTACAGGCAAAATAAGCCAAAGCGGACTAATATTCAATGCTGAAGCTTTTGTACCGGCCGGATGGTTTGGCCCATTCAACCGAAACGCCGGAAACGTCCGCCGCCGCCGGCCCTGCGCGCAAGAGCTTCAAAAATTCTTCCAGAAGCCCCCTTTCCCCTTCGGCATAGGCTTCAACATTTCCGCCCGGCAGGTTTTTGGCGTAACCAGTAAGACCCAGCCGGCGGGCGTGGCCGATGGCGTAAAATCGATACCCGACCCCCTGAACCAAACCGGATACAATTGCTCTTACGGCTGCCTGTCCCATATCGCCGTACGGACTCTGCTTTTGTCATTCCGGGAAAAGAGCAGGCTCTTCTTTTGACTCATTTTCCAATGGCCTTAAGCGCGGTTGCCACCGCCTCCTTCGGTGATTTCGCCTTTATGATATCAGCCGAAATCTCCCAACCTCCCAGACTCACCACCGGTTTTCCGATTTTGAGCGCCAGGGCAATCTCGGAGAGGGTGCCGTATTCCCCCGGAAGGGCAATTAACGCCTGTGCCGTTTGAACGATTAACGCATTCCGGCCATCCCCCAAGCCGGTCACGATGGGAATATCCACGTAGGGATTGGCCTCGCTTTTGGAAAAGCCGGGCAGGATGCCGACCACAGTACCCCCCTTTTCCTTCGCTCCCTTTGCGGCGGCTTCCATCACGCCCCCCAGCCCGCCGGTCACCACAATCGCCTCTGCAAGCGCGATTTCCTGTCCTACTTCACGAGCCGTCCGGTAAACTTCTGCGGGAACAGTCGACCCCCCCACCACGGCAATAATAGGTCTCAAGCCCTTTTATCCGAAAAAGTGTCGAGGATGAATGGCTCCCATTGCTGAAAATATATCGGGGCGACTGGATTTGAACCAGCGACTCCTTGGTCCCGAACCAAGTGCTCTACCAGGCTGAGCCACGCCCCGATGCTTTCAAATCAAATATAGCGGCGCACGGGGGAGTGTCAACCGGAAAGGGTTCAGCTTTTTTCTTTAACAACCGGAATGCCGCAGAGGGTACTGTTTCAACTCATCAAAATCCAACTCCGCCGTCAAAACCAGCTCTTTGTCTTCGTCCTCAAACGGCACCCGCTTTAGGATTCCCCAGGGTGCGGCGATTAAGCTCCTTCCCTGCAGCCGCCCGCCCAAAAGCACCCCCGCCGCGCAGCATTTGGCCACATAGGCCGAAGTGGTCTTCGCCCCGGCCAAAAAGTAATCTGAATCCCTTCTTTCCTTGGCTTCCAAGGTATCGTCGGCCCGATAGGGAGAAGTGGTCGGCACAAAGATGACATCCGGTTTCATTTCAGCTAATTTTTGATACGATTCGGGAAATAAAACGTCGGCGCAAATCAGAACCCCGACCCGAATGCCTCCGATTTCAAACACTTCATAACGGCTGCCGGTCGAGACCCCTTTTCCGGCTTCCCTTCGGTACAAGTTGACCTTCCGGTATTTTCCGACCGGCCACCCCCTGTCAAAAACGTAGCAGGTGTTGTAAAACTTCCCCGCCTCCTCTTCGATAAGGCTTCCGCCTATCAACACACTGTCCAGCCGAACCGAGAGTGCGGCAAGTAGGTCAAGGTTTTTCTTTAAATCCTTGGCCGCCTCCAACTGCGAGGCGGCTTGGAGCGGTATAAAACAATACTCCGGCAGGCAGATAAAATCAACCCCCCGGCCGATGAGCTTTTCAATTTTATCCAAATCAAAAACTCCATCCGATTTTTTTTGATACAGCGCAAGCTTGACTTTCATCTTTCCCTAGTTAAACGTTCACCCCACCTTAGTCCTCCCCTGCAGGGGAGGAGAAGCAAGAAACGGGGATTTCCCCTTGCAAAGGACAAAAAAAACGGGTCTACCCATCAATCCTTTTTCCACTTCGGTTTTCGCAAATCGGCCAAATAAACCGTTCCCCTGCCTGTTTCGTCCTGAAGGGTGAACAAGAGGCGGGTTCCGTCCAGATTGGGCGCCAAATCGGAAATTTGGCCGTGTTCAATCCGTCCGATTTCCTCAAACTTACGAGTCACCGTGTTCACCCGCGCCACCACCTGCCACTGCCGTTCCCGGTACACGGTGAACAGAAAGCGCCGGTCAGCCGAAAGAACGAACTCGAAATCGGGCTGGACGGGACAGAGCTTTTTGGCCCGGCCGCGAACGACGTCAATTTCCCAGACCTCCCCTTTGTGCACGACCGAAACCGGGCCGGCGCCGTAAAGCAGCCGCAAATCGGAACTGTGCCCCTCCTCCAAATAGGTCTTGGTCTTCACCACTTTCGTCAAGAAGCGGCGGTCATCCAGCCAGGCCACCTGCGGGGGCTCGCCCTGATGATAGGCGGCGTTCCCGCCCGTCCAGACCAGCAAACGCCCTTCGGCGGCCGGTTCCACGAGGTAATACCGATAGCGGTTAAAATCCTTATCCTGGTAGTCGCTGACCACTTGCGTGACCAGCGAACGCTGCCGGTCCGGCGAGCGGAAAACCGACCATTCCAGTTCAATTTCCTCCCGGTTCAATCCCGAAAGAGAGATAGAAAAATACCGCCCCACCCGCCGTACCGGAGTCAGTCTCACCGGGTCCAGATAGAAAATTGAATCCACCAAGGTGTAAAAGACGACATTGTGCCGGTCGTAAAAGCCCAAAAGACGGGCATTGCCGCTGACGGTGAGCCGCTCTTCCCGGCCGGCAATTAGGTCAAACCGATAGAGGTCAACCCGTTTTATGGGTGCGGTGGCCGCGTTTTTTAACACGGAATCGGGATAGTATTTCCGCAATTGGGACGGGTAGGGCAGGTAACCGTTGATGTCCAAACTGGCCTTCTCGAAGACCAGAAAAGTTTCGTCTTCGGAAAGTATCGGCAGCTTGTCGGGGTTGTATACGAGGCCGGAAAAAATCTTCCGGTTTCCGCTGGAATCGAGAAGCCGCAGCTGAAATAGGGAATCCGAATCCGTTTTTGCAAAATAGTATATGCGTGCTCCCCCTTGCTGAAATTCGGGGCGCCGGGCATCCCGTTCCTCCCCGGCGGAGATCTTCTTGAACCCGTAGTACTCAAACAAAAGCCGCGGTTCGTACCGGCAACCGGAAAAAATAACGAGCGCAAGGATAAACGGCCGGACGTTTTTCAATGGCCGCACGAACGCCGCCGCAAAATCCCGGCTTTAACTGACCCCCTGCTCCAGTTCTTTTTTGGCAAATTCATAATCGCCGTCCGAAATCATTCCATACTTTAACATACGCTCCAAAACCAGCTTTCTTTTGCGCCGTAAATAAGAAGAATCGGAGAAGGGGGAAAATTTTTTTGGATTGGGCAAAATGGTGGCCAGCCGCACCGCTTCTTCCGGCCAGAGGTCGGCAACCGGTTTTTGAAAATAGGCCCAGCTGGCCGCCTCAATCCCAAAAATCCCCTTCCCCCACTCTGCCCAGTTCAGGTACAGTTCCAGAATCCGCATTTTGGAGAGTTCCCGCTCCAGCTTGCGGGCGATGAAAAACTCCCGCAGCTTCCGGGTGGGGGTTTTGGCGCCCGACAGAAAAAGATTGCGCGCCAGCTGTTGGGTGATGGTGGAAGCCCCCCGGCTAAGGGTCCCTTTTTGGAAATCTTTCTTTAAGGCGCGCTTTATCTCCTCCCAGTCGTAGCCGGAATGTTGCCAGAAGTTGACATCTTCCGCCACCAATACGGCTCCGACCAGATAAGGGGAGATGTCTTTGAAATCGACCCATTCCTGGTAAAATTGCGCCGGCTGGCCTTTCGCCTCCTGCGAGGCTTTCCACGCTTCCGCAAAGGCCGAGGTGGCGGGATTTTCGTCCGCAAGAAAGCTTACGTCGGGCAGGCCGGTGGCGCAATAGGAGACCCACCCGGCCAAAAAAAGGAGAACGGCGGCCAGCCCCCCAACGATGTATTTCAAGCTACTTTTCTCCCGGCAAAATTCCCCAATGGAGCTTGGTGCGCAAAACCTGGTAAAAGGAACTTTCCTTGAAGCGAATCAGGTGAATCGTATGGGGCGCCCGCCTCACCTCCAGCCGCTCGGCCGAGTTCATTTTCACCGACACCTGACCGTCCACGGTCAGAATGGCCTCCTTCCCTGGATGCGAAAGGGAAAGTTCCAGAACGTCCTCCGGTTCAAAAATGAGGGGGCGGGAGACCAGGCTGTGGGGGGAAATCGGCGCCGCGATAATCAAGTTCATCTTCGGATTGATTATCGGCCCTCCCACCGAAAGGGAGTAGGCGGTGGAGCCGGTCGGCGTGGCGAAAATAAGCCCGTCGGAGGCGTAGGAGCAGATATACTCTCCGTTGGCCGAAAGCGTTAGCCGTAAAAGCCGGCGCACCTCCCCCTTTTCCACCACCACGTCGTTTAAGGCAAAGTGTTTCTGACCCTTCAACTCCGCCTGCAAAACCATCCGCTCTTCCAGCCGATACTCCCCCTTTTTCAAAGCCTCCAAAGCGGCGGGAACGTTCTGGTTGGAAAGCTCGGCCAAAAAGCCGAGACCGCCGATGTTGACGCCCAAAATCGGTTTTTGGGAGCCCCCCACCGCCCGGGCCGTCCGCAAAATGGTTCCGTCCCCGCCCAGGGCGACGACGGTGTCCGATTTTCTTACCAGTTCCGCTTCCGACACCAAATTTCCGCCGGAGGTCGGAGCCCCCCCGTCGGAAAGAATTACTACCTCCACCCCCGCTTTTCCGGCCCAATTTAGAATCTCACTAATAGCGGCCTCGGCCCCCGGGCGGCCGGTGTTGGCTAACAGGCCTAACTTCATTCCGAAGCAACCCGGCTTTTCTTTTTAGCCAGGTTCAAATTCATCTGGGTCAGCTCGCTTCTGATTCCCTCTTCTGTTAACCTGACTTCCTCGAGCAAAATTTTCCGCGCCCCCTGGTGGATGAAGCGGTCCGGAATCCCCATCCGGCGGAAGGAAATACCGGAAAGTTTGCGTGCTTCCATATATTCCATCACGGCAGAGCCGAGCCCACCCGCCAAAGCCCCTTCCTCGACGGTAAGAACCACCCGGTGGTCGGTGAAAAGCAAATCCAAGAGCCGTTCATCCAAGGGCTTTATGAAACGGGCGTTGGCCAAGGTGATGTTGTAGCCTTCTTCGAAAAGCTGCCGGACTACGTTTCGGGCCGGATATACCATCGTCCCGCAGGCGATAACCAGAACCCCCTCCCCTTTTTCCAAAATTTCCCACGAGCCGATTTCAATCTCCTTAAATTTCCCCGTAAGTTTGTCGGGAATGCCGGAGCGCGGGTAGCGCAGGGAAAACGGCCCTTTTTTGTAGTGGACCGCGGTGAAAAGCAGGTCGGCCAGCTCCTGACCGTCCTTTGGCACGGAAACTACGACGTTCGGCAGGCAGCGCAGGTAGGGGATGTCGAAAATCCCGTGATGGGTGGGGCCATCCTCCCCCACCAGGCCGGCCCGGTCGATGGCAAACACCACCGGCAGGCTTTGCAGGGCGATGTCGTGCACCACCTGGTCATAGGCCCGCTGCAAAAAGGTGGAATAGATGGCATAAACCGGCTTTTTTCCGGCCGCGGCCAGCCCGCCGGCGAAGGTTCCGCCGTGGGCTTCGGCGATGCCGACGTCAAAAAAACGCTCCGGGTATTTCTTCGAAAATTCCGCCAACCCGGTCCCTTGGCACATCGCCGCAGTGACGGCGACGATGTCCGGGCCGGCTTCCGCCAGCTTCACCATAGTCTCGCCGAAGGCCTGCATATAGGATGTGCCGGCCGCCGGTGCCAAGGAGGCGCCGGTCACCTTGTCGAAGGCGGACACGCCGTGAAAGCGGGAGGCGTCCCGTTCCGCCGGCGGAAAACCTTTTCCCTTGGTGGTCAGAACGTGCAACAAAATCGGGCCGGAAAGATTTTTAATCTGTTTCAAGGTTTTAACGAGCTTGGGCAAATCATGGCCGTCCATCGGGCCGAAATAGCGGAAGCCCAGTTTTTCGAAAATAATTCCGGGCAAAAAGAACCCCTTGACGTTTTCGTCCATATAGGAAACCAACGAGCGGAGCTTGAGGCCGCTTTTGGTTTTTCCCACCAGCTGCCAGATGTCCGCTTTGACTTTGTTGTAGGTCTCGTCGGCGAGAAAGCTGGTCAGATACTGGGCGATGGCACCGACGTTTTTGGAAATCGACATCGAGTTGTCGTTCAAAATCGCCAGAAAATCCTTGCCCGAGGCTCCGGCGTTGTTCAGTCCCTCGTAGGCCAGCCCGCCGGTCAAGGCCCCGTCTCCGAAGACCGCCACCACCTTGTATTTTTCCTTTTCCAAGTCCCGCGCGCAGGCGATGCCGAAGGCCGCCGAAATGGCGGTGGAGGCGTGTCCCGCGCCAAAAACGTCGTATTCGCTCTCCTCGATTTTGGTGAACCCGGAAAGCCCGCCGTATTGCCGCAGCATGTGGAAGTTTTCCCGCCGGCCGGTGATAAGCTTGTGCGCATAGGTCTGGTTGCCGACGTCCCAAACGATTTTGTCCTGGGGCGTGTTGAAAACGTAATGGAGAGCCAAGGTAAGCTCGACCGCACCCATGTTGGTGGCCAAATGCCCTCCGGTTTGGGAGACCGTTTTGAGGATATACTCGCGCACTTCCTCCGCCAAAGGCGGGAGGTCCCCCTGTTTTAGCTTCCTTAAATCCATCGGCGAATTAATTTTTTCCAGCATGCTTGGTCTTCTTCACTTTTTCATGAATCAACGTCTCAAAAATGAATTGTTTTTATACCCGCGCCACAATATAATCCGCCGCGAGTGAAAGATAGGGATAATTCCCGTCCGGAAAGACGATCTCCGATTTTGCCTCCTCAACCAGCCGGCGCGCAATGGTTTTCGATTTTTCCACACCGATAACGGAAGGATAGGTCGCCTTTTCCTTGCGCCGATCCCCCCCGGTCACCTTTCCCAGGGCTAAGTCGTTGCCGGTGGCTTCCAGAACGTCATCCACGATTTGAAACGCCAGCCCCAGTTTTTCCCCGAAGCGGAAAAATCCTTCCACCTCTTCTTTCGGCGCTCCGGCAACCAGAGCTCCGATCTTGAGCGATGCGGCAATCAAAGCCGCCGTTTTCATCTTGTGAATTTCTTCCACCTGCGAAAGGGTCACTTTCTTTCCCTCCGACTTCAAATCCCCCACCTGTCCCCCCAGCATCCCCCGGGGTCCCAAAGCCTTCGTAAAGGTGGTCAAAACCTCCGGGCCGAAGGGAGCCAGAAGCTCGAAGGCCAAAGCAGAAAGGGCATCCCCGGCCAAAACCGCGACCCCCTCGCCGAAAAGCTTATGCAAAGTCGGCTTGCCGCGGCGCAAGTCATCATCATCCATACAGGGAAGGTCATCGTGAACGAGAGAAAAAGTGTGCACCAGTTCCATCACACAGGCCGGGGCGAAAATCACATCCCCTTTGCCGCCGGAGGCCTCGAAGGACAAAATCGCCAGAATCGGACGAATCCGCTTTCCTCCGGCAAAAACCGAATAGCGCATCGCCTGATGCAACACCATCGGGGGCTCACCCTCCGGCGGTAAAAACCGGTCCAGCCAGCGGTCAACCAGCTCCCGCTTTTCCTCAAGAAAGGCTTGCAAATCGACCGAGACGCTTTGGGCTGCTGTTTGGTTCATTCCTCTTTCACCTCAATCTCCCCGCCTTTGGTGCGGACCAGCCATTTAAGCTTTTTATTCGCTTCATCCAATTTTTTCTGGCACCAGGCCGAAAGGGCTATCCCCTCCTGGTAAATTAAAAGGGTCTCCTCCAGCCCGGTCTCCCCGGCTTCCAGCTTGGCGGAAATCTCCTCCAACCGCGTCAGGGCTGCCTCAAACGACTTCGGCTCTTTAAATGCCAGAGGTTCAGTTAGCGCTTTTTCCTTTTTCATTATTCTTCCGGCAGGGTTCTGGTTACTTCCGCCTCCGCTTTCCCTTTTGAAAAAATCAATTCCACCCCTTCACCAGCTTTAACCTCCTTATACTCCCGAACCACCCGGCCGTCCGGCCGTCGCCTCACAATCGAATACCCCCTTGCCAGAACGGCCCGGGGGGAAAGGGTCGCCAGCCGCTCGTCAGCCGATTTTAACTCCAGACGCATTTGTGCCAGCCGGTTGCTCAAGGCCAGCTGCGCCCGCCGGGAAAGCTCGTCCACAAACTGCGATTTCTGGTTCACCAAGTCCGCTGGTTTCTTTAACCCATAGCTCCCCAAAACCGCATCCAACCGGGCTTGGGCTTGGGCCAATTGATGGGCAAAAAGGCCCCCTATTCGTTCCTTCAATCCTTTGACAACTCCTTCAAGTTCTTCTTTATCTGGAACCACCATTTCCACTGCGGCCGAAGGGGTTGGCGCCCTCAAATCCGCCACAAAATCGGCGATGGTAAAGTCAATTTCGTGACCGACTGCCGAAACGACAGGAATCCGGGAAGCATAAATCGCCCGGGCCACCTCTTCTTCATTAAACGCCCACAAATCTTCCAGTGAGCCGCCCCCCCGTCCCAAAATCATAACGTCCACTTCCCCCCATTCATTGAACGCTTGAATGCCGGCGACGATTTCCTCCTTCGCCCCTTCCCCTTGCACCCGGGCCGGGTAGAGATATAGCTCGGCGGGCGGAAACCGGCGGCGGAAGATTTTGAGCATATCCTGTACCGCCGCGCCGGTGGGGGAGGTGATGATGCCGATTCGCTCCGGGAATTCCGGAATCGGTTTTTTGTGCGCCTCGTCAAAAAGCCCCTCTTTGAAAAGCCGCTCTTTCAGTTTCTGAAAAGCAATTTCCAGCTCCCCGCGCCCGATGGGCAAAAGTTTGAGCACGTTGAGCTGATACTCTCCCCGTTTCTCATAAACGGTGAGATTGCCGAAGGCGTGCACCTTTAGCCCGTCTTCCAGCTCGAAATTCAAATATTGTCCCGCCCCCCGCCAGATGGTGCAGCGGAGCTGGGCGCTTTCGTCTTTGAGGGAAAAATAGCGGTGGCCGGAGGTGTGCAGCAAATAGTTGGAAACTTCCCCCTCCACCCAGATGGCCGGAAAGTTCACTTCCAAGTTTTCTTTGACCGAGCGGGTCAGCTCGGATACCGTCCAGACTTTTTCGATAGCTCCTCCGAGCCGTAAAAGTAACTGAAATTTCTCCCAAAACACAAGCATAAACCGGCTGTATTCCTTTTCCGTCCGGCCCGTGCTGACGTATATTGGAAGGGATGAAAAAATTCGAGCCGGCCGAACTCGAGGCGGTCAACCGAATCGCCACCTCTCTCTGGCAACCGGAAAAGGAACTCTTTTTTCGGGACCGGTTGTATTACAAAATCGCTGCCGGAAGCGACCTGGCTCGTCTGGGGGAAACCAACCGGCAACTGGAGCCGCTGGGGTGGGAGGCCCGCTTGGCGGGAGGTAACTCCTCTCCTCATTTGCTGATAAAACCAAAGGTCAAAGACCGGTTTCCCTGGCTGGCGGCCGGGCTGTTTTTCGCCACGGTCCTTTCGGTCATCTTTTTCCCTCCCTATCTGCAATACGGAATGGCGATTTTCGGAAATTGGAATTTGGTTCTCGAAAACCTGCCGTTCGCCTTTGGCCTCCTGGCCATTCTGACCTGCCACGAGGCCGGGCATTTTTTTGCCGCCAAACGAATTGGGGCGGAAGTTTCGCTTCCCTATTTCATCCCCGGCCCCACGCTCTTCGGCACGTTCGGAGCGGTCATCCGGGCAAACTCTCCGTTCTTTAATCGAAGGGAGCTTTTGGAAATCGCCGCCGCAGGGCCCCTTGCCGGTTTGGTCGTCGCCATTCCGGCTTTGCTTTACGGCCTGTCCACCTCCCAGATGGTGCCGGAAACCACCGGCGGTTTGACTTTAGGTGATTCACTCTTGACCAAATGGCTTTCGGAAATAATCTGGGGGCCCTTGCCGGAAGGGTACACCCTCCTCATTTCCCCCCTGGGTTTTGCCGGCTGGGCCGGGCTTTTGGTGACGATGTTAAACCTGCTCCCCATCGGCTCTTTGGACGGGGGGCACATTGCCTACGCCCTTTTTGGCAAAAACCAAAAAGTGGTGGCGCGGCTTTTCTGGGTTTCGCTTGTTCCTTTGGGGTTCTGGTTCTACGGCTGGTGGGTCTGGGCGGCCATCGGGTTTTTGCTCCGGCTGGAGCACGGCCCGACTCTGGATGACGACTCCCCCTTGAGTCCCCGCCACCTTCTCATCGGCTGGCTCTGCCTCTTGATTTTCATTCTGATTTTTATTCCCGTTCCGATGGAGTAGGGGCAAAAACCTATTTTTTGCGGGCCGGAACGTATTCTTCCGGAACATCAAGGTATTTTCCGGTGGCCAAAAATTCGACGTCCAACACGTTGTTCTCCCAGACCGCCGTGAAGGCGGCCACCACGGTCGGGTCGAATTGCCGCCCGGAAAACTTGACCAATTCGTCCAGCGCCTTTTCGAAGGAAGCCCCCTTGCGGTAGGGGCGGTCGGAAATGATGGCGTCGAAGGTGTCCGCCACGGCCAAAAGCCGCCCTTCGAAGGGAATTTCTTCTCCCTTGAGGCTGAACGGATAGCCGCTGCCGTCGTACTGCTCGTGGTGGTACAAAACGTAGGGCAAAGCCGGCCGCAAAAACTCAATTCCTTCCAGCATTTTCTTGCCGGTTTCAGGGTGTTTTTTCATCACCGCGAATTCATCCTTAGTCAAAGGCCCCGGTTTGTTCAGGATATTGTCGGGCACGGAAATTTTGCCGACGTCGTGCAGAATTCCCCCCATCCGCACTTCCTTTAACTTTTCGCTTGACCAGCCCAGCTGCACGGCCAACATTTCGGTCAGGTAGCGGACCCGGTCCGTGTGCCGGCGGGTGTAGCGGTCGCGGGCTTCGATGGAGTTGGCCAGAACGTTGATGGTGTCGAAGTATGCCGCTTCCAGTTCCTCGTAGAGCCGGGCGGAGTCGATGGCGGTGGCGGCTTTGCTGGCGACGATGCCCAGGGAAAAAAGCTCCCCCTGCGTGAAGTAGCTCAAAATCTCCGTTCGCACCAGGTTCAAAACGCCGATAACGTTCCCCTTGGCCAAAAGGGGATAGGAAACCATCGAGCGGATTTTGGGCTGGGGCGAACCGGCCACCAGGGGGGAGGTTTTGTTGACCACTTTCGGCTTGGCCGACTCCACGACCGAACGGCAGACCGGATCGTTCCCCAAAACGAAGTAGCTTCCCTCTATGTCGCGGGTTTTGCCGCGAAACTGGGAGAGCTTCAGCTCGCGGGTGGCGGAATCCAGGAGCAGAATCGAGGCGGTATCGGCCTTGAATTCTTTCAAAACGAAATCGAGGATTAGCCCCAACACCTCGTCCACCCGGATGGATCCGACCATCGCTTCGGAAATCTGGTAGAGCGCCAGCTGTTCTTTCAGGTGGATGTTTTCCCGCTGCAGTTTCTGCTTTTCCAGTCCGCGCTCGATGGCGGCCGTCAGGTCGTCCTTGCGGAACGGCTTGACCAGGTAATCGTAGGCCCCCTCCTTCAACACGGCGACGGCCCCCTCCACAGAGGGCTGGGCGGTCATAAAGATGGTTACGATATCGGGGTGGGCCGCTTTGGCCTCGTGCAGAATGTCCAGGCCGGAGTAGGCCCCCATGTACAAATCGGAAAGCAGAATATCGACCTGGTCGGAGGAGAGGATTTCGAACGCTTCGGGGGCTGCTTTGGCCTTGAGCACACGGAAGCTGCCCATTTCCGAAAGCATTTCCCCAACCAACTCCAGAATGTGCGGCTCGTCGTCCACCGCCAGGACGGTCGCTTTTACGGCCGCGCGGGCACGTTTCTCCCCCATCGTAATAAATATCGGCAGAACGGGGATGGGGCTTGAATTTTTAGCCGAACCGGATAGATCAGAACCTTATATTCAAGAACCGGCCGCCGCCGGTTTTGTTGGCTACAGGATAAAGCCGCGCAGGCGCGCGGTTAGAAACGGAGCGAGGAAAGTTGCAAGAAGCACAAGAACCCAAATCCGCTCTCTAAAAATGTTATAGTCCGCAACGAGCTTCTCCCAGGAATTTCCGAAGAGGTAATGGCCGGCACCGAACTCGAATAAAACCGTCAGCAAAAGCCAGAAAAAACCAAGCCCCAAGGCCTGTGCCCTGTTGGCCGGGCGCATCCAGCCAACAAACAGCCAGGCCACAGCGAAAATTATTACACCGAACGTGATACTGCTGATAACGTGCCCCGCCAGCTCCCCGGCAACGGGGGTTATCCAGGCATTGCGGGCGCCGGCATTGAGAATGGCAAGCGCAACCAAAAGAAGCCAAACGGCGAGCGCGCGAAAAAGCATTTTCAGCCGAGTCGTTACTTAACCGGCGGCCGGTCTTGTTTCCACCGCGATAACTTTCCGCACCATCCAGACCACCACTCCGATTCCGAATACAAACAAGAGCAAAAACAATACAATGGGCGAAAGCTGCATTTTGACCGGCTCGGCGGTCACGTCCAAAAATTTTCCCAGTTCCAGATTCTGAACAATCTGCCGGCTTACTGCGTTAAGACTCAAAACGACAAGTTGGGTCAGCGCGACGAAAAACGCTGCCCGTTTGCTCACCGACTTCCGGAAAAACCATAAACAGAACCAGACCAGGCCGGGACTCACCGCCGTCAGCACGGTCAAAATTCCAAGAGGCATAGCAAACATTGTTGCTTTGACCTCTTCCTGCCAAGTTCCGAAAACATACCACGAGCCGAAAAGGGCGAACCAGACCGCGCCGAGGGTGTAGATTTTCAAAGCAAAACCACCTGCCCACAGCCTGTATTTCTCCGATTCTTTGCGGCCGAAAACTCCGGCATCCACATAGGCGTAGGCACCAGTGGTGGTCAAGGCCAACCCGAACATCATAAGCCATCTTGCCCACAGTGTTGAGTCACCCGTGTTGAGTGCCGTCCCCAAAACCGCTCCCGCTTCACCGGTCTTCTCTGCCAAAGCCGGCCAACCGCCGAGGTTGGTCATCAAACTGAAGGCGTTGGAAAACAAGAAACCAATTACAATAAAGAAAATCGCCGCAATCCAAGCCGCCGCCTGCCGAAACGGGGTCAACCCGGAATTTCCTTCTTTCAAGCCGTAGGCGTAAATGTAGACGCCGTAGTAGGCCAGAGTCAAAAGCAAAATGACGGAAAGCCAGAACCAAGCCATCAAGATGGTGGCGGGATAGAAAACCTGATAGTAGGAAACTTGGGTGAAAAGCAGAGGCACGATGCCGAAATTCACACCCAGGGCCACCAAAAGCGGCATTTGCTTCATCAGCCGGCCCGACCAGATGCGGCCGTTCTCTCCCCCCTTCCAGCGAACCAGAAGCGCGAGGATTATCCCGGCATACCACAAGCTCATTGGAATGATGTGCAAAACGAAGCCGAGTATTTTGAAGAAAACCAAAAACCAGTACGGCGCCGGAGAGCCGAGCGAACTGGAAGGGCCTATCAAATCAGATGGGTTCACCGTTCATCTCCAAAATACATCCCGGCAGGATGGGCAGGGGCAATCGAAATCAGGTACTGGGTCAAAAGTTCCGACTCCTCCGGCGTCCCCGCCCAGGGGGGCATAAAAAAATGCAACTTTTCCGGTTCCCGC
Source organism: Candidatus Zixiibacteriota bacterium (assembly GCA_022614805.1). Classification (GTDB taxonomy): domain Bacteria; phylum Zixibacteria; class MSB-5A5; order DSPP01; family DSPP01; genus DSPP01. The sequence goes on along the minus strand of JAKEHY010000015.1, from coordinate 80,636 downwards.
GAGCAGGTTCGAATCATCTCGGTTGTCCACCCCCGCATCAAATGGGAGGCCGCCGAAAACCCGTTTTTGGGGGCGTGGCAGTTGTTGCAGGAATACTGAAACAACATCTCCCCCAGCTCGATTTGATTCTCTTTGGGAAGCTCCAACAACCTGGCCTCGTTGATTTTCCCATTTTCAATTGCCTGCGGGAAGCGGGCGGCGACGTGCGCCCTCATCCAACTGCCACTTTCCAGATAGCCATTGGCCCGCAAAACCGGAACTTCTTCGGCCAGAACCTGATTCCCCAAAACCACGTTATAGACGATAAACGGCTTGCGCACCGCCTCGCGTACGAATTCCCCAGCCGAGAAAGCGGCAAGCCCCAAAACAAAAAGCACGATGGCAAATCCAGGCGTTAGCCAGCCCGGATTCCGGTACGGCCCGAAGTAAAGCAGGGCAAAAACGGCGACGGTCAAAGCGAAGATCAAAGCCATCATCAAATTAAGCGTACTGGCCGCCGCCAATGCCGCTTTGGCCGATGCCGGCAGAAAGACAAACCAGCCCACCCCGCCGAGAACCACCAGAATGGCACCGAGAAGCGCCGGCCGGGCTGAACGGGCGGCAATCAAATCCCGCATTGCCGAGTCTTTCACCTTGAAGGCGGCGTGCAGATAAACATACAGAGAGGCCAAAAGAAACGAGCCTCCCGTGCGCGAGAAAACTTGCGGGACAAATTGCGGGTTGAAAAACCCGGCCCAGAAGTTTTTGCTCTCCAGCCAGCTTCCAGGATGGAGCATAAAGGCTGTGATGCCGGTGATTAATACCAGACTGATCCAGGCCGCCCCGGCATAAATCCAGCCGATGGCGGTGTGTGTTTTGGCATCCAGCCGTCCCCAGTAGTAATAGAAAATGAAGGCGGAGACGATTTCGAGAACGAAAAAGACATACTCCATCGCCCAGCCGAAAACGAAGGCATGAATCAAGGTCTCGGTGGCCAAGGGGGAAGCCAACCCGATGGTCCACCAGATGCCGACGCCGGTGATGGCGCCGTAGACCACCGTGATTAGGATGAAAAACCAGGCGTGCTGACGGAGATAATCCAAATAGCTTTTATTCTTAGTGCGGTAGGCGAAGCTGGTTTCCACCGCCAGAAAGAGCCCGCCGCCAACGGCGTAATGCGAAACTAAAACGTGCAGAACGGCGATGACGGCGATGAGCATCGGCGCATTGAGAAAGGGGACGTACCACCAAGGGTAATGCAAGCTACATCTCCTCTTGCGCCGGCATTATTCGTATATATAATAAAAAGTCAAACGCAATGCCACATCGGTATCTTTTTTCAAACCAACCGGGCTTTTACCCGAAAAAGCGTTAAGCCAGAGATTGGGCATAAAATGCACGTTTTTCACTGGCATATAGTCCAGCCCCGCCGCGAAGAAATATTCGTTAAAGCCAGAATCCATCACCAGCGTATTGGGATTGAAAAAGTCGAAGCGAACGAAAGCGTTCAGCTTTTCGGTCGAGGGAACCGGCCCCCAGGCAAAGAAGGCGATGCCGAAGGGGGTTTTGTCGTAACTGGACGGGCCGGCATTTTCCTGGGTTTGATACACGGCCTCCACCCCGGCGGTCAGCCGGCTCGCCTGATAAGCGGCAAATCCTTTCAGGGTGGAAATGTTTTTATCCGCTGCGCCCGGTTCATAGTCGGCGTACGCTTCCAGAATCACCGTCTTCACAGGCTTGGCGCTCAACGCGCCGTAGAATTTTTTGTACTTGTTGTTTTCCGCTTTTTGGCCGGTACCGTTTCCGAGCATTATCCCGTAGCCGTAGCGGTTGCCGGCGTCAAAATTCCCCCGCAGGACTATCCCCAAATCGGAAGCGCCGCCGGGGCCGCCCAGACCGCGAAAGTCGGTTACGGTCTTTTCAACCGAGCGGTAGTTCCACACTCTCTCCGTCAGCCAGCTCCAGGTCGGCGCCGGATACAAACCCAGGGCGGCATTTCCTCGCGGGATGATGTTTTTCCATTCCACATAGGCGACTTTCAGAATGTCTCCGAATTTGCCGTCCGGCTGCAGGGTCTTGTCGTTCGCTTCCATCATAAACCGGGCAAAAAACTTTTCGCTCAAGTTGTGGTCGTAATACAACTGAAGCCGGCGGAATTGAAACGCCTGAAAATCTTTGGTTACGGTCGAATACTGCGAGGGGGATACCTCGACGGCCGTTCCGTGTAACTTGTAAAAGTAATCTCCAAAGGCGTACCCCCACACCTTCCCGGCCGGTTTTTCCTGCGCACGGACGGACGAAGCCCAAGCCAGGCCTGCTAAAATTGTTGCGGTGACTCGAAATTTACGCGCGCACACCCGTCCCTCCTTTCATTATGGCGGGAAAATATTCAATTAGCGCACAAGCAACCGGCCGTCTATCGGTGCCACACTATCCAGCAACCGCTTCCTTCGGCCCGCGGAATGGCCACCGGACGGCCGTCCGCCAAATCCAAAACAGCGTTTTTGAGATAGGCGTTCTTGACCCGTCCCAGATTCTCCACCGAGTCGTCAATTGGCCCGGAATAGACCACCCGTCCTTTTTCGTTCACCAAGAAGACCTGTGGCGTCTTTTTGGCGTCGAATTTTCTGACCCAGCGGTTGGTCGAGTCGATGATATAGGTCATCTTAAATCCAATGCCTTTGAAAAAATGCTCCACCAGCTCGACCGACTCTCCCTTATTGGGAAACACGGCCACCAACTTGATTCTTTTTTTGGGCGCCAGGGACATCAGTTCCATAATGGAGTGCCTGTGGGCGTCCGTGCAGGGGCAAAGCGAACCCAAAAAGAAATACGCCGTTCCCTTGCCGCCTTCAAGGACGAGTTTCTCGCCCCGACTGGCAACCCCTTCCGATTGACCCGAATTTGTCCGGCCTTGAATCGGCAGGCTGACGGCCTTTGGATTCCCGCAGCGGTCAATGCTTTCGGTTTTAAGTGAGTCCGTTGCCGGGGCCTGGCCGCTCCAACCCGCTCTGGTCAACCCCAAAAATGAAATCACTGTTAAAATGAGTACAAAGAAAGGCTGGTGATGCAGTCGTCTTCGGGAAGAATCCCTCCTCCCATGTCTTTGTCTCACAGTCATCGCCCAATCACCAGCCTTTCCGCTCCCCTCCCGTTATTTCATCGCCACTTCTTCACCGGAGGCGTCAATCAAACCGGCCGCCCCGGCCTCCACGTCGGCGAATTCGTGGTCCACAAACGTGTAAATCCCTTTTTCCGGCACAACGAATTCCACGATGGCCGCCCCGGAGGAGGGCAGCATAACTGTGGCCACGCCCCGCATTTCGTTTCTCGGGTTCCCCTCCATCCAGACCCGGTCAAACAGGGTGCCGACCACGTGGAAGCTGGAGGTTCCGCAGGGGCCAGAGTTGAGCACGTACAGCCGCACCCGCTCGCCGGCTTTGGCTTTGAGCGGTTCCTTGACGTGGCGGAACGGCTGACCATTGAAGCAGACGAATATCGGGTCTTTCTTTTTGGCTGTGGCCATGTCCGTAACGTACATCCCCGATTTCAGCCTGGCCAGATAAAGTTCGGATTGAAACAGCGCGTACTCCCGGTCCACCTTGGTGGGATAACCATCCTTCGGCTCCACAATGGTCATCCCGACCATCCCGTAAATCATATGCTGCAGGATGGCTGGAGAGCCGCAGTGGTACATATAGACCCCCGGATAGTTGGCCGTCCATTCAAACTCGATGGTCGCGCCGGGGATGAGCTCCCGGTATTTGTCCTTGGGGTTGACCATCGCCGCGTGGAAGTCGATGGAATGCGGGGAAGGGGGTGAAATCCCCACTGTCTCATTGGAGCGGTTGGTCATTTTGAAGAACACTCGGTCCCCTTGGCGGACGTGCAAAACGGGTCCGGGATAAGCGCCTCCGAAAAACCAGCCCGTGAATTTGATGGTGTCGTTGACCGTCACTTCGGCGTGGTTGACGTCGATGCGCACCCGGTGCTCGGTGGCGTTCGGTGCCGGTTTCACTTCCGGCGCGATGGAGAGCGCCGGCCCTTCGAAAAGCGGCCCGGTGACCGGTTCCATCGAGAGCTTCGATTCCGCTGAACCGTACACCATATTTTTGGTGTCGTCCCCGCTGGCCGAGCCACCGCAGCCGGCCAGAACGAAGGCCCCAGCAATGGACAGGACAACCATCGCCAGAACTTCCACCCTTAAGTTGAACCTTTTCATAACTCCTCCTTAGTTTTGTTTGTTGGTTTGCATTTTCTGCCTTCTTCATTTTCGATTCAAACTGTTACTTTGGTCTGTTTCAGTCCTACGGGAGCAAAAGAGCCGTTCATTTTTCATCTTTTCCCTTTGCCATTCTCCCCTCTCCGCCGGTAAAGGATTTTGGCCGCATCCGCCACGCTGATGGAAGCCAGCTTGGCCACTACCCCTTTCTGCGTTTCAACCCAATAGGAGTGCAAAGCGCAGGTTAAGTCCCCCGGGCACCGCTTGGAGCCGTCCAGAACGCAGACCGAATCGTCCACCGGCCCGTCATAGGCCTGCACGACGTCGAACAGGCTGACCTCTTCGGCCGGGCGGGCGAGCGAATACCCCCGATGCGCCCCCAGATGGGAGCGCAGGACCCCGGCGCGGGTCAGCGTTTGCAGGATTTTGGCCAGAAAAAGGGTCGGAATTTTGGTCCTCCGGCTGGCCTCCGCTCGGGAAACGACCGTCCCAGCCGGCTTGGTGGAAAAATAAATCGCCGCCCGCAGCGCGTTCTGGCATCCTTTGGAAAGCGGCAGTATCCTTATCATATCAATCTTCTCAGAAGAGTTTCCCACTCCTCTGACTCCTCTATTATAACAGTATCGGCCGGTTTGTCAAGGAAAATTAGAAGAATTTTTACAATTGCCGACCGGGCCGGTCGGCGATGCCCGAGCTACAAAACTTCGTGCTTTTTCAAGTCCTTCAACACCAGCCACACGTAGCCGAAAAAGCCGATTAGTATGAAAAGGTTTCCAGCGGTGAAAAAGACAAATATCATCGTGGCGTTGGGAAAAAGAAACGCCAAAAGCCCCAGAAGAAGTCCGGCCAATTCAAATATCAGAATAAAAAACGGTTTCACTCGGAGCTCCCCTCTCCCCCGCCCGGATGCGCCGGGCCGTGGCAGTCCAGACAAGAGGTTTCCCCCTTTTTCAATTCCTCCGAGATGGTCTGGTGGGTCGGGCTTTCTTCGTACTTGGCCGCCCCGGCGTGACATTGCAAGCAGTTGGCGTTCGGATAAGGGGAATAGAGTTTGGGCCTCTTTTGGTTGTCGCTGGTGTAGTAGGCGTACAAGTGTCTAAGTCCGCGCAGCTTGGCCTTGACGTCCCCCATTAACGCATAATCGGTGTGGCAGGTGTAACATTGGCGGTGTGGTATCAGGTGCCGTTTAGCATGTACGGCCGCTAGGGTGGAGTCAGCCGGGTCCCCAAAGCTTTTTACAAAAGGCTCCATTGGATGGCAGGAACCGCAAAAAGTTACCTCCTTCATTTGGCCTAAAAGGATTGCGTCCGAAACCAAAAGCAAACCCAGCGGCAAAATGCCAAAGGCCACTAAAAGCCCCCATTTGGCGCGCGGCTTTTCCGGCTTTTTAAACGCTCGTAAAGCAACAATCAGGATAACGCCGGATGATAAGAGGATTAAAGCAACGCCCAAAGCTCTTGAGAAATCAAAGGATGTTGCGGCGGCATCCATCGAAATTACTTTGAAGTGCCTTTCAACTCTCCCGCTTTTATGCCGTCCTCCACCGCTTTAATCGGCCGTTCGGCATTTCGTCTGGATTAACGGAAAAAAGACCAAACTCTTCTGCCGCTTTGCGACAACCGAAATAAACAAGTTAACGGTTGCTGTCAAGCTTAACTTACAGATTCTATTGGCGTCTGTCCAGCTTGCGTATTTTTAACCACAATCCGATGCATAGAAACAGAATCAAAACGGCCGAAAAGATTAAGCCCTTGCGGCGAATTTCGAGGTCTTCGAGCGAGAGGAGGGAGGCCTTTTTCACCCGTTCGGCCTTGGCCATTCCGTCCTGAACCAAAGCCCGGAAATCCGCCAGATTAAAAGAATGCAGCTCCGAGCGGGAACGGACGATGGCGTCCTCGCAGGCCCTCAAATCGAACTTGGTCAGGCCCACCTTGACGCCGGCAACCTCGGCTTTCTTCACGAGCTGGCGGGCCTCCTCCGTGGCTGTCTTGAGCGAATCAAGCAGGGTCTTGAAGGCAGCCGAGACTTCGTACCCTTTTGACCCCGCTTTATGGCAGTGGATGCAAACGGCCTCCCCGCTCACGCCCAAAAATTCGTCGCTGGGCGGCAACACCTTGTGGTTGCCGTGACAGGCGACGCATTGGGGCAACCGGGCTTTTTGAAACGGTTCTTTATGCGGCGATTTTTCAAACAGGTCGCGGTTGGATGGGTGGCATTCGCCGCAGGCGCCGGCCACGTCCGAAAGCCCCGGAGGGGAGGCCCCGTGGTTGCCATGGCAGTCCGTGCAGGCGGCGGCGGAAAGTTCCTTTTTTTCCAAAAGCAGTTTCCCGTGGACGCTCTGGAGATAATCGCTGTACTGGTTGGTGTGAATTCGATAAGGGGCCATATGCTTCTTGTCGGCGTGGCAGCCGGCGCAGGTTTTAGGGATGTTGGTTTTGAAAACGGAGGAACGGGTATCGGTCGGGCGTAAAATACCGTGCACCCCGTGACAGGAAATGCAGGTGGCCACCTGCGTATCCCCTTTGGCCAGCCGTTTTCCATGAACGGACGTTTTGTATTGGGCCAACTGGTCGGTGGGCAATTTGGGATTATAATGTTTCATATATTCTACGTCTGAATGGCAGCGAGCGCAAAAGGAGGGAATTTGCCGCGGTTTAGGTGAGCCGACAAACCCCTTCGACGGGCTCATGGACGAATCCGGATCCACCTCGCTGGGGTCGCCGCCGTGACAGCCAGCACAGGAAATCCCACGCTGGTAATGCACATCCGTTTGGATTTGCAAGGCCGGTGCCTGCAGGTTGTCTTCCAACTGCAAATGACACTCCAGACAGGTGTCGTCCGCTTCCGCTTGGAGTAGCAGAGCGCCCACCAAGGCAACCACCAACCCGTTTGCTTTTGCGGCATCTTTTAAAAGCGATGTCATTTTGCGGCCGGCCATAGGTATCCCAGTATCGTGAAAGCCACTATGTAGGCCGCCACCATCCAGCCCAGCCGGGAAATCCAGCGGCCCCACCGTCCGGTCGGGTTTTTGTCCAAAAGAGGAACCAAAAACAACAAAACTCCCCCCAGGGTGAAAGCCGCTATTCCCGCCAACTCACCGGGAATGAACCAAATTTCCGCTGGAAGCAACTTCAAGGTCTGGAACATAAATACGAAATACCATTCCGGTTTAATCCCGGCCGGCGCGGGGGCCAACGGGTCGGCCTTTTCCCCCAGTTCCCAGGGGAAAATAGAGGCCAGCACGACCAAAAGCAAAAGGGCCAAAAGCCAGCCCAGCAGGTCGCGCAAAAGAAAATTGGGGAAAAAGGGGATGCTTTTTGCGTTCGGGTTCTTCTCGAGGGCTGGCGGGACGCTCATCCCCTGCACCTGAACCAAAAGCAGGTGCAAAAGCAAAAGAAAAGTGGCCGCAGCCGGCAAAATGGCGACGTGAAAACCGAAAAAACGGGTCAGCGTGGCTCCCGAAACCTCCTCCCCGCCCCGTAAAAACACCAGGATGGAATGCCCCAGAACGGGGACTTGGCTGGCAATGTCTGTGCCGACTTTGGTGGCAAAGTAGGCCAGCTTGTTCCACGGAAGCAGATAGCCGGAAAAACCGAACGCCAGGCTCAAAAACAAAAGAAAGGCCCCCGAAAACCAGGTAAGCTCGCGCGGCTTGCGGTAGGCCTTCATAAAAAAAGCGGAAAACATATGCACGAAGATGGCCCCAATCATCAAGTTGGCCGACCAAGAATGCAGAGAACGTATGAGCCAGCCGAATTTTACCTCGGTCATAATGAACTGCACCGACTCGTAGGCCGCCTCGGCGCTCGGGCGGTAGTAGAGCAAAAGCAGAATGCCGGTGGCCACCTGAACGCCAAAAAAGAAAAGGGTCATCCCGCCGGTGTAGTACCAGAGCGAGTGCCGGTGGGCCGGAACCGATTTTTTTTTGACCAGATATACGAGCGGTGTTACGTCCAGGCGCTCGCTGACCCATCCGTAGAGCGAAGGGAAAAGCCGCATTTCAGGCCCCGCGGCTGGGGCTGACGATTACGTTGTCCCCCGAAAGGGTGACCGGATATTCCGTCAGGGGGCGTGGGGGCGGACCGGCCACGTTTTTGCCGGTAAGGTCATAATGCCCGTTGTGACAGGCGCACCAGATGTGACCCAGGTCGGGCCGATACTGCACCGTGCAGGACAGATGGGTGCAGACCGCCGAGAAGGCCTTGTACTCCCCTTCCGCGGTATGAACCAACAGCCCCGGACTCTCCCCCAGCGGAAAAATTTTTCCCGAATTGGGCGGAAGCTCCCCTATTCTGGCCGCGGATACCGACCCTCCGAAGGCTTCCGACTTGGCCGGTGGCATAACAAACCGCAGGACGGGATAAAAAACGGCCCCGAAAAGGGCAGTAAATCCGCCCCCCAAAATAAAGTTCAAAAATTCCCGACGGGTTTTCTTTTCCGTTCCTTCAGAAGCCATCGGCCTCAGAGTTCCGTGCCAGTGAGATTACTTGATTGCCCCCTTGGTGCTGTCCGAACCGGCACTTGTCTTTTCGGACTGTCCGGCTTTCGCCAGGGCAACCGTATAGGCCAGTGCCGAATCGATTTCCGCCGCCGACAGTTTGGTTTTGAAAGAGGGCATTTTCTTTTTCCCGTCCAGAATGGACTTCTTCCAAGCGGCCAGCGTGTCGGCGGAAAGGTTGGGCATCCGCAGGTCCCGGATAGTCGTTTTCAACATCGTCGCCATTTTGGGAACACCCTCTCCCTGCTTGCCGTGGCAGGAGGCGCATTTTTTGCCGTAAAGTTCCTTTCCGGAAAAGGTCGGTTTGCTCGTCTGGGCGAATACCAGGGCCAACATCCCTCCTGTTGCGAACAAGGAAACAAGCAGGGTCGTAAACGGCCGGTTGAAGTTTTTCATTTGCCTCCTTAAGGTTTATTTTTTCTCCACGGCTTTGGCGTCCGCAGCGCTGTCGGTTGCGGCCGGCTTGGCCTCCTTGGCCGAAGTTTTGGCCAAAAGCTGCATATGGGCCAATGAGGAATCAATTTCTGCCGCCGACAATTTCGTTTTGAAAGCGGGCATTTTCTTTTTTCCCTCGACAGTTATTTTCTTCCAGGCCGTCAAGGTATCCGCGTTGACAGAAATTTTCCTCAAATCGCGAATGGTCGTTTTAAGCATCGTGGCCATTTTCGGAACGCCTTCCCCCAACTTGCCGTGGCAGGAGCCGCACTTTTTGGTGTAGAGGTCCTTGCCGGAAGAAACCGTTTTGGCCTCCTGGGCCCAAACCCCGGCCGCCACCAGCGCCAGTCCGGCCAGCGCGGCCGTTGCCATTTTATTTTTCATTTCCTCTCTCTCCTTTACTTCTTTCTTATACCCCCGGTTAGAAAGCGTAGCTCAATTTAAGCGCCAAAATGTGCGCCTCGTAATCCGGAATCCGGAACCCTAAAAAGACCGAACGGGTGGCGATGGGCATAAAGGGCTGCAACGGGTCAATTGCCCAGTCAGTTTCCAGGTATTTTTCATACCAATAACTGAATTTTAGGGCGGTTTGGCTAGTGAGCCGATAGCTCACCTGCGAACCAATCCGATGGAGCTTGTAGTAAACATTGGGAAAGCTGACCGCGTTGCCGGCTGCGACGCCGCCGGGGGCGAACGTTGAGAGGAGGGCACTCCTACTGTAGGTAAAACCGTAGTTTGCCCCCCAGTCCAGTTTTTTGGGCCACACCTCGGCGGAAAATCCGAAACCATAATTCTCAAAGCGATCTCTCAAATAGCCGCTCCAATCGTTGTTGAGTGAATCGTATCCCACGTTCGCGACTACCGCGCGGTAACGGGACTCCATCTCCCCCCGACCGTCTTCCCGCCCGATGTCCCCAAAAAGGGTCAAACGGGGAACGGGGATGTAGGAGACATCGATCCCCCAGCCCAAATTCCAGAGCGCTTCCAAACCGTAATCGGCTGAAAAGTCGTCCTCGGCAAAGCTAAAGTTCAACCCGACGTCCAATTCATCGATGGGGGAAAGCTGGCTGGTGAGTTCCACCTTGTCGCGCTTCCGATTGTAGACGTCAAACCGGCGCAATTCGTTCAAAGACATTGCCGGATTAGTCACCGATTCTCCCTCCGGGAAGGATTCCTCGAAGAAAAGCGTGTCGTATTTTTGGGTTTTCCGCTCCGAATGGACATACGAGCTGCGCACGGTGACCCAATTGTTTGGCCGGATATCCAAGGTGCCGTTGTAAATATCTTCGTTTGAGGCCTCCACCTCCCGGTGGTTGCGGCTGATGCCTTCGCGCGTGTAGCCCAAGCTGGCGTGGACTTGCCGGATGAGTTCGTAACCGGCTTCGGCGCCGCCGCTTCTTTTGATGTATTCGTAGGGGAGATTGGCGCGCCCGAATGTATCCACACTCGCGTCGTAACTCACGCGGCTGGTGAAGAAAAGCTCGGGCGTCTGATTATCGAACTCATAGTAACGGGCCTTCCCTTTAAGCGTGAGTTTTTCGACCGGCCGGGAGGAAATTTGATAGTTGAACAAAAAAGTTTTGAACTTCCCATCCAAGCTGGTCACCACCGAGCCGTCCTCCAGCCGGCGGATGACCAAGCCGGTGTCGCTTAAGGCGCTGTTGATGGTGTGCGGCAAAAAGTCCTCGTTTTGCGTAGCCACCCCGTAACTTACTGTTGCCACGCTGCGCGTTCGTTTGGGAAGATTGTACGTGCCTGTAAAAGTAAAGTTGTGGGACATATTGTCCACCGGAAGCGCCAGGCGGGCACGCAGGGGGGCGCTCACCGAATCGGTAGTTACGCGGAAGAGGTTATCCCGAATCACGGCCTCGGTCTTGTTGTTGAAAACCCGCCCGCTGTACGCCACCGCGGCCGAAAAATCCTTCCGCGCCAGTTCCGCCGAGGCGGAAAAACGATGGGTTTCATAGTTTAAGGGCTCGGGAAGTTCCACCGGATTGAATCCAATGGTAACCCCAAGCTGTTTGTTTCCCGTTTTTCTTTCGTTGATGTAACCGGCCTTGACCGTAAGGTCGGAGCGGGGTTTAAACTCGCTGGTTACGCCACCCGTATTTCGCTGGGCCGACAACTCGAAGGGCTGGGCCCCGTCCAGGAAGCTCTTCAGCTTTGCGGTGACCGCCGACGAACTGCCGGATGACAAGGCGGCCTGAATGCTGTCAGGGAGAATGAAAACCCCGCCGCCGGCGTTCAGGAAAGACGCCCGCGTGCTGGTGGAATAAAGATGCGGGGTTTGCGACCAGGTGACCTTGTTTTTCCATTTCCGAACCAGCCCGAACCGGGCCGTCGCCCGCTGGTCGGTTTTTCCCAGCTCGTTGGCATTCACGCCAAGGTAGTAGTTTTCTTTCGAGAGGTTGAAACCGAAGCGATTCAGCAAGAGATATTCCTTCACCTGCCGGTATTCCTGAAACTTGGCCGAGCCAGGGTCTTTGAGAACCTGCCAGAAGCCGCCTTCAAAGAAACCGGAGGTTTGATACCCTCCGCCGTTGGCGGTTGGCGCTTCCTCTTGGGCCAAAGCAATGGTCGCCCAGCCACCCGCCAGTATGGTCAAAATGAGCTTTTTCATCTTCGCCTCCCTATCGTAGGAACCGCATCCCGGAGGGATGGTTCGAGCCGTGAATTTGCGAGTGACAGTTTACGCAACCCCGGTCAATGGCAAATTGCGTCGCCTCTGACTGGGGGGTGGTCGGGTGCCGGGCCTCAATGTGACAGCGCTGGCATAGCCGCGGGCGCTTGACCACCAAAAGGTTATCGTGGTTCGACCCGTGCGGGTTGTGGCAGTTCAAACAGTTTTCCCGCACCGGCGGATGCTCCCAGAGCATCGGTCCAGCCTTTTCAGAATGGCATTTGGTGCAGTTCTCGTTGACCGAATTCTCAATCAACATACTCGGATTGGGGGAACCGTGCGGGTTGTGGCAGTCCACGCAGGCCAGCTTCCCCTCCATCAAGGGCATATGGGAGGATTTTTGGAACTGCATCTTCTTCATTTTATGGCAGGTAAAGCAAACCTCCGGCGCGGTCGGTTTGGCCAATTGGAATTCCTCCGAGACCTTCTTCATCAAAGTATGGCAGTTCACACAGGCCAGCCCGCGGCTCTCGTGCATGGAGCCGGTCCAATGCGTCTGCACTCCCTTCTCGTGGCATTGCAGACAAATCTGGTTCCACTCTTCGGGGGTCTCGCCGTCCGCCTCCTTGAAGGTCCAGTGGAGTTTCCGGTCCTCCGTGTTTTCCACGTGCCCGCCGCCGGGCCCGTGGCAGGCCTCGCACATATTCTTTTCCAGCTCCGTCTGGGCGTTTTGCTCCACCCCGAAGTGGACCGTGTGCTGGTAGTCGGCCAGAATTTTTTCGCCATGGCATTCCAGGCACTTTTCGCTGCCGACATACTCCCCTTTAACCTCCTTCGGGTCGGAGGCGGAAAGCCCCCAGGCGGCGAAAGCCACCGCCGCCAGCCCGAAGAAGCCGGAAGAAAGCAACTTCAACTTTGTCATAACGCCCTCCTGTTGTGGGTAAAATGTGTGTGATGGAAATGAACAAGAAACGGGTTTGCGACTGGAATCCTGAAGTTCCCTCTCTTCCTATGCGGGCCGAATCGTTCCATCAGGTCGTTTGATAATATGACCTTCCTCATATCCTTGTCAAGTAAATCTGGGTAGACCCTTTGAGCCCTCATCGCGCCGTATATCCCCCGTCTATCACCAGTTCACTCTCTTTTCCTCCTAAAACATCGTGCGAACGGTGGCTATGAGCTCGTGAATCTTGGCCGGATGGGTGGTCGTTTCTTTCAAAAGGTCAACCCGTCCGGTCAGCCCCAATCGCATATTCTGCCTCGCCATATACCATATGGACGGGGTGATTTTCCGAAAATCAAGGGAAGAAGAAAGATGGGAATTCACCTCGTCGTATTGGAGTATCCCGTACACCCTGGGGCTAATGTTGTAGCCCACCTGAACGGCGCCCCCCCGGAAGGAATTTTTCTGCGCCGTTGTGGCCAAAGTCCAGTTGCCATCCTCACCGTAGAAGAAAGCTCCGGTCACATCCAGCGAGCGGTAACGGAGATTGAAGCCGGGAGAGGCCCGCCAGTAATTGTTCAGTTTCTGTAAGGTACTGTCGTCTTTGGTATCGTATCCACGAAATCCCCAGAAGGAGACCGAACTTCCGGCAAAGCTTCCGCCCGTGGCCTCAAACCGTAGCGTCCCGAAAAAGTTTTTGAACTGGTTCGGGTCCGTTGCCTTCGGGCCGTTGGAAATCCCGACAGAATAGAGTACCGGGCCTTGCCAGCCGTAGAGCTCCAAGCTCGGAAAGGCGCTGGCCAAAGGTTGCGAATCCTTCCCCTTCCCGTTCGAGGACTGAACGCCCGAAACGGCCTGAATGTTGACGTTGGGTATCATCCGCAGCCGCCCGGAAATACCGTGCCACTCCATAGGGGAAAGCTGGCCGATGCGCAGGTGAACCAGGTCGCTGGTTCCGAAGGGGCGATGAAAGCCGAGGTAAAACCAGTTGACCTTCACCGCCGACGTGGTGATTTCGGTTTCAATGAAAATGGAGGTGTTCTTGAAAATAGACCCGGCTGTAAAAAGCTGCAGCCAGTCGGCTTTCCCGATGTTTACAGCGGTTATCGTGTCGTTGTTGTGAACCAAGCTCTTGGTTTTCACCTCCAAAGGCGTCAAGCTCATCCGGATGCCGAAGAAGTTTTCCACTCGATCGACGAAAAGATTGGCGCCGATGGCTTGTTTTTCCTTTTCATCCCCGTCTGCCTCGCCCGGCAATTGGTAGCCGTTGCGCTGGAACTGCTCCCCAAAGTAAGTCAGACGTGGAAACGAAGTATGACAGGCGTTGCACTCGATGTCATACTTCCGCGAAAACTGCGTAACCCCAAACAAACCATTGAACGATGCCAGCAGGGATAATCCCGTCACGACGGCTATCATCGCCAGCTTGAATCGGACCGATTGGGTTTTCATGACTTCCTCTTTCCTTTGTGAACGGTTTTTTGCATCTTGCTCGTGAATAATTTCACGAACCTGTCGAAAAAAAATCATATCGCTATCGCGCCGTATACCCCCCATCTATCACCAGCTCACTGCCGGCGACAAATTTCGATTCGTCGGAGACCAGATAGAGAATGCCGTAGGCGATGTCATCCGGCTCGCCAATATGGCCGAGCGGTTGCAGCCTATTTTTTTCCCGGGCCGGCGCCACGCAGGGTTGGGTGGATGGCTGGTTGGGCAACTCGGTGGAGCCATCAGGCGCCGGTCCGGGGTTAAGGCCCCCCTGGGGCAGGTATTGAATTTTCTCGAAAAAAATGGCCGGGGAGACCCGCGTCGCGCTCATACGTGCTCCGCAAGTTTGAATTGGCCGTCCCCGTGCCGGGTAAAAAGCGTTCTGGCCACCTGGGTGATGGAGACGGAGGAAAGACTTTCGGTCAGTTTTTTCTGAATGGCCATCCGGCGATGGTGAACCGCGCATACCCGCTCCCCGGGACAGAGTTTGTAGTCGTCCAAGAGGCACCCCTCATGCCCCAAAGGCCCGTCGTAGGCCGAAACCACGTCTAAAAGACTGATTTGGCGGGCTGGGCGAGCCAGCGAATACCCGCGTTTGGAACCGCGATGGGAGTGCAAAAGCCCCGCCCTGGTCAGCGTTTGCAGGATTTTCGAAACGAAAGCGTAGGAGATTTTGGTGCGCCGGCTGACCTCCCGCCGGGGGAAAACCGTTCCCGCCGGCTCCAGGGAAAGGAAGGCCGCCGTTCGTATTGCATACTGGCAACCTTTGCTAAGCGGCAACAACCGGGCCATTCTTCCCTCCTTCCTTCTTCAATGGATTCACTTTATCCATTGAATCCACAAATAATCTATTATCGTATCGGCCGCCTGTCAAGCTTTTTTATAATTTTTTTGGGATATCCGACCAAAATGGTCGGCCTTTGGCCGGAGACTGTTTTGTTTACCCGAAATGCTCTTTGTCTTCGAGGTATTCGGCGTAGCGGAAGAGTTTTTCGGCGGATTTTAAAAAGAGCTTTGTTTCGGATTTTCCCACGATTTCCAGCCGCTCCAACTCGGCCAGAAAATCGGCGATTTTGTCGGGGGAAAGACCGGTGGCGGAAAAAAGGATTTCCAAGACTTCGTCCGCGCCCAAGGGGGACTGGCCGTTGCCGCTCACCTGCAGCGTGAGCCACAAGGCGGCGGAGAGACGGGCCCCCTCCGATTTGCCGGCCAGAAAGAAGGCCTTGTCCAGACAGCGGCTTTTGCGGGCCAGAAATTCGCAAAGCTCGGAAAGAAATCGAGGATTGGAAAGCAGGTACGATTCCGCCAGATGGCGGGGCAGCTCCAAGACCACCGAATCTTCAGCAGTGGCGGCCTCTTCTTCGCGCGGGGCGGCCAAAAGAAACTCCTCCAAACCAAAGAAGCTCCCTTCGGTCACGATTTTTTGCAGAGAGTGTTTGTCACCCCGAACTTTGGAAAGCGAAACCTTTCCCTTCTCCAGCAACAAAAGAGAGTCGGGGCTGTCCCCCTGCCGGTAGATGATGGCGGATGCGGAATAACGCTTTTCGTAGTCCGAAAGCTTCACACGGCGAAGAAATGCGAAGGTCCAGAAGCGGTAGCCGGCTCTTCTTTCTTTTTCAGATGCGCCGCCTGCTCGCCGGCGTGGTAGGAGCTGCGCACGAGCGGGCCGGAGAAAACGTATTGATACCCCATCTTCACCCCGGCCACCCGCAGTTCCTCGAATTCGTCCGGGTGATAATACTTTTCCACCGGCAGATGCCACCCGCCGGGCGAGAGATACTGGCCTATGGTCAAAATGTCGGTGCCGCAGTTGCGAATATCCTGCATCGTTTGCACAAGTTCTTCTTTGGTTTCGCCGCAGCCGACCATCAGGCCGGATTTGGTAGGAATTTGGGGGTAAAATTGCTTGGAACGGGTCAAAAGCTCCAAGGTTCTTCCGTATTCGGCCCCCAGGCGGACTTTGCGGTACAGGCGGGGCACGGTTTCGGTGTTGTGGTTCAAAACGTCCGGCCGGGCTTCAAGTACTACTTTAAGGGCATCCAAACTGCCGCGAAAGTCGGGAATGAGAACCTCCACCTGACAGCCGGGGATGGCCCGGCGCATCGCTTTAATCGTTTCGGCAAAGATGAAGGCGCCGCCATCCTGCAAATCGTCACGGGTGACCGATGTAACGACGATGTATTGCAAACCGAGACGCTTGGCCGCCTCTGCCACCCGGCGGGGGTCCTCTAAGTCAACGATGCCGTTCGGCTTGCCCCGTTTGATATCGCAGAAGGTGCAGCCGCGGGTGCAGAGCTGGCCCAAAAGTAAAAAGGTGGCGGTGTGGCGTTCGTAGCAGTCGCCGATGTTGGGACAGCTCGCCTCCTGACAAACCGTGTTCAAACCCAAATCGGCCAACAGGGTTTTGGTCTGCCGGTAGTTGCCGCCGAGAGGAAGCCTTACTTTCAGCCAGTCGGGCTTGCGCTGGGGAGTTTTGGTTTCAACCGGCGGTTCTACGGTAATCGGACTCATTTCCTGTTCAATTTACGCTTTTTTGAAATCTATTCAAGTCGGGTGGTGGTGTCTGCTCCTATTTCATCAGTCGATGACCCCACCCTTCGGCCTCCGCCTTCGGCGGAGGCCTTAATCCCTCCCCTTGAGGGGAGGGAAATTGAAACCCTACTTTGGTTTATCCTTTAGAGGATGAGGCCGGGGCCGGTTCGATTTTCAAAGCGTCGATGTATTTCTGGGCGGCCACGGCGGCTGTGGTGGCATCCCCCACGGCGTTGGTCACCTGTTTGCAAAGCTGGGAGCGGACGTCGCCGATGGCGTACAAACCAGGGACGCCGGTTTCCATCCGGTCGTTGGTGATGATGTAGCCCAATTTGTCTTTATTGATTTTGTCCCGAATGATGTGCGAGTTGGGAACGAATCCGATGAAGATGAAAACGGCACCGACCGGGAGGGTTTTCATTTCACCGGTTTGGACGTTTTTCAGCTTCACGCCGGAAACTTTGTTGCTATTGCCGACGATTTCTTGCGCCAGAGTGTTCCAGATAACCTCTACTTTTGGATTGGAAAAGGCGCGGTCTTGAATGATTTTCTGCGCCCGGAAGGAATCCCGCCGGTGAATGAGGTGGATCTTGCTGCCAAACTTGGTTAAGAAGGTCCCCTCTTCGACCGCGGCGTCTCCCCCGCCGATGACGGCAATGACCTCCCCTTTGAAGAAAGCACCGTCGCAGAGGGCGCAGTAGCTGACTCCCTTGCCTGCGTATTCCAACTCTCCGGGGATGCCGAGTTTGTTGGGGGAACCGCCGGTGGCGAGGATGACCGCTTTGGCGCGGTAGGTATTCTCATCGGTCTTGACGACTTTCTCGTTACCGTCCGAGTATATCTCCGTCACGTTCTCGGTGCGGATTTCCAGGCCGAATTTGCGGGCGTGGTCTTCCATTTTCTTGGCCAGTTCCGGCCCGCCAATTAACTCGAAGCCGGGATAATCTTCCACCCAGGCGGTGTTGACGATCTCCCCGCCGGGGATGAGCTTTTCCAACAAAACGGTTTTCAAATTGGCGCGGGCTGAATACATTCCGGCGCAAAGCCCCCCCGGCCCGCCGCCAACGATGATTACGTCAAAGCTTTCGTTCATTCTTCTCCCTTCCGCTTGCACGTCATAATAGCATACAACCGATTGTAGTTGATTTGAGTTCCACCTTGATAGGGGTTTGATTAATCAAACCCCTACGAATACTCCTTTATTGCATCTGCCCACGGTTTAAATGTAACTTCAAAAACACGGGAGGCAACCGTCGGGTCGCAGGTGAAGGCGGCCAAAAGCATTCTTATTTGGTCAAGCGTAACCGGCGGGTTGGGCAAAACGGCTTTCATAATGGCGGCAGCCGGGCGCATTATGAAAAGAGGAATATGAATTTTCGGTTTGTGAATTCCCTTCCAACGGGCCAGAAAATCCAGAACCTCGTTCATTGTCATAATATCCGGCCCACCGAGGCAATAGGTCTGGCCGATGGTTTCCGGTTTCTGCAACGCCAACGCCACGCATTCGGCCACATCTTCTATATAAACCATTTGCAGTTTGTACTCCCCCTTCCCTATTACCGGAATGAAGGGGCCTTTTTTCATCAACGCCAGCATTTCGGTTGAAAAACCATCGCCGGGGCCGACAATCATTGAGGGTCGAAAAATCGTCCAGTCCAAGCCGGAGGCCATCAAGACTTTTTCTCCGGCCTCTTTGGTGCGGAAATAGGCCGTGTCGATGCCAGCACCGGTGCCCAAAGCGGAAATATGGATGAAACGCTTTATTCCATTCTCCTTTGCGGCGGCAATCAGATTTTCAACCCCCTGCCGGTGGATGCCGTCAAAGGTTTTGCCCTTTACTTCCTTGATGATGCCGACGGCGTTAACGATGGCCTCGGCTCCCTTGGCAGTCGAGCGAAGGGAGTTTAAGTCGAGAATACTCCCTTCTCTTTTTTCAACCGCCGCTCCTTTCAGGACTTCGTCTGAACGCTTATGGGCCAGAGCAATGACCGAATGACCGTGGGCGACCAATTTTTTGACAATGTGGCTCCCCACAAAGCCGGTGGCGCCGGCGACGAAAACCTTCATCAAAAATCGATGCCCCTTTGGGCCAAAATGCCTTTCCGGTAGGGATGTTTGATTTCTTTCATTTCGGTCACCAAATCGGCGGCTTCAATGAGTTCAGGCGGGGCGTTGCGGCCGGTCAAGACCAGATGCATTTGGGGCGGCTTGGATTTAATCAAGTTCAAAACCTGCTCCACTTTCAGCAGGCGCAAACCGAGGGCAACGTTGATTTCGTCCAGAATGATAATCCGATGCTCGTTTTTCAAAATCCATTCTTTGGCCTCCGCCAGCGCCTCTTCCGCCTTTTTGACGTGCTCTTCGAAAGGGAGTTTGTCGTCAATAATGCCGACGAACCCTTTCCCTAACTGTTTCATTTCCACGTAGGGGGCGAGCATTTTGACGCCGTTCATTTCACCGTATTTCCAGCTTCCCTTGACGAACTGCAGAATCAAAACCTTCATCTTGTACCCCGCCGCCCGCACGGCAATCCCCAGAGCCGCCGTGGTCTTCCCCTTCCCGTCGCCGGTGTGGATGATGACGAGGCCGTGTTTTTGGTCTTTTTGTTCGGGCATTGAATGGGAAAGTAATGAGAAAGAATGTTGAAAAAAAGGGAAATTTCTACTGCACTCCAAGAACTCCTGATTTGCGTACAAACTTATCATGCGCTATTTTAAAAATTCGAGTGAGTATATTGATGGAAATCCTTTCGGTCCTGGTCGTGATCGCAATCGTTGTGGTCGCGTTGCGGGCTTTGGCAGCTTTGCTGAATATGTGGAGATCTCCCAAGAAAAAGCGAAGTGGCGAAGTCATTTTTGACGATATCACCTTCGACGAATTGCAGCGGATTATGGTATCTTACGGAGAACTCCTTGGATGGAAAGATGACAACCTAATTATTAGGGATGAGACCTGTCTTCCGGCGAGTAAGGAAGTAATCAAGAAAGGTCTTCACGTATCGATGCTTGCTGCGAGAACTGTAAAGGAAAGGGAGGACTTTAAAGTGGCATATCTTTTCTTGTCCTCTTTTCTTCCAAATGTAGGTCCAGAGGGAATATCTTTGCCGATTGAAGATCTTAAAAATTTTACAGAAATATTGTCTCGACAATCGATTGAAAATATTGACGTTGTTAAGGAAAAGGTTGAGAAATGTAAGCACTGGTTAGAAAAGAGCCTGAAAGAGCAAAAGAAGTTGGAAGAAGAATTAAAAGCACTCGAGCCACAACTATCCGAAATATCGCCCCGTAGCACTTCAAAATCACAACTAGGTGAAATTGAAACGGTTGAAATCTCCAAAATAAAACCGTGGTCAATTCAGCAAAACCAACTTTCTGCTGTACGTATGATTCGAATCCAAATGATTCACAAAATATTTCATGAGGTGGACAATATTTCACTTGAGAAAAGAATTGAGGATTTTGATCGTGACTTGAACGTTGAGAATGAGATCGATATTTGGGAGAAAATGGCCGAGGCTTACACAAAGTATACTTCAAAACATGAATTGACACTTGAGGAAAAACGAGAAGTTTATCACATACTACTCTCCCGGTCGATGGCACCGGAGGATTGGGTTTTGAAAAATCATAAATCAAATGTGTTCTCAAATGAAAAAGTTAAAGAAATAATGGGTTATTATAAGAGGTGAAACAGAGCCTAATGACCGTGGATAAAAATAAACTCGGGACAATAGCCGGTTTGATTGGCGGCATTTTGATGCTCGCCAGCGCGTTTGCCCATGCCTTTCTGGGCTGGCCCGCTTTTCAAAAGGAACTGTCTGCGGCGGGTGTGGTGCAGGATGTGATTGGCGGACTCAATGTCGGCTGGCATTTCGGCTCCTTCGCGATGTTTGGGTTCGGGGCCATCGTGGTTTTCACGGCGGTCAAGACGTTACGGAGGGAATACGTGACCCTCGTTCCGGCGGGGACTATTGCTGTCATCTACGTGGTATTCGGCCTATGGGCATTATTATACCGCGGCTTTAGTCCGCATTTTTTGGCGTTTATCTTGAAGGGATTCTTGGTATCCGGGATTCTGCTCCGCGCACGAGTCAGTAGCCAATAAAAATGTGCGGATTATAAAACCAACCTGCCCTACAAAGTTGAAAGGAAATTGATATTACTTCGGTGACCAGGCGGGGTGGAAATCGGAGCCGGTTTGGGTGAGCTGCAAAACCCGCTTGCCGTCGGAGGTCGTGATGTAAATGCTGCCGGTATTCGAGGAAAAGCAAAGCCATTTGTCGTCCGGCGACCAGCCGGGGGCGGTGGTGTTGATGACGTAGTTTGAACCGGATTTTAAGAGCAGGTGCTCGGAACTGCCGTCGGCGGACATTATGTAAATGTTCGGGTTGCCGTCCTTCGTAGAAACATAGGCCAGTTCCCTGCCGTCCGGCGACCAACTGGGTGCATACCCTTTGGGATGTTTTTCCGCCTGCTTAATAAGTTCCTGAAAGCCCAATTTTATCTCCCCGGCTGGCAGGATGGCCAGACCGACGACTTGCGGAGCGCCCTGGACGTTTGAAACAGCCAACGTGAAGGCCATTTTTTTTCCATCGGGCGAGACGGCCGGCTGCAGCACCTGGGCGCGAACTTTGCCCGATGTTGGGCAGGAATAGATATTGGTGCTAAAAGTATCCCTCCCCAGATTGAAGCGGAAAAGCTGGAAGTTGGGATAGGGAGGGGTGAAAAGACTGCTGAAATTCCCTGCCGAGCGGTCGGTGGAAGCCCAAATCGTCTTTCCATCCTTCGACCAGTCGGGGTAGCTGGTGCCGAAATTGTCCGTGAGTTGAGCGTACCAGTGATTCGAGTCGATATGGGTGATGAAAATGTCGGAAATCGGCACCTGCATCTCCCCACCCAAAGGATACTCGATATGCGCCAGGCCGCGGGCGGCAAAGGTCAGCCGCTCCCCGTCCGGCGCCCAGGAGATTTTGCCGTAGCCATCCCGAATGGCCTGATTGGGGCGGGTCTGGTTGGAACCGTCGGCGTTCATATAATAAAGTTGTCCCCCCCGCCAGAAGGCGATTTTGCCGGGGAGCTTCATCCCCAAAGCCTGGCTTTGGATTTGCGAAAAAATCGTAGGCTGCGTATCGGCGGGAGTTACGCGCGGCTCCTCCCCCGGCAATTGGGCAAAAGGGGTTGAGGTGGACGGGTTGTTGTTGGCCGCCGCAGTTTGAGGTTCGGATTTTTTTCCGCAGGCGACGATAAGCAGAATTCCAAAAAGCAAAGCTTTATATTTCATCTATCCATCCTCGGCAAGGTAATCTTCGTCTGGGCCTGGTATTTTCCCTTTTTATCCTTATACGAAATTTGACACAGTTCGTCCGACTCCAAAAAGATGATTTGCGCAATGCCTTCGTTGGCATAAATTTTGGCCGGGAGGGGGGTGGTGTTGGAAATTTCGAGCGTGGCGTATCCCTCCCATTCCGGCTCGAAGGGGGTGACGTTGACGATGATGCCGCAGCGGGCGTAGGTGGATTTCCCCAAGCAAACGGTCAGAATCGAGCGGGGAATCTTGAAATATTCCACCGTGCGGGCCAAAGCGAAAGAATTGGGGGGAATCAAAATGTGTGGCGCTTTGACTTTCACCAGCGAGGCGGGGTCGAAGCCTTTGGGGTCGACGATGGAGGAATTGACGTTGGTGAAAATCATAAACTCGTCCGCCACCCGGATGTCGTAACCGTAGGAGGAAAGCCCGTAAGAGATTTTTCCTTTGCGCACCTGGCGGTCGGCAAAGGGGTCAATCATCCGATGGTTTCTGGCCATCTCTTTTATCCAGCGGTCGCTTTTAATCGGCATCTATTTCTTCCCTTTCAAATCCAGAGCCATTTTGAGCAGGCGAATATAAATGACCGGCTTACAGGTGTCAAAAGGTATTGACGATCGCAGATTGGTTCATTGACGATTGGTTTTGTAAGGAGTTCGGTGAAATAATTTGACTACTTCTCCAAGCCGGCTTTTCGTAACAGAGCGGAAAACCGTGGGTCGGAACGCAGCGGGTCCAAGATGGGATCGATGGCAAGAGGCGTATGGGCGGCCCATAAGCTGCGTTCTTCAAAGGCCTTTTGCAACCACTCAAACGCCAGTTCCGTCTCACCGAGACCCACATATAGAATAGCCCGGGTGTTGGGAGCAACATAGCGCTCCCGGGAAATCTCTTCCAATCGTTTCAGCACTTCCAACGCCTCCGATTTCTTGCCGGCGCGCGCATACGCGTATCCCAAAGTAGCCAGAACGAGGGTACTTTCGTGCGAAAGCGCCAGGGCCTTGCGAAGTTCAGCCACGGCCTCTTCAAAATTTCCAGCCTGCAGGTGCGTTCTTCCAAGCAGCAGGTTAACCACATAGAAGTTGGGGTCAATTTCCATGGTCTTGCGACATTCCTCAAAAGCTTGATCGTACCTCCGCGCCTCATAATGCACCATTCCCACATCCGTGTTAATAATCAAGGAGAGTGGATCCAGTTCCCGGGCCCGTTCGATTTCAATGAAGGCCTCATCCAGTTTTCCCATGGCCGAAAGGGTCAGGCTGTACCACAGGTGGGCGGGAGCATAGTTAGGATTCAACTCGATGGCCCGCTGAAACATTTGTTCCCCGCCGGCCCAATCCCACTCGTAAAGCATTTTGAAGTGAGCCAGCGAGGCGTGGGCTTCCGCCGAGGCGGAATCCAGTTCCAAAGCCTTCAAGGCCGCCTTTTCGGCCTTTGGCATTACTTCTCGAAAGGGATGATGTCCGTAAACCCCCAAAAGAATATGGGCATCGGCCAGCCCCACATAGGCCAAGGCGTAGCCCGGGTCCTTTTCGATGGCCTGATTAAAGAAGGCAATCCCCCGCTTCATCCCCTCTTCCGTACGTTTGTTCCACCAGAAGCGCCCCTTTAGATAAAGCTCATAGGCCTCCGTATTTTCCGTCTGGCGTTTCTCCAATATTTTTTGTTCTTGGGGAGAAAGGGTGAGTTTCAGCGCATCCACAATCTGGCCGGCCACTTTTTCCTGAATCGCAAACACGTCTTCCAGTTTCCCTCCGTACTTTTCCGCCCAGAGGTGGGCGTCCCGGCTGGCGTCGATGAGCTGGGCGGTTATCCGCAGGTCGTTGCCTTGCTTGCGGACGCTTCCCTCCAAAACGTATTGAACCCCCAGCTCGGCGGCAATCTCCCGCAGGGGTTTTTTTACCCCTTTGTAGCGCATAATGGAGGTTCGGGAAATCACCAAAAGGCTCCGGATTTTGGAAAGATGCGTGATGATTTCTTCGGTCAGCCCGTCGCTGAAGTATTCGTTTTCCGCATCGGGGCTGATGTTGTCGAAGGGCAAAACGGCAATCGACTTCGCTGCCGAACGAGCGGCCGGCTGTTTGTCGGCCAGGGCCGTCTCGGAGCGTTTTAAGTCCTCAATCAAATCCTCGGCTTTTTGATACCGCGCGAGCGGATTTTTTTGCAAACACTTGGCGACGACGTTATCCAGAGCAAAGGGGATTTCTTTCCGCAGCGAACTTACGGCAGCGGGGGTCTCGTTGAGAACGGCGTACATAACCGCCTGTTCGTATTCCCCCTTGAATGGTTTTTGTCCCGTTAACATTTCGTACAGCACTACTCCCAGCGACCATAAATCGGCCCGGTGGTCAACCGTTTCCCCCCGGAGCTGCTCGGGGGAGATATAATTGGGGGTGCCCACCGTTTTCGTTTTGGCTGTGGCGTTTTTTCCCATCAGCTTGGCCAGACCGAAATCCACGATTTTAGCGATGCCGTCGGCGGTTATCACCACGTTGCCGGACTTGATGTCCCGATGGACAATCCCCTGCCGGTGGGCTTTGGCCAGCCCCCGGGCAATTTGGAGAGCGATGGAAACCGCTTCTTCCAGTTTTAAAGGGCCTTTTTCTATTTTCTTGTTGAGCGGCTCCCCTTCGTAGTAAGCCATACAGATGAAAATCTGCCCCGATGAGGTCTGGTCGATTTCATACACCGTGCAGACATTGGGATGGTCCAAAGCCGAGGCGGCCTTGGCTTCTTGAAAGAAGCGCTTCTTCTGCTCCTCTTCGGCTCCGAGATGGGCGGGAAGGAATTTTAAAGCGACCAAACGGTCCAGTCGCAAATCCTGGGCTTTGTAAACGACCCCCATTCCCCCCTCGCCTAACTTGTCTAAAATTTTGTAATGCGAAACGGTTTGGCCGATCATTTTTTTAAACGGGCCTTCAAGCGGGCGCGGTCAAGCAGTTCCTGAAAGCGGGGGTCGTCCCGCAACGAATCCAACCAGGGGTCAACCTTCAGCGTGTAAAGCTCCACGTACCCCTCCTCCCAGGATTTATTCAGCCATTCGAAGGCCAAATCTTTTTCTCCAAGCGCCGCATAGACCAGGGCAATGGAATGGGGGGAAACGAGGCGGCCTTTGGCAATCTCCTTTACCTCTTCTATCGCCTCCAGCGCTTTTTTTCGTTCCCCCATCCGGGCGTAAACCCGCCCCAGATAGGCCGCCCGGCTGCGGTCGCCGGTCCTTTCAATCGCTTTTTGGACTTCGGCCAGGGCTTCTTCATACCTGCCCGAGAGGGCCAAAGCCGAGCTTAAACTTATGTAGGCGCGGGTAAAATTGGGGTCCAAATCGAGGGCCCTTTTGTACTGCTCGATGGCCCGGTCGTACTGGCGGGCAAAATAATAGGCCAGCCCCATATCGGTCTGTATGGGCAGCGAGATGGGGTCCAAATTCCGGGCCTTTTCCATTGTGACAAGGGCCTCCTCGTTCCGCCCGGTCGCCGACAACAAGCTGCTGTACCAGTGGTAGGTGGTAGCGTAATTCGGGTTCAATTCAATCGCTTTTTTGAACTCCTCCTCCGCGCCCGTCCAGTCATAGTCGTTCATTTTTAAATAGCCCATAGAGGTGTGGGCTTCCGCCAGCCGGTCGTCCAGCTCCAAAGCCCGGGCGGCCGCTTCCCTCGCTTTGGGATAAACGTCGTGGGGATGGCGGGCATACAAACTCGTTTCTCCAAGCAAGGCGTACGAGTCTGCCAGTCCAGCGTAGGCCGGCGCAAAGCGGGGGTCTATTTGCAAGGCTTTTGAAAAAAGCTCGATGGCTTTGTTGAAACCTTCCACCGTCCGCTTGTTCCATTGGAAGCGGCCCTGGAGATATAGCTGATACGCCTCCGTATTTTCGGTATAGCGCTTTTTTAGCTCCCTGTTTTCCCCCGGAGTAAGATGTAGCCGGAGGTGACTGGCAATCTCCTCGGCCACTTTTTCCTGAATGTCGAACAGGTCTTCCACCGTGCCGCGAAAGGTTTCGGCCCAAAGGTGGGCGTCCTGAAAGGCATCAACCAGTTGGGCGGTGATGCGCAGGTGGTCGCCGTACTTTCGCACGCTCCCTTCAAGGATGTATTGAACGGAAAGCTCGGCGGCAATCTGCCGCAGCGACTTGGCCGTTTTTTTGTAGCGCATGGCCGAGGTTCTGGAAATTACCTTCAAGGTGCGGATTTTGGTCAAATTGGTGATGATTTCGTCCGTCAATCCGTCGCTGAAATATTCGTTTTCCGGTTCGGGGCTCAAATTGGTGAACGGCAGAACGGCAATCGAGGGGACCAGTACCCCCTCCGAAACTTCCCCGCCGAGCCGTCCGGCCTTTACGTTTTTTTTAAGCATCCGCAGGTCGGCCAACAGGTCATCCATTCGCTGGTAGCGCAGCTCGGAGTCTTTGGCCAAACATTTCTGCACCACCCGCTCCAGTTCCGGCGGGATGCCTCGAGCGTAGCGGGCCAGGGGTTGCGGAGTGACGTTCAAAACTTCGTAAAAGATGGCTGTCTCACTCTCTCCGTCAAACGGTTTCTTGGAGGTCAACAACTCGTATAAGACGGCCCCAAAAGAAAAGATATCCGAACGGTGGTCGACGTTTTTTCCTTCCACCTGTTCGGGGGACATATAGTGGGCGGTGCCGACCCGGACGCCGGTTTGAGTGAGGCCTCCGGCCTCGCTCCATTTCGCGAGGCCGAAGTCGGTCAACTTGACCGACCCGCGGGAGGTGACCAGGACGTTGGCCGGCTTGATGTCCCGATGCACGATTCCGACCTCGTGAGCGGCCAAAAGCCCTTCCCCGATTTGGATGGCCAAATCGAGCACGTCCGACAGGGAAAGTTTTCCATCCGTAACCAGCTGCGAGAGCAGGCGGCCTTCGACGTATTCCATAACGATGAAGACCTCTTCCGGCGTTTCCCCCACCTCGAAAAAGGTGGCGATGTTGGGATGGTTCAAAAGTGCCTGGGCTTTGGCTTCCTGGATAAAACGTCGCCGGGAATCCGGGTCGGAAATCCGACCGGAGGAAAGTTTCTTTAGCGCCACCTTGCGCCCCAGAACCGTGTCTTCCGCCAGATACACCTCCCCCACACCCCCTTCCCCCAGTTTTTCTAAAATCTTATAGCGGGAGTCTATCGCGTCGGCCATTAGTCAAACTGCAAGCGAAGAAGTCACAAGCAGCATATCCATCCGTTTTCTATCGAGATTTCAAGACCAATCATATCCCTCACCGGTAATTTAAGGAACGAAAAGCGTTTAGCAAAATGGAAATCGGTCGGGGGGAGGCTTTGACCTCACCCTTCAGCCCTTGCCTCTGGCAAGGGCTTCACTCTCTCCCCTCAAGGGGAGGGAAAAAGAGGGTTGTTTGTGATGAGAAAGTGAAAACGAGGGTTTTCTTTCTCTGGAAAACCATGTGCGGTCGTAGGCCGGATTTTCAATCCGGCGGCGGCATTAAAATGCCGCCTACGATGTCAGAGTCTTAGTACCGGGCTTGGAACTTGAAGTTTTGAATGGCTTCTCGGGCCGCTTGGAATTGATTTTCCACCGAGGGCCAGTCCCCGTCTGAACCCCGTCGGCCATGGTTGGTGGCAAAGTCATACGCTTCTCCGGCTTCCCGGTCGATTTTGGAGATTTGTTCCGCCGTCTTGCCGTTGAAGTCGTCCAAAATCCTTTCCAAAACCCGGGCAGCGGCGGAAAAAGAGGCGTCCCAACGGTTTTCAACCGCCGGTTCTCCCGTCATTGGGCAGCTTTTTTGAATCACCGTAATTCGTTGCGGAAAACTTTTGAAAATTTCTTTCACCACCGACCCCACGGTTTGAAAAAACAACTGCCGGTGCAGGAGGGAATGACTCTCTTCGTGGGCCGAGAGAATTTCCTTGGCGTGCTCCCGTTCCGGACCATCCAAATCTTCCCCGGAAGGCAACCGGATGCCTATTGATTTCTCCACCGTCACCCAGATGGAATCCACCGTCAGGACTAATGTGCAGGCCGAACTCCCTTCATTCCAAGCGGCCCGCCCGGTTTTCAAACGGGCGTACGAACGACAATAAACGGTGTCGACGGTGGCGGCGGTTCTTTCTTCCGACCGCCGGGCACTGGAGAAGGTTTGCCCCGCTTCCAAATCGGGGTTTTGTCTTAGGATGCCTGAAATTACCAGTCCCGGAACTTGGGCGGCCGCTTTTGGAAGGCCCCCCGGAATGAGAGCAAGGGAAGCAGTCAAAAACCCGAGCGCAACTCCGATTGGCCTCTTCTTCATCCGTCCATTTCTGCTACGGTTGGAGATGGGAATAGGTGCGTTGGAAGCTTTCAATCGCCTCGCGGGCGGCTGCAAACTGGTTTTCGACGGTCGGCTTTTCCCCATTTGCCCCCTGTCGGCCATGGTCGGTGGCGCGGTCGTAGGCCTGGTTCACTTCCCGGAAAACGCTCGTGATTTTGCTGACCGCCTCGGCGGTCAAGGCATCCAGCAAAACGTCCAGCTGCTGGTCCATCCGGGAACGGATTTCCTCATCCGTGCAAACCGGAATGGAGATGTTAAAAGCCTCCGGACATTTGGCAAAAACGGCGTCGGCAATCGGCTGGGCCACCCGGGCGAAAACCTCCCGGTAAATTTGGGCGTGCCCCTCCTCGTGTGCTTTTAATACCTCCCAGCTCTGGCCGTCCACGCGGTCGCCGTATTCCGGGCGGTAGGGTATGTAAACGGAAACATCCCCCCCCACCAGAACGGAAACCGCTTCCACCGTGATGGTGGCTACGCAGGGCTGGTTTTTGCGACCCGATTTCACGTTGGCATGGGCGTCCGCCTCCGTCCGGCAGCGGACAAGCCCTTCCGTAAAAGCGGCTTCATTCTCCTTCATCGGCTTGGGAGGGCGCTGGCGGTCGAAATAGCGGTCCGGCTGGCGCAAGAGGTTGCGGGCGTCGGCGTTGACCTGCAGTTCCGGCCCAGCGGCTATGGAACGGCCTGCCGCAGCAAAAAACAATCCCCCCGCCAACGCCCAAACGGCTCTTGTTGACATATTCCTCCATTCAATGTTTCGGAAAGAACCGGGAGCTTATTGAGGAGAATTATTAGCGGATGGAAAACGGGCTTTTCTTGACAGACGGCCTGAAAGAGACTAAATTTTCAACCGCAAGCGGGAGTAATTCAGCGGTAGAATGCAAGCTTCCCAAGCTTGACGTCGAGGGTTCGACTCCCTTCTCCCGCTTTGTTGTTTTTTGTAATTAATCGTTCCGGCACTGAAGTGCCGGCTACGGGAGGAAAGGCTTTTTATTTTTGCACCGTGCAGTTGTCGTCCATACGGACGCCGGAATTCATTGGTGAAGGGTTTTTGTAGGGGCGGGTTTTTCTCCGGCGGAGCCGGAGCAACCCGCCCGTTCTTGAGAAAAAAAAGATGAAAATTCGCCAAATCGAACCCTCCTCCATCGCCACCGAATTGGGGTTGGCAGCCGGGGATGAGCTCGTTTCCATCAACCGGCGGGCTGTCAACGACTTTTTGGACCTGCGCTTTCAGAGCGCCGGCGAAGAATTGGACGTGCTGGTTCGCAAGGAAAACGGCGAAGAACTGCTTTTCGAAATCGAGAAGGATTATGATGAAGAACTGGGGATTGTGCCGGAAGCGGACAAAATCATTACCTGCAAAAACAACTGCAATTTTTGCTTTGTCCGCCAGAATCCCCGCCGGATGCGCAGGACTTTGTACATCAAAGATGATGACTACCGGCTCTCGTTTCTCTACGGGCAGTTCGTCACCCTCACGAATCTAAAACCGTCCGACATTGAACGGATTATCGAATATCACCTTTCGCCGCTTTACGTCTCCGTCCACACCACCAACGAGGCGCTCCGCAAGGAGTTTCTGGAAAACCCCAAAGCGCCCGAATTGAGGCCATTGATGGAGCTTTTCTTTTCGCACGGCATCGTGCAGCACACGCAAGTGGTGTTGTGCCCCGATTTCAACGACGGGCGGGAGCTGGAAAAAACCATAAGCGATTTGGCGGCCTGCTATCCGATGGTGCCGACTTTGGCGATTGTGCCGGTGGGGCTGACCCAATATCGCAGCCACTTGAGGCCCTTGCGTCCGGTTGATGCCGAATATGCCGGAGCGATGGTTGATTACGTAGAGAATCGACAAAAAGCATTCCGGGCCAAGTGGGGAATAAATTTTCTTTACGCCGCTGACGAGTGGTTCACGCTGGCTGGGCGGGAAGTTCCCCCGGCGGAATATTATGACGGTTTTCCGCAGTTGGAGAACGGCATCGGAATGATTCGGCACATTCTTGACGATACGGAGGCGCACGTTGGGAGGCTTTCCCGGATCGGCCCAAAGAAGCGCTATCTGGTCGTAACCGGCCGTTCGGCCTACCCGACCTTGAAAAAATGCGCGGACAGAATAATGGAATGGGCGTCCCATCCTGAAATTGATGTGCTGGGACTGGAAAACCGTTTTTTTGGATCGGGCGTGACCGTGGCCGGGCTGTTGATTGGAGAGGATATGCTGGCCGGGATCTCGGAAGCGGGGCGGGATTTTGATGCGGTTTTGCTCCCCCCTTACTGCGTCAATCTTTCCGGCGTATTTTTGGACGAGATGACGCCCGCCGAGCTTTCGGAAATTTTGGGACTGCCGGTCATTGTCGGGGAGCCGACCTTGGTGGATACGCTTTTGAATTTGGAGAACTCCGGCCGCAAACGGAAGCATTTGAAAGCCCAGTTTAACTTTTCGGCGTGAAGATTCTCTCCCGCTGGCGGCAGGTATTCGTCATTCTGGCCATCTTGGGACCGGGGTTCATCACCTCCAACGTCGATAACGACGCCGGCGGGATTACCACCTACTCCATCGCCGGGGCGCATTTCGGCTACCGATTCCTTTGGTCGTTTGTTCCCATAACTTTCCTTTTGATTTTAATTCAGGAAATGTCCGCCCGGATGGGGGTGGTGACGGGGAAGGGACTTTCCGATTTGATTCGCGAGCAGTTCGGCGTTAAAATCACCTTCTACTTTCTCATCATCCTCGTGGCGGCCAACTATGCCAACACGGTGGCGGAATTTGCCGGCGTGGCCGCCAGCCTGGAGATTTTCCGCGTCGGCCGGGAGTGGAGCGTGCCGGTGGCGGGGGTTTTGGTCTGGCTTTTGGCGGTCAAGGGAAGTTACAAATCGGTGGAAAAAATCTTTCTGGTCGCCACCCTGTTTTACGCCGCCTATATCGTTACCGGCTTTATGGCCCGTCCAGACTGGAGCGAAGTCGCCCGCGGGTTCGCCGTTCCACAAATGAGCTTCAACCCGGGGGAAATCGGCATCCTCATCGCGCTGGTGGGGACCACGATTGCACCCTGGATGCAGTTTTATTTACAGTCGGCGATTGTGGAAAAGGACGTCAAAATCGAACATCTGAAGTTCTCCCGGCTTGACGTGCTCGCCGGTTCAATCGTGGTCTCGGTGGTGGCCGCTTTTATCGTCATCGCCTGCGCCGCCACCCTACATCCGCAGAACATACGGATTGAATCGGCGGAAGAGGCGGCTTTAGCCTTGCGACCTTTGGCCGGGGACTATGCCGCCTTTCTTTTCTCGTTCGGGCTTCTAAACGCCTCTCTTTTCGCCGCCTCGATTCTTCCCCTTTCCACCGCCTACGTGGTGTGCGAAGGGATGGGGTGGGAAAACGGGGTCAACAAAACCTTTGCCGAAGCGCCGCAATTCTACGGGCTGTATTCTCTTTTGATTTTGCTGGGAGTTTTGACCGTCGTGGTGCCGGGGCTGCCCTTGATTCAGGTGATGTACTGGTCGCAGGTGTTAAACGGAATTTTGCTGCCGCTTACGCTCGCCTTTATGGTCATTATCATCAACAAACCGAAGGTGATGGGGAACTACGTCAACAAAAAGTTCGTCAACTACGTAACCATCGCCACCGTGGCAATTTTGACCTTCCTTTCCCTTTCGCTGGTGATTTCGGCGTTTTAAGCTGATCCGTTGTATTTTACTTCTCATATACGGTGCCCAATTTTGACGATGCGAACATTTCGGCCGGAGAAATAACTGTCTCGTTCAGCGGAGGGTTTTTTCCCAAACGCTCACGGACTTTCGCTTGAACGGCCGGAGCCGACAAGTCAAAGTCTCCCAGCTTTTCTAAACGGCCAATTTTTACCCCTGCACCTCGCTTAAAGATCTTCCACACCAATTCAGAGCAGTATAAGCGGTCATCCGACCACTCAAAATACACATCATAATCTCGCCCCACAAACTTTTCACCAATAGCCTGCATCTTTTGAATGGTCTCCGCAGTCAGCACTGATTCTGCATTTATGAGGCGCTTCACCACAAAATGACCATGCTTCCCACGTCTGACCCATTCATGCAACGGTGTTACTTTCACCACCTGTACAGCTTCGAATACAAAAGGATGACCATTGCGGATGTAAACAATTCCCATATGACTATAGGGTGATTTCGTAGCCAATTGGATTGCCAGACTCTGCGCCGATAATGATGTCTGAAATACTATGTCTCCGTTCCTTGGCTCATATTTCCCTTGACCGGAGCAGCCGAGAAGCAATAAAAGAAAAATTAATGTGATGACCGTCATGGTAATCTGATCAATTCGTGAAATTGCCAAGATTTGCAGTTTCTATTTCACCGCCGATGAGCCAAAGCCCCACCAGAGCAAACCCGGCAACAATTATCGCGAAGAGTATCCGGAGCGCGATTGGTATACGAGATATTGCGTAACCTATTCCTCCAATGGCTAGAGCTGCACAAACAAGGAAGGGAGTTGCACGGTTTTCAAGCTCAAGTGCTTTGACTGGGTCGCCAAGGCCGGTCTTTGTGTCCCCGATCTGCCCTGCTTTGGAAAGAAAGAACCAGTCGAACCCAATGCACAGCAACGCTACAACAGCCAGAAAAAATACCACAACCCGAGATTCCTTTACTGCAAAAAATCCTTCATGCTAATTATAATATCGGTTAATTATAAGGCCGCCTTGACTTCCCGCCGATTTTCGGGACTGCTTTCTCTCGGCGACGGGCAGATGAGTTTGAATAACTTTAAATACTTCCTCCGCAATCAAACGGTGGCCTTCTTCCGTGGGATGGCAGTGGTCGATAAAGAGTTTTTCCCCGCCGCTTTTCCGGAAGAGTTCGGGAAGGTCAAGAACCGTTACATTTTCGAAGGATGTCAGAAGGTCAAGTTTCCGCCCGTATTCCTTTTTGATGCGGAGTGAAAAAAAATCAGCCTGAAGGGCGGAATCCAGATAGGCAAACGCCAAGCCGGTCGTGTCGGCAAATTCGGTCAAGTTCTCCTTCCTATCCGATAGCAAGTTGATTCCGAGATTGAAGAGGAGGGGAGCGCCGGCGGCCGCCACTGCCGGAGAGGAGCTTTTGCCATACAGGCGATTGAACAAATCGCGGGCCAGCCGTAAACAGGAGTCCGCCTGCTCATACTGATGAAGCTCCCAAAATGAAACCCCCAGGTTGTTGAATTGAACCGGGTCGTCACGGCCTTCGGCGATGAGTTTACGGTAATAGGTCACGGCCGCTGCCGGAGGCATCGAATCGGAAAAAGCGGCCGAATAGACGCGCTGTGTGAAGGGGTCCAAACGGTCGGGGCTTTGGGTCAAAACCGATTGGGAAAGACAGTATTTGAGCTTTCGCCCAAGGATTTTGATCATTGCCTCCGGCATCAAAAATTCACCCGTTTCGCCTCCCAAATGGGTAAAGACTTTAAACTGCAAACCCGCCGGCCAAAGATAAGGCACCGGCGGCTTCAGAACGATTAACGGGCGGCGGTGTTTTTGGCATTGACGGGCGATTTCGACAAGATTTTGACCGAATTCCTCGGCCGAAACCCGGACTTTGAGAGATTCGCCCGCCCCGCTTTCGAAAGCCTCTCCGGGTTTCAGTATGCCGCTTAAAATCCGGTAAAAAGCTAATTGAGCAAGCATTCTGCGAGCGGCCAAAAACCGCTGGGTTTCCAAAAGCCGCCGGTCGGTGACGGTCCCGGAAATGGAAGCATCGTTATTGCCGCAGTACAAAACGACGACGTCCGGCTGGTATTGCCATCCCTTCAAGCGGAGAAAGCGGGCGATTTGTTCGCTGGTATAGCCGGAAACGGCGGCGTTTATCAGTTCAAAATCCCGCCTCTCCCCGTATTGCATTTCCAGAAGCTCCCGCGCTCTTTCGCCAAAGGCCTGCCATCGGATTTTAAGCCCCAACCCGACAGGAGAAGAATCTCCAAGAAGCAAGATGCGGAAGCTTCGAGCGCTTTTCTTTTTAGGAATTTCCGCACCCAGAAGATGGTCGGCGTTCGTCCGAAAAAGTTGGTTGGTCAGCCCCGCCTTAAAGCGCCAGAGCAGGTCGGGGTCCGGCTCGTGCCAGCGGAAAAGGGAGCGAAAAAAATCGACCTGCCATCCGGAGCGGTGGGCCGCCCTCTCCGGAGCCAGCTTAAGTTTTGACTCCACCCCGCGTGCAATCAATTCAAGGAAAGCAAGGGAGAAAACAAAAAGGAAAATAGAAAAAAAGAGCTTTTTACCCATCGTTCAAAACCAATGTAGTCAACCCCTGCGAACAGTGTCAACCTTTTGGTGCTTTAGCAATACAAGCCAAAGCTGATGGGGAATTACGTCAATAAAAAATTTGTCAATTACGTAACCGTTACGGCCGCGGGGATTTTGACTTTTCTTCCTCTTTCGCTCGTGATTTCGGCCTTTTAAGCCATCCGTTTTTTTGCAAGGGAAAAAACCGTATCGGGTTATAAATTTGGTTCATTCTTTTTGGCTTACGACACAACTCACCTCTGGTGAGTGGTTGGAGGTAAGTCATAGCGTGCACGGGCTATGCCGTTGCCATCCTCGGCGGCCGGCCGTCTCATGAGCATTAAATACTGGTAGCCTTGTTTGTGCAAGGCGGCAATGCCCTTCTGGTCAGTGCGGGACACATCCACGATGTTTTCGGCCTTGCTTTGTGAAGAAGCATTCACCACGTACTTGAGCCTATACCCGCCTGACCGATACTTGCCCCTGGTCAACCCCCATTGCAAATCCAGCGCTTCGTTTCCCCAGGCGGCAATCAAATCGGGCCTTTTGGCCAAAACGTAATCCGCATCGAACTTGTTGTGGCCAGCTACATTAAAGTTAGCCACGGGCAACCGGCCTATATGGGGATCATTAAGGCCCAATATGTCTATCGTGTGGAAACCAGAATAGAAAGGCACCTTGCCGGCGGCATCTATCGCCAAGGTTGCGTCCCGATGTCTGACCGCAAGAAACTGGCCCAAATCAATCCATCGATCGTATTTCTTGAGCTGGTATTCGAACCGCCTGTCAAGAGCGAATGGAGTCAGCTGCAAGCCGATAATGCCCAAAATGGCATACTTGTTCCAACTGACAAACCCCGGATGGCTGTCGCTGGCCAAAAGGTGCGCGACTCCCAACGGAATGAGTATGAGTAAAAACCGTTCATAGAACACGTCTCCGCCAATGTAGAACCAGTACGCCAGAAGTCCGCCGGCGATGCAGGGTATCAAAGGGGCCGCCGATAAGTCAAGCCGCCGGCTGGATTTGAGTGCCGCGAGGAAGGAGCGCCATCCAAAAGCCAAGGGTAGCAGATACAGAAAAAAGCCGGTTTTCCCGCAGAATTTAATCAACTGTTTTGCGGCGGACATCACCCGCTGGTCCAGCGGCCCGGACACCTTCGCATAGTAGGTATTGGGAAACGGAGCACCATAGTATTTATATCTGGCGGCGATGTAGAGGACCGTGAAGACAAGAATGACCCCCATCGCGAGGAAGCCATACCGCCATCTTTTCCGCAGAATGAATGCGGAGCAACAGATGAGCGGAAAAACAAACCCATCCGCACGAATCAAAATAGAGATGCCGGCCAGACAACAGAAAAAAAGCCCGGCCGTTGGTGAAGGATTTTGGGAACCGAAATCGGCGCAGATGAAGATGGATAGCTGTATCAAGAGCACGGTTGATGTCTCCAGACCAGAAGCGGGCCAAGCCCACAAAAGGGGAGACAGGCATAAAAAAGCGAATCCCAAGAGCGTGTTTACCCCGCCGATGGTTCGATTGAGATACCAAAAACCTAGCCCCAGGGCCGCCAGGAACATCAAAACATTGAAGATGAAGCAGCCAATATAGATGGCACTGGGGTTAACCATGGCAAAAATCGTTGCCACCAGCACATAAAGGAAATTGGTATATCCCTCGACTTTTTCACCCGGATTGAAAACCAAGCCGTGACCGTTGGCCAGGTTGAGCGCATAGCGATACGATATGTAGGCATCATCCGAACCCCACGCGTGACCGGATTGATCGGCGTGCGAAAAGCCAAACAAGTAATGCGCCACGGCGCCCGCCGCGGCCATCAACAGAAACGTCAACACAAAAATTCGTCGTGCAGATGGTTTCGTCTCCTTTTCACTCATTGCTTCGTTTATCACAAGTTCTCCACAAGGTTTTTGACACCAGAGTCTGCACAATTTAGAAGGCGGGGATAGATCATCCCGGTTCGCTCGCCAAGAGCATAGCGTATCTTCCCACTCCAGTCAACGGTTGGGCTCGGGCGATGCAACCAATATAAAAGGGACTGAGCCTGCCCGGCTCGAGCGGTCGGGGCGAAGTTGTCTTGACTTCCCCTTCAGCTTTTCTACTTTATCGTTGATGGCCCAATTCCGCCTTCGGCGGGCTTTGACGCTCAAAACCACGCTCCTTTTCGCCCTGATTCTCGCCGTGCTTTTTGCCGGGTTGGTGTTTTTTGGGATACAGAAATCGAAAAAGGATTTGCTGGCGTTGATGAGCCAGCAGGCGGAAGGGCTTTTGGAAACGCTTTCGCTTGCCTCCACCAACGCCTTGAAGGCCAACCGGCTTTTGGAAAGTATGGTGGAAAGCCGGCTTTCCGATTTGGGCTACTTTGTCGCCGACTTATGGGAAAATCACGGACTGGCGGTCGGTGACCTCTCACAGATTGCCAACGAGGCGCAACTGGATTACATCAACCTCCTCTCTCCGGCCGGAAAGCTTTTGCTCACCAATTCTCGTGACAGGGAAAATGACTTTTACAGTTCCGTGTTTGATTCAACGTTGAGGGATTTTCTGAAAAGCTCCAACCGCGACCGGGCTTTTTCCTACCGCCTGCCGGAGGACTTTTTAGCCGGGGAGCGGATGGCAGTTGTGGTGCGCACGCCCAAGGGGATTGTGAACTTAGTCGCTGACCAGACCTTTATGAAGAATTTTCAACAGGAGGTCGGCATCGGGTATCTGGTTCAAAAAATCGCCGCCTCACCAGGCGTGGTTTATGTGGTCTTGCAATCCGCGGACGGGATTATCCTCGCCTCGCGGGACGTTTCGCAGATGACCCGGATTCAGGGGGAACCGTTTCTGGAAAGCGCACTTGCTTCCCCCCATTTAGTCACCCGTTTGACCAGTTTTGAAGGGAATCAGGTTTTCGAGGCCGTGCATCCTTTTTCGGCCGCGGATTTCCCTCTTTCTTTGTTCCGGGTCGGACTTTCGCTGGAAGGATTCCAATCGATTTCAGCCTCGTTCCGGTATCAAATCATCTTCTTCTCCGCTCTGCTATTTCTCTTGGGACTGGTGGCCTACGGTTATTTTGCCTCGGCGGAATCGGTCAAAACGCTGGAGACCAGCTTTACCCGCCTGAAAGGAACGACCGACCGCATTCTTGCGGATATGGAAGCGGCGGTCGTCGTTGTGGACGCCGAAGAGCAAATCCAACTGGCCAACCGGCAGGCGGAGAAGCTCCTGGGAGTGACCGAGAATGAAAAGTCACGCTACGGTGAAGCTTTTCAAAAAGACGAATTGGGCCTCTCGGAAGTGCTGAAAAGCCGCCGGCCGAAAAGCGGATGGCAATTTGAAAAAGGAGGGCAGTTCTTTTTGGGGTCCACCTCCCCCCTGTTCGGACCCAACGGCGAGTTGGAGGGGGGAATTGCCGTTATCAGCGATTTGACCCGTTTAAAAAAATTGGAAGAGGAAGCCAAAAAAAGCGAGCGGCTGGCGCTTTTGGGAAACCTGGCGGCGGGGGTAGCTCACGAGATTCGCAATCCGTTGAACACCATTTCCATTGCGGCCCAGCGGTTGAAAAACGAATTTTCAGTCACCGGTGACCAAGCCGAGTTTGAAAAATTCGTAACGGCGGTCGAAAACGAATCGAGGCGGATAAACCAATCGGTTTCGGAATTTCTCGGTTTGGTGCGAAGCGAGAAACTGCAAAAAAACAAAACGGGCTGGGCAAATTTTTGGAACGAACTGGTGACGGCGGCGCAATTGGAGGGAAACCCAAAGAGATTAAAAGTCAAGGCTGACCCGGCGGTTGAAGCCGAAGTTGAAATGGACGCTTCGCAGCTCAAAAAAGCGTTGTTTAACCTGGTGCGCAACGCTTGTGAGGCGGCGCCGGACGGCAGCAACTTGGCGTTGAAAAACAGGAGCATCCCTTCCGAAAACCGTCTGGAAATTATTGTCCAGGACACCGGCCCGGGGATAGCGCCGGAGGTTCTGCCCAAGATTTTCGAGCCGTACTTTACTACCAAATCGGCGGGCACCGGTTTGGGACTGGCAATTGCCCATCGGATAATTACCGAGCATAATGGTAAAATTGACGTGCAGAGCAGACCGGGATCGGGAACCACCTTCACCATAATCCTGCCCATTTCGGGATGAGCAAAGGGCATCTTTTAATCGTAGACGACGAGGCCCCCCAGCGGGAGATGCTGGCGGGTTTCCTCAAAAAGGAAGGGTATTCCGTCACGGTCTGCGACCGCCCCTCGGAAGGGATAAAAGCAGCGGAGGGAAAGCTTTTTGACCTGGGAATTCTGGACTTGCGGATGCCGCAGATGTCCGGCATCGAACTTTTGGTAAAACTGAAGGAGCTGAACCCCGAAATGCAGGTCATCGTCATCACCGCCTTTGGGACGGTGGAAACGGCCGTCGATGCGCTGAAAAAGGGGGCGTTTCATTACCTCACCAAGCCGGTGTCTTTGGAAGAACTGAAAGTAACGCTCCAAAAGGCGCGTGAGGGGCAACTGCTTTTGGCGGAAAACAAATTCTTGAAGGAAACGCTTGAAGTTAGCTATAAGGATGAACTGATATTGGGGAAATCGGAAAAGATTAAAGAGGTTTTGAGTCTGGTAGCGCGGGTGGCGAAGTCGAATTCGACCGTATTAATCCTGGGGGAATCCGGCACCGGCAAGGAATTGGTGGCGCGGGCCATTCACCGGCTTTCAGCCCGGGCGCAGAAACCGTTTGTGGCCTTGAACTCCGCCGCCCTGCCCGAGACACTTCTGGAATCGGAACTTTTCGGATTTGAAAAGGGGGCTTTCACCGGAGCGGTAAAATCCAAGCCGGGGAAATTTGAGATGGCATCTGGCGGAACTTTCTTTCTGGACGAAATCGGCGACCTGCCCCTTCCCCTTCAGGCCAAGCTTTTGCGGGTTTTGGAAACGCAGGAGATTGAGCGTTTGGGGGCCACCGGCACGGTGAAGATTGACGTTCGGTTTCTGGCGGCGACGCATCAAAATCTGGAAGAGAAAGTCAAAACCAAAACCTTCCGGGAAGACTTGTACTACCGGCTCAATGTGGTCAGCATCACAATTCCGCCTTTAAGAGAACGGCGGGAGGATATTGCCGTTTTGGCGGAGCATTTTATTCACAAGTTTTCTTCTCAAATGGGAAAGCCATCTCCAAGTTTAACCCGCGAGGCGTTTGAGGCAATGTTGAATTACGGCTGGCCGGGGAATGTGCGGGAGCTGGAGAATGCCCTCGAGCGGGCGGCGCTTTTGGCGCGGGGGGAACAGATTGACGTTGAGGATTTGAAGTTGAAAGCGGAGTCGAGCCCCTCTGAAGCTTTCCCCCTGCCATCGGGCGATTCTTTGGAACCTTTGGAAGTAATTGAAAAGCAACATATCCGCAAAGTGCTGGAATCGGTCGGCTGGAATTTCTCCCGCGCGGCGGAGATTTTGGGGATTCACCGCAATACGCTGCGGTTGAAGATTCGGGAATACGGGATTTCGGAAGCCCTCAACGAATAGGGCATCCACGGAAAGTCGCCCCTACAAAATCTGCCCAAAAAGCCATCACCCGGCTGCACAAAAATTGGGCAGATTTTAGAGTTTAAGTAAAGCTGCGCTTTAGCACAAGGCCATAACCCATTGTATATCAATATACTCTATTTCTGGCAATTGGGTTGCTAAATAAATGGCTGGAAAGGAGAGCGTATGAACGGGATAAAGATGATAGGATTGACGGTGCTAACACTGATTTTAGCGGGTTGCAATGATACAAAAACGGTTTATGTAACTGGGCCGGGTAATGAGGCACCGGCGGCACCGAGGGGGGTTACTTCTACAACGGGGGATGGGCAGGTTTGGGTGGACTGGTACCCCAACGGGGAAAGCGACTTGGATTTCTATCGGGTTTGGCGTGCCCTTCAATACGCAGGACCCTATTCTGCAATCGCCGATGTGACGGGGTCGAGCTACCTTGACCAGAATGTCAACAACACAACGACTTACTTTTATGCAGTCAGCGCTTTCGATAAAGCTGGTAATGAAAGCGCCCTCTCCCCTGACAGCACATTCGACACCCCCCGGCCGGAAGGTTCTAACTATATGCGGGATTTATACGTCGCTCCCGGCTCGGCTGGGTTTAACTTCACGAATAGTTCACCCTACGGCATAAGAACCGCGTGGACTGATGCCAATGCAGATATCTACCTGGATTCAGTCGATGGGGTTTGGTTCATTAATGTTACCTATCCTGATATTGATATTCAGGACATGGGTTATACCACCAGTTTTGATGAGATTTCATACGCGCCGGAATTCGGCTGGTCAAACGTCGGCTGGGTGGAAGCAATTGATGGACACACTTACGTCATCTGGACGGCGGACTATCGTTACGCCAAAATTCGCATTACGTCAATTGATGACGTCAACTCGTACGTTTATTTCGATTGGGGCTACCAATTGTCGACCAGCCAAGATGGCAACCGCGAGTTAAAGCCGGTCATAGGAAAGCCGCAACATGACCCTGCCACCTATCTGCGGCGGAGCATAGCGAGGTAGTAATGACCTTCCAACTTTTGACTGACCGAATGCATCAAACCCTGGCCGAACGGGGAGGGTATTCCCTCTCCACGCCAGGCGAGGCACAAGAAAAACCGGCGCATAAAAACGCGTCAAAGACGTATCATAGAAAGGAGAAGTTTATGAAGAAGCTGCTCTTGATATTCCTGATAGGATTGGGGATGACCGCCAATGGGTGGGCGGATGACGAGGATTACGCCCCCAACCGAATCGTGCCGGGGCCGAAAGGAGAGCCCTTGGAAATCGAGCTCTGGGCGGACAGGGACAACGAGGCAACCTATCACGAAGGGGAA
The DNA here is from genome assembly GCA_022614805.1 of Candidatus Zixiibacteriota bacterium. Taxonomy (GTDB): domain Bacteria; phylum Zixibacteria; class MSB-5A5; order DSPP01; family DSPP01; genus DSPP01. Next base: position 39,240 of record JAKEHY010000015.1, on the reverse strand, counting down.
AACATCACCCTTTATTTCCGCGCCAACCGGGATGCCTACGTGGCACTGTACAACATCGACGCCCGCGGGAACGTTTTTCTGCTCTATCCCCAGCATCCGGATGACCCCCACTTTGTTCGGGGGGGCGTGACCTACCGACTGCCGGACCGGGAGGATGATTTTGATTTCTGGGTGACCGGCCCGCAGGGGGTGGAGTTCGTGCAAGCAGTGGCCAGCTTGCGGCCGTTCAACTTGCCGGACAACTGGCCCTCCTATTACCGCGGCAGCCGGGCCCCCAGCCGGAGCTATTCCTCGCCGGTGCAGGTGGATGACGAGGACATCGAAGAGTTCATCTACGAACTCAACAGCCAGCTTATCCCCATCAAGCAGTATCCCGACGAGTGCGCCGAGGATTTATACACCTTTTATGTGGCGCCCCGGCCGCACGTCGTCTATCAGCCGGTGATATACGATTATGGATACTGCGACCTGGATTTCCCCTACGGTTCGGAAATCTGGATTGACGGGGTCTATTGCGGCGTGGGGCCGCTTTATGACTGGCAGCTCTATCCCGGCACCCACATCGTGCGGGTGATTCAACCCGGCTGTCCGCCCTACGTGCGGCATGTTTACGTCTACCCTCGCCGGCGATTTTCGGTCAGCTTTTCGGTTTTCTTCAACTTCGGCTACCGGAACTACCGGTACTACCGGTATTATTACCCCTACACCTACTTCTGCCTGATTTCGCCGGACTATCGCTACAAGTATCGGCACTATTACTACGGTGAGAGCCGCTATAGAGACGTTTTCCACAAGGACGTGCGCTTCAAAAGCTGGGTGTCGCGGGATAAGGATGACCGGGACTGGGGAAAATCCAAGCTCTTGGGCGGCACGGTGCGGGAGAAGCTGCACCGGGATGACGGCAAGGTGGTGGTCGACCGCCGCGAGACCAAAAAGCGCTCGACGATACGCGATGTAATGGAAAGAAACCGGGATGAGGGCCGGACTAAAGTCCGCACCCGGGACGGCGAACGGGAGAAAGTCAGCTCCCGCGAAGAGAAAAAATCCAAGTCGGTTTATGAGGCATGGGAGGAATCCCGCAAAGGGCGGAGCGGCGAAAGCGACGGGCAGGTAAAAGAGAAAACCCGCTACCGGGGCTGGGAAGAAGGGAAAAAAGAGCGCTCGACCGGAAACTCGAACGATCCGGGCCGGGTGGAAGGAAGCAAAAGGGAACGTTCCTCTGGAAATTCGGACCAGTCGCGGCAGGTGGAAAGCAAGAAAGAATCCCACCGCTCATCCGAACCGGCCAAGGTGGAACGCTCCAAGCAGGACAGCGGCGGCAAGGAAGGCCGCTCGCGCGGCTCCTCCAAAAAAGGAAGAGACGATTGACCTTAATTGGTCAAGAAGGTAATTTGGTGAAACCGATGCGGGAAAAGTTGACCATAGCGATTCTGACGGCGGTGTTTGTTTTGGTGCCCCCGCCCGTCAAGGCGACTCCCTTTCCCGACTCGGTTTTCACCACGGGGGGGGATAGCGGCCAGCAACTGGCCGACTTAAACCTGGACAAGGAAAAGCCGTCCAAACGTGAAAAGAAAGAAAAAGAAGAAAAAGTAACCGGCGGGGAAAAAGAGACCGAAGGAAAGAAGAAGTTCGACGATTTCAAGGACAAGGACAAAAACGGCATCGACGACCGGTTTGAAAAGCCAACAAAGCCGGGGAAAGAAGCCCCCAAAAAGAGGAAAAAGGACGAGCCGGGAGAAGTGAATTTCTAATCTTCACCCATCCGACCTCCCTCGACTACTCTCGGGGCAAGTCGCTCAGGGCAAACCCTTAATCCTTCTCCACTTTGTGGAGAGGGAAACTAAAGGGCGTTCCATTTCGGAACGCCTTTTTCAGTTCGGTGATTCAAACTTAATTATTCGCCACAACAAACCAGTGTGACCCATTGCTCACGATGGTGACATACTTCATTGTTGTCGAAAGCGTATAGGTCGCGAAGAAGTCAATGCTCTCTCCTCCCGCTGGGTCGATGGTAACCGCATTGCCTGAACCGTCAATTTTCTTGATGGTGTACTGTCTCCCGTTCCTTCCAACCGCTGTCGGAAGATTCACCGTAATAGCGCCCCCGGCAGCGTCGCACAAAACCATGCTGTGGGCATCTCCCAGCGTGAGGGTGCCGGAAACAGTGGTTATGGCCGTGGCAATACCGCCGTTGACGGTGAGCCGGGTGCCGCTCACCGGGCTGGCAGTCCCGATGCCGACGTTTCCTTCCACCAGAAGCCCGTTGGCCGGAGCCGCACTGGTTCCTGAATAAGTAGCGCCAACAGCCGCTCCCCCTTCCACGTCCAACTTATTTGCAGGTGTGGTCGTCCCGATGCCGACATTGCCGGTGTTTCCAATCGTCATCCAGAGAAGGCCGTTAGTACGCAGAGACAAATTGTCCGAGGCGTTATCGTAAGAGAGACCGCCCTGGGCAGCGCTTAAATTATCCCCGAAGTTCAAAAAGGCTGTGCCGGCAGAACCAGCTACGACCGTAATACCAGCGGTGGCACCTGCCACGGCGTTGTTGTTTATCAATAGCCCCGGACCCCCAGGTGATATTCCTTCACCGCTTCCTAACGATAGATGAAGCTTCGCAAAGGGGCTGGCCGTCCCTATGCCGACGCTGCCGGTACCATCATCGACAAATATCCTTGTCGTTCCAGCCGGCGCCTGTAATGTAAGCGGGCTGTTAGAGGAAATGTTGCTTGAAAAAACGGTGTCACTCGTGCCGACCTTGATGCTTCCTGCTACTTCCAACTTTTTTGAAGGGTTATTCAGGCCGATACCGACATTGGAAGCCCGGATTAAAAACTGGTTGGCAGCTGTGGAGGCAAAATCCACGTTTTGACTGTCCGCCCAGACAAAAGCGCCGGTGTGAATGGCTTTGGCCCGCCGTCCGGCAGCAAGTGAATAGTGGCCGGAAGCAAAATTAAAAAGCCCGCCTGGAATAGTTGCATAAGAACCACCGGCATTGTTCAAAACGCCGCCGCCAATCGTGGCGCTAATGCCACTGGCTGTATTTGTATGCCCTCCACCGACCGTAGAATAGTTCCCGCTCGCCGTATCCAGTTGGCCTCCGCTGACGGTGGAGGCGAGACCATTTGAGACGTTTGATATTCCACCCGCTACAGTGGCGTAAGAACCGCCCGCGATGTTGCTTTGTCCTCCACTAACCGTCGAAGCGATGCCTGTGGCGCTGTCTCGTGTGCCACCACCTACTGTTGCGTAAAAATGGCTGGCGGCATTGTAGCTTCCGCCTCCAACCGTTGCCTCAGATCTGTCACTGGTTGTTCCCCCGTTGTCACCGGCAATATTGCCAAATCCCCCGCCAACCGTGCCGAAATCATCGGTCACTCGATTGGTTAGGCCGCTCCTCCCCCCTCCACCAATAGTTGCACCCCATACACCAGAGGTTCCGCTGTTAAGTGGATACCCCCCAATCAAATTTGGGCTAGCAGGGGTAGGCTCAATTCGTAAGGCACGGCTGCCTTGCACCTTCAACTCGAGGGCTTGATTGTCCGTGGTGCCCAAAAAGTTGGTTCCGGGGGAGGTGCCGGAGTTGCCGGTGGAACTCCAGTTTCCCATGGCAAAAGGAACCGAGACGAGCTGTTGTCGGGGCGACATTTCCGGATCCGGAGAAACGGCAATCCCCAGCCAGCGGTCTGAACCCTTAAACGCCGTATCCGGCACTGGATTTGAAGTGCCCAAGAGAACGGCGAAAAGCCCGCTCGTAGTGCTGACGGATTGGGTTTCCGTCCAGAGGTTGTTGCCGCCGGTGGCGGCGTCGTAGATGGTGAAGGTGACGGAATAGGAAGCATCCGCCACCGGATTGCCGGAGCCGTCCCGCAAAACGCCCTGGAAGTTGATGAGTTTGGGAACGGTGGCAATGGCGGTTGATGCCAACAGCACCAACAAAAACAACAAGTGAATCAGAGTAAAGCGCTTCATTTGGAATCTCCTTTTTGGTTGCGGGTTAAAACTGCGACCTCTCCCCTAACCCCTCTCCGATACGGAGAGGGGAATAGGCAGGCACACCGGTCTGCCCCTACAATGAAAACAGAGATATAAGATTGGAGATTAGGGACAAAAACAACGCAAGGCATAATCACCCCTTTCGGCAATGCTATTTATCTATGCCGGCCCGACTTGCGGCCGGCACCTACCTTGCAAATGGAATAAAGCCCAACGGGCAACCTCAACCCTCGTGGGAAAGTTAAAATGGAAGAAATGGGAAGGCAAGCGGTTTTTGGGGTGCGATCGCAGAACACAAAAAGAAAAAGGGCGGGCCCAAGACCCGCCCCTACAAAAACAGGGGTTAAAGACTAACCCTTTTTCTGACCCGGCTTCAAAAGCTTTTCGTATTCCACCTTGTTAATTAAAATTTCCAGCGCTTTTTTGACGAAGGGGTCTTCTTTGAAAACGGCCTGCTCGTAATACCCCTTTTGGCTGAAAAGTTTCAGCAAAACCTCCCGCTTCAAGGCCCGGCGGATGTAGTCCTTGCTGGCGTCGAAATCCTTTTCCTTTTCGGCCACCATCGCGGTTTTCATTTGCTCAAAGTAAGGGGCCAGGGCCTCCTTCCGTCCTTCCCGCTCGGCCTGGGCCTTCAGCGAGTCCATTTCGACCTCGAAGCCGGTCTTGTAGGTGAAGTCCTTGATTTTGACGAACTGGCGGAACTCCTCAATCATTGGGTCCGTCACCGGAAAATCGGGCGGCAGGTCGGGATGCTTGGCGGTGTATTGCACGGCGAAGTCGAAAAACATCATCTGCCGTTCCAGGTTGAATTCGAGCGGCTTCCAGGTCTCGCGGGTAATCGTTAAATCCGGGACGATGCCGCCCGCGCCGATGACCGTGCGGCCGTTCTGGGTTTTGAAGGCCGGATGGTCGGGTTCGGACGGGGCGCCGGAACCATCCAAAGAAGCAATCGGCTTGGGATGTTTTTTCGACTTCTCCGGTTTCTGGATGGAGCGGCCGGAGGGGGTGAAGTAGCGGGCCGTGGTCAGCTTCAAAAAGTAATCGTTGGTGCCGGCCACCGGAAAAACCTGTTGAACCAGTCCCTTGCCATAGGTGGTGTCGCCGATGACGACCCCTCGGTCCCAATCCTGGAGGGCGCCGGCCACGATTTCGGAGGCCGAGGCGGTCTGGTCGTCCACCAGGACCACCAATGGGCCATCCTTATAAACCGGCTCGTCGCGCGAAATGTAGCGGCGTTCCTCGTCCGGGTCCTGACCGCGGGTGTAAACAATCAAGCGGTCCTTGTCCAGAAAGAGATTGGCGATTTCGACCGACTGCTCCAGAAGCCCGCCGCCGTTGGAGCGCAGGTCGAAAACGACGCCTTTGGCCCCTTTCTCTCTCAAATCTTCCAGCGCCTGTTTTAACTCTCTCGGACTGTCTTCCCCAAAGCGGGAAAGCCGTATATAGCCGATGCCGCCGTCCATAAGCCCGGCATAAGGGACGGTTTTGATTTCAATCACCGCCCGCTGGACGTCGAAATCCAAATACCCGGGCACTCCTTCCCGCTGGATTTTCAGACTGACGCTGGTGCCGGCCGGGCCCCGCATCAGACGGGAGGCATCCTCCGTGCTCATATTGAGGGTCGATTTGCCGTCGATTTCCATAATTTTATCGCCAGCGCGGAAGCCCATTCGATAGGCCGGAGTGCCTTCAATGGGGGTGATGATGGTGATGACGTTGTCCCGGGAGTCGATTTGCATCCCCAACCCTTCGTAGCGCCCCTGGGTGGTTTCCATCAAGTCCTCATAGGGCTTCCGCTCCATCAAAACGGAGAAGGGGTCCAAATCATCCAGCATTCCGCGGATGCCGGAAAGGATGAGGTCGCGCGAGTCCACGTCCTCCATGTAGCGGTTTTTGATGCTGATGGCGACATCGTTGAAGATTTTTACCGAGCTGTAGATGGTTTCCGGTGAGAGCCGGATGGTGCCCCGGTCGCCGGTTTCGATGCGCAGGGTGTCGGACTGGGCTATTTTTGGGGGGGGTTCGGGCGGGGTGGCCTCGCTCTGCCCGACTACCCAAATGATGCCCAAAGAGAGAAAAACGACAAAAACCAGTAACAACTTGTAGAACTTGCTTTCCTGCCCTTCGACTTTGCTCCGAATTTCCAACATTTTATCCTCTTTTTTTGCCCATCCGAGTTATTTTCGCTATGGCAAATGGACCCGCCATTGCTCCTGAACCCTCCCGTTTTTAATCTAATACCCGCTTTTCAAAAGTCAAACTCTTTCATAATTGAATACCCTCGGCGGCGGAGTTTTGTTCCCTGACCTCAGCGTCTGCCCTCCTCTCCACAAAACTGTTTAGTCCAGGGGCCTCTGCCCCTAGAATTCCCCCCGGCAGAGGCCGGGGGGCTAAACGGATATGAGGTTTATGAAACCAGTTTGGGTTTTTGGATTGACAAAATGGGGCTTGGCGGTAATATTAGAAAACCTGACCGGGGCGGTAGTTCAGTTGGGAGAACGCCTGAATGGCATTCAGGAGGTCAGGGGTTCGACTCCCCTCCGCTCCACTTAAAACAGGGATTAGTGATTGGGGATTAGGGATTAGTCCCGCCCTTCCGCCCATTAAAAACTACTTTCGCTTTGAGGGCTTGGCAGCCATGGGTATCTTTCTTACGCCCCGTTGTCTGACGAGCATTTCCTCCGCCTGTTTCAAGGCCGCCTCGCCGGCGCGGGAGCCGGCCAGCATTCGGGCGATTTCGGCCTTGCGTTCGGTTTCGGACAAGTCGGCGACCCTTATCTGATTGCGGGCTCCCACCTTTTCTTTTGAGACTAAAAGATGATGATTGGCCAAAGCGGCGATTTGCTGCAGATGGGTGATGCAGAAGATTTGATAATGCCGGGAGGCTTCCAAAAGCTTCTCCCCCACCCGGTAGGCCGTGTCTCCCCCCAACCCCTGGTCGATTTCATCGAAAACCAGAGTCGCCGGCTGGTCTTTCCCGGCGGCCAAAAGCTTTAAGGCAAGCATCAGGCGGGATAGCTCCCCCCCGGAGGCGGTCTTGACCAGCGGCTTGGGCTCCTCCCCCGGATTGGCGGAAAAGAGAAATTCGATTTGGTCGAAGCCGGCTTCGTCGCAGGCAACCTTGGAGCCGTTCCATTCTATCCCATCCTTGAATTCTTTCAGGTCAAAGCGGACTTCGAAAGCAGTCTCCTTCAAGGCCAAATCTTTTAAATGAGAGTCGAGCTCGCGGACAAATCTGGGCACGGCTCGCTTGCGAAAACCGGAAATTTCGCCAGCAGCATCGAGGTAATTCTTTTCCGCCTCCCGAAGTTCCAACTGGAGTTCCTGTTCGAGCGACTTCTGGGAATGATAGGCTGAAAGGCGGTTTTCCGCTTTTTTCTCAAAATCCAGGACCGCCTCGACCGAGCCGCCGTATTTTCTTTTCAGTTGCTGGTACAAATTTAGACGGTCCAAAACTTCCGCCAGCCGATCAGGGGAGGCGTCCAAATTGGAGCGGTAGCGCCCCGCTTCGCGGGCGACTTCATTCAGCTCGGCGGATATGGATTCCAAACGGCCGACCCAGTCGGAGAAAGTATTATCGAGCGTTTCTCCCCTTTTGAGTTCTTTCAATGCGGCGGCAATTTGCAGACGGGCGGGGGCCTCCCCTTCATCCAGTAAGGAAAGAGCGGTTTCGAGGGAGAGCCGGAGCTTTTCCACATTTTCCAGGATTTTCCTTTCGGCGGAAAGCTTCGCTTCTTCGTCGTCCGACAGCCCAACCGCTCTTATTTCCTGAACTTGAAAGGATAAAAGCTCGGCTTCCTCGGGCGTCAGCTTGCGCTGGTTTAGAAATTCGTTCCAGGCTTTCTGTTTCTGCCGTAGCCGGGCATACGCCTCGGCAACGCCGAACAACTGCTGGTCGGAGATAACGACCCGGTCGAACAGGTAGCGGTGGTTGGCGGCGTTCAAAAGAGATTGATGTTCGTGCTGGCCGTGGAAATCGACCAGGAAGTCCCCCAAACGGGAGAGAAAACCGGCGGTAATCCCCCGGCTGTTGGCAAAGGCCCGGGAGTTGCCGTCACGGTTCAGTTCACGGCGAAGGATAAGCTCGGCCTCCGGTTCAATTCCCCCTTCATCGAGAAGGGGCCGCATATCCCCCGGCAGCTTGGTAAAAATTCCTTCTACCGTCGCCCGCAAAGCCCCGCTTCGGACAAGTTCGGCCGAGCCCCTTTCCCCCAAAAGAAAACCCACAGCTCCCACCAGAAGCGATTTTCCAGCCCCCGTTTCCCCGGTGATTATCGTCAAACCGGGGTCAAACGACAACTCCAACTCCCCGACCAGGCCGAAGTTGGAGATGGCGAGACGGGAAAGCATATCACTTCAAGACCGACTTAATCAACAAAGCCAGCCCTGCTCCCACGGCCAGGCCCAGAAAGAGGCGCAGGTAATTGGCGTCCAGCGCGGGAAAAAACGGCCCCAGTGCGGCCAGAGTGAGCGATGCGAAAATCCCGGCCAAGAGAAATCTTCCGGAAAAACGGGTGGAGAAGGCCGGCGCAAAAAACCCGGCCAGGCCGAATCCGAAATATAATCCGAAACAGCGGGCGCAAAGGGGCATCGTTCCACCCAGGTAGAGAGAGCGTTCCGGGACTTGATGGCAAACCAGCGAGAAAATCGAGTGCCCAAAAGATGAAAGTGTGAAGGAAAATGCCAAGGCGGTCAGGGGGACGGCAAGAAAAACGGCCGAAAGCAACGCCACCTTACGGCGTTCGACCGACAAACCAAAACGGTATGCCCAAACCGAAAGAGGGCTCATGACGAGGCGGGGGGTAGAGAGGTTTCCGGCGGGGCCGTTTTGGGAGCCACCCGGTAAAGGGAGCCGGCCAAGTAAAACATGGCCACTTCCGCCCAGAAAGCGGAAAAACAGATGCCGATAAAAAAGGCCAGTATCCCAAAGGATGCCACCACCGTGGCCAAAAGTCCGACAAACCAGACCACCAGAAGGTTGGTCAAGTTGTTCTGGACGAAGGGAATTATTTCGCTGTAGCGAAAGGCGGAGGCGAAATCACCGGTCAAAGCGAAGCGAAAAGCCAAAACGGGAAAAATGAAGTAGAACAAAAGCAGGTACGGCAAGCTTAAGCATCCGGAGACGAACGAAAAAAACAACGCGGGCAAAAGATAAACCAGAAGGATGATAAAGAACACAAGCCCCTGCCCAAAGTAAACCCCCCATTCCTGCCACTCCGGTAACTCGAACGTCTCTTCCTTGACGGCCCGGCGGGTCACCTCGAGAAGATAGCCCAAAAGAAAGGGAATCCCGATAATCAGAACGGCCGCGATGTGCAAAAGCGAGCCCAAAAGCCATTTCTCCAGCCAGCGCCGGTCGGCGAACAGAAGCGAAAAGGCTTTACCCACATCAAGCATTGGAACCTCCCGTTCGAAGTGGAGCCGTCCGCCCCAACTGGCGCAAAAAACGCCAAGCGTAGATGGCCGAAGAGAGCAAAATCATCCCCAGGGCCAGCGGCGTGAGAAGGGGGATGGCCGGATGAATGTCGAAAAGGTAAGCAAGCAAAGTCAATGCCACAGTCAGGGCGGCCAGCTTGCCGGCCAGATTGGAAGTTGGAACAAAGGTCAGTTTGCTTTTCCAGACAAGCGCCAGAAAAACAATCAACAAATCCCGCCCCAGAATCAAAGCGGCCAGCCACAGGGGGAAGTTCTTTTCCACAACGGCGAATACCGTCAAGACGGCGACGATGATTTTGTCCGAGAGGGGGTCCAAAATTTTGCCCAATTCGGTCACTTGATTCCAACGGCGGGCAAAATAGCCGTCCAAAACGTCCGAAATAAGGCCGAAAATCCCCAAAATGTAGACCCAAAGACGGGCCGTGTGAGATTCAGCGGCCAAAAGAAACAAAAAAACCGGCAACAGCCCCAAGCGGGCAAAGGAAAGGAGATTGGGCAGGTTTAAAATTGGTCCGCTCTTGGACACGGCGCAAGTATAGCGTTGGGCGCTCCGCCTGTCAACCGGATTGACAAAGGGGTGAAAAAAGGTTTAATATAATTGAAAGATGGAGGCGAAATAGCCAGTGCCTGCCGAATTACTGCCGGAAAAATGCGGGGTTTTTGGCATTTTCGGCGTTAAAAACGCCGCCGAGTTGACTTATCTGGGGCTGTACGCCCTGCAACACCGCGGGCAGGAATCCGCCGGAATCGTATCCAATTTCAACGGAAAACTGCACATCCGCAAAGGAATGGGACAAGTCAACGACGTTTTTTCCAAGGACGTGCTGGCGGAACTGCCCGGGCATTTCGCCATCGGGCACAACCGGTACTCCACCACGGGCGCCAATTCGGTGACCAACATCCAGCCGTTTTTATTTCATTACAAGGGAAGAAGCATCGCCGTCGGCCACAACGGCAATTTGACGAACACCCTTTCCCTCCGCAAAAAACTGGAAGACGCCGGGGCCATCTTTCAATCGACGACCGATACCGAACTGATTCTGCATTTAGTGGCGCATTCGAAGAAGAACGACCCGGTCGAGAAAATCATCGATGCCTTGAAACAGTGCGAGGGGGCGTATTCTTTGACGTTTGTCACCAACGAGGGGATTGTGGCTGCCCGCGACCCGAAGGGGTTTCGGCCGATGGCTTTGGGGAAGCTCGCCGGCGCTTATGTGGTGGCTTCGGAAACCTGCGCCTTCGACATCATCGGCGCCCAGTACCTGCGGGAAGTGGAGCCGGGGGAGGTTTTGGTCATCGACGAAAAAGGGCTCCGTTCCCACTACCCCTTCGAGCGGCAGGAGCACGCCTTCTGCATTTTCGAGTTCATCTACTTCGCCCGGCCGGATTCGATGATTTACGGCGAGAACGTGGACAAGGTGCGCCGCCGGCTGGGGCGGCAGCTGGCCATCGAAAGGCCCGTGAATGCCGACATCGTCATTGCCGTGCCGGACAGCTCCAACACCGCCGCGCTCGGCTTTTCCGAACAGTCGGGCATCCAACTGGAAATCGGCTTCATTCGCAACCATTACGTCGGGCGAACCTTCATCCATCCCGAGCAGGCCATTCGCGACCTGGACGTCCGCATAAAATTCAATCCCGTCAAGGGGGTCTTGAAGGAAAAACGGGTGGCGATTGTGGATGACTCCATAGTGCGCGGAACCACCTCCAAAAAGCTGGTGGGAATGGTGCGGGAAGCCGGGGCCAAGGAAGTGCATTTTCGGGTCTCCGCCCCCCCCATCATTTCCCCCTGTTTCTATGGCATCGATATGCCCACCAGGGAGGAGTTGATTGCCTCCAGCCGCACGGTGGAGGATATCCGGAAGTATTTGGGCGTGGACTCGCTCGGTTATCTTTCCATTGAAGGGATGCTTTCGATGCCTTCGTTGCCGAAGGGGAATTTCTGCGTGGCCTGTTTTGCCGGAAAATACCCGACCAAAATCGAACACCACAACGGAAAAGACATTTTGGAGAAAAAAGACCGCCGCCCGGCGGAAATCTGGCCGTGATGGAAGTGAATCATTGATTCATTTTATCATTGAGTGAATTAAAATCACAACAAAGGAGAGCGCAAATGCAGCGGGAGCGTAGAAACTCAAAGCGAATCGGCCATCCCTTTTCAACTTTTATATGTTTTCTATTTTTACTCGGACTCTCGGGGCCGTTCGCAGCCGTTCAGGCAGAAAAACTTCCCTACCCCCCGGCGCGGATGGACGCTTCGGTGGTGGACGATTACCACGGCACCAAAGTGGCCGACCCCTACCGCTGGCTGGAGAATCCGGACTCGCCGGAGGTGATGGACTGGGTGGAGGCGGAAAACCAGTTGACCAGAGCGTTCGTCGCCACCCCGGCCAGGGAAAAAGTGAAAACCCGGTTGACCAAACTGTGGAACTATCCGAAATACGGGCTGCCGAAGAAAAGGGGCGGCCGGTATTTTTTCACCAAAAACGAAGGGCTGCAGAACCAGTCCGTTTTGTATATGCAAAAAGGGCTGGTAGCCACTCCGGAGGTGGTTATCGACCCCAACCTGTTAAGCGCAGATGGAACCATCGCTCTGTCCGCTACGGAATACACCAAGGACGGGACGCTTTTGGCCTACGCTCTTTCGGCCAAAGGGAGCGACGAACAGGAGTTCAAAATTCGCAATCTCGACACCGGCAAGGATTACGATGAAGTTCTGAAGTACTGCAAGTTTACCGATGTTGCCTGGAAGCCTGACAAGGAAGGATTCTTTTACAACCGCTACCCGGACCCATCCACCGTGGCACCGGAGGACCGGAACCGCTACAACAAGCTGTACTGGCACAAGCTGGAAACGCCCCAGACGGAGGATGTGCTGGTTTACGAGCGGCCCGACCAGAAGGATTTCGGTTTTTCACCCTCGATTACCGATGATGGCAAGTATTTGGTGTTAAACGTCTGGCACGGCACCGACCCGAAAAACCGGATTTATTACAAGGAACTGGAAATGGACGGGCCGGTCGTGAAGCTTTTGGACGAGGCCGATGCGATGTACAACCCAATTCACAACGTCGGGTCTCTCTTCTATTTCCATACAGATTTGAATGCCCCGCGCGGCCGCATCATCGCCCTCGACGTCAAAAATCCGGCGCGTGGAAACTGGAAGGAAATCCTTCCCGAAGGTGCGGACGTTATTTCTTCGGTGTATGCGATTAACAACCAATTCGTGGTGGTGTACAAGCATCATGCTCATAATCAGTTGAAGATTTACAACACTGACGGCTCGTTTGTGCGGGATATCGAGCTGCCCACCATCGGTACAGCGGCCGGCGTTTCCGGAAAACCGGAGGATTCGGAGATGTTCTTCAATTTTACTTCGTTTTTGTACCCAACCACAATTTTTCGCTACGATTTCAAAATCAATCGAACCATCGTGTTTCAGAAACCGGAGGTCGATTTTGACCCGGCCGGCTACGAAACCAAACAGGTGTTTTATCCTTCCAAGGATGGCACCAAAATCCCGATGTTCCTGACGCATAAGAAAGGTTTAAAGCTGAACGGTGCCAATCCGGTCTGGCTGTACGGTTACGGCGGCTTCAACATCAGCGAGACGCCGTTTTTTTCCACATCCAAGCTCATCTGGTTGGAGGCGGGCGGAGTTTTTGCCGTTGCCAACCTGCGGGGCGGGGATGAGTATGGCGAGGAGTGGCACCAGGCCGGGATGCTGGAGAAAAAGCAGAACGTTTTTGATGATTTCATAGCTGCAGGTGAATGGCTGATTGCCAATAAATATACGAACTCCTCCAAGCTGGTAATAAACGGCGGCTCTAATGGCGGGCTTTTGGTGGCGGCCTGTATGCTCCAGCGACCGGAACTTTTCGGCGCGGTGGTCTGCCAGGTGCCGGTCATCGATATGCTCCGTTATCATAAGTTTACCGTAGGGCATTACTGGGTGCCGGAATACGGCAACGCCGCGGAAAATCCGGAGCACTTCAAGTTTTTATACGCCTATTCTCCCCTTCACAACATCAAAAAGGGATCGGCTTATCCGCCGGCAATAATCACCAGCGCAGATACGGACGACCGGGTGGTGCCGGCGCACGCCAAGAAATTTGCTGCCGCCATCCAGGTGGCCGACGCCGGCAAAAATCCCATCCTTTTAAGAGTGGAAACGAAAGCCGGGCACGGGGCTGGCAAGCCGACCAACAAGGTTATCGAGGAGCAGTCCGATATTTACGCTTTCGTGTTTAAGGTTTTGGGAATGGAGAATGACATTCAGGCACTGAAGAAACCGAAAACTACAGAGCCTTAATCACCATTAGTGTTAAGTCATCTGCCGCGGGAGTTTTGTCCGCGTAGCGGTGAACACCCTCAATTATCGAGATTAAAATCTCGCCCGCCGTTTTGGTCAGCACCGGCTTGACCGCTTGTATCAAACGGGTCTCGCCGTACATCTCCCCCGTTTCGTTGTTGGCTTCAGTAACGCCGTCGGAGAAAACCACCAGAACCTCTCCGGAAGAAAGTTGCACGGTCTCTTCGTCATAGGAAAGGCCCTCAAAGGCTCCCAATATCGGCCCGCCGGCGGTCAACTCCCTAAAGCTGCCATCCGGTTTGTAAAGATACGGGGGGTTATGGCCGGCATTGCAGTAGGAAAGCGACATTTTGGCCGGGTCTAAAGCCGCCAGAAAAAGGGTCACGAACTGCCCCGGCGAAACGGAAAGTTTCAGCATCCGGTTGGCGATTGCCACGCACTGCGCACAGGAATTGGTCACCCCCGCCTGGGCGCGGATGGTTCCCTGCAGGTTGGACATCAGCATCGCCGCCGGCAGCCCCTTGCCGGCCACATCCGCCACCACAAATCCCCAGCGCCCCTCCGGCAACGGAAGGTAATCAAAATAATCCCCCCCTACTTCCCGGGCCGGAATCATATAGCCGGCCACTTCAAAACCGGCGATTTTGGGGACGGTTTTGGGCAAGAGGTTTTGCTGGATGGTCTTGGCGGCCCGCAGGTCCTCTTCCATTGCTGCCGCCTCCCGTTCTTTGACGTACAGGCGGGCCTGTTCGATGGTCTGGGCCGACTGCATTCCCACAATGGACAAAAGCCTTTGGTCTTCCGGCGTGAAATCCCCTCCCTTCCGGTTGAAAAGGGCCATAAAGCCGATCAGCCGGTTTTTGACTTTAAGCGGGACCGCCAGAACCGAGTGGACGGGAACGCCGTTCCATTCGGTCCCCTGAAAGCGCTCGTCCGAAAGCGCGTCGTTGACCAAAAGCGGCGTTTGATTTTTGACCATCCAGCCGGTAAGCGTAATCCCCAGCCGGAAGGGAACCGAAAGGGTGGATTTGTCAAAGACACGCACCAGGGTATGGGTATTGCCCGATTTTTCCTGGCTGTCGATCAGTGAAATGTACCCCTGCTCGGCCCGAATGCGGGTCAGACACTTGCCGACGATAAGCTTGTTGATTTCCTCCATCGGCATCGTCGAGGAAACCGCGGTGGCGATTTCGTTCAAAAGCGAAAGCTCCTCCACCGCCTGTTTCAACTTCAGGTTTTCTTCCTGCAGGTAATCGACCATTGATGGATAATATGCGTCCCCAATTTCGGTTCGGCAACTCTTTTGTTAAATCCGGGGTTTCCGGCAAGCCTTATCAGCCAAAAATTGCTTGACAAACCCGGCCTTTTATCTACCTTGTCCAATGAGGGAAAAAGCGGATATCCGACCAAAGGAGGCCTGTTTTGAAAACAACATCGGGGGAAATCGGGTGCAACGGTTATCTGCTCTGTATTTAGTTTTTACTCGCCAACTCAAGTTTAAAAAGCTGCCCAAACGGCTTGACCTTTTACTTTTAATCTTATGTGCCGCCGTGCAGTTAGGCGCCTCGGACCAAAAATCCAATCCGAAGGAGACATCCCTTTCCCCATCCTTGGACACCGACCAAAACAGTTATCCCCCCGGCAGTGAGGTCCATATAACCGGTAGCGGGTTTCTGTCCGGGGAAACGGTAACGTTGACGGTCAGCCTTCTCGATTCCTACAGCGCTGGGGGTGAAGCAGACGAACCATGGGACGTATCGGCCTCAAACAAAGGCGGATTCACAAGTTATTGGGCGGTTCCCGATAACGACGCCTTGGAGGAAGTATTCAAAGTGACCGCCACGGGGAAGACCTCCAAGCGCCAAGCGACCGCCTTTTTTGCCGACGCCAATGTACAGCTTTCTTTGACCACGAACCTGCCGGACACCCTTTGCCCCGGGGAGAGAATCGAAGTCTGCGCCAACCTCTCCCAGCAGTGCGGCGGAGGCCTTTTGACCCCTCTACCGGGCCGGGAGCTCATTTTTTACGCCAATGCCGGCGATTGCGGGGCCAACGTGGGTCAGAATGGAGAGGATACCATCCAGACGGACACCGATGGAAACGCCTGCTTCACTCTCTCCGTTCCGGATGCGCCCGGAGAGTTTGCCCTGCGGGTAAAATTTCAGGGCGAAGACCGGCCGGAACCCTGTCCGGAAGTCGGCAACAATGCCTGCAATCCCACCGACCCGCTGGCCAACAAAAGATGCACCAATCTCTCGACCGCCAATGTCTGTGCGACTTATATTGTTGATACAATCGCCTGCGGCTGCGGGGAACCGATAATCAACTGTCCAAGCTACGTAACGCAGGCGAACGAACCGGGGCAGTGCGGCGCCCCGGTTTTTTACAGCGTCGAGGCCTCCGGAAAATGCGGACCGACAACCACGAGCTGTTCCCCTTCCTCCGGCTCTTTTTTCCTGGTTGGAACAACCGCGGTGCTCTGCACGGCGACCGACACGGCCGGCAACTCCGCCAGTTGCTCGTTTCCCGTGAGCGTTCAGGATACCGAAGCGCCCCAGTTTTTTTGCCCCGAAAATATCGCGGTGCATACCGGCTCGAACCAAGACAACGGCGTGCCGGTGAGTTATTCGGCGGTGGCCGTGGATAACTGCGCCAGTCCAGCCGTCGTATGCACGCCTCCCTCCGGGTCGCTATTTCCGACCGGGGTAACGGCCGTAACCTGCACGGCTTCCGATGCCTCCCGGAATTCTTCCGCCTGTTCCTTTACGGTGACCCTAAACAGTCTTCTTTTTTTCCAGCGCTCCGGCGCTTTTGCGGGCGACCAGCTTGGCTTTTCGGTGGCGGGCGGCGGGGACGTAAACGGCGACGGCTTTGCCGACTTCTTAGTGAGCATACCGGGGGCGGATGGGGGAGCTGCGGGAAATTCCGCTGTCTTCCTCGATGCCGGCTCGGTTGAAGTTTTCTCCGGGGCGGACGGCAGCCTGCTCTATCAAGCAGACGGCTCCAGCGGGGGAGACCGGCTGGGCGGTTCAGTCGGCATACAAGGAGATGTCAACAATGACGGGTTGGACGACTTCATCGTAGGCGCACCGTATGCCGACGCAAATGGGATGGTGGATGCCGGCGCCGCCTATGTCTACTCCGGGGCCGGCGGCACCCTTCTGTACACGGTTGGGGGCGCCGCTGAAAGCGACCGGTTGGGGGGCTCGGTCGGCATCCTTGCGGATGTCAACGGGGATGGTAAAGATGAATTTTTGGTCGGAGCCCCCGGCTATGATGTGGGGGGAACCGGTGAGATGGCGGCACTGCCGGATGCGGGAGCCGTTTACGTTTATTCCGGAGTGGACGGTAGTCTCTTATATCAGGTTACCGGCACCGGAGCCGGCGACGGGCTGGGGGGCACCGTGGGCGTTTCCGGCGACGTGAACGCCGACGGCACGGGAGACTTTATAGTGGGAGCGCCGGAAGCCGACCCCAACGGGTTGGTCGACGCTGGGGCTGCCTACGTCTATTCTGGAACAAATGGGCAGCTTGTCTATGAGATAGACGGCGGGGCCGCCGGGGACCGCCTGGGAAGTTCCGTGGGGATTTCCGGCGATGTGAATGCCGACGGCAAAGCCGATTTTATCGTGGGTGCGCCGTTTGAGGACATAATTGCTGTGGGCGGTGCCGCCCTAAAGAATGCGGGCGCTGCCGCTGCCCTGGAAGATGCGGGTGCCGCCTATGTCTATTCGGGCGCCGATGGAGGCTTGTTATATGAAATTGACGGCAGCGGTTCCGGCGACCGGCTGGGGGGCTCGGTGGGCATTTCCGGACCGGTGAACGGGGACCTCTACGACGACTTTTTTGTGGCCGCGCCGGAGGCGGACCCCAACGGATTGGTCGATGCCGGCCAGGTAACCGTGTACTCCGGCAGTAATGGACAAACCTTGATGTCGGTCGACGGCGGCACTTCCGGGGACCGGCTGGGGGGCTCGGCCGGCGCGTTCGAGTCCACGGGGGGCGGGGGGTCGGTGCGAATCATCCTCGGGGCACCCGGCGCGGAAGCGGAGGCCGGCGCGGCTTTCGTGTACCAGATTGCCCATAAGGGGGACTTAAATGGAGATGGGCGCCTATCGGCGGCCGATATCTATCTTTTGCTCAACTGCATCTTTTTGCAGCAGGGGTATTGCCCGCTTGAGATTACTGACTTGAACTGTGACGGTTCCGCGATAAGTCCCTCCGATGTGGTGATTTTGCTTAACGCCGCATTTTTGGAGATGCCCGTCACCTGCGTGCAATACTAACTAAGTCTTCCGCAAAGTCTTGCTTTTAAGCTCGCCCAAAAGCTTCTGAAATTCCGGCTCGCCGCGGAGTCTCTCCAGAAGAGGGTTTTTTTCCAGAAAAACCCAGAGGATTTTATTTTCCGCCGTTCCTTTCCGAATCCAATTGTAGACCTCTTCTTTTTCCCCCAAAAACAGGTGGGCTAAAATTAAGTTCTCGATTATGTCTTCGTCCCAGGGAAGCTGCTTCAGCGTATCGGCGATTTTGGCGCGCGCGGCTTCCGGCTGACCCAACGCGGCATAGAGGGAAGCCAGGGCGGAATCGCCAATCTGCGTGTCCGTCCCCACCTCGGCATACTGCTGCATATACCGAAGGGCCCTCTCGAGTTGGCCCTGATAAAAACAGGAGCGGGAAAGAAGGAAGTAACCGATATCCAGATGCCCGGACTCGAGCACCTTTTGCAAATAGGTTTCGGCCTGGGAAAACTTATTTACGCTTAAATACAATCGGGCGATGAGCCACAGGATATTGGTGCGGGAGGGGTCTTTCTCGTAGGCGATGAGATACTCTTTTTCAGCTCGGTCGAAATCCCCCAGAAAAAGATAAATGCTGGCCAGGCGGGAGTGGGCCGGGGCATAATTGGGATTGAGCTCCAGCGCTTTTGTGTACTGCTCCTTTGACTTGCGAAAGCGCCACTGTCCATAGTAGACGAAACCGAGGGCGATGTGCGCCTCCGCACAGAGGGGGTCAATTTCCAAAGCCCTTCGGGCCGCTTCCTCGGCCTTTTTCAAAAAGTGCTTGTCCGTTTCGTAATGCTGGTCAATCAACTGGAAGTAGCTGTCGGCCAGGCCGGCGTGAGCCAGCGCGTAATCGGGGTCAATCTCCAGAGCTTTTTTGAACATCTGAATGGCCACGAGCATATCCGGCTTGGTGTAGCGGTACGAATAATCCCGGCCTTTCAAGTAATGGTCGTAAGCGGCCAGGTTGCTTTTATATTTCTGGGCTATTTTCTCCTCGTCCTCGTCGGACAGTTTTATTTTCAAGGCCGTGGTGATGTTTTTGGCGATTTCCTCCTGCAATTCGAAAACCTCCAAAAGCTCCCGGTCGTAGCGCTCGGCCCAGAGGTTGAAACCCGCGCGGGCATCTATCAACTGGGCGGAAATGCGAATGCGGTTCCCGAATTTGCGAAAACTCCCCTGCAAAACGGCGTCTAGAGCCAAATTTTTGCCCAGCTCCAGAACGTCCACCGGCTTATTTTTATAGGGTAAAACGGCGTTTCGGGAAGCGACCCGGACGTTTTCTATTTTAGACAGGTCGGTGATGATGTCCTCGGTCATACCGGCGCAAAAGTAGTCGCTTTCCGGTTCCTGGCTCAAGTTGTCGAAGTACAGAACGGCGACGGCTTTCCGCTCCTTTTTCGGCGCCCGCCTCGGTTCCTCAAACTCCTTTTTACAGGTTTTCAGGGCCGCCGCCATCTCGACAGCGGAGGCAAACCGCTCCTCCCGGTTTTTGGCCAGCGCCGTGTCCACGATGATTAATAGTTGGGCCGGTATTTCCGGCCGTAGACGGTTTAGGGGGGTCGGCTTTTCGTTAAGGATGCCGTATGCCACCGCCGCCGGATGACCCCCCGCGAAAGGCGGCCGGGAGGCCGCCATCTCGTACAGCACCACGCCAAAGGAAAAAACATCCGTGCGGGCGTCCAGCTCTTCCCCCTCTATCTGCTCCGGGGACGTGTATCCGGGAGTGCCGGCGCTGGTATAAAGACCAAAACCGGAAGCCCCCTTTAGCCGGGCTAAACCGAAATCCAGAATTTTTACCCGTCCGTCTTGGTCGACCAGAATGTTATCCGATTTTATGTCACAGTGCAGGATGCCAGCCTGATGGGCCTTGGCCAGTCCCTCGCCGATTTGAATCGCCATATCCAGGAGCTGGTCGATGGAAAGACCCTGGACTACTATCAAGTCTTTGAGCGGCTTACCATCTACATACTCCATGGCAATGTAGGCGCGGTCCTGGTATTCCCCCACCTCGTAGATGGTGATTATGTTGGGATGGTTCAAAGCCGCGGCGGCCTGGGCCTCTTGGGTGAAGCGCCCTTTGACCTCCGGGTCTATGCTTTGGCCCGTGGACAGAAATTTGAGGGCGACTTTCCGGTTGAGCTTGGTATCCTCGGCCAAATACACCTCCCCCATTCCCCCGGCACCCAGCTTTTTTATGGTTTTGTAGTGCGCAAACTCCGTTCCGGTCATCCCGGATAAAATATAATCTTATTTTCCGGACAAAAGCTTCTCTATTTCTTCAATTTCTCTCGGAATGTGCCCCGTCAAAAGCTTATAACCGGTTTTGGTAACCAAAACGTCATCCTCTATGCGCACCCCGATACCCTTTTCCGGAAGGTAGATGCCCGGCTCGACCGAGATGACCATTCCCGGTTTCAGGGGACTGCCGTAATCGCCGACGTCATGCACGTCCAGCCCGATGAAGTGGCTGGTACCGTGGATGAAATACTCCCCATAGCCCGCTTCCTCGATGACCCGTTTGGCTTCGGCGTGAATGTCCTCACGTATGTAGGCTCCCGGCTTCACCTTGGCCATCGCCGCCTTTTGGGCCTTCAACACGATTTCGTAGATTTTGCGCTGTTCGGGGGAAAATTTGCCGGAAACCGGGATGGTTCGGGAAACGTCGCCGGCGTAATGGTCATACTCCGCCCCGATATCCATCAAGAACAAATCTCCTGTTTTAATGGCGGCATCATTACGGGTGTAGTGCAGGGTGGTGGTGTTTTTGCCGGTAGCCACAATGGAAGGGAAGGCCAAATGACGGGCACCGTACGCTCTGAACCCGTTTTCGATGACATCTTGAACCTCCCGCTCCGTCATTCCGGGTTCAATCGTCAAAGCCGCTTTTCTGAAAGCCTCGCCGGTGATGTCGATGGCCTTCTGCATCGCCGCCAGCTCTTCATCCGTTTTGATGGCGCGCATATCCCGGATGAAATGGGACATATTTTTGATGGAGGTGCCGGGTACGCGGGCGGTTACATCCTTATAAAAATTCAAGTCGGGCGGTACGGGCGAACTGTGAGAAACCGGCGGGGCAAGATAGCAGAGGTTGCCGGTATGCTGGAGGTAGGCGTTAACCATCCACCCGAGGCCGCCGGTGCGGCCCACGAATTCAAATCCGAGCGAATCTTCGAGCTTCCTGCCGATGGAAGGCCGCTCGCCGCTCCAGCGCTCATCCTCCGGATTGCGGGGAGTCAAAAGCAGAACCTCCCGGCGGCTTTTTTCCTTGGGAGCCAGTATCAAAATGGCCCCCGGCTCTTCCACCCCGGTCAGGTAGTAAAAGTTTTTGTCCTGCTCGAATTCCCCTTCAAAGCCGCCGGTTTTGCCGTAGAGGACGGCGACTCCATCCCCCATCAACTCCAACAGTTTGGCCCGTCTTTGCTTAAAAATCTCTTTTGGCAAGCCGAACAACGACTCTGCGAAAAAAACTGTCATTCCCAACGCCAACAGGGATTTTCTCATTCTTCCTCCTTCGCCATAATTTCCCGTTTAAACATGTTTTATGAAATAGTACAATTCAAGGTTTCCGGCCGGTCAAACGCACGACCCAAATGGAAATTTCATACAGAAAATAAAGCGGCACGGCCAGGGCGATTTGCGAAAACAAATCCGGGGTCGGTGTCACCGCCGCCGCCACGACGAGAATGATGACCACCGCCCAGCGGCGGCCGGAGGCCAGCATCGGCGCATCCACGAGGCCCAGCTTGCCCAGAAAGAAAGCCACCACCGGCAACTCGAAAACCGCTCCGAACGCAAATATCATAAAAGCGACAAACCCCACGTAATCGCCGACGGTGATGATGGGGGCCAGTTTTTCGGTTTGAAAGCTCAAAAGAAACTGGATGGCCACCGGCAGAACCACAGTGAAACAGAAAGCCCCCCCGGCGGCGAAGAAAAACGTGCCGAAGAATATGACCCCGAAGGCGGCTTTGGATTCCCGCTCCAAAAGCCCCGGCACCACGAACTGCCAGGCCTGGTAGAGGATGACCGGAACGCCGGCGATAAGCCCGCCCCACATGGAGATTTTGATGCGGACGCCGAACGCTTCGGTGACGGCGGTGAAATATACTTTCGGAATATCGCGGGTGATAAAATCCAGAATTTCCTTGGAAAAAAACCAGACCGCGGCCGAGAGCGCCAGAACGGAAGCCAAACAGACGATAAGCCGGCTGCGCAGCTCGTCCAGATGCTCGACAAAGGTCATCTCTTTCTGGTTTTTAACCATTGGAAAAAAAGGTTGGTTGAAAAACGTCCTTGCCGGGAGGGGTCAGGACCCCAGTAATTTTTTGAGTTCCTCCAAAAACTGCCCTTTATCCTGGAACTTTCGATATACGGAAGCAAAGCGGACGTAGGCGACCTCATCGGTTTCCCGGAGCTTCTCCATCACCATTTCCCCCATCACGGACGACTCGATTTCCCCTTTCGACAGCGCCAGAAGCTTTTCCTCGATTTCATCCACCATCGCATCGATTCGCTTGGAGCCGACGGGGCGTTTTTTGCAGGCCAGCTCAATGCCGACCCGGAGTTTTTGGCGGTCGAAGGGCTCCCGTCGGCCGTCGTTTTTGACAATCATCAAGGAGACGTTTTCCACGTATTCATAGGTGGTGAATCGCTTGCCGCAGGAAAGGCACTGGCGGCGGCGGCGGACCGCCTTCCCCTCCTGCACGCTGCGGGAATCGATGACCTTGTCCTCTTCCTTGCCGCAGTAGGGGCACTTCATACAAGCGTCAGTTCCGTCTTTGCGCCCACTTCGGCCTTCAAGAGTTTTTGCGCCGACTGGGCGTATCCGGCGATTTCAAGATACCCCAGGCTTCCCAAAACAGGGGACACCTTCCCCTTTGGAATCATTGCATAATTGGAGGCGGGGCCCCGCATTACCCGGTTTTTCACCTTCACTTCCATGCGTTTTCCTCGTACGAGCGGATACGGGAAATTGGTCACCAGATTCCCGAAACGGTCAATATATATGATTTCACCCGTAAAACGCCTCTTCCCACCTTCCGAAAAAATACGCCTGACCGGCGCCGGAAACTCGAGCAGGTTTATTTTGCTCAAAGCCGGTCCGAACTCCTCCGGCGCAACCCCCAAGGAAAGATAGGTCGCCACGGGCCCGAAGATATCACGGGCATCGAAGGTACGCGAACTTCCAGTGAAAAAATATTTTTCATCCTTGAGCCAATAGGCTTGCTTCCTTTTACTGTTCCGCCAGAGAAGACCGAAAAGCCCGTTATCGGGCCCGATGAAAAGCCCCTTTTCCGTTACCAGCAAAATCGGCTTACGAGCCGACCCCACTCCCGGGTCAACCACACAAAGATGGATGGTGCCGGGGGGAAAGGCCGAGCAGACGGAGGCGACGAAAAAAGCCGCCCGGCGGACGTCGTGGGGAGTCAACTCGTGGGAAAGGTCGATGATTCGAGCTTTCGGATTGATGGATAAGACCACCCCTTTGACGATGGCGGCGTACGGGTCGGCGGTGCCGAAATCGGAACAAAAAGTTATCACAAATCCAAAAGATTCAAACCGACCGCCGCATCCATTTTCCGCTCGATTTCGTCCGAAGAAGTGAAAACGAAAATTTCGAGAGTCAGGGCCACTTCGGCGGAAAAAAGATGCCCCGTATAGGCTTTTAAATCCTTGCCGGAAACGGTGACGTGGGTGTGCACGAACGGTTTTCCGTCCAGGGAGGCGATGTTGCCGGTGATGTTCCCCACTTCCATATCCTCTTCGAATTTTTCCTTTTCATACCGGCGGGTTTTCAAATCATAATAGCCCAGCTCGAAACGGTTGATGGCTCCCAGACCGAAAAAAGCCCCCGAGCGGATATTCTCTTTTGCAGCGAACTGAACGATGGAGGAAAGGACCTCCTCCCCCTTTTCCAGCCGCAGAAAATAGCCGTTTTCGACTTTGCGATATCGCACTAACCGGATTCCCCTCGCATCCAGGTCAAATAATCGGAAAGCCCTCTTTTGACCTCAAAAGCCATAATTTCCGGCACTTCGTAGGGATGCAGCTCGGTGATTCTTCGTTTAAGTTTTTCTACGGAAGCCGACGTTTTGATGAAAAGTTGAAGCTCTTCAGCCCGTTCGATTTTTCCTTTCCACCGATACCGGGAAGAAACCGGGAAAGCTGAAACGCAGGCGGCCAACTTTTCCTTTAGCAGCGCGGCCGCCAACTTCTCCTGCGTTTTCTTGTCCGGAACGGTGACCAAAACGAGCCAGTTGTGCGCGGCAACCTTCATCGGCGGATTTTGCGCTTCAGAACTTTTTCAACCCGCTCGACTTTTTCCGTCATCGGGCTGGGAAAATCCTTGCGGTCGTCCACCACGATGCGGGTATAAACCCGGGTTGAATCTTTCCGGAGCAGAAAATGGCACTTTTTATCAAAGCGAAAACTTCGTCCCAACTCCCCTCGATAAGCGTGCACATCGCCGTGGTTTGATATTTGAGACCGCTTTTGTCTATCAGGTCGATGACCTTGGCTATCGGACGTGACCGCTTGGGGCCTTTGTCCACCGGGAAGGTGGCAAATTCCACCAGCATCGCTACGGCGCCAGCCTTACGGCATAGAGCGGAAACCGGGCGGCCAGAGCTTCCACTTTTTTGGCTACGGCCGCCAATTTTTCCTTGGAATTCCGGTTCTGCAAGGCCTCGTCCATCAAGGCTGCAATTTGCTCCATTTCCGGTTCCTTCATCCCGCGCGTGGTAATGGCCGGGGTGCCGACCCGTATGCCGGAGGTGACCAAAGGCGGTTGGGGGTCGAAGGGGATTGTGTTTTTGTTGACGGTAATGCCGGCCAAATCCAGCGCCCCCTCCGCCTCCTTGCCGGTCATCTCCTTGCGCCGCAAGTCAACGAGAAAAAGATGGGTGTCCGTCCCGCCGGAAACCAGCCGGTACTCCCGGCGGGCGAAGCTCTCCCCAAGCGCTTTGGCGTTGCGGACGATTTGCCTCTGGTACTCTTTAAACTCTTCCGTCAACGCTTCCTTAAAGGCGACCGCCTTGGCGGCAATCACGTGCATCAACGGCCCCCCTTGAATGCCGGGCATAATCAACCTGTCCAGCTTTTGCGCGTGCTCTTTTTTACACATCACCATTCCCCCTCTCGGGCCGCGCAGCGTCTTGTGGGTGGTGGTGGTAACGAAATCGGCATACGGCACGGGCGTTGGATGCAGTCCGGCCACGATGAGCCCGGCGATGTGGGCAATATCGACCATCAGATAGGCGCCCACCTTGTCGCAAATTTCCTTAAAGCGTTTAAAATCGAGAATGCGGGGATAAGCCGAGCCGCCCGCCACAATCATCTTCGGCCTTTCGGCCGTCGCCTGCTTTTCCAACTCATCGTAATCAATGGTCTCCGTTTCCGGTAAAACACCGTAGGCCACCACCTTGAAAAATTTGCCGGAGAAATTCAGTGGATGGCCGTGAGTCAGATGCCCACCGTGAGAAAGATTCAAACCCAGAATTTTGTCGCCGATTTCCAGAACGGCAAGATACGCCCCCATATTCGCCTGCGAGCCGGAATGGGGCTGGACGTTGGCGTGCTCGCAGCCGAACAGTTTTTTGGTTCGCTCGATGGCCAGATTTTCAGCCACATCGACAAACTCACACCCCCCATAATACCGCCTGCCGGGGTAGCCTTCAGCATACTTGTTGGTCAAAGGGGAACCCATCGCCTCCAGAACCGCCTCCGAAACGAAATTTTCGGAGGCAATCAGCTCCAATTTATTGGCCTGCCGGCGGGTTTCGTTCTGAACGGCCGTGTAGGTCTCCGGGTCGGTTTTCTTAAGATGCTCCAGCATTTACCTTCTTTTTTTCCGGCCCTTGGAAATTTTCTTTTTAGGCGGGGGCTTCACGGAGGTTTTGCTTTTTTTCGTTACGGCTTTTTTCTCCGCCGTTTTTTTCTTGGTTTTCGGTTTCACTGCAACGGCTCTTGTCTTGGCCTTGACCGGTCGGGAAGCGCCGGCATTAAACTCCTTTACCGTCCGAACCATCCATTTCAGCTTGGCCACCGCATCTGAATGAGGCAGAAACTCCAACCCAGAGGAGGGGGAAACAAAAACCTCCGACCGGTTCTGGGATGCAAGTTGTTCATAGATGAAAGACAGCTCCGATTTCGGTTCCAATTTAATGTTGCGGGCGTCCAAACAGCCGGCGACGACGCCTTTATTCAGAGGTGTTTCCAAAAGCAGCTTCAAATTCTCCGGTTTTGAAACCGTATCCACAGCAAAGATGTCCACCGGAAAATCGTAAAGATGGGGAACCAGCGGCTTAATGGAGCCGAAATACAGGCAGAAAATCTTCTTGGCTCGAACATTGGCGAGCATCTCCGTCAGCGCCCGATTTGCCAGAGATAATCCTTCCGGCGCCCAGGTCAAAAACGGTTCATCAATCTGGATATATTCGGCGCCGGCCGCCTGAAGGTCAAGAACTTCCTGCCGCAGGATGGAAGCGAGGGTCATCACCAGCCGCTCCTCGTCCCTGTAATATTCATCCACCGACATACGGGCGAGCGTATAGGGGCCGACGACCACCCCCTTGAGCCGCCTTCTTGAATGAATCGAGGCGGTTCGATACTCCATCCCGGACACGGGAGCCTTTAATTTCAACTCCCCCGTGAAAACCGGCTTGCGGTAATAGACATTGTTGTCGAAAAAACGGATGAGGCCGTTGATTTGGGCTCCTTCGAAATTCCTGGCGAAAAACGTGGCGATGTCGTCCCAGCGAATCTGCCCGTCGGTGGGCAAATCCACTCCCGCCTCCTCCTGCTCGCGCACCACCCGCTGAATGGTGGTTTGATAGACCCGTTCCAATTCCTCGGCCGAAATTTTTTTCTGGTCGAAGTTGTTCAGCGCATTGCGCAAATTCGGAACGCTTCTGTCCGAAGAGATTTTCGGATAATTTCCGACCACCGTCGTTTTTATCATTTCCCCTCGCTTCGGTTTCTAAAATACGCTTTCAAGGTAGGTTTGATAATGTTTTTCTATTTCGTCCATATTGTCGCCGCCGAATTTTTCCAGAAAGGCGGAAGCCAGAATAAAAGCCACCATCGCTTCCGCCACGATGCCATAGGTGGGAACCACGCAAACATCCGAGCGCTCCACGATGGCCTCCTTCGGCTCCTTGGTCTTTATATCCACCGTCTTTAAGGGCTGCATCAAAGTCGAAAGCGGCTTGCAGCAGCCCCGGATGACAATATCCTCGCCGTTCGTGACGCCCCCCTCCAGCCCCCCGGCATTGTTGGTCTGCCGGTAAAAATATTTCGTGCGCTTCCGCTCCGCCGGTTTTTTTGCATCGTAATAAATCTGGTCGTGCACCTGCGAGCCAAACATTGCTGCCTGTCGAAACCCGGCGCCGATTTCCACCCCCTTGACCGAATGGATGGACATCACCGCCGCTGTTAGCTGTCCGTCCAGCTTTCTATCCCAGTGAACATAGCTCCCCAGACCGACCGGAACGCCGGTGGCGATGACTTCGAACACCCCGCCAACAGTGTCCTTGCTCTGAATCGCCTGGTCAATTTTAGCCATCATCCGCTTTTCCAGAGCGGAGTCGATGGCTCGCACGGGGGATGTCTCCGCTTTTTGAGCGAGAAGGTCAAACGCCGGACGCGAACCTTCCGGCAGACGCTCCCCGCCGATGTCGATGACGTGGCTGGTGATGCGGATGCCAAATTCTTGCAGGAACAGTTTGGCAAAGCCGCCGCAGGCGGTGCGGGCCGCGGTTTCGCGGGCGGAAGCCCGTTCCAAAACGTTGCGAATATCGAACTGGTTGTATTTGATGGCCCCCGCCAAATCGGCGTGGCCGGGACGCGGAGCGGTTGACGGAATGGCTTTCTTCTTCTCCTCTTCGGTCTGTGGATTCGGCCCCGCGCCTTCGATGTTCATAATGTTTTTCCAGTTTTCCCAGTCCAGATTGGCGATTTCAAAGGCGACCGGGCTGCCCAACGTTTTTTGATGGCGGATACCAGAGAGGATTTTGATTTTATCCTGCTCGATTTTCATCCGTCCCCCCCGGCCGTACCCCTTTTGCCGCCGGGCCAGTTCGTTATTGATGAAATCGAAATCAACTGCCAGCCCGGCCGGAAGCCCTTCCAGAATCCCGACCAAGGCCGGCCCGTGCGATTCCCCGGCCGTAAAAAAGCGCAGCATAGGGGGCTAATTTATACAAAACGCCCCCTTGCGCCAATCGTTTTCCAGAAATTCGTAGGCGGCATCTTAATGCCGCAGCCGGGTTGATACCCGGCCTACGGGGAACACCAGATACGAGGCTTAAACTTGACAAACCAATGGGTAACCCTTAAGCTTTTTTGCTTATGAATAAAACTGCCACCCCCTTCGCCGGGTTGTATTCCCGCAGTGCCGGCTGCCACCCCGCCGGCTCCGTCATCGGCTCCGCCGGCCACAACGCGGCGATGCGGGTGATGAAGGATTTGGGGGTACGGGTGGGGTCATAAACGCCTTTCCCCAGTAGCCGACACTTTAGTGTCGGAAAAAGTCCTCGACTGAAGTCGAGGCTACCAAAACAAGATGGGTATTACGTTACAAACAGGGAAATGACCTTTGCTGAAAAACAGCCATTAACCCCCAAACCACATCCGCCGCTGAAAGAACCCCATCGCAGTTGACATCGGCAAAACAAAGCTCGCAATTCCCCGTTCCAAGAAAAACGCAATCCAATTCCAAAATTACGTCCGGCAATGTCACGATTCCGTCAGCATTCATATCCCCCCTCGCTACTGCACAGGGAGCATCTATTCCAAAAACAACTATCGAATCTGCATGAGCCAACAGAACTTTAGGTTTTGGCGGTTGACCAAATAAACCGAACACCATGGTATCCGCCCTAAAAGGAAGCGGCGTGAACCCAAGTGTGTCCCCATCGAAAACCTGAAATTCATAAAGCACCGGCTGGCCGCTTAGAACTTTGTAGGCCAAGAGTTCGTCTACGCCATCCCGGTCAAGATCAACCGTCGAGATAAATCGAAAACCGGTTGCATCGCGCGACCATTGAATCGAATCGGTCAGAAGGTCTTTTGCTCTGAACACGGATGAAGGGAAGAATCCCCAACTTTTAGGGGTGATATACTCTACACTCTCCCTTGCAGAATCAGCATCCAAATTTCCAGTTTGATAATTCTGCAAGACCCACTCATATACTGCGGCGGGAGCATTCCAATTATAAGAACCAAACCAAAATACACTTCCTCCAATCCACGACTGCCAATTTGTGTAGCATTGAAAAGACCCACAAGGGGAGCAACTATTATACTCATAATGTCCAGCCAAAAGAAGTGTGCTTTGTCCCGGGGATATATTCCGCCACAATAGAAATCTCGGAGCGTAACCTAAAGCAATGGTAGAGGGTCCAGAAAAGACTGTATCTATATACTTGGTGAGATGCCCTGTTGTTACGCTTGTGCTGCCTATCCCGAGACAGCTATAAGAGACGTCTGAAAACCCAAATGTAAACTCTGGCTGCCCATCTTCCAGATTTCGCACTGCAAAAAGAGGGGAACCGACTGGAGCCGTATAAACTCTCCGCTTGAGAAAATCCGGCCCATACCACACTATCACACTTGATGCTCCGTTAGTTGCCACTAAGTCGAAAATCCCGTCCCTATCGACATCCGCTTGGCTAAGATTGGCCGTGCCTGGAGCAAAATCGTCCAGAAGCAGCGGGTTAAAGGTCTTGCCGTCAAAAATCAAAAGCTCCCGACTTGGCGTGGCAATGATTTCTGGAACTGTATCATTGTTAACGTCAAAAGATTTTATCGAAAAAGGAGTGGTAATTAGCTTAAAAGCTAATTCGCGGGTGAAGCCGTTAATCAGCTTCTGGGAAAAGGTGCTATTGGAGAGGGAGAGAACTAAAAGCGGGACTATAAGCCAGCGCGAGGACACTTCATATCCTCCACTGTAAATATAGCTAATATTTCTGTGTCAACAACAAAAATCTGTGGCGCAGGTTAAGTTTTATCTAACCTGCGTGCGCTGTCAAGCAAAACGCAGGATACGCTCCGCCTTCGGCAGGGCTTTATCCTGCGCCACGTTATATGCTTAGAGTTCAACGGGCAACCGGCTTGGAAAGCAACTCCTCCACCGTTTTCATCAACTGCTCGATGCGGAAGGGTTTGGCGACGATGCGGTCCACGCCGGAGGTTTTCAGCTTTTCCTCGTCCAGATTCTGCCCCCAGCCGGTGATGAGGACGACCGGCATATCCGGGCGCAGCTTTTTCACCTCGCGCGCCACCTCCCAGCCGGACAAATCGGGCATCGACAAATCGGTGACCACCAAATCGAAACGCTGGATTTTGAACTTGGCAATCCCCTCCTCCCCCCGTTCCGCCGTGGTGACCTCGTGCCCGGCGGAGCCGAACATATTCACCAGCAGGTCGCGGATGATTTCCTGGTCATCGATGGCCAGAATTTTCAAGCTTTTCCTCCACCCCTTCTTGGCGGCCTTTGGAATCGGAAAACGGAGGGTGAGGGCGCGGCCGGACACTTCGTCCTCCACCAAGCTCACCTGCCCGCCTGCTTCGGTTATCCAGCCCAAGTCGGAGGGGGACAAGCTTTCCTCCAGCCGGGAAAAATCGGAGCGGAAAATCTGGCCGAAGCTGATGCCGGTCAAACCGTCGTGGCGGGCTTGGGGGTTTTTGGAAAGGAGGCGGATGTAAACGTACTGGTTGTCGGTGTCGGTTTTCAAGCTTAAAGCGTTGCTTTCACCCTTTGCCATAAGCTCGTGGATAACTTCCCGTAAAAAATCCTTCAATTTGCTCGAATCAACCCGAATTTCCGGCAGGGGGGAAAGGTCTGCTTCCACTGTTTTCTTTTCTTCTTCTGCAACTTCATCGAGCAATCGATTGATGTCCCTATGCTGTCCGGCCAACGTTGAAAGGTTACGAGCCAGCTGGCCGACCTTTTCTCCCGTCTTCTGCGCCAGCCCGACCAGTTCCCCCAGCCGTTCCCGCAAGGGGGAGCCCTCCGGCAATTCGGCAGAGGTCAATTCCAGATTGCCTATGATGGCGGTAAGCTCGTTGTTGATTTCGTTTCCTATCGCCACACCTCCCTCGGCTTCCCTCGACTGCGCTCGGGACAAGTCGCCCGGGACAAGGCCATCCAGGCCCAGTCCTTTTTGTTCGAGGGCGGAAAGTTTAATCGAAACGAGTTCCGCCAGGGCGGCGAATTTTTCAAAATCGGCCGGGGAAAAGGATTTCCGGTACCGTTCCAGGCTCAAAACCCCCCAGATTTTATCCCCTTTGACAAGGGCCACCGCCATTTGCGAAACCGGCAACCCGACCCCGCCGGTGGCTTTCAAAATCTGCTCGAAGGCGCCCCGGTTGACAGTCTCCATAAACTCCTTGGCTTTTTCCCGCGCGACGAGGAGAGGAGTTCTTTCCGCCGCCACATGCCCCCAAATTCCCTCTTCCAATTCCAATTCAACCGAGTTGAAAGGAGGGTATCCCCAATTCTTGGCCAGCCGGAGTTTGTCATCCTCGAAACGGAACAGAAACCCGGTATCAAAATGAAAGAACGTAATCAGGGCGAAATCGAGAAACGAGCGTAGCTCCTCCTCCCGCTTGACCGTCGCCAAAGTTTGCAGGGCGCCCACCCAATTTTCCGAATGGGCCGCCGCCGCCGGCTGGCTTATAAGCGGAACGGCCATGCCGGCCAGGGCGGAAAGATGGGACAAAACATAGTCGCCGTTTGGGAAGCCCCCCTCAAATCCAAGCAAAAGGGCCCCGACCACCTTCCGCTCGTCTATAAGCGGCAACAAAAGCGCTTCGGTAATATCCGGCATTTCATGGGGATGCTCAAAAAATGAAGCGAGTTTGTCCAATTCATAAAGCCGCTTCGCCTCCGGGGTCTGGCAGCCGCTGGCAACCGTCTCCGTCAGAACGGGAGACAATCTATCCCCCACCAAGGGTTCCAAACTGGCGGAAACCACCTCCCACTTTTCCTGCCGCAGCGCCAGAATCAAACCGAGGCGGTAGGGCATCCGCCGTGCGGCCAAATCGAGCAGATTGTGAAGGGCATCCCCTTTGGCGATGGAGGCAAAGCCGGCCAGGGTTTCCTCCAGTTCCAGCCTCCAAGTCGTGGTTTCCTCGGCCCGGCGGCGGCTTTCGCGCTGGATGCGCACCCCGTCGGCGAACATTCCCAAAGACAGTCCCACCGGCCCCAGTTCCTCCTCTTCCACCCGGGTGAAGTGATACGGCTCCTCGGCCAGCATTACCAGAACCCCCAAAACCCGCTCCCGCCCCACAAGCGGAATGGAAACAAGAGAGCCGAAGTTGACGAAGGGGGCCAGAGCCGCCCAGCTTTTGCGCGAATGGGAAAGGTCGCCCATCACGAGGCTCATTCCGGTTTTGGCCGAACGGGAAAAAAGCTCTTCTTTGGCCCGGATTTTCTCCCATTTCTTTTCCTGCTCGCGGGAAAGCCCCACGTGGACCGCCAAAAGCAGCTCATCCGTTCCGGGATGGTAGATGAAAACGGCCCCAGCCGGCAGGCCCCACAGGCGGCAGACCTCGCGCAGGGAGAGATTGAAAACCTCCACCAGCGTATAGGGATGGATTAAAAACTGTTTCAGCGAGCCGAAGAATTCCGCCAGCGGGGCCGCTTCCACCACCACTTTTTCCTCTCTGGAGGCGGCTTCACGAAATCCGAACAAAAGCCCCGCCAGAGCGAAAAGCGCGGCCACCCAAGCCGAAAACCCCTGCCCGAACAGGAGAATATGGTCTTCCAATCCGAAAAGCCCCGGCAAGAGAAGAAAGGAAGCGGAAAAAAGGAAGGCAAAAAAGCTCAACAGAAATTTTTTATTTCGTTGCAAACTCAAAAACAGGGCAAAGGCGGCCCCCAGCGCCAAAACAAGCCCCCAGAGCGGTTTCAAACCGCTTCTCCTCGCAAACTTTTTCCCTCCACGGAAAGAATTTTCACCCGTTGCAACTGATTGACCAATTTTTCATCCGCCGGCACCGTGACCCGAATATAGTTGTCCGAAACTCCGGCGGAAACCCCTTTTTCCCGCGCGCGGCCGGACTCGAAGAGAACCGAAAGCTCCCGGCCTACAAAACGGGAAATGTGCGCCCTCCATTTTTTTTCGGAAAGCTGCCGCAGCTTTTCACCCCTTTCGTTTTTGACGCTGCCATCGACCTTATTAGTCATCTCCGATGCAGCCGTGCCGGGGCGGTCGGAATAGGGAAAAACGTGCATATGGTCCACCGGCACCGAGGCAATGAAATTGTATCCTGCGGTAAACTCCTCTTCCGTTTCCCCGGGAAAGCCCGTGATTAAGTCCGTGCCGATGGTGGCATCCGGGCGAGTCTCCTTGAGCCGGCCAAGCGTTTCCCTGACCTGGGAAGTGCGATAGCGCCGTTTCATCCGCTCCAAAACGGAATCGCATCCGGATTGTATGGGAGTATGAAAATGGGGGCAAATCCGTTCTTCGTTATGAAAAAGTTCAAGCAGCCTATCGTTGACCTCATTGACCTTGATGGAAGAAAGCCGCAGACGGGGGGTTTTGGTTTGAGCCAAAATCATCCGCACAAGCCCTTCCAGCCAAAACTGTTCGTCCCGGTACTTGCCGATATGGACGCCGGTCAGAACTATTTCCTTGTAACCGGCGGCTTCCAGCCGCAGAATTTCGGAAAGAACTTCTGAAGCCGGGCGCGACCGTTCCTGCCCCCTCGAGAACGGAATCACGCAATAGGTGCAGCCCTCCTCGCAGCCGTTTTGAATTTTTACGAAGGCGCGGGTGTGGGTGCGGTTGGGACTGACGTAGTCGGGGGAAACGGCGAATTTTCCCGCGAGAATTTCCTCCGGAAACAGAAGGGAAAGCTCGGCCAGAATCTCTTCTTTTTTGCCATTGGCGACCACCCGGGCCACCTCCGGCATTTTTGCCAGCGCCTCCCGGTGGGTTTCGGCAAAACAGCCGGTGACCACCACCTTGGTCCTCGGCCAGACCCGCTTGGCACGCAGGATGGCCTGCCGGGAAGAAGCGTCGGCCGATTGGGTGACCGTGCAGGTGTTGATTAAGGTGAGTTCGGCCGGCTGGCCGAAGGGAACGGTGTCAAAACCGGCCGACTCCAAGGCCTCTCCCATCGCCTCGGTTTCGGCCTGGTTCAACCGGCAGCCAAGGGTAACGAGGGAGACCCTCGGCACGGCTATCCTTCGGTGTTCGGGGGCGGCTCGGCCCCCACCGGCTCCGGCTTTTCGGCCTTGGGCGGATGCTTTTCCTGCTTTTCGGGCCGCAAGGGATGGGCGGCCGCGAA
This sequence comes from Candidatus Zixiibacteriota bacterium, assembly GCA_022614805.1. Lineage (GTDB taxonomy): Bacteria > Zixibacteria > MSB-5A5 > DSPP01 > DSPP01 > DSPP01. The sequence continues at coordinate 4,920 of JAKEHY010000015.1, read as the reverse complement.
TTTTTCCTGTTCGGATTTTTCGTGCCGCTGAAAGTAATTTTCGACCGAACAGATGATCTTGTGGTTGCCGGCGTCAAATTCCAAAATGACGACCGGCACGGTCTCCCCCTCTTTGAAGGCCTGATGGGGCTTTGTGAGCCCCGGAATCCCCAAGTGATTGAGGGGAACAAAACCTTCCACGTCGCCGGGGAGTTCCACCACCACCCCCCGGTCCATAAAGCGGGAAATTTTCCCCTGCATCTCCGTGCCGGAGCGGAACCGGTCCGCCAGGGCCGGCCAGGGGTCGGTCTGCAGCTGTTTGTAGCCCAGGGAAACCCGGCGGTTCTCCTTGTCCACCCCCAGAACCACCACATCCACCTTCTCCCCCTTTTTAATCACTTCGGAAGGATGGGAAATCCGTTTGGTCCAGGAAAGGTCGGAAATGTGCACCAGGCCGTCGATTCCCTCTTCGAGCTCCACAAAGGCGCCGAAGGCGGTCAGGTTGCGCACCTTGCCGGAAAGGCGGGTTCCCACCGGATAGCGAAGGTCCAGGGTTTGCCACGGGTCGGGGGCAAGCTGCTTGATGCCCAAGGAAATCTTTTCGTTCTGCTTGTCGGTGGAAAGCACGATGGCCTCGATCATATCCCCCACCGCCAAAAGCTTGGAGGGGTGTTTGACGTGCTGGGTCCAGCTCATCTCGGAAATGTGAATAAGCCCTTCCACTCCTTTTTCCAACTCCACGAACGCGCCGTAGTCGGTCAAGGAAACCACCTTTCCTTTAACCCGCCGCCCCACCGGATAGCGCTCATCCACCCCCTCCCAAGGGTAGGGAGTCAGCTGTTTCAACCCGAGCGAAATGCGTCCCGTGTTTTTGTCGAAATCCAGAATTTGGACGCTGATTTTTTGATTCAAGGCCACGATTTCCGAAGGATGGGCAATCCTTCCCCAGGACATATCGGTGATGTGCAAAAGCCCGTCCACGCCCCCGAGGTCGATGAAGACGCCGAAATCGGTGATGTTCTTTACGATTCCCTCCCGCACCTGGCCGACGGCGATTTCGGTCAACAGATGCTGGCGCATCTTGTCCCGTTCCTCTTCCAACAACTGGCGCCGGGAAACGACGATGTTGCGGCGCAGCTTGTTTATGCGCACCACCTTGAGTTCAATTTCCTGGCCGACCATCGCGTCAAAATCAATCACCTGCCGCAAACCGGCCTGCGAGCCGGGCAAAAAGGCCTCCACCCCGAAAACATCCACCACCAGGCCCCCCTTGATGCGGCGCATCACCCGGCCCACCACCGCCCGGTTGGCGTCGTGGGCCTCCTTGATGCGGTCCCAAACCCGCAGAAAGTCGGCTTTCTGCTTGGATAAAATGAGCTGTCCGTTCTGGTCTTCCAAGATTTCGATTAAAACGTCAATCTCCTCCCCCGGATGAACGGAGGCCACGTCGCCAAACTCCTCGAGCGGAATAATCCCCTCCGACTTGAAGCCGACGTCCACCAATACGTCCTGCCCGGCCGTGCCGATGATGCGTCCTTTGACCACTTCCCCCTCCTGCACGACGGGGGCGCCGAGGCTCTGGCTGGCCAACAACTGGCCGAAGCCGGAACTGTTTTTTTCGTTTTCCTCAAAAAGAGCGGTTGCATCCCCCACCACCATCGAAGCGCCGGCGGGAAAAGCTTCCGAGGGTCGGGATTTTTCTTTTAGCTTGCGGGTTACTTTTGGTTTGGAATCGGTTGGAACGGTTCTTTTCTTGCTTTTTGCGTGCGCACCTCCCGTTTTGGAAACAGTTTTAGCGCCTTTGGACTTCGAGACCACTCGTTTTTTTTCCTCCTTTGTTTTCAGCCATTTTTGGCGGAACGTTCAAATATAAATACCCTTCCGGTAAACGCAAGTCATATATGCGGAAAGAGGCCTCTCCCGGCTGATTGCGAGTTTGGCCGGGGCAAGCTCAATCCTCTTCTTTTATGATTGTCGGCCTTTGGACCGCTCAAAATGAGGGGAAATCTTTACCTACTTCGCTCTGCCGCCTCCCTTTCCGCTTCCTCCCCCAAGTGCTTGGCCCGCTCCATCACCGCCTGGATAATCCAGTCCGGTGTGGAGGTTCCCGCCGTCACCCCCACCCGTTTCATCCCGTAAAACCACTCCTTTTGGATTTCTTCCGGCGTCTCGATGTGGTGGGCCTCTTTCCCCAAAGCCCGGCATATGACCGCGAGGCGGGAGGTGTTGGCGGAGTTTTTGCCGCCGATGACCAAAACCATATCCACTTCTTGGGACAAATCCTTGGTCGCTTCTTGGATGTCGGTGACGGCGTTGCAGACGTTGTTGAAGACCCGCACCTCGCGCGCCTTTTCTATTAGAAGGCCGACCACCCGGAGAAAGTCCTTCACTTCAAGGGTGGTCTGCGGGATGACACCTAACTTTTTTCCCGGCGGGATGTCTACGGCGGTGACGTCCGGGTCAATGACGATGGCAGTCTCGTTGGTGTATCCCATAAGCCCGATGACTTCCGGATGATGCCGCTCCCCGATGACGACCACCTGATACCCCTCGTCGAACAGCTTTTTGGCATACTTCTGGCTGTGCTTGACGATGGGGCAGGTGCCGTCCACCACTTCCGCCCCCAGTTCCTTGAGCTCCGATTCCACCGAGGGCTTCACCCCGTGGGCGCGGATGACCACCACCCCTTGGGAGTGAACGTCATCCGGGCTGGAGATAACCTCAACCCCCTTCTGTTTGAATTCCTCCACCACCTGCGGGTTATGGATGATGGGGCCCAGGGTGTAAACCTTGTCCGTTTCTTTTTCAGTGGACTGCAAGGCGAGCCGGATGGCCCGCTCCACCCCGAAACAGAAACCGGCTTCCTTGGAAAGTACGACTTCCATCCAGCCCTAATTTACACACCCCGCTGGGATGCGCAACCGCTTTTTCAATCCGCCCTTTTTTCCCGTTCCAAAAGTTTAGCCCAGGGGCCTCCGCCCCTGGGTTTTTTTCTAAAATCAGAAGTCTTTCCCTCCCCTTGAGGGGAGGGATTTAGGCCCACGCTGTAAGCGCGGGCCGAAGGGAGGGGTCAAAAACTGTCCGGTTATCGGATAATCGATTTCCCATGGAAGCTTAGCCCAGGGGCCTCCGCCCCTGGGTTTCCCCCCGGCAGAAGCCGGGGGGCTAAACTCAAGCGGCGGCTTTTTTTAGCTCCCCAATCCGCCGCATAACCTCTTCGGCAATCTGGGAAAAACCCGGTTTTCCCTCCGGGAGGGACTTGACCCACTCCCGCAGAATGGGAGGGCCGAAGGTCACCCGCACCCGCCCGAAGCTGAAAAAAACTTTCGTCAACTCATCCGAGCCGGAAATGTAGGCGGGAACGATGGGAACTTCCCCTTCCCGTGCCAAAACGCCGACCCCCGCCTTGGGAGGCAGAAATTCCCCCTTCTTCCGGCTGCGGGTTCCTTCCGGAAACACGATTAACGCCTCCCCTTTTTTCAAAACTTCGATGGCCGCCTCCAGCGCCTGCCGGTCGTACTTTCCCCGGCTGACGGGAAAGGCGTTCAGGTTGCGGATTATGAAACCGAGAACAGGGATGGAAAAAAGCTCCCGCTTGGCCATAAAATGCACTTCGCGCGGACAGCTTACGGAAACAAACGGCGGGTCATACCAGGAAATGTGGTTGCTGGCGATGATGACCCCTCCCTCCCGCGGAATGTTTTCGATTCCCTCCCAGGAGAGCCGCCATAAAAAGCGGGAAAGATTCCTCACCAAAGTCCAGATGAACAGGTAAAACCACTTCATCCGGCTTCGTTTCCCAACCGCTTCCTTTCGAACCTCCACGCCCATTTTCTCACCGACCAGTTGGAGCACTCTTTCCACCTGCTCTTCGACGGAGAATCCGGTGGTGTCGATGACGACCGCCCCGGGAGCTATCTTCAGCGGCCCTTCCGACCGGCTTTTGTCCGCTTTATCCCTTCTTTTCAATTCCTGCGCAAGCAGTTCGGGGTCGGCCTGTTTATCCACGGCCTGATATTCTAAAAACCTTCTTTTGACCCGCTCTTCCGGTGAGGCGTCGAGGTATATCTTCAAATCCGCATCCGGAAAAACCACCGTGGTGATGTCCCGCCCCTCCGCGACCACGTTTTGGCCTTTGGCCATTTCTTGAAGCCTTTCCACGATTGCTTTGCGGACCTTGGGCAAAGCCGCCATCGGCGTCACCGCCCGGTCAATCTCCGGGGTGCGAATCGCTTCGGTTATTTCGCGGTCGCCGATGAATACCCGGTTGCGATTCTCGTCTGTCTGAAAGCGAATCTCCATTTTTTTCGCCACATCGGTCAGCTTTTCCTCGTCGTCCGGAAGAATTCCCGCTTCGGAGGCAAGAAGGGCGACCGCGCGGTAGAGGGCGCCGGAATCGAAATAGCTGTATCCCAGCCGGGCGGCCGCCAGCCGGGCGGTGGTCGATTTCCCCGAACCGGCCGGCCCGTCGATGGCGATGATTTTGCCGGTACTTTTGGCCATTTCAGGGAATAAAACGGCTTCTGAAAACCAAAATCAAGCCAAAAAGCCCGGCCCTTCGGAAAGGGGCCAGGGGTTAGGTCGTTTTCGTAGGGGCAAGGTCTCCTCGCCTACTCCTTTTTAAGGGAGATGACACGTACCGGTAAAGGGGTTACCCCCCCGGCAAAGATGTGGCGGTTGTGTTTGGTTAAAGCAACCCCTACCGTTGTCCGTTTCAAAGCAGACAATACCGACAAGCCTTGAATTGCTTTCGATGGGATAATCAATATATTTTAGCTATGAGCGAACGAACGATCAAAGGTAAAAAGACCACACCTCCAACGAATGCCTTTACAGTTGACCTGTACTGCCCCACCTAATTTTGGACAGGCATTCTCTTGATTTTTGACAACCAATCGGCATAGAACTGCGTGGGAGACTTCATCCCCAGCGCGCTGTGCG
>JAKEHY010000001.1 GCA_022614805.1 Candidatus Zixiibacteriota bacterium | reverse complement strand
TATGACCGTCGCAGAACTGGCCCACGCGATGGAGCTTACCGCCGCCCAGGTTATCTCCAAATGCATGGAACTGGGGTTTTTCGCCACCATCAACCAGCGCCTCGATTTGGACACCATCGAGACCATTGCCCTGGAGTTCGGTTTCAAAACCGAACGGGTCAAGGAAATCGGTCTCGAAGAAAGAAAAGAAGAGGAGGTCCAGGAGCTCCGTCCCCGGCCGCCGGTGGTCACCATCATGGGGCACGTGGACCACGGCAAAACCTCGCTTTTGGACCACATCCGCAAAACCAACGTCATCGCCGGGGAGTCGGGCGGCATCACCCAGCACATCGGCGCCTACGAGGTGGAGCGGCCGGGGGGGAAAATCACTTTTTTGGACACCCCCGGCCATCAGGCCTTCACAGCCATGCGGGCCCGCGGGGCCCAGATTACCGACCTCGTCGTTTTGGTGGTCGCCGCGGACGACGCCGTGATGCCCCAAACGGTCGAGGCGATCGACCACGCCAAAGCGGCGGGGGTGCCCATCGTCGTCGCCATCAACAAAATCGATTTGCCCGCCGCCAATCCGGAGTCCATCAAACACCAGCTCTCCAAGTATTCCCTGATTCCGGAGGAATGGGGCGGGAAGACCATTTTCGGCGAAATCTCCGCCAAAATGGGGAGGAATGTCGACAAACTTTTGGAGATGATTTTGCTGCAGGCCGAGCTTTTGGAGTTGAAGGCGAACTATGCCGGGAGGGCGCAAGGGACGGTCATCGAGGCCCGGCTGGACAAGGGGAAGGGAGCGGTTTTAACCATTCTCGTGCAAAAAGGGGTGCTCGTGGTGGGCGACCCGTTCGTCACCGGCGCTTTCAACGGCCGGGTGCGGGCGCTTTTGAACGAACGGGGTCAGGTCATCCAGGAGGCCCCCCCCTCCACCCCGGTGCAAGTTTTGGGTTCTGGCGGCGTTCCGCAAGCGGGCGACTCGTTTATCGCCACGGCCTCCGAGCAGGAGGCGCGGGAGGTGGCGGCCCGGCGGATGCGCATCAAACGGGAGCAGGATTTCCGAACGCTCAAATCCCTGACTCTCGAAGAGGTGTATCAGCAAGTCAAATCGGGGGAAATCAAGGAACTGCGGGTCATCGTCAAAGGGGACGTGGACGGTTCTGTGGAGGCTTTGGCCGATTTGCTTTCCAAAATAGGGACCTCCGAAGTCAAGGTCACCGTCATCCACAAGGGGGTGGGCGCCATCAACGAAAACGACGTGCTTTTGGCGGCCGCTTCGCAGGCGGTCATCGTCGGCTTCCATGTCCGGCCCGATTTGCGGGCCCGCGAACTGGCGGCCAAGGAGAAAGTCGACATCCGGCTCTACACCGTGATTTACGAGGCGCAGGAGGAAATCAAGAAGGCCTTGGAAGGACTTTTGACCCCCGAAATCAAGGAAAAAATCACCGGCACGGCGGAGGTGCGCCAGGTGTTCAAAATCTCCAAAATCGGCACGGTGGCGGGTTGTTATGTTTTGTCCGGCGCCGTGCGCCGAGTCGACCGGCTCCGGGTCGTGCGGGACGGCGTTGTCGCCTACGAGGGCAAAATCGAGGCCTTGAAGCGTTTCAAGGATGACGCCCGCGAAGTCGCCGCCGGTTTCGAGTGCGGCATTAAAATCGAAAACTTCAACGACGTCAAGGTGGGGGACACCCTGGAGTGCTACGAGCTTACCTCGGTGGCGCGCAAGCTGGAATAAATGGTGGTCGGAACTTTGACCTTGGAACTTTTTTTGCCGGACAATCACTCGCTCAAGGGGAAGCGGCAGATTTTGAACCATTTGAAAGACAAAGTCCGCAACCAGTTCAACGTCTCGGTGGCGGAAGTGGGGGGCAACGAGCTCTGGCAGCGCTGCCGGCTGGGGGTGGCGGTGGTCTCCAACGAGCGAGCCTTCGCCGATTCAGTGCTCTCCAAGGTGGTTTCTCTGGTGTCCGCCGACCGGCGGGCGGTTCTGCTCGATTATCAGGTCGATATCAAATAAACCTTTATGGAAGGGCCGAAAGCAAGCCGGGGCGGGCGTCCCCGCCGGGTGGCGGAGGAAATGCTGCACGTGGTCTCGGAATTGCTCGCGGCCGAAGTCCGCGAAACCGAGCTGGGATTCGTAACCCTGACCGGCGCGGAGGTCAGCCCGGATTTGAAAAACGCCACGGTTTTCTATTCCGTTTTGGGGGATGCCGGACAGCAGGAAAAAACGGCCAAAATTTTGGAGCGGGTTGCCTATCGGCTGCAGGGAATGGCGGCCCGCCAGTTGAAACTGCGCTTCACCCCGCGACTCGTTTTTCGCCGGGACGAGAGCATCGAAAAGGCGGACCGGATTGAACGGCTTTTGAAGGAAATTAAAGATGAGCGTAAAGACAGCCCGAACGGTTGAAAAAGTTCTACGGAAGACCAAAAACGTTCTGGTCACCTCCCATCAGGACCCGGACGGGGATTCGGTCGGCTCCCAGATGGCGTTGGTGGCCTATTTGCGGAAAGGGAAAAAGCGGGTCTTGGCCGTCAACCAGGGGAAAATGCCGAATAAATACCGCTTTTTGGACCCAACGGGAATAATCCGGGAAGCGGACGAACCCCTCCCGAAATTCGTGCCGGAGGTCGCCTTTGTGGTGGAGTGTCCCTCTTTGAGGAGAATTGGATGCGTGCAAAAGTTGTTGTGCCCGCAAACCGTAATCGTCAACATCGACCACCATCCCAGAAATGAAAAATTCGGACACATCAACTGGCTGGATGCCAAGGCCTCGGCCGTGGGGGAGATGGTGTATGATTTTCTGGCAGCTGCCCGGTTCAAAATCACCCCGCCGGTGGCCGAAGCCCTCTACACGGCGATTCTGACCGACACCGGCCGCTTCCGCTACTCTTCCACCCGGCCCCGCACGCTGGAGATCTGCGCCCGGTTGATGCAGTTGGGGGCCGACCCGCAGAAAATCACGGAAGAAGTGTACTACCGCATTTCCCCCGCGGATATGCGGCTGGTGGCGCGGGTTCTGGAGGGGCTGGAACTCCACCAAGAGGGCCGGATTTGCTTTCTTTCCATCGAGAACCGGCTTTTGGCCGAAACGGGAGCCCGTTTCGAGGATACGGAAGGGCTGGTCGATTACTCTCTTTACGTTCGGAACGTGAAGGTGGGGGCTTTGTTCAAAGAACTTTCTTTCGGCAAAACCAAAGTGAGCCTGCGTTCCCAGAACGGCATCGACATTTCCCCCATCGCCAAAGCCTTCGGCGGGGGGGGGCACCCCAACGCCTCCGGCTGCGCGCTCCCCCTGCCCCTGGCCGAAGCGAAACGAACGGTTTTAGAAAAAGTCTCCGAGCTGTTGCAGAATGGTCGGCTTGCTGGCGATAAATAAGTCCCCCGGCCCCAGTTCTCACGACGTGGTGGAGGAGGTTCGCCGGCGAACCGGCGGTCTGAAAGCGGGGCATGCCGGCACCTTGGACCCGCACGCCTCCGGGGTTTTGCTCGTGCTCTTGGACCAGGCCACCAAGCTGGCGCCGCTATTTGTCGGTTTGCCCAAAAAATATCGAGCCAGTTTTCGGCTGGGTCTTTCGACGGATACCAACGACATCTGGGGAAGCGTTTTGGCGGAAACTCCCGTCCCGGAACTGGCGGAAGAACAAATCGAGGAGGTGTTGTCTTCATTTGTTGGGACGATAAAGCAGAAAGTTCCGATATTCTCCGCGGTCAAATCGAAGGGCCAGCCCTTGTACAAAAAGGCCCGCAGGGGGGAAGAGGTGGAAACCCCAGAAAAGGAAGTAACGTTTTATTCCATCCAGTTGCTTGTCTGGAAATCTCCAGAGATTGAGTTGGAAGTTGCCTGCTCCTCCGGGGCCTATATCCGGGCCCTGGCGAGGGATTTTGGCGAAAGAATCGGCTGCGGCGCGGTTATGTCCTCTTTGGTTCGCATCGAAGTCGGACCGGTAACGCTGGCGCAGTCAGTTTCGCTCGATGGGTTGGACCCGCAGAACTGGGGAGAACATCTTCTTTTTCCGCAGGACGTTTTGGGCCTGCCGGTTTTACGGCTTATGACCGAGCCGGCCAGGGTGAGAGATGGAAAACCGCTTTTTTTGTCCGATTTGGACGGCCTCGATGATTTTGAAAAAGGGCAAGCCGTTTTCGTCGAAAATGGAAGTGAGCGAATTCTGGCTTGGGGGCATCTGGCCGAGTCGGCTGATTTTCTAAAGAAAAATCCTTCCCAACCGGCTTTTGTCTATGGACGGGTGCTGGTATGAAAATCTTCCGTTCGCTGGCGGAACGCCCTAAAGCGACCTGCGCCGTCACGATGGGAAGCTTCGACGGCGTGCACCGGGGGCATCGGGCCTTAATCGAACGCACCGTGGCCGCCGCCCGGAAAAAAAATCTTTCCGCTCTGGCCTTGACCTACGAGCCGCACCCGCGGATGGTTCTGGGGGACCCCTCCACCGTCCGGCTGCTGACCGTTTTGCCGGAAAAACTGTATTTCTTCGAAACATTCGGTCTGGATGAAACGCTCGTTTATCCTTTCGACCGGAGGGTGGCGGGGATGGAGCCGGAAGAATACGTCGAACGGATTTTACTTGAAGGGCTCGCCGCCCGGCATTTGGTGGTCGGCTACGACCATCGCTTTGGCAAAGCCCGGCGGGGAAGCGTGGCGCTATTGGAAAAACTGGCGGCCCGACACCCGTTCGAACTGGAAGTAATCGAGCCGGTGCGGCATTCCTCGGAAGCGGTCAAAAGCTCGGTCATCCGGGAAAGCCTGGCGGCGGCCCGGTTTGACGAGGCCATCCAGCTTTTGGGGCATCCTTTTCCCATTTACGGTGAGAAAGCCAAAGGGCATGGGCGGGGGAAAAAGCTGGGCTACCCCACCTTTAATCTTTCGCCCCAACCCCATAAGCTTTTGCCCGCCCCCGGCATCTACGCCGCCCGGGCCGCCTCCGGCACTCGATTTTTGGACGGAATGTTGTATATTGGCACCTGCCCCACATTCGGGGAAAGCTCCCAGAGCGTGGAAATAAACATCCTGGACGGGGAAGTGGAATTGGGGAGCGAGATATTGATATTGGCGGAACGGTTCATACGGCCGGACGAAAAATTTGGTTCCGTCCAGCCGTTGATTGAGCAAATAAAAATGGATGAAAAGAAAATACGGGCCTATTTTGCCACGCAGGGAAAAGCGGCTTTGGCGGGACGCAAAGGAGGAGAGCTATGGCCATAGCGGGGGAACGGAAAAGGGAGCTGGTGGAAACCTACCGGCTGCACGAAACCGACACCGGCTCGCCGGAGGTGCAGATTGCCCTTTTGACCGAGCGGATTAACGAGTTGACCGAACATTTGGGGCGCCACAAGAAGGATTTTTCGGCCCGGCGGGGGCTTTTGAAACTGGTCGGCCAGCGCCGGCGGCTTCTGGATTACCTGCGGGATCAAGATATTGACGCCTATCGAAATCTGATTGAACATCTGAACTTGAGGAAATAAGGAGTATGGACAAAACAGGCATCAGACGAATGGAGAAAGAAATTTGGGGCCGGAAGCTGGCCATCGAAACCGGCCGGGTGGCCAAGCAGGCGGACGGCGCCGTCACCGTGCAGTACGGCGACACGATGATTTTCGCCTCGGCGGTCGCTTCCAAAGACCCCGTGGAAGGGCAGGACTTTTTCCCCCTCACCGTGGATTACCGGGAAAAGGCGTACGCCGCCGGGAAAATCCCGGGGGGGTACTTCAAACGGGAAGGGCGCCCTTCCGAAAAGGAAATTTTAAGCGCGCGGCTCACCGACCGGCCGCTGCGGCCCCTTTTCCCGGAGGGGTATTTCAACGAAGTGCAGATAATGGTGATGGCGCTTTCCTACGACCAGGAGAACGACCCGGACGTTTTGGGCATCATCGGGGCCTCTACCGCCTTGATGCTTTCCTCCATCCCGTACAACACGCCGATTGCGGCGGTGCGGGTCGGGCGCGTCGACGGGCAACTGGTCGCCTTCCCCACCTCCAACCAGTTGGAAAGTTCGGATATGAACATCGTTCTGGCCGGCACGAAAGATTCCATCGTAATGGTGGAAGGGGGCTCAAAGGAAGTTTCCGAAGCGGATATGCTCGCCGCCCTTGATTTCGGCCACCAGCAGTTGAAGCTCGTTGTCGGAATGATTGAGGATTTGGTACGGGAGGTCGGCAAACCGAAAGCTACGGTTGCGCCTCCGGAAATTGACTCCAATTTGGTTCAGCGGGTAGAGGAGTTGGCGAAAAAGCGGATTTTTGACGCCAACAAGATTCACGACAAAGCGGGGCGCGAGGCGGAAATAGGCAAAATTGCCGAAGAGGTTTTGGCCGCCCTGGCGGAGGAATTTCCGGAACAGGAAGCGAAAGTCGAGAAAATTTTGGGAGAAATCGAGCAGGCGGACTTGCGCCGTGCGGTCGTTGAGGAAAAACGGCGGGCGGACGGACGGGGCCCGGCCGACATCCGCCCCGTTTCCTGCCAAATCGGTTTTCTCCCCCGTACGCACGGCTCGGCCCTCTTCACCCGCGGTCAAACGCAAAGCCTGGCGGCGGTCACGCTCGGCACCAAAATAGATGAGCAGAAAATCGACGCTTTGGAGGGGGAAAGTTACAAAAGCTATATGCTGCATTACAACTTCCCCCCCTTTTCGGTCGGCGAGGTGCGCCCCCTGCGGGGCCCGGGCCGCCGGGAAATCGGGCACGGTGCCCTGGCGGAACGGGCCATAGAGCCGGTGATTCCAGCAGAGGGCTCCTTTCCCTACACCATCCGAATCGTTTCCGACATCCTGGAGTCGAACGGATCTTCCTCGATGGCGACGGTCTGCAGCGGCAGTCTCTCCTTGATGGATGCCGGGGTTCCCATCAAAGCCCCCGTGGCGGGAATTGCAATGGGGCTTATCAAGGAAGGGGAGAAAGTGGTCATTCTCTCCGACATTTTGGGGGTGGAGGACCATTTGGGGGATATGGACTTCAAGGTCACCGGCACCCGGCAGGGAATCACCGCCTTCCAGATGGATTTGAAAACGGCTGGCATCACGTTGGATATTATGGGAAAAGCGCTGGAGCAGGCCAAAACCGGCCGGCTCCACATTCTGGACGTAATGGAGGCGACCATCTCCAAACCGAAACCGGAGCTTTCGCCATATGCCCCCCGCATCATCACCATCAAGATCAAGCCGGACAGAATCGGCGAGGTCATCGGCCCGGGCGGCAAGAACATCCGCGCCATCGTGGAACAGACCGGCGCCAAAATCGACATCGAGGATGACGGCACGGTTTTAATCGCCTCGGTGGACGGGGCCGCCGGGGAAGCCGCCAAGAATATTATTCTGGGGATGGTGGAGGAGCCGGAAATCGGCCGCATTTACGAAGGCAAGGTCCGGCGCATAGCCGCCTTTGGCGCCTTTGTTGAGATTCTTCCCGGCACGGACGGGCTCATCCACATTTCCGAACTGGACACCAAGCGGGTGGCGCGGGTGGAGGATGTCCTCAAGCTGGGAGATACGGTCACGGTCAAAGTCATCGGCATCGACCCGGAGGGGAAAGTTCGGCTTTCGCGTAAGGCGGTTTTGGAAGGCTCCCGGCTTTCCGAAGCCCGCAAATAGTACGGAACGGCATTGCGGCCGCTGGTTCATAGTAATTAGCGAATGGCCGGCAGTTATTGACCGCACCCTTCGGCGGCGGCCCAAATCCCTCCCCTCCCTCGACTGCGCTCGGGACAAGTCAAGGGGAGGGAAAGACCTGGCGGTCAGCCGTTTGTCAGCAAGGAAAGTATTTTGAAGGGGAACCGGCATCAATTGAAAAAGCATTCTCATACTTGGGAATTGTGCACGGATAATGCGGAACGCCGTTTATAAAAAAACGGTGCTTCCATCCGGGTTGCGGGTGGTCACCGAAGAGCTGCCCGGCGTGCGTTCCATCGCCATCGGCATCTGGGTCAACGTCGGCTCCCGCGACGAGCGTCCAGAAGAGAACGGGTTGTCCCATTTCATTGAGCACATGGCTTTCAAGGGGACCCGCAAACGGACGGCGGCGCGGATTGCCCGCGAGCTGGAGTCGGTCGGCGGCAGTTTGAACGCCTTCACCTCGCGCGAGCAGACCTGCTACTACGCCCGCATTCTGGACCGGCACTTGGAACGGGCCGTCAACGTTCTGGCGGACATTTTGCGCAACTCCCGCTTCGACCCGCAAGAGCTGGAGAAGGAAAAAAACGTCATCATCGAGGAAATCAAAGACGTCGAAGACTCACCCGGCGATTGGGTACACGATTTGTTCGCCGAAAACATCTGGAAGGACCACCCGCTCGGGAAACCGATTATCGGCCGGCGGGAACGGATAAAAAGCTTCGACCGTCCAAAGGTTTTACAGTACCTTTCATCCAAGTACCGGGCGGAACAAATCGTGGTGGCGGCCTCCGGCAACGTCTCGCATACGAAATTGGTGGCGCTGGCCAAATCGAAACTGGTTTTTTCCTCCTCCAACGGGACTTCCCCCTTGAACCGTTTGGCCCCGGCGGAGGGCGGGACGCGCAGCTCCACTTCAAAGGAGGCTTCCCAGGCGCACGTTTGCCTGGGGGTTCCCTCCGCTTCCTTCAAAGACCGCCACCGGTACGCCTGCCTGGTTTTGAGCACCATTTTGGGAGGGGGAATGAGCTCGCGGCTTTTTCAAAAGGTGCGGGAGGAAAAAGCCTTGGCCTACACCATTTATTCCTACCACGATTTCTACGAGGACGCCGGGATTTTGGGGATTTATTTGGCCACTTCTCCCGAGCAGGTTGTTCCGGCGGTGGAGCTTGTATTGAACGAACTGGTGAAAATCAAGAAGGAAAAACTCCCCCGAAGCGAGTTTGAATCGGCCCGAGAGCAGCTGAAGGGGAATTTGGTACTGGGGCTCGAATCCACCTCCGGCCGAATGAACCGGCTGGGGCGGAACGAGTTGGCTCTTGGCGAATACATCTCTTTGAGGCAGGCCCTGGCAGCCATCGAAGCCGTAAAACCCTCCCACGTGGACGAGCAGGCCAAGCGGCTCTTTTCGGAAAAACGGCTTTCGGCCGCCTTTCTGGGGGCTTTGGGAGAGGACGTTCTGGGTAAAATCGACTGGTCTAAAATTTAATTTCTCCCTTCAATGCCGCCACGCACCTACATCTCCGATTTGGGCCGACACGTCGGCCGGGAGGTGGAGGTTGCCGGATGGCTCTACAACAAGCGCTCTTCCGGAAAGATTCACTTTCTTTTAATCCGCGACGGCACCGGCCTGGCCCAAGGGGTTTTGGTCAAGGCCGAGGTGCCGGAAGAGGTTTTCCTCTTGGGTGAAACCGTCACCCAAGAGTCCTCGCTTACTGCCACTGGAATCGTGCGGGCCGACACCCGCGCGCCGGGGGGCTACGAACTTTCCTTAACCGGCCTCAAAATTGTTCAACTGGCCCAGGATTATCCCATAACGCCGAAAGAGCACGGGACGGCGTTTTTGATGGAAAACCGGCATCTGTGGCTGCGCTCCTCCCGCCAGCATTCCATTCTGAAAGTGCGCGACCGGATTATCTGGGCCGTCCGGGAGTTTTTCCGCAAAAACGGTTTCGTTCTAATCGACACGCCGATTTTGACCGGCTCGGCCGCGGAGGGGGCTTCCACTCTTTTTGAAACCCAGTACTTTGATTTGGGAAAGGCGTATCTGGCGCAAACCGGGCAGTTGTACCTCGAAGCGGCCTGCATGGCGTTCGGCAAGGTGTATTGTTTCGGCCCCACCTTCCGGGCCGAAAAATCGAAGACCCGCCGGCATTTGACCGAGTTCTGGATGGTGGAGCCGGAAGTGGCCTTCAACGATTACGTTGCCAATATGGACCTTGGAGAAGAGCTGGTCTGTTACATCGTTTCTTCGGTGTTAGAAAATTGCGGAGAGGAATTAAAGAAGCTGGAGCGGGACACCAAGCCGTTGGAAAACATCAAACGGCCGTTTTACCGGATTTCGTATGACGAAGCGGTGGCGAAATTGCAGGCGGCGGGAAGTTCCATCACCTGGGGCATTGACCTGGGGGGGGAAGACGAGACCATTTTGACAAAAATGTATGACAAACCGGTTTACGTCCATTGTTATCCGAAGGAGTGCAAAGCTTTTTATATGAAACTCAACCCGGATAATCCGAAGACGGTGTTGTGCGCCGATTTGTTGGCGCCGGAAGGGTACGGGGAAATCATCGGAGGCTCGCAGCGGGCCGACGATTACGATGAACTTCTCTCCCGTCTGCGCGAACACGGACTTTCCGAGGAAGCGTATAAATGGTATTTGGACCTGCGCAAATACGGCAGCGTGCCGCATGCCGGCTTTGGGCTCGGAATCGAGCGGACGGTGGGCTGGATTTGCGGGCTGCCGCACGTGCGGGAGACCATTCCGTTTGCCCGGATGCTGTATCGGTTGTATCCTTGAGAGCGCAGGTTAGATAAAACTTAACCTGCGCCACAGGATATGCTTACGCCCTGGCAATCTCCTTCGCTTCGCGAAGGAAAGCGCTGTCCCCCTGGGACAGGGAAAGACGGGGATTGGTGATTAAAAGACACCTCACCCCTTTATTCCCTCTCCACAGGGTGGAGAGGGGAAGGGAGGGTGCCCTGGCGGAGCGGCACCGAAGTGCCGCCTACGACAGAGAGGTTGAATGAGCGAAAAAATCAAAGTTGCCGCCGTTGGGGATATACCGCCGGGGGAGCGATTGGTGGTCGAAGCAGGGGGGAAGCAGATTGCCGTGTTCAACGTCAACGGCCAGCTGGTTGCTTGCGACAACACCTGCCTGCACCGGGGGGGGCCATTGGGGGAAGGGGATATCGAAGAATTTCTGGTCACCTGTCCCTGGCACGGCTGGCAATATGATTTGTCCACCGGCGAATGTTTGATGAATCCCAAGGCAAAAATTCCTTTGTATACCGTGACGGTGGAGGGGGATTCCATCTGGGTGGAGGTATAGGCCTTTTGGTGCACGTATCGGGACGAGCGAAACTATGAGAAAACTCGAGCTTTCATTTTTGATTCTGCTCTTTTCGGCGGTGGGGCTTTGGGGGCAGCCGGTGGGTTCGGTTTTTAAGAACGGCAAAGCCGCAACCGTTGATACCACGGTTGCTTGGAAACCATTGGCGGATTTGGTTCTTCAGAACGGCAAGGTCGTTTATCGCAAGAAATAGCTTGGCAGAGCCGCCTTTCCAGTCGTATTTTATTTCCGAGAAGGTATGAGAAAGTCGGGTTTTTTGGTTTTAGCGGCCGTCCTACTGACGCTTGTCTGTCCGGAGGTGTTCTGCGCCCAGCTTCCCTTCAGCGCCAAGGCGGAGGATGGGCTGGTTCTCAAGGGAACCTTATATCTGCCCGAAGGAGCGAAGGAGGCCTGTCCGGTTGTCCTGCTTTTGCCGCAAATGGCCAACGACCGGAAAAGCTGGGGGGATTTTCCGAAAAAACTTTCCGCAGCCGGATACGCCGTTCTGGCGATGGACCAAAGGGGACACGGGGAATCGGTCTGGCAGGGGAAGAAGAAAAAGATTTATTCGAAATTCACCAACAGCGAGTTTGCCAAAATGGTGACCGATTTGGACACCGCTATCGCGGTCTTGGCGAAACAGAAGAAAGTCGACGTTGCCCGTGTGGCCGTCTTGGGGGCTTCGATTGGGGCGAACGTGGCTGTCGTTTATGCTTCCGGCCATCCCGCCGTCCGTGCGGTGGCGCTTCTGTCGCCGGGGCTGGATTATCGGGGCATCACCACTTCCGAGGCGGCGGCCGCCTACGGCGACCGACCGGCTTTGGTCGTCGCCGCCAAAAGCGACGGCTATTCAGCCCACAGCGCCGGGAAGCTGGCGGAGAAAATGGGAACGTCCGCCACCCTGAAAATTTACGCGGGGAAAGAGCACGGCACCCGGTTTTTTACCGAAGAGAAAGATTTCGGGGCGTTTCTTTTCGACTGGACGGTCAACCACTTTCCGGCGACTTCGACAAAATAGATGGAAAATCCGTTCCTTGTCCGTTTGAAAAAAGGCCCCATCCTCTGCGACGGGGCGATGGGGACGATGCTGTATCAAAAGGGGGTGTCGTTCGAGCACTGTTTTGACGAACTGAATTTGTCTTCTGCGGACCTCATCGGCGACATCCATCGGGTCTACATAAAGGCGGGGACGGAAATCGTGGAGACCAACACCTTCGGGGCCAACCGATACCGGCTGGCGGCCTACGGGTTGGAAAAGCAGGCGGTGAAAATCAACCGGCAGGGGGCCAGAATTGCCCGGGACGCGCGCGAAATCGAAGGGAAGCTGGTTTTCGTGGCCGGCTCGGTCGGCCCGCTCGGCAAGCCGCTTTTTCCCATCGGAAAAATCGGAGAAAAGGAGGCGTTCGACGCTTTTCGGGAACAGGGGGAAGGGCTTCTGGAAGGGGGGGTGGATTTATTCATCGTCGAGACCCAGAGCGATTTACGGGAAGTGGAGCAGGCGGTGGCGGCCCTCCGTTCCCTAACTCAACTCCCCATCATAGCCCAGATGAGTTTCACGGAAGAGGGGAAGACCACGACCGGCACGGGGCCGGCGGAGGTGGCCCGCTTTCTCTCCAAACTGCCGGTCGAAGTCATCGGCGCCAACTGTTCGGTCGGGCCCCAGGGGGTTTTGGCCGTGGTCGCCCAGATGGCGAAGGAGACCAAAAAATATCTTTCGGCCCAGCCGAATGCCGGGCTGCCGCGGCTGGTGTCCGGGCGGTTCGTTTATTCCACGCCGCCGGAATATTTCGCCGAATATACCCGCTATTTTCTGGCGTCCGGAGTCGCCATCGTGGGGGGATGCTGCGGGACGACTCCGGCCCATACGGCCGCAATGGCAGAGGCCCTGGCCGAATTTGCGGAAAAAAAACCGGCGCTCGAGGCGGTGGAAGTGGCTGTTTTTCCCTCGACTGCGCTCGGGACAAGTCCTCCCGAGGAGGAGAAAAAAGAGCCGGTGCCCGGGCGGCCGACCGGCTTTGCCTCCAAACTCGGCAAGAAATTTGTCATCTCCGTGGAGCTGGACCCCCCACGCGGGATTAATCCGGAAAAATTATTGAAAGCGGCGGCGCGGATGAAGGAAGTCGGCGTCGACTGCGTCAACATCGGTGATTCGCCGATGGCGCGGGTGCGGATGGGGTGTTTGGCGGTGGCCTATATGGTGCACCAGCAGGCGGGGATTGACGTGGTCATTCACTTCACGACCCGGGACCGGAATTTGATGGGGATTCAGTCCGATTTGCTGGGAGCGCACAGCTTGGGCATCCGCAACGTTTTGGCCATCACCGGGGACCCCCCCACGGTCGGCGATTATCCCCACGCCACTGGCGTTTTCGACATCGACTCCATCGGGCTCTTAAGGGTTCTGGCGAAGCTGAACACCGGCGTGGACTGGAACGGAAATTCCATCGGCAGTCCCACCGAGTTTTTCATCGGCTGCGGGGTCAACCCAACGGCCGAAGATATGGAGCGGGAGGTGGAGCGCTTCCATCAAAAACTGGAAGCCGGGGCGCAGTTCGTCTTCACCCAGCCCCTGTACGACCGAAGGGTCCTGGAGGAGTTTCTGAACCGGGTCCGGGGGGTGAGAATCCCGATTCTCCTCGGGATTTTGCCCCTGCAGAGTTCGCGCCACGCCGAGTTTCTGCACAACGAGGTTCCGGGTATAACCATTCCGGAGCCGGCCCGCCGGGCGATGCGGGAAGCGAAAGAGCGGGGGCCGGAGGTGGGAATCGAGATGGCGCGGGGGTTTTTGGAAGAGGTGAAGGGCCTGGTCGCCGGCACCTACCTGATGCCGTCGTTCGGGCGGTATGAACAGGTTTTGGAAGTAGTCAAAAACATTTTGCCGCAGGAGGAGGTTGTAAAAACAGGGCGATGAAAAGGATGAGCCTGTATCTCGGGATTTTGTTTTTGGGGCTGGGTTGCGCCGGGAAAGACAACGATGCGGAGGTGGAAAAACTTTATACACAAGGACAGATAGCGATGAACCGGGCGAAGTATGATTCCGCGCTCGTTATTTACGATACGATTTTGAAGAAATTCCCCGACCATCCTAAAAATGACCGGGCGCTTTTTTTGCTGGGGTACATCGAGAAGGAGTTTTTAGGGAACGAGGAGGCTGCCCGGCTGCACTTTAACAATCTTTTGGCGCGCTATCCGAAAAGCGAGCTGGTAAAGGACGCCAAGTTTTTGCTTTCGGGGGAGACGCCGAAGATTTGACCTCACCCCTAACCCCTCTCCATCGGATGGAGAGGGGAACAAAAACGCAAGGGGAATCCGAGGGGAGCAGGGCAGTACTATCCCCTTGAATTACTTTATTCCTCTAATTTTGCCTGCGGCCTGCTTTGCTCCAATTCCGAAATCCGGTCTTTCAACCCCTCGATTTGCTTTTGCTGTTCCTTGAGGGCCTCCACCAATAAGGGGGTAATACGGCCGTAATCGACCATAAAATACCCGTCCTTGTCTTGGGATACCGCTTCCGGCAGAACGTCTTTCAATTCCTGGGCGACAAAACCGATTTGGTTTCCTTCGGCAAACCTCTTTTCCGGGAATTCATCTTTCCTCCAGTTGAAGTAAACCCCTTTTAGGTCCTGCACTTTATCCAGAGCATCGGAAATCTTTCTGAAATTCGTCTTATACCGCCGGTCCGAGCAGGGCCCAATCAGCCCCGTGGCGCACAGGTCACCGTTGACGCCAAGACTTGCCGTAAGCGAAGCAACGGCGCTGGCGCTGAAAAGGTTAAGATTGGCTCCCGGCCCGCCGGGTGCGCCCGCCGTGAGGTTTAGGGGCGGGCCGCCGATACCCGTGTTTACAAAACCGTTGGTAACGGCGAGGTACCGGAAATTGCCCTGCCCGTTGGGGTCGACAGAAGCAACACTTGCCCCCGAGTTGATCTTACAATTCAAAAATTTCCCGGTCGGTGTCAGCGAATTTCTCTGAATCACTACCCCGTCGTCTGCGTCGTTACTAAGGTTGAACTGCATGGTTCTAGCTAAAGTAACAAAGTCATTCACGGTCAGATCGATGTTACAGACAACTGCATTTGCCGGCACGCCATCAAATGTAACGTTACCACTGGAAACAACGCCGGCATTGCAAGTCAACAAGTTATTGCATGTCGTCGGCGCATTACAAGTCAAAGTGCCGTTGCATTCTGTAGCCCCATCATTTTTAACGCGGAGATACGTTTGTGCGCCAGTCGGGTTGGTTACCTTTATTACATCAGCCGTAGGGGAAGGGAAAGTGGTCTGGCGCACGGTAAGACCTGTCACATCGGTGGTCGGAGAGCAGCTGGTGGTAAGAATGTAGGTTACCGGGCCTTCGAAGAAGGTGGGGACCTTGACGTCGATGGCGCCAAGAGCGTCAACCTTCAGGTAATCGACCGTCCCAGAACTATTCGATACCTTGAAGATATCCGAAGTAGGAGAAGCAGCGGTGGTTTGCCGCACTTGAAGGCTAGGCTCATCTATAATCGCTTGGCAATTTAACCTCCCATCTACAGACAGTGCTGTAGGACCTTCCGAGATTTTTGAATCAGTGATGGAGTTGGGGCTAAAGAATCTGCAAATTCGTCCAGCCGTGCCGCTACCCCCGATGTTTCCTACGGGCGTCTGCCAATTGCCCGCTCCGCTGCCGTCTGAAGTCAGAACTTTTCCAGGACCTGCGCCTTGTGGTAAAAGAATTCCCCCTATTATTTTGAGGATACCATCTATGTCAACATCTTTCCAAAATTTGGCATTGCGGCCATGGTACAACGTAAATATATCTCCATATGTCGACCTAAACCGAAAAGCCTCATCTGGTTCGGGCCTCGACAAGAAACTGCTGAAACCCAATCCGTGCCCGAACTCATGTAAGAGAACAGTAGTTAGGTCAATGCTGGCCCCATTCAGGGGATCAGTGCTGATAAACTTGAGCGCCGGAGAGCTTCCTTCGATCTTCACCTCGGGGGCGCCCGGCGAGGAGGGATTCACAACCACTTGCAGTACACCCTCGGCTCCTCCTATAGAGATGCCTTCCATATTGAACTCCAACTTCATATTAACGCCGCCCTGAACAGTCGATATGGTTGGAACAAGCCCGCCTAATTGGAGTTGATTTATTGTAACGTCGCCGGAAATCTCCCCCCCCGTGGCACCGTCCACCGTGCCCACCCGCTGGGAATAGGGAATAGAGGCAAACTGCATCCGGGGCGTCATCTCCGGGTCTGCGCCCACCGTAATCCCTAAGTAGCGCTCGCCTGCTGGCAGCCCGCCAAAAACGGAGACGAAGTCCGGCACGTTGTTAACGGAGCCCAAAGCGGCCTGAAACGCCCCCGCCGTAGTTGTTACGGTTTGGGTCTCCGACCAGAGCGCCGTTCCCCCGCTCGGAACAGAATAGATGCTAAAAAGAACGGAATAGGAGCCATCCGGCACCAAATTCCCACTGCCGTCCCGTAAAACCCCCTGAACGTTAATCAGGTTGGGAACCTGCCCCCAGGCAGTCGCGTTGAGGATTACCAGAATCCCCACCGCCAAAAGCATTCTAAAGCGCTTCATTTGAACCTCCTTTTTGCAAAGGAGCGAGGAGAGCGAGCAGGGAGAAGAAGAGTCGGTTCGCCCCTCTGCTTTTTGTGTTTATATTTTTCCATCCGCTGACTGCTCGAGCCCGAGCGGCAGCGGGTTGTTTTCAGAAGTTAAAAACGTCCATCGGGCATTTCCGCCCTGTGGCGGAAAGGTAGCGGGGTGCCGTAGGAGTTGTCAAGCCCTTGTTAGGCACTTGAAACGATTTTGCCGTTTTGTTGACTGAATACCACCTCACCCCTTTATCCCCTCTCCATTCCCTCGACTACGCTCGGGACAAGCGAATGGAGAGGGGAAGGAGGCTTGATAAATCAAATCCCTACGGCGACGAATTAAGCGGGGATTTTTAGGCACGCAACATATTGTGCCGAAATAATTTGACATACCATTAAGTTGGGTATAATTTGGGACGGTGCGCGCCTGCGTGCAACGGGTCAGCCGGGCTTCGGTCACGGTGGAGGAAAGGAAGGTGGCCGAAATAGGCGCGGGTCTTTTGGTGCTTTTGGGCGTGGCGACGGGAGATACGGAAAAAGAGGTGGTGTGGTTGGCGCACAAGATAACCAACTTGCGCATCTTTGAAGATGAGGCGGGAAAGATGAATTTGTCCGTGCAAGACGTGAAGGGGGAGGTTCTGGCGGTTTCGCAGTTCACTCTTTACGCCGATGCGGAAAAGGGAAACCGGCCGAGTTTTATTTCCGCAATGGAGCCGGCCGGGGCGGAGAAATTGTGCCGTTTTTTCGCTCAATCATTGGTAAAAGAAGGGGTGCCGGTCAAGGAGGGAGTATTTGGAGCCCGGATGGCGGTGGAGCTGGTGAACCGGGGGCCGGTAACGATTCTTTTGGAAAGTGAAAAAAAGTAGAATGCATTTAGCCCAGGTTCTGACGGAAATACCTCAAGAAAAAGAGTGGAAGAAAGTGGCTTTGCGCGTGGCCGGCCGGAAGGTGGTTCTGGCGTCCGCTTCTCCGAGGAGAAAATTTCTTTTTGAATCGTTGGAAATTCCATTCACCGTTTTCCCCAGCGAAATTGAGGAAGAAACGGGGGTTCTCGAATCCGCAAATCCGGGACGCCTGGCCGCCGATTTAGCCGAAAAAAAGGCGGCGGACGTCCTGAAAAAAACGGGCGGGGATATAGTCATCGGGGCCGACACCATCGTGGTATTGGGGAAAAAAATTTTCGGCAAGCCGAGGAGCAAAAAGGAGGCCCTGGAGTTTCTTTTGGAACTTTCGGGCAAAAGGCATACGGTTTACACGGGTGTTTGCGTCCTTACAGCGGCGGGTGGAAAAGCCGGAGATGCGGAAAAGACGGACGTCTTTTTTTACGACGTCGGGGCGGAGGCCATCCGGGCCTACCTCCAGTCCGGTGAAGGGATGGACAAGGCCGGGGCTTACGGCATTCAAGGGATGGGGAGTTTTCTGGTGGAAAAAATCAAAGGGCCGCTGGACAACGTGGTGGGGCTGCCGCGGTTGAAACTCCTGACGCTTTTGAGAAAGGTGATATGAGTTCACTGGGCGCTTTTCTGCGTTCAAAAAGGGAAGAGCGGGGAATTGCCCTGGAGGAGATGGCGGAACGGAGCCGCATTCCCCTGCGCTACCTGTCCGCTTTGGAAGAGGACCGGCTGGATGCCCTGCCGGGGAAGGTATATGAACGGCTTTTCATCCGCACCTATGCCGATATGGTGGGGGTCAACGTAGACGAGCTTTCCCGGCAGTTCAAGGAGATTCAGAACACCCTCGAACTTAAGGTGCGACCGGAGGATGAGCACCGCTCCCCCTTTCTCAAACGGGCGATTTTTGCTTTGGGGTTTTTGACCATCGTTTTGGTGGCGGCGTTGCTTTTCACACGGGAGGAACAGGAACCATCGGCCCAATCGGAGCCGGATGTGATTCCCAATTTGGTTCCGGCCCAGACGGTCGATACCGCCGTTCCATCCCCCCCGGTTGCCGCGCCGCCGGAGCCGCAGGGGCTGAATCTCGAGTTGGAAACGACGGAGACCAACTGGGTGAAAATATCGGCCGACGACAGGCCCGTGTTTGAGGCGGAACTGAAACCGGGGGAAAAGAAGGCGTTTACGGCCGACAAAAAGCTGAAGCTTACCTTGGGGAGAGCGTGGGGGGCCCAACTGCGGGTGAACGGACAGCGCCTGAAAAAGTTGGGCCGGGAGGGGTCGACCCTGCGCAATTATGAGCTGACGCGCGAAAATTATCCGGCCTTAATTGATTCGGCCGTGCGGCCTTAAGGGAGGAAAGAGTTGTTTTTATCCCGCCTCGAAATCGTCGGCTTTAAATCCTTTCCGGAGCGGACCGAAGTCCGCTTCGGGACGGGTATAACCGGAATCGTCGGGCCAAACGGCTGCGGCAAGACCAATCTTTTGGATGCTATCCGCTGGGTGATGGGGGAGCAGCGCCCGACCCTTTTGCGGGGAGGCCGGATGGAGGAGGTGATTTTCAACGGCGCGCCGGGGGTGGGGCCGGTGGGGATGGCGGAAGTTTCCCTGACGGTCGAGAACAACCGGGGGATTTTGCCGGTCGAATATTCCGAGGTGGTCATCACCCGGCGGCTTTTCCGCTCCGGCGAGAGCGAATACCTGTTGAACCGGGTTCCCTGCCGGCTCAAGGATATCGTCGAGCTTTTCCTGGATACCGGAATGGGCTCGCACGCCTACGCCGTATTTCAGCAGACCATGATAGACGCCCTGCTTTCCGAAAAGCCGGAGGACCGGCTGGGGCTTTTCGAAGAGGCGGCGGGAGTGGCCAAATACAAGCTGCGGCGGCGGGCGGCGGAGCGAAAGCTGGAAGCGACCGAGGTGGATTTGGTTCGGTTGAACGATTTGTTTTCCGAAATTGAGCGGCAGTACAACTCCCTCAAACGGCAGGTCAAAAAAGCGGAGCGGTTCAAAAATCTGGAGGAGGAGAAACAGGGCATAAAAGTCAAGCTGGCCGCGCTCGAATACCGGGAACTGAAAGCGGGGGAGGAAAAAGCGCTTTCAGCCGTCAAGGCTTTGGAAATCGAGGAGGCGGAGCTTTCGGCCCAGAGGCGGAAGCTGGAGTTGGAAAAAGAGAAATTTTCGCTTGTGCGCCTGGAAAAAGAGGGGGAGAAACGGAAGTTGGAAGAAGGGCTTTCCCTCCTGGACCGGCAGCAGGTGGAACTGGAAGGGCGGCGGGCTTTGCTTTTGAAGGAGAACGAAAGCTTTGCCGAAAGGAAAGCGGAACTCGAGTCGGAATCGAAGCGGCTGTCCGAGCGGGGGGAGGCGATTGCCGAAGCAGCTTTTAATCTTTCCGAAGAAAAAAAGCGGCTGGTTTCGTCCAAATCCGGATTGGAAAAACAAGTAGCCGCAGCCGAGCAGGAATTGACCGGCTTTACCTTCCGGGCGGCCGAATTGGCGAAAAAAAAACAGACGCTTTTGGCCGGGCAGGGAAGCCTGCGGGCCGCCCGGGCGGAACGTGAAGCGGAGAAAAAAGTTTGGGAATCGAAGGCTGCCGAAGCGGACGTTTCGCTTAAGTCTTTAGGGGAGGAAAAAGAGAAGTTGGCGGCGGAGCTGGCCGCCCAATCGCGGGAAAAGTTAAAATTTGAGAAGGAACTGGAAGGGCTTTCCGAGGGGCGGGCGGGTCTGAATGAAAAAATCGAGGCATTGGAAAAAAGTTTATCCGAATTAACGGCCCGGAAGGAATCGCTCGGCTTCAAAAAACAAAATTTAGAAAACCAGCTCTCCGAATTGGGGGGGCGGCTGGCGGTTCTGGAGGATTTGGAGAAAGGTTACGGGGGGTACGAGCCCGCGGTCCGAGAGATTTTGTCCCGCCGGAAGGCGTTTCCCGGTTTGGTGGACAGCTTGGCGAATTTGATTTCCTCCGACGAGCAATACTTCGGTTCTATCGAGGCGGCCTTGGGGGAACGGGCGCAGGCGGTGGTGGCCACGAGCTGGCAGGAAGCCGTCCGGGCGGTGGAATTTTTGAAAGAAAAAAAACTGGGACGGGCCCGCTTTCTGGTTTTGCCCGAAGAGGAACTCGTCCAGCCGGAAGCGGAGGGATGGCCGGGGGCGGTCGGCTGGGCCTCCGATTTGGTCTGGGGGGAGGAGCCGAAGCTTGCCTTCGTCCGCCGGGCTTTGGCAAAGATTCTGGTCGTGGAGAATCGGGAGGCGGCCTTTCGTTTGGCCGGGCGGGCCGGAGAGGGGATTACGCTGGTTACCTTGGCTGCCGAAGTGTTGGGGCCGGGCGGCTATTTTGCCGGAGGGGAAAGCAAAGGGGCAATTTTGGTCGGCCGCAAGGCGGAACTGGCCCGGCTGAAGGAAAAGGTTGCCGACCTGGAGAAACGGAAGACGGAAATTGCAACCATTCTGGATGAGGTTTTCAGCCGGCAGGAATCCGGCAAAAAAGAGTTGGATGACCTCGTTGCCGGCCGAAACCGGCTCTCGGAAGAAGAGACGGGGTTGCGGCTGGAGCTTGAAATGCTGACTTTCGAGGAAGCAGCACTTGCAGAAAAAATCGGCGCTTTGGATAAAAGCGGTTCGGAGTTTTTTTCGCGCCGGAAAGAGGCGGGAGAGACGCTGGCACGACTGGGTGCGGAATTGGAGCAATTGGAGATAAAAGAAACGGAACAGGCCGGGATTTTGGCCCTTCTCGAGCAGGAGACCGGGCAGCTGGGGAAATTGGAGCGGGAAAAACAGGAGGATTTGACCAAAACCCGGATGGAACTGATTTCAGCTCTCGCTCACCTGGAGTCGGCGGAAAAAGACCTTTTGCGGCTGGCGGACGAAAAAAGCCAGCTGGCCGGACAGGCGGCGGAAAAGCGGAAGAAACTTTTGGAGCTTTTGGACATCCACGAAAACTTTGACGTCCGGGTGGTCGAGCTGGGCTCCGAAGGGGAGGAAATCAATGCCCGCCGCACGGCGGTCACGACCGCGCAGGAGCGGCTGGCCAAGGAGACCGCGGAACTTTCTTCCCATCTTGCCGCGGTTGAGAGGGGCCTGAAAGAAACGGTGGCCAAGCTGGAACAGTCCTTTGAACAGAAGCATCAAAAGCAGCTTATAGAGACCGATTGGCGGGCCAGGAAAGAGTCGCTTTCGACCCGCTTTGAGGAGGAGTTTCGCCGGCCCCTTGAAACCTTGACGGAAAGGCCCGTTTCCCCGGAAGAAACGGTGGAATCCTTGAAGAAGCGGTTGGAAGAGATTGACCGGAGCCTGGGGAACATCGGCGCGGTCAACCTGGAGGCGCTCACCGAATACCCGCAGACGGCGGAGCGGTACGAGTTTATGAAAAAGCAGATTCTCGACCTGACCCGGGCGAAGTTGGAGCTGGAGGGGACGATTTCGCAAATCAACAAAAGCGCCCGGGAGCTGTTTATGAAAACCTTCGAGCAGGCGCGCGAAAATTTCCAGAATCTCTTTGCCGAACTTTTCGAGGGGGGACAGGCGGATTTGATTTTGGAGGGAGGCGGGGACCCCATCGAGCCGGATTTGAAAATCGTGGCGCGGCCAAAGGGGAAGAAACTGGTCACCATCCAGCAGCTTTCGGGCGGGGAGAAGGCCCTGACCGCCATTGCGCTCCTTTTCGCTTTGTACATGGTCAAGCCGTCCCCTTTCTGCATTCTGGACGAAATCGACGCCCCCCTGGACGACGCCAACATCGACCGGTTTTTGGCCATCATCCGCAAGTTTTCCACCGGCGACACCCAATTCATCATCATCACCCACAACAAACGGACGATGGAGGCGGCGGACGTTTTGTACGGGGTGACGATGGAAAAGACGGGCATCTCCAAAATCGTTTCCGTCCGGCTGGAGGGGCAGCCGGTCGGGGTTCTGTCCGAACGGGAAGTTTCCGAAATTACCCGATAGCATGGGTTTTTCCTTCGAGAAGTTGAAAGCCGGGCTGACCAAGACCCGGCAGTCCTTCTTTGGCAAAGTCCGTGAAGTTTTGGGGGTCGGAGGGTTGGACGAGGCCACTTTGTCCCGCCTGGAGGAGATTTTGGTCGGCTCCGATTTGGGGGTGGCCACGGCGGAACGAGTTCTCTCTCACCTCAAAGAGGAAACTCAACGTTCCGGCATCGCCAGAGACCGGGAACAGGTCTTGAGCCTTTTGAAAAGCGAGATCAAGAGCATCGTCGTCGACAACGGTTCGCCGGGGGACTTTGAAGAATCGCTTTTTGCTCAAAAGCCGTCAGTCGTTCTCGTTCTGGGTGTGAACGGAACCGGAAAGACCACCTCCATCGGAAAGCTGGCCCGGCGATTCGCCGGGAGCGGCAAAAAGGTTCTGGTGGCCGCTTCCGATACGTTCCGGGCGGCCGCCATCGAGCAATTGGAGCTGTGGGCCAAACGCTCCGGGGCCGATTTCGTCAAGGCCGCATCCGGGCAGGACCCGGCTTCGGTCGCCTTCGACGCCGTTTCAGCTGCGCAGAAAAGAGGAACCGACATTGTGCTGGTGGACACCGCCGGGCGGCTGCATACAAAAACCAATCTGATGGAAGAGTTGAAGAAAGTGAAGCGAGTCATCGGTAAAGCCTTGCCGGGGGCGCCCCACGAGGTCTGGCTGGTTCTGGACGCCACGGTGGGCCAGAACGGGCTTTTGCAGGCCAAAACCTTTCATCAGGACTTGGGGGTTACCGGCGTGGTTTTGACCAAGCTGGACGGCACGGCCAAGGGAGGAATCGTTTTGGCCATTGCCAGCGAACTGGGGGTAAAGGTTCGCTACATCGGCATTGGGGAGAAATTGGAGGACTTGGAGCTTTTTGACCCGGAAGATTTTGTGGAAGCACTTTTTGCATGACGGTCGAACTTTCCCTCCGTTCTCAAAAGCGGACCGAACTTATCGATGTCACTCTCCAGATTGAGAAAGCGCTGCCCCAATCGGGCACCGGCTATTGCCGTTTTTTCGTTCCACATACCACAGCCGGGGTGATTATCAATGAAAATGCTGACCCCTCCGTGGCGGAGGACATTTCCGACTATTTCTCCAAATTGGTTCCCCACCGCCAGGAATGGAAGCATACCGAAGGGAATGCAGACGCCCACGTCAAAGCAGCTCTGGTCGGCACCACGACCGGTGCTCCCTACTCCAACGGCAAGCTCGTTTTGGGCCGGTGGCAGGGAGTTTTCTTCTGCGAGTTCGACGGGCCCAGAAGCCGCCGTTTGATTCTCTCCGTCAGCCCGGACAAGTAGCTTGGGGCCCAAAATTATTCTGCTCTTTGCCGGGCGGGCCAAAGAGAAATGGATTGAGGAGGGGTTTCGCCACTACCGGAAATTGCTTTCCGGATTTGCACAGGTGGAAGTGAAGGAATTTGGCGAAACACCCAAAGACCTTGCGCAACTTTCATCGAGAATTCCCAAGCGGTGTTTTACCATTTTACTCGACGTGGGGGGGGAACGTTTTTCCTCGGAAACGCTGGCGGAGTTTTTCAAAACGAAGATGAACCACGGGGTGTCGCACTTTTGTTTCATCGGTGGCGGGTCGGAAGGGCTACCGGATGAAGTGAACGCGCAGGCTAAACTCCGCTGGTCGTTTTCGCCGCTCACTTTTCCCCACCACCTAATCCGGGTTGTTCTCGTGGAACAGTTGTATCGTTCCTTTTCAATTTTGGGCGGGCGGAAGTACGACAAATAACGGTCGGGAGCGGGGCTCCCTCCCAACCGTTTAGTTTTACTTCTTTGCCGCCAGCACTTTCGATTTCAACTTTCCAGGAAGTTTTTCATATACCATTTGATAGGATTCTTTTATCAGAGCCTTGATTTGCGGCGCCCGAAGGGCGTTCAGGTTTTCCAGCGCCACCCAGTAGTAGCGGGCCACGTACGGTGCGGGGATTATCCCCTTCTTTTTGGTCAGCTCGGCAAATTTTTGGGGCGTGCATTTGAAGCAAAGGCCCTGTGGGCCTTTGGCGTTGAAACCAACAATTGCGAAGATTTTGCCTCCAACCCGGAACAACAGGTCGTTTTCCCACTGAACGTCCTCGGTCGCGCCGGGGAAAGAAACGCAGAACTTGTGCAGGGCGGCAAATCTCATCGGGTCGACGGGGAGTCGGGAGCGGAGCTCCCTCCAAAGGTGTTATGAGTTTGTTTTTCTACGAAAAATCATCCTCGTAATGGTCACAAAGAAGTATATGAAAAGCGGGACAAGAATGCACCCCCCGTAAACGCAAATGTCCTCGAAGCGTAGGATACGTTCGTGGATGGGCATCGGTGAACGGGTAACAAGCAAGTCAAACGCAAGAACGAGGGCAAAAGGGAGCAGGAAACCGATGCCGAACCATTTAAGTTCCCGCGTGATCCAACCGGTCAGCTTCCGCACGCTCTCGACTGTTACCTTGCCGTCGAGGTGACGTCAATCACAATCCCGAAGGGGTCTTTGAAGTAAAAAGCCCTATCTTTTGGAAAAACCTTCAAAATCCGGCAGCCATTTTGGGTCAAGTAGGTTTTGGCCTTTTTCCAGTCCTTGACACCAAGACTGGGGATGAAAGGGCTTACTTTGTTGTCCCTGACGACATAGAGCGTGAGCAGGCCGGTCTTATAAACGAGGTGTTTTCCCGTCTTTCGGATGAGCTTAAACCCCAACACGCCGGAGTAGAAGCGCTCGGCTTTTTTCAAATTGGGAACATGGATGGCGATGAGCCTGGAAGATTTAAAGAGCACACGCTCACTACTCTTTCGCTGACGAGAGCGTTTCATATTTATCCCCTTTGCGTCGAGCCGAGGAAGCCGGCTACGTTGCCGGCTGACTCATCGCCGGCTTTTTGAAAAAGAAGCCCAGGACCAGCCCGGCTAAAAACCAGCCGATAACGTGCTGCACGATGTATGACAGCGTGTAGCTGGTCGGGAAGCCGTACCAGTTCCAATAGGACAGGTCGATTTCCACTCCGGCAAAAAGGCCGAATAGGGCTACAAAAACGGCTTTGCCAAAGAGCCCTCCCAGATTGCCGAAAGCTTTGCTCAACAAGAATGCGGCTATGAGAGCGGCCAGGATGTTGGTGACCAGTTCGGTTATCAACATACTCGGAGGCATCATTTCGCCCCCCTGGGGCTTGTAAATCATAATGCCGGCCGGACTGGTGCGGTATTTTTCCTTCCAGGCATCCATTTGTTCCTTGGAGCCTTGCATATCACCCCAGGGAAAGAAGTAGAAGCCGGGTTCGGTAACGTTGGTGGAGAGGGCGGAAAGAACAGTCTCCTCATTGGGCAAGCCCTTCATACCCTCATCCCCCATTCCGAGCACCATATGAGAGATGGCGCCCCAGATGAACACCACGATGCCGGCAACGATTCCGCCCAAAACGATTTTTTTACCCACGTTCCCCTCCTTGGTTAGGGTTTGTTGGTTTTGGCCGTTTGGCCCCTCTTTTTGCAGAACGAAACGCGCTTACCGTGGTTTTGGTCACGCGAAGGGAATATATATACCCGGCTTAAGAACTTGCAACAGGTTTTTCGAGCAATTTTTTGGCTTCTCTGAAAACATCGGAAAACATTGACTCGGTCAGCTTGCCGGTGAAGGTGTTTTGCTGGCTGGGGTGGTAGGAGCCGAGGAGAAACAGGCTGGGGGCAACCGGAACGATGACACCATGGCCGAAAGCGGGTTTGGTTTTGAGCGGCGTCATTTCTAATTCTTTTAACGAACGGAAGATGGCATCGAAGGCGACCTTTCCCAATCCCACGATTACTCGCAAGGAAGAAAGCAAGCGGAGTTCATCCAAGAGGTACGGATGGCAATTGGCCAGTTCCTTTGGAGCTGGTTTATTTTGCGGCGGGGCGCAGCGGACGACAGCGGTGATGTAGCAGTCGTTCAATTTCAAGCCGTCATCGCGCGTAAAGGAGGCGGGCTGATTGGCAAAGCTGAATTTGTGGAGAGTCGGGTACAAGAGCGAGCCGCTCTTGTCGCTGGTGAACATCCGCCCCGTCCGATTAGCTCCGTGGGCGGCCGGAGCCAAGCCGACAACCAAAAGCCGGGCATTCGGGTCGCCGAAGCTCGGCACCGGTTTGCCCCAGTAGTCCCAGTCCTTGAACCGGGCCACTTTTTCCTTGGCAATCTTTTCCCGCCAGCGCACCAAACGGGGGCATTTCTTGCAGGTGATTATGGTTTCTTGCAGGGAGCAGATTTCGATGGCGGTCGTCAAAGCGCTACTATGCCTTCAAGAAACCTTTCAGCCGCTCCAGGTTTTTGCTCCAATAAATTTTCATTTTTGCGGCGGCTTTGGCATCCGGCAATTTGCTGTGCTGGACGACCACCTGGCTTTTGGCCGGGCCTTTAGAATAAAAATTGAGGTCCAGCTTGGTTTTTTTGTCCGCCCAGGTAAGGTGCATATATTTGTTGACGGTTGCGCTGCGAATCTCGGGTTTTTCCCCCAGCCATTTGGCGCAGGCTTTTCCGTCCTGCCAGGCCTTGAAAACCTTGGAGACCGGGACTTCCAAAATGCGGCTGACGCTGATGTCGTACGTGCCTCCCACCCGCTCGTGTTTTTCCCGCTTTCCGTGCGCCTGCTCATAGCCAACGGTAACCATCTGGCTCCACCAGCCGCCGATTTTATGGGTGTCGTAAAGGTATTGGGCGATATCCTTGTGCGCCATTTTTCGGGCGCCGGTTTTGTCCAGAATGGTAAACCATTCTTTCCAGCCCTTTCCGGTCTTGGCGCGGACGGCTTCGTCGCCCACGCCGGCGAACTGCGCTTGCTTGGTTGACATTTTATTTTGCTCGTTTCTTTAAAACGGCAATCTGGCCGGCGTGGTACAGGTCGTGCTGGATAACCCCGTGCAAAAGGTCGTAAACCGAGGGTTTCGGCTCCTTGAGAATTTTATCCAACTCGCCATCGGAAAGACGGGAAATGGTTGCGCGCAGTTCCATATGTCCGGTTTCCAAGTTTTCCAATGTTTTTTTCCAAGCCGCTTCGTTTGTATCCTTCACTTTCTGCCAGTCCAGCTCATTGGTCACGTTGTGGGTTTCCCCCCGAACCCATCTTTTCACGGCGTCCTCCCAGACGGCGATGTGCAGAACGAGTTCCCAGATGGAATGGGCGCCGGAAATCGGCCGGGCGGCTGCTTTTTCGGCCGTGACTCCTTCCAGCACCTCCTTGACCGAAGGGCCGTGCCAGGCGCCGCCTTCAAAGGCGCGTTTCAACTGGTCACTTATGCGTTCTATTTCGGTCACTCTTACACTCCCTTTTTAAGGACAGCCATCTGCCCGGCGTGATACAGGTCGTGCTGGATTATCCCGTGCAGGGAGGCGTAAAAGGTGGATTTGCCCTTGGCAATCGGTTTGTTCAATTTCTTATCGGAAAGCTTGGAGATGGCCTTTTGCAGTCCGGCGTGTCTGGTTTTCAGGAGTTTTACCGTCTTTTCCCAAGAGGCCGGACTTGTATCATCCACGGGCGGCCAGTCCCCTTCGGCCGGTTCATCCATCCATTTTCCTTCCACGCGGGATTTCAAAACCCCCATCCAGCCGGAGACGTGCAGGGTGATTTCCCAAATGGAATGGGCGTTGGGAACCGGGCGGGCGGCGGCCTGTTGGGCGGTTACTCCATTCAAGACCTCCATCACCGCCGGGCCGTGCCAGGCGTCTTTTTCGAACGCCCGTTGAAGCTGGTCGGATATGCGTTTAACTTCGGTCATATATCCTTTCCGCGGCATTGAAATGCCGCCTATGTTTACCTGTATTTACGGAATGATTCCCCGTAAAAGTTTCACTGGCGGGGATTTTAATTTTCCAGCTTGGCATCCAGCGTGATTTTGGTGTTTAAAAGCCGGGAAATGGGGCAGCCGGCTTTGGCGCCGTTGGCGGCTTTTTCAAAGGCCCCCTTATCGGCTCCGGGAATTTTGGCCACCGTTTCCAGATGGCTGGAGGTTACCGTCGGGCCGCCTTCCAGCATTTCTAAGGTAATCGTGGCCATCGTGCTGATACTTTGCGGCGTCATTCCGGCTTTTCCCAATTCGGCCGAAAGGGCCATAGAAAAGCAGCCGGCGTGGGCGGCGGCTATCAACTCCTCCGGGTTGGTTCCTTTTTCGTTTTCGAAGCGGGTGGAGAAGGAATAGGCGTTGTTCGAAAGCACGCCGCTTTCGGTCGAAACCGTTCCTTTTCCATCCTTCAATCCACCCTTCCACACGGCTGACGCTTTGCGTTTCATTTTTCCTCCTTTTAGTTTTTCATTTTAATTACCGAGCTGAATATAATCGAAATGCCAGAACTAAAAAACGTCGCTTACTTTCTCGTCACCATCCATACTCCAAAAAGAATTATCGCCCCGCCCAAAAGGGCGCCCAGAGTGATGGTTTCTCCAATGAGTGCGGCGGCGACGGCCACGGCGAAGAGGGGTTCGACATACAGTAGCGCGCCGACCTGGGAGGCGGGGATAATCTTTAAGGCATCGTTCCAATAAATGTAGGCCAGACCGGAACAGAAAATGCCGAGAAAGCCGATGGCCGTCCAGCCGGAGAGGGTCAGCTGGGGGATTTCGCCAATGCCCGCTCCGGCGAAGAAAAGGGGGGTAGAAAAAATCCAGCCGAGGGCTATAACGTAGAAAGTCAGCAGGGAAGCGCTGTTTTCTTTCAAACCCTTTCGCGCAAGAACGGAATAGACGGCCCAATTTGGGGAGCTGATTAAAACCAACAGGTCGCCGGGCGTGCCGAAGCTTCCCTTGAAAATTGAGCTCAAATCGCCTTTGCTGACCACGAGCAAAACGCCGGCCGTGGCGAACAGAATCCCGGCGATTTGGTCCCAACGAAGTTGCTCCTTCAAGAGCAGCCAGCCCAAAATTGCTATGAAAATGGGGGCGGTGGAGACAATCCAGGCAGAAGTTGAGGCTTGGGCGGTTGTCAGCCCGTTGGATTGCAGCCATTGGTGGAGAGTAATGCCGATAAAACCAAGAAGAGCAAAATACCCCAGCACCTTGGGGGGCTGGGGGAGGAATTCTTTCCGGATGATGACAAAAGCCCCCAATACGAGGATGCCCATTGCAAAACGCAGCCATACCACGGTGACCGGGGAAACGTCGCGCAGGGCAACTTTGGTGGCTATAAAAGAAGCCCCCCAGACGGCGACGGAAAAGGTGGCTTTGAGAAGTCCAACAGTTTTTATTCGGCTGACCACCTTGATTACGGGGAATTAAAGAATTCAGTCACATTTGGCGCGCTTCATCGGAAAATCGATGCCGTGCTCTTTTCCGCTGCTTTTCCCTTCGATTCGGGCGAAGAGGGAGTCGCCTTTCCGACGGTAAATGATGCGCTGCGGAAAATCGTGTTTCGGGTTTTCAAATACCAGCTCGGCGGCGTTAAATTTGACCAGCTTGAAAGAGTCTTGGGCTTGGCCGGACGGGTCGGCCACGTAGTAGATGTCGCCGTTTTTTTGCTGTTGGATGCGCAGGAATTCGAAGGCAAGGGTCGTGTCATTCGCCACGGTGTGGCTTATTCCCAAAACCGAGGTGCCGGCCGGTTTGATCCAGTGCTCTTCGTAGCGGTCGGACGTGCCGCCGTTGGCCCAGCAGCCGGAAAGCCAGCGAAGGTCGTTTAAGGTCGGTTTTTTATTTTGGGCTTTGGGGATAAATGGAAGGAAAAGCGCCAGCAGGGCGAAAAGCAGAAGGATGAAAATTCGTCTCATTTATTTGCCTTTTGTTCAACTTTTTCTGGCAATGTAGTAATAGTTAAAAATGTCTCCCGGAACCTGTTTTACTTCTACATTGGTGAATCCCGCATCCGCCAAATACTGGAGGGCTTTTTGTTTGCCCCACATCGCTCCCAGCCCTTCGCCATTCAGGGCCAGCGAGACGGTCATACAATGCATACAGGAAACGGTGTACAAGGTCGAACCGAGCGGGTGGTCCAAGTTTTCATGCACGTTGCTCGAAGCGGCAATGTCCACCATCAGGTAAATGCCGTCCGGCTTCAGCGCCCGGGCAATCGCTTTCAGCACGGTCTTCGGTTTGGCCTGGTCGTGGACAGCGTCGAAGGTGGTGATGAAATCGAACCGGGAACGGTCGGCCAGTTTGGATACGTCCTGAACGACGAAGCGGGCTTTGGACAATTTCAGTTTTTTGGCCTCCGTTTTTCCGGCGGCGATTCCCTCCCTCGAAAAATCGTAGCCAGTAAAGCGGCTTTTGGGGAAAGTCTTGGCCATCAGGTTGACGGCGTGGCCAGAACCGCAGCCGATATCGGCGACTTCGATGCCCGTTTTTAATCGCTCCACTATGCCGGGCACGAGGGGGAGGGTGGTTGGTATCAGCGTGGCATCATAAATTGAACTCGAGTCCTCGGACTGGATTTTTTGAAACTTCGGGTAGGCGGAATAGGGAACGCCGCCCCCTTTGCGGAAGCTTTTGATAATTCCCTCCTCCACGTTTCCGAGAAGGGGGATGTACTGCATATACAAAGCGAGGTTTTCCGGGCCGGCGGCGCGGGTCAAGGAAGCGGCGTTTTCGGCCGGCAGATGATAGGTGGCTCTCGCCGAGTCGTATTCCACCACCCGCCCGGTCAGCATCACCCCCAGCCATTCGCGCACGTAGCGCTCCTTCAGCCGGGCGGCTTTGGCAATTTGAACGCTCGTGGAGGGTGGGAGTTTGGCCATTACGTCATAAAGCCCGGTCTGATGGCCGATGCTCATCATCAAGGCAAGCGAACTGTCGTTCAGAACACCTACCATCCGTTCGGCAAATTTTTCTTTTTTAGTTTGGTCAACCGTCTGGTTCATTGTTAAAATCTCCTTTCCATAATAAGTGGACGGATTATAAACCAATTCAACCGGGTACGAAAGAGGAGACCGACCTCGTTGGGGTTGTCCTTGTTGACTTGACCCGTTCTTGATTGTATAATAGATAAGCTTTCGGGGCGAGGTGAAATTCCTCGATCGGCGGTACAGCCCGCGAGTCCCGCAAACACGGGACAGAGCCGGTGCAACTCCGGCGCCGACGGTACAGTCCGGATGGAAGAAGGCCAAAGGCAAACGCCGGCCGTTTGCCCGCATTTTTCCCTGCGCCCCGAAGGAATTTGGGGCCATTTTTTTGCCCCCCAAAAAGTATGAGAAAAGGATACAACGAAAACGAAATTGCTTTTATGCGCCGGGCGCTCACGTTAGCCCGCAAAGGGTTGGGGCAGACTTCCCCCAACCCGATGGTGGGCGCCGTGGTGGTCAAATCCGGCCGAACCGTCGGCCTTGGATTCCATCGCCGGGCAGGAGAGGAGCACGCCGAAGTTGTAGCCATCAAGGAGGCGGGAAAGAAAGCCCGAGGGGCCTTTCTTTTCGTCAACTTGGAACCCTGTTCCCATTACGGCCGCACGGCCCCCTGCACGGAGGCGATTGCTTCGGCCGGAATCAAAAAAGTTTACGCCTCCGTGGTTGACCCCAACCCACAGGTGAACGGCAAGGGGATTCGGTTTTTGCGCAGGCGGAAAATTGAAGTGGATGTCGGGCTTTTGGATGACGAAGCGAGGGAGTTAAATGAGGTGCACTTCAAGGTTATGGAGAAGAAATTGCCTTTCGTCACGCTGAAATTCGCCCAGAGCTTGGACGGGCGGATTGCTACCCGAAGCTACGATTCCCGCTGGATAACCGGAGAGACGGCGCGGCGCTTTGCCCATTTTTTGCGGGCCACCCACGATGCCGTTTTGGTCGGCCGCAGAACGGTGGAGGCGGATGACCCGCAGCTGACCGTGCGGATGGTGAAGGGTAAAAATCCCCTGCGGCTGGTTCTGGATACGGAGGGAAAGTTGAAATCATCGGTTCGGTTGGTACGAGAAAACGGGGATGGAAAGACGGTTTTGCTTTCCGGCCGTTCCGATTCGTCCAACGTCGAACTACGGGGAGAAGTTGCCATCTGGCCGGTGGCTTTGAAAAACGACCGGATTGATTTGCGGTCTGCGCTTGAAACGATGCTGGCCCAAGGGGTCACTTCCGTTCTGGTGGAAGGGGGCGCCGGGGTTTTGACCGGCTTTTTGAAAGAAAAATTGGCAGACAAGGTTTATGTCGCCACGGCCCCGATGATGATTGGCGAAGGTATTTCCGCCGTCGGAGATTTGGGAGTCGAGAAACTGCCGCAGGCGGTTCGATTCGAGCGGTTACAGTATAAAAGACTGGGGACTGACATGCTTTTTTCAGGGTATCCCGTATGTTCACCGGCTTAGTTTCCGAAATTGGAAAAGTGGTTTTGGTTTCGCAGATGAAGGAAGGGAAAAAATTGCTGGTCGAAGCCCGCAAAGCCGCCCGCGAGTTGAGGAAGGGGGATTCGGTCTCCGTCAACGGCGTCTGCCAGACGGTAACGTCCCGGAACGGAACCAAGTTCACGGTTCTGGCGATGCCGGAGACTTTGAAACGGACGAATTTTGACCGCCTCAAGCCCGGCGGCCGGGTTAACCTGGAGCTGCCGCTCAAGCTTTCCGGCCGACTGGGTGGGCATTTCGTTACCGGCCACATCGACACCCAAGCACGGCTTCTGGAGATTGAAAAACGTCGGGGCGGTGTGGGATGGTGGATGGATTTGCCGAAAGAATTTTCATCCCTGGTGGTGGAAAAAGGCTCGGTGGCTTTGGAGGGCGTTTCGCTGACGGTGGCCGGGTTGAAACCGGGGCGGTTTAAAGTGGCTTTGATTCCGCATACCTTGAAAACTACTACACTTGGAGAAAGAAATACCGGAGATTTTCTGAATGTGGAATTCGATTTTTTGGGGAAATATATCCATCAGATGGTAAGGGCGAGGCACCCCTCGACTACGCTCGGGATAAATGCCTCGCCCCTACGGAAAAACCGAGGTACAAATGAAATTTAATGCCATACCGGAAGTGCTGGAGGAATTGAAAGCCGGGCGGATGATAATCGTCACCGACGACGAGGGGCGGGAAAACGAGGGGGATTTGGTCTTCGCCGCCGAGGCCGCCGACTGGCAAAAAGTGGAGTTTATGATTCGGCAGGGGGGAGGGCTTGTGTGCGTTTCAATGCCGCAAGAAAGGTTGCATCAGTTGAACCTGCCGCCGATGGCATCGGAGAATTCGGCCCGCTTGGGGACCGCCTTCACCGTCTCGGTGGACGCCAAAGAGGGGACCACCACCGGCATTTCGGCCCGCGAGCGGGCCGCCACCATCCGGGCCTTGGTCAATTCCAAAACACAACCGGACAGCCTGGCCCGCCCCGGCCACGTTTTTCCCATCCGTTCCGAAGATGGGGGAGTGCTCTCCCGCCCGGGACATACGGAAGCGGGGGTAGACCTGTGCCGGCTGGCCGGGCTTTATCCGGCGGCGGTTCTGTGCGAAATCACCGACACCGGGGGGGGAATGGCGCGGGGGGAAAAGCTTTTTGAGTTCGCCAAAAAGTGGGATTTGAAAATCGTCACCATTCAGGATTTGATTCGGCACCGGCTGGCCGCCGAAAAATTGGTTGAAAGGCAGGCCACCGTCCGCTTTCCGACCCGTTTTGGGGATTTCACCCTGTATTTGTACTGGTCGGAGGTCGACCGAAAGCATCATCTCGTTCTGGAAAAAGGGAAGGTCTCCGGCCGGAAGGATATTTTGGTGCGGGTGCACTCGCAATGCACCACCGGCGATTTGTTCGGCTCTTTGCGCTGCGACTGCGGGGACCAGCTCGGCTGGTCGCTCCGAGAGATGGAGAAGGCGGGCGAGGGACTTTTCATCTATTTATTGCAGGAAGGGCGCGGCATCGGGCTGGCCAACAAAATTCTGGCCTATAAGCTTCAGGATGGAGGGAAGGACACGGTGGAAGCGAATCTGGAGCTCGGTTTTCAGCCGGATTTGCGCAACTACGGCACGGCCGCCCAGATTTTAAGGGAATTCGGCCTTTCCGACATTCACTTGATTACGAACAATCCCAAAAAGATTCAGGAGTTGGAGGAGCTTGACATCAAAGTCAAAAAAAGAGTAAAAGCGGAAATCGTTCCGACCGAACATAACCGCTCCTATCTCAAAACCAAGCAGACCAAACTGGGACATCTTCTGGATTCGCTGGTTTAATAATGGCACGACCGAAAGCGGCAAAAGAAATGGTCCTACCCGGGCTGGCCGTCTTGGACAAGCGATTTGCCGTTGTTGTCAGCCGTTTCCATGCTCCAATTTCCGATGCGCTATTGTCCGGCGCGCAGGAGTGCTTCCAACAGCACGGGGTGGCGGAAGGGAGCGTCGACATCGTTTACGTCCCCGGCTCTCTGGAGATTCCGGTGGCCTGCGCCAGGCTGGCGGAATCGAAGAAATATGCCGCCCTTGTGGCGTTGGGAGCGGTCATCCGCGGCGAAACGTATCATTTTGAAGTGGTGGCGGACCATTCGACGGCAGCCCTGGTGAATCTTTCCGTCCAATACAAAATCCCCATCGCCTGCGGGATTTTAACGGTCGATAATCTGCGCCAGGCGAAGGCCCGGGCCGGAGGGAAAGAGGGAAATAAAGGTTGGGAAGCGGCCCAAACGGCTTTGCAAATGGCGGATTTGATGGAGAAGCTGTGAAGGGGCGACATCGGGTTCGGGAAGCCGTGCTTTCCTGCCTCTACGCGGCCGAATCGGAGGCCGGTTCTCCCTTGGAAATTTTAAAGAATCGATTGCAAGAGCAGGATTGGAGCGAAGGAGAGCGGGAATTTGCGCACGGGCTTTTTGAGAAGACCTTTCACAACCGGGAAAAGCTGGATGGGGAAATCGAGCCGAAACTTAAAAACTGGAAGCTTTCCCGGATAGCTCTTCTGGATAGAATAATTATGCGGATGGCCTTGGCCGAATGGCACTTTTTCCCGGACATTCCCGAAAAGGTTGCCATCGACGAGGCGGTGGAGTTGGCCAAGAAATTTTCCACCGCCGAAAGCGGGCATTTCGTCAACGGCATTCTGGACGCCATCTTCAAAGACCCGGACTTGCGCAACGCAAAATTGGTTTAGGATTTTGCAAGAATTATTCATTTGCAGGGGTTTGATTAATCAAACCCCTACAAAAGTCGCAGCTTTTCCTTAACTTTTCTTGACCGTCCCCGCCTTTAAGGATAACTTGGGTAGAAAGCCGATGACAGAACGGGTACCGGTTTGCTGATTTTAGAATCAGGGTGGCTGGCGGACCAGCTGAAAATTCTCTGGCAAATTTTGCTATACCTTTTGCCCGTCATGCCGGTGACCATCGAACTTACCCTGCTTTCCTTCGGATTGGCCATCCTCGTCGGGGTTTTTGTCGGGATTGCGCGCATTTCGCATCATCCGATAATTGAAAAAAGTTCCAAGGCTTACGTGGACATCCTGCGCGGAGTGCCGCTTCTGGTGCAGATTTTTTTCATCTACTTCGGGCTGGGGAAGGTTTTGCACCTTTCGAGTTTCGTGGCGGGGGTTTTCGCCATCGGCATCGGCTATTCCGCCTATCTGGCAGAGACCGTGCGGGCGGGCATTCAATCAATACCAAAGGGGCAATACGAAGCTGCGCTTTCGCTCGGAATGAGCCGGGCGCAGATGATGCGTCATATCATTTTGCCCCAGTCCCTGCGGCTGGTGGTGCCGCCAATGGCAAATGACTTCATCGCCTGCCTGAAGGATACCTCGCTGGTTTCGGTCATCGGGATGCGGGAGCTGACCCGGGCCGGGCGGGAGTTCTATTCCCAGTTTTTTGTCGATTTTCAAACCTGGCTGGTGGTGGGGCTTTTATACCTGGTGATGACTTTGGGGCTTTCGCGCCTCGTGGTTTGGGTGGAGAAGAAATTCAAAGTGCACGGATTGGGGGAGCGGGGGGGATGATTATCGAAATTTCCAATCTGGTCAAACG
The DNA here is from genome assembly GCA_022614805.1 of Candidatus Zixiibacteriota bacterium. GTDB lineage: Bacteria > Zixibacteria > MSB-5A5 > DSPP01 > DSPP01 > DSPP01. The sequence goes on along the minus strand of JAKEHY010000001.1, from coordinate 89,258 downwards.
ATTCGGAAGGCATACCGTTCTGGACGGCGTTTCACTTTCCATTGAGGCGGGGGAGGTGGTGGTTATTTTCGGGCCATCCGGCTCGGGAAAATCGACGTTTCTGCGCTGTATCAACGGGCTGGAGCGGGCGGACGGGGGAAAAATCGTGGTGGACGGCATTGAGCTGAACCACAACAAGGAACACGTCCGCCAGGTGCGGGCGGAATGCGGATTAGTCTTTCAACAGTTTAATTTATTTCCGCACCTTTCGGTTTTGGAAAACATTTGTCTGCCACAACGAGTGGCGCGCAAAAGAAATCCAGAGGAGTCGGAAGCTATTGCGAAGAGGCTTTTGGAGCGGGTCGGGCTTTTGGAGAAAAAAGATGCCTTTCCGGCCCAGCTTTCCGGCGGACAGCAGCAGCGGGTGGCCATCGCCCGGGCTTTGGGGATGAACCCGAAGATTATGCTTTTCGACGAGCCAACTTCGGCTCTGGACCCGGAGATGATTGGGGAAGTTCTGGACGTGATGAAAAAATTGGCCAAAGAAGGGATGACAATGGTAGTGGTTTCCCACGAAATCGGCTTCGCCCGGGAAGTAGCCCAGCGGATGATATTTTTGGACGAGGGGAAAGTCGTAGAAGAAGGCCGGCCGGAGGAGATTTTGAATCATCCCAAGTCCAAAAGGGCGGCAGAGTTTTTGGGGAAAGTGCTGTAAAGGCCGTGCCAGGAGTAACTCTTGTCACAAAGTAAAAGCTTAATCTAAAGGGAGAAGCTCTTATGAAAAAAGAGAACAATCTGGACGAAGTGATTTTCGCAATGGAGTTGGCGGCCCTGGAGCGGTGGGGAAAAGGGGACCCATCCGGCTTTTTGGAAATTTCCGCTCCGGATGTCGTTTATTTCGACCCTTTCCAGAAGCGGCGTTTGGACGGCTTGGAGGCGCTTACCCGCTACTACGAGGCTATTCGGGGCAAGGTTCGGGTTGACCGATACGAAATCATCACTCCAAAGGTCCAGGTTTGCGGGGAGGCGGCCGTGCTTACCTTCAATTACATTTCCTACAGCAAAGAGGTGCGGCAACCCTGGAACTGCACCGAAGTTTATAGACGCCAGGAGGGGCAGTGGCGCATCATACAGACCCACTGGTCAATCACCGAGCACTTGAAATAGGAACGTTTTGTCCGGGGTTAGACGCGTGGAACTATAACGCAGTGGAAGGCCCTAGTTTTCCGCGTGGAAACCTGGAGAGTTCCGCTGCCCAAAAGCAACGTTTTCACTTTGACAGTTCGGCTTAAAAAAGTTAATTTTGAGTTCATGCAAATGTCCTTGCGAAAAATGCTGCTTTGCATCTGGCTGAAGTGCCAGACTTGATTTTTCCTTCCTTATTAATCCGCACGGAAGCCGGGTTAAAACCCGGCCTACGGTTGTTTTCAATATTGTTTTAAGATTGTGTCGGAAGCAATTCCCCACACAACAAAAATAAGGAGGAAAAATGCTGGTTTATCCGAAAATAAAGACCCGGCTGCCGGGGCCGAAATCGAAACGCATCATAAAGCAGGACGAAAAGTACGTCTCCCCGTCCTACACCCGCACCCATCCGGTGGTCATTGACCGGGGAGAAGGGGCTGCGCTCTGGGATGTGGACGGCAACCGCTTTTTGGATTTTCATTCCGGCATCGGGGTGACTTCCACCGGCAACGTGCACCCGCGCGTGGTCGCTGCCGCCGTCCGCCAAATGAAGCGGGCGATGCACGTGGCCACGGCCGATTTCTACCACCAGCCGGTGGCGGATTTGGCTAAAAAAGTAACTTCCATTGCGCCGGGGAAAGGGCCTAAACGGGTCTTTTTCACCAACTCCGGCACGGAGGCGGTGGAGGCGGCCTTCAAGCTGGCCCGTTACATCCGTCGCCGGCCGCGCACGATTGCCTTCATCAACGCCTTTCACGGCCGGACGATGGGTTCCCTTTCACTCACTTGCAGCAAGCAGACCCAGCGAAAGCGTTTTGCCCCTTTGGTGCCGGAAGCGACGCACGTTCCGTATGCTTATTGCTACCGCTGCCCCTACAACTTGAGTTTTCCCTCCTGCAATTTTCATTGCGTGCAGGTCATCGAGGACGTTTACCTGGACAAGGTGGCGCCGGCGGATGAAGTCGCGGCTTTGATTGTTGAACCCATCCAAGGGGAAGGGGGGTATGTCGTACCGCCTCCTGGTTATCATCAGCGCTTGAAAAAGATGTGTGAGAAGAATGATATTCTTTTCATTGCCGACGAGGTGCAATCCGGGATGGGGAAGACGGGGAAAATGTTTGCCATCGAGCACTGGGATACCACCCCGGACATCATAGCGACGGCCAAGGCACTCGGCTCCGGTTTGCCGATTGGCGCCGCCATCGCCTCCTCCAAGCTGATGAGCTGGGACCGGGGGGCACACTCCACCACTTTTGGCGGCAATCCGGTGGCCTGTGCGGCGGCACTTGAAACCATCAAGCTTTTGGAGAATGGTTTGATGAAAAATGCCGAAAGGGTGGGCAAAGTAATGATGGAAGAGCTGACCCGGATGATGCACCGGCACGACATCATCGGCGACGTGCGCGGGAAGGGGTTGATGATTGGGGCGGAAATCGTGCGGGACAAGAAGTCGAGAAAGCCGGCGCCGGACTGGGCGGATGAGATTATGATGGAGGCCTTCCGGCGGGGGCTTATGCTTTTGACCGCCGGTCCGAACACCCTGCGCATCGTCCCGCCGCTCATTATTTCAGAAGACCAGGCAATGGCCGGACTTTCCATTCTGGAAAAGAGCATAACTGCCGTTGAGTCCCGCAAGAAAAAGTAGGGCCGGGAAGAAGCGGCGGCTTTCACCCAAAACGAGGGCTGAAAAAGCGGTCCGCCCGAAGGGTCGTTCGGTATCCCCGTGCGGGCACGCTCTTTTGGCCAATGTGTATCGCGGCGGCATAGTGGAGTCGCGGCATTTCGGCTCGGTTGCCGTCGTTGACCAAAACGGAAAACCGGTTTATTGGGCCGGAAACCCGGAAATGGTTTCCTTTTTTCGCTCCGCTTCCAAGCCGTTTCAGGTGCTGGCTCTAATAGAGGAGGCGGGAATCGAACGCTACGGTTTTACGCCGGAAGAGGTTGCCATTATGGCTGGGTCGCATTCCGGCCAGCCGGAGCATATCGAAGTCATCGATAGTATCATGCGGAAGGTCGAGATGAGCGAATCGGATTTACAGTGCGGCGTTCAAACACCCCTTTATTTCACCCTGCTGAACAAAACGCCAGAACCGGGGCAAAAATTCGACCAACGGCATCACAACTGCTCCGGCAAACATTCCGGGATGATTGCCCTGGCTAAACTTTTGGGAGAGGATATATCGGGATATTTAAATCCCAAGAGCAAAACTCAACGGAGAATAATGGAAGGAGTGGCGGAAGCGTGCAAAATTTCGGTTTCCAAAATGGTTTTGGGGACGGACGGTTGTTCGGCTCCCAATCCAGCCGTTCCGCTCTACTATATGGCCTGGGGTTTTGCGCGTCTGGCTTCCGCCGAAAAACTCAAGGGGAGTTTCGGAAACGCTATACAAACGGTTCTTGAAGCGATGACGGAACATCCCTGGATGGTTTCCGGGGAAAAGCGGCTGGATTACACCTTGACGCAGACCTTTTCCGGAAAGGTGGTGGCAAAAGCGGGTGCGGAGGCCGTGGAATGCTTTGGGTTGACCGACCGCGGTTGGGGAGTGGCCATCAAAATCGATGACGGCTCTTCGCGGGGAATGGCGCCGGTGGTTTTTTCGGTTTTGGAGCAGCTGGGTTACAAATTCGATAAGAAGGGGCTGGCCGAATACCTATCCGTACCGGTGAAAAATTACCGCCAGACGGTGGTCGGAAAAATCGAAGCGGCAGTGAAATTAGAAATAGGAAGGGTTTGATGAATCAAGCCCCTACAACTTAAATGAAAGGAACTTTGGTAAATACAGCAACAGTGCTCATCGGAGCCTCCATCGGATATTTTGCCGGGGCGCGGCTGCCGGAGCGGATTCGCACCATCCTGATGCAGGGATTGGGGCTGGTCACTTTGCTTATAGGGGTGCGGATGATGCTGGCGGCGGAGGGTTCGAATGCGGTGATAAAAGTGGCTGGGGCTTTGCTTTTGGGCGGAATTGCCGGGGAACTTTTGAAAATCGAACAGGGGCTGGAACGAATAGGGGAGTATCTGAAGAACAAGATACAGACGGAATCGGCCACTTTTGTTCTGGGGTTCGTATCCGCCTCGCTCTTATTCTGCGTAGGGCCGATGACCATCGTCGGTTCCATTGAAGACGGCGTGCGGGGGGATGCCAGCATTCTTTACACCAAGTCGATTATGGACGGGGTGGCGGCGATTGCTTTAACCTCGAGTTTGGGTGTAGGGGTTTTCTTTTCAGCCTTGACGGTTTTGATAATTCAAGGGGGGCTGACTCTTTTAGGGGGACAGCTTTCTGTCCTATCCGTTCCGGAAATTATCAATAATTTGACCTGCACAGGAGGAGCGATGATTGTGGGAATTTCGTTCAAACTTTTGAACATCGCCGCCGTGCGGGTGGGGAACTTTTTGCCGGCTTTGGTTTTTGTGGTTTTGTTTTCGTTGTGGTTATAAAGAAGGCCCCGGAGCTATCCCATGTGACGCCAGAGATAACGCGCTCCGGGGCCTCGGCGAAACCCGTGCTGGTTAATGAAACCAACCCGCACTACATGAGTTAGTCGCCGCAACAGCTGCCACAGCAGCCGGGACCGCAACAATCCTTCATCTTTTATCACCTCCTTATTGGGTTGAACGATAACATTGTTATATACGCATATATGCATATATTGGAGCAAAAAATTTTCACCCCGCTTTCCTTTCCGCAATTTTCACCTCCACCGGCCGGCAGCAGGCGAAGCTGGAGAAAAAGCCGACGCAGCAGGCCTTCAGGTTCGGTTCGGAGAGGCGGTAGAAAACGTTCTGGCGTTTCTTTTCCGCTTCCACCAGGCCGGCATTTCTTAAAACCGACAGATGGCGGGAGATGGTGGGCTGGGAGAGATTGAAGAAATCGACGATTTCGGATACTGTGCGGGCTTTCCCTTCCAGCATCAGCATAATCTTTTGCCGGGTGGGGTCGGCCAGGGCTTTGAAGACCGGCGCAAAGCGCCGGGCGGTTTGTTCGACTTTGGCCTTCATAACTATCCATAGCTGTATACGTATATATTCATAAAAGGTTTGAAAATTTTTTGCCCTTGCGCAGCGGCTGGCGGCCTGGGGTGGGAAACGTCTTTCACAAATGGGGTGCAGTCCTGCAGGGCTCCATTCGTTCGGGAGGGGCCGTAACTTGTTGGGATACGGCAAAAAGCCGCCTTGGACGGTTTTGGCAAAGGGATTGCTATTCGGCTTCCGTTCAAGAATAATGCTTGACTTTTCGGGGCGGGATGGTAACTTGTCTATCAACGAAAGGAGCTTTGCCGAGAAGGTTTAGGTAACGGTTTGTCGGCCGGAGAGGCACCAAAAGGCCGCGAAAAATTGAGAAAGACAGCCGAGAGGGCGACAAACCCCTTTTCGGCTTTTTTGTTTATGGGAAAACGACGGGCATTTTTGCTCATAGCAGCGCTGGCGGCGGGGAGCGTCCAAGCCGCGGAATACGGAGATATCGAAATCGTGCGGGCGGACGAAAAGGGGATTCTGTTTGAATACCGGCCGGTCAACGTCCGGCTGGAGATGGCGCCGGCGTTCGATTCGACGGTTGCCGGAAGGCCGCTTCAGCGGCTGGCCATCGGCAACTGCGCCCGGACGGTGGCGGAAGGAAACTACGATTTGCCGGTGCGGATAGTTTTGGTGGGAATTCCGGCGGATGCCCGGACGGAAATAGTGGCTTTCGCCGAAGGGGAAGCCAGCCTTGCCGCCGCCAATGCGGCGAAAAACGGCAGAATGATTGACAGGGAAAACTTGAAAACAGCGGATTCGTACGCTTTGAACGAGGAGAAAACCGGGATGGAAAACCGGGTGGTCCCCGACCGGCCCTTTTGGATAGGGAACCAGCGGGTTTTGCGGCTGAAGCTTTTTCCGGCCCGCTACGATGAGGCGGCCAGGGCCTATCGGGTGGTCGAGAAGCTGCGGGTGGAAGTTCGTTCGCATTCCTGGGAGAATTTCGCTTCAACCCCAACGCCAAACCGGTGGGAAAAGGTTTTGAGCAACGGGCTTTTGAACTACGAGCAGGTGAAAGAGTTTCGCAGCCAGCCGGAGCGAAATGAAAAGCTGGCCAAGGCTGCCGCTTTTTCCTCTCCTTTTTCGCAATCTCCCGATTGGGTGAAGGTGACTTTTACGGATAATGGGATTTATAAAATCGACCGGGCGATGCTTTCGGCGGCGGGCGTTCCTGTCAGCACAATCGACCCCCGCAGCATCCGGATGTTTTGCCAGGGGGGACGGGCGCTTCCGGCCTTCAACAACGTCCCCCGCCCGGCTTGGCGGGAGCTGGCGCTCGAGGTGACCGGCGAGCAGGATGGCATTTTTGATGGGGGGGATGAAATTCATTTCTACGGGTGGGGGGTGGAGGGATGGGATTACGACGCGCTGGGCGGAAATTTTTCCTTTGCAAAGAATAATTACACCACGACACAGGTTTTCTGGCTGAACTGGGGGGACACTTTGGGTTTGAGAGCAGGCAGCCAGAATGTGGCGCCGGTTGTCGGGCCTCCAATTGTAAGTTCCTTTCCGGCCCGCTTTCGACTGGAGCAGGACCGGTTTCTGGCAGGGGACAATTCCACCGAAATTAACGACTACTACAACTGGTACGGAGGACGGGGGAATTCGCAGACCTATTTTTTCACGCTTCCGGATTTAGTTTCCGACATTGATACGGTCAAGGTAAAACATCTTTCCGGCGCAATAACCCTGCGGGTCAACGGCGTTTCGGCCTCGTTCCTCAGCACCAGTTCGGGTTTAACCCTCTTTCAGACCGGCGCGTTGAAAGCCGGACTGAACCGGGTGGATTTGACCTTAAATACGGCCTCCAATATATTTAATCATTTTGATTTTCTGGAAGCCCACTACAACCGGGCTCCGGTGTATTCGCCTCCGCTTATGGAATTTGAAACGCCGGCTGCGTCCGGAATGGTTCCGTTTCAAATCGGCGCCTCGCCGCAGAGTTTTGTTCTATGGGATATAACCAATCGGTCAAATCCAATTGCTTTGAGTGGAGCCGTTCGGAATGCTTCGGGCGTTTTGTCCTTTGACGTGGATGCAACCACTAAAAGGCTTTTTGTTTTGACTTCGGTCGCGGATTTCAAACGTCCGACGCTTTTGCGTCAGACACCGGCCGATTTGACCGGGCCGAATCGCCCGAATGAGGGAGAGTTTGTCGTCATCGCGCCGGCGGCGTTCCAGTCAGCCCTTGCGGATTACACCGTCTATCGGGCTTCCCACAGCAATTTGACAGTCGAGCCGGTGCACGTCGAACAGATTTACAACAACTTTTCGGGCGGGCTGCCGGACCCGGTGGCGATTCGGGATTTCCTGAAATTTGCGCGGGAGAACTGGAGCGCCCCGCCCCGCTACGTGCTTTTGGTCGGGGATGCCACGTATGACTTCCGTAACATCACCGGCGCGGGGGCGGTCAATTACGTACCACCATTCATCGTGGACCAGGCCTTTGACCCTTCGAGCAACTCGGATGAGGGTTTTTTGTATTTCAGTGACCGAGAAGTTTTGGATTCGGCTGATCAGTTTTTAGATATGACCGTCGCCCGCTGGCCGGTTAAAAACGTTTCGGAACTGCAGGTGATAGCGGATAAAATCCAGCGCTACGAAACTTCGCCGGAATACGGGATCTGGCGAAACCGGGCGACCCTGGTGGCGGACGACGAGTTCGGACTTTTTACAACGGAGGGGTTTCACACCATTAGCGCCGAGACCTTATCCAATTCCTACCTGCCCGACCGGTTGGACCAGAAAAAAATATATTTGTTCGATTATCCGTTTGACGGGCTCCGGGCCAAACCGGAGGCGGAAGAGGCGATTGTACGGACCTGGAACGAGGGGCACCTCGTCGTCGACTACATCGGCCACGGCAATCCGAACGTGTGGGCCCACGAGCACGTTTTCAAGCGGGAAGAGGATGTCCCCCGTTTGGCCAACGCCGCCCGGTTGCCTTTGGTTTATGCCGCTTCCTGCAACATCAACACTTTTGCCGAGCCTTTGGCGGACGGGATGGGGGAGGATTTGATGAAAAACCCGAACGGCGGCGCCGTGGCGGTGATTGCGGCCGTCCGGCTGGTTTTTGCCGGTTCGAATGAAGCCCTGAATGTAAAAGTTTTGGACCTTTTGTTTGATTCGGATTCCCTTTCAATCGGGGAAGCGTTTTACCTGGCTAAGCTTTTGAGGCAGAACAGTCAAAGACAGACAAACGATAACGACCGGCGCTACGTGCTTTTTGGCGACCCGGCGATGCATCTGGCCCGGCCCACGTACGAAATCAATCTGACCGTCCAGCCGGATTCTCTTTCCGCTCTGGTTGTAGACACGGTATCCGGGGAAGTGACCGATTCAGCCGGAAATGTCATCACCGGTTTTAACGGAACGGTGACACTTTCAGTATTTGACGGGCTGCGCTCTAAAACCCATTTAATTGCCCTCCCATCACCTCCGGGGGGATTCCGACCGGTGGATTATAATTTAGCGGGGAATATGATTTATCGGGGGGAAGCGGCGGTCACTGCCGGCCGGTTTCAATTCCAATTTGTCGTTCCAAAAGATATCAGTTACGGTTCCCGGACGGGCCGGATTTCGGCCTATGCCTGGAATATCGACGGGGATGCCGCCGGTTACAAGGATTCGGTCACCCTCTCCGGTTCGGCCGCTGCCAGCAACGATACCACGGGGCCGAGGATAACGCTGTCGGCGGCGGGCGGGGCGCTCGTTGGGCCGGGGGATGCGCTTTCGGCCGGCCTCTCTTTGAGCGTGAAGTTAGAGGATTCATCCGGGATAAACATTACGGGTGACCCGGCCCACCTGATTTCAGCCGATTTCGATTTCCCGTCCGGCCCCAGGCTTGATTTGACTGAATCGTTCCGCTATGAACCGGGGTCGTTTTCAAGCGGGCAGGCGGCCTTTAATCTGCCGGCGCTCTCGACCGGCCGGCATACCCTGCGGGTCAAGGCCTGGGATGGCGCCAACAACTCTGCCGTTCTGGAAATGCCAGTCGAGATTGTTGCGACCGGCAAGTTGAAACTCACCGAAGTTTTGAACTACCCCAATCCGATGAAGGAAAATACCAACTTTTGTTACATCCTTTCGGCTGCGGCGGATGAAGTGATTATCGATATCTATTCCCTGGCCGGACGGCTGGTGCGAAGTTTGCGCTCCACTTCGGCGCGGGCCGGTTACAATTTCGGTACGACCTGGGACGGGCGGGATAATGACGGGGACCGGGTCGCTTCGGGCGTGTACATTTATAAAATTCGCGCCCGGCAGGCATCGAAGGAAACGGAAGAGTTTGGCAAGCTTGTGGTGATGCGATGAGAACAAAAACGAAACCAATAAGGGAGGTTGCAATGAAAAGGGTGCTTTATCTGGGGGCGGCAATCGCCCTGTTCTTCTTGACAGCGTCTGAAACCGTTCGGGCATCGTTGCGGCAGGCGGGCGCGCTGTCCCTGCGCATTTCGACCGGGACGCGCCCGGCCGGAATGGGGGATGCCTTTGTGGGGCTGGCGGATGATTACACCGCCACCCATTTCAATCCGGCCGGTCTGGGACGTTATCCGATGAGTCCCGATTGGATAACCTATTCCGCGCCGGCGGGACGGGGGCCCATCCGCCAGCTGGCGCTTTTGCGCAACAATGTGCCGGAGCAAAACTACAAGCGGTATGACATCTGGGCCGTGGTCGGAAACGAGCTTTTCCGCTGGGACGGCGTGCAGTGGGTTTCCGGCACGAACCATCAGGTGCAGGGAAGCGAAACCCTGGAAGGGATCGTATCCCGCTGGGTGAAGGGCGGTTCGGAAGGGGTAACCCCGGAACGGCTGGCCGAACTGATTCTTAGGGTGGCCGAGGCCAATAACAAATTTACACTCGCCGACCTATTGGGTATTAAAAACGAGGTTCTGGCGGCCCTGCCTCCCGATTTTGTCGATTCAGAAAAAGAAAAGCTTGCTGAAGCCTTTGACCGGCTTGTGGATCAATTCACCAAGACTCTCGCCACTCCTTCCGGCCTGCTTTCCTTGGCCACCCTATGCAACCGTGCATTAGAAGACCAGATCATTTCAGTACAGGAAGCCTCCAACATCCTGGCTGCTTGTAAGAAAGTGACGGGCACGGCTATGCCGGACAACATCTTCCTACCTTACAATGTCGCTTTCACCGATTCCGTCGTGGCGATAGCCGGCGACGAGCGGGTGTTGTGGGTGGCGACCCAAAGCGGGGTCTTTCGCTTCGACGGAGAAAGCTGGAATTCCTATGGAGGGGCGGAAGCGCTGCCGTCCGGGCCGTTTCAATATTTGACGGTTTCACCGGCCCGCACCGTGTGGCTGTCAAACGACAGGGGGATTTTTTCCCTTTCGGGCGGACGCTGGGGAATTTCGGAATCGGAAGGCGGCTTTCCCGCAGGGGGGGTTAAGAAGATGGCATTTGCCGGCGAACGGGCCGGCTGGGCCATCAGCGACAGTGACCTTTATTTTTACGACGGCAAAAAATGGTCGAACCGCCATGAGATGACGGCGGGGGTTTCGCCGGATTTGGAAAAGATGATAAACCGGTTCGTACCGGGGTTGGATTCGACCCGGATGGCCGCTGCCGTGGCCGAGGTTCGACGGATAAACGGTTTGGGGGATTCGGCCGTGGCTACGGGGCGAAAGATTTACCTGCCGTACCGGCTGGCCTTTCCGGCCCCCTTGACCGCTCTGGCGGTCGACCCACTCCAGGTGCTCTGGGTGGGAACGGAGGCGGGCGTCTGGCGTTTCGCTGAAGGGGAGTTCACCCGCTTCGGCTATCAGCTTTTTACGGTCACCCGGGAAAAAACCATCCTCGAAGTCGCCCGAAAGTACACCCGCGATTCCAACCTGCAACGGCTAGCGCGCTGGATTGAACGGGTCAAAAACTACAACCAGTTGGAGTCGGACGACGTTTTTCCCGGCCAGCGGTTGTGGCTCTACGCCGGCCCGGCCGGAAGCCGGATAACCTCCATCTACGCCAATTCGGACGTGGCCTGGCTGGGGACGGAGTTTGGCATCCTAAGCTTCGACAAAAAAGAGTTCGGGCGATATGAGCCGGCCGGGCTGGCGCGCGTGCCGACCGTGGATGTGCACTTCAAAGGAGCCGACGGGTTTTTCGCCACCGCTAATCAGGTCACCGTGTACGCCCGTCCCTGGCGGTTAATGGGACTGATGCACTCCAACTGGCTGCCGGAGCTGGCCACCGATTTGTTCTTCGATTCCCCCGGCTACGTGCAGCATTTTCCCGGGCTGGGCACCTTCGGACTGCACATTACCTACTTAAACCTGGGAGAAAACGTCCGCATCAGCGAGACGGAAGACACGTTGGGAACTTTTCCGAGCTTCGAAGGTTCCATCGGTCTCTCCTTCGGGACGCGCCTCTCCCGCTCTTTGGCTTTTGGATGGACCGGCAAATTCATCTTGAGCAAGCTGGCGGATTTTGGCGCCGGGAAGGAAAAGGGGAAGGGGCAGGGAACCTCGTTTGCCCTGGATGCCGGGCTTTTGTATCAAACCCCCATCAAGCGGCTGACCTTCGGGGCGGCCTTGACCAACTTGGGGCCCAAGATACAATACATCGATGCCGCCCAAGCCGACCCCCTGCCGCGCAATCTGGCTCTTGGTTTCTCCTACCGGATTTTGGAGTCGGCCTATAACCGGCTCACGTTTTTGGCCGACTTTAACCGGGATTTGGTGAGCCGGGATAAGAACAAAACTCCTTTCAAGTCGGTATTTGACGAGTCGATTGAGAACTTTGGGTTGGAATACTGGTACGGTTCGTATTTTGCTGGCCGGGCGGGCTATGTGTATGACCCGGACGGACAACTGAAGTACATCACGCTCGGAACCAGCCTGCAGTACCGGAATTTCCGATTCGACCTGGCCTACATCCCCTCTTCCAAAAATCTGGCGCTCGCGAACACCTTGAGATTGGCGTTGGTTGGAAAGTTCTGACGGGAGTATGGGGGGGCGTTTTTTAAAGGCCGGCCGGTTTGTTTTGGGAGCCGGCTGGCTTTGGCTCTTTTCGACTGCTTCGGGAACGGATTGGCCCGTCAAGAAAGTAAAAGTCGAACGGCCCGCTCCGGCGGCCGTCCCGGAGTTCAAAAGCGGCGTTTCGCAAAAAAATCTTTTGAAACTTTCGCGGCCGAGCCCGCTCGGACTGCCGTATCCCAGACTGGGGACGACTGCCGCCACCCCGGAAACTTTAAAGATTTTGGCCCTCCGGGTTGAGTTTCAGCAGGAAGTGCCGGATGACCCTACCACCACCGGCCTGGGGGTTTTCGACCGCCGGACGCAGACGGAATTCTTGGCCCAAGAGGGACATCTGGTGGACCCGGCCCCGCACACCAAGAAATATTTTGAGAGCCATCTTCAAGCTTTGGACCGGTTCTATCAGGCCGTTTCGAACGGAAAATTGAAGCTGATTGGGGAGGTTTGGCCGCCGACCGATGCGGCCGCGTATCAACTGCCAGTAACGCAGGCTTACTACGGAAGCGGCGGTCCATATGCCGATTCCGGCGTTATCGTTCAGATTTCCCGCTTTTTCAAGGACGCCATTCAGTTGGCCGATGTGGTTTCGCCGGAGATTCATTTCAAGAATTATCAGTCAATTGTGCTTTTTCACGCCGGCAGCAGCCGCCAGGATGACATTTTTTTCAACAGTCCCAACGACTTTTTCACCGGTTTTCTGTTTTTGGGGGATTCCGTTTTGGTCGATACGGGCCAAAGCGTGGTGCGGGAAGGATTGGTTGTGCCGGAATCCCCCTCGCAGGACAACCGTATCGTGGGCCTGAACGCCACCTTGGCGCACGAGTTCGGGCATCAACTGGGACTGGTGGATATTTACAACACCCAGACGCTCGTGACGCAGGTGGGGGACTTTTCCATGATGGACAACAACGGCGCGGACGTGGCCGTGGAGTTGGATTTCCGGCCTGAAGGCGGGCGGATTGTTTTGGCCTCCAGTTTGTTGCCCGTTTATCCGGACGCCTGGTCAAGAGCTTTTTTGGGGTTTTTAGATACGGTAGTCGTGACCCGAGGGCCGGCCAACCCGTCGCTTTTTGCCGCGGAACTGCAACGGTCGGGGACGGAAGTAGTAAAGGTCCCGATTTCCGAGCAGGAATATTTTCTTCTTGAGAGCCGCGCCGTTGAGTTGGATGCATCTCCGCCTGCTTTGAAGATTGATTCGACCACTTACGTTGTTTTGGGCCCGGGCCGGCAGGTGACAATCGACAGTTCGGTCTTCACGTTCGAGTACGATTTACTTTTACCCGGTTCCGGCATTCTCATCTGGCACGTCGATGAGGCCGTGGCTTTGCTGCCGGGCTGTGCAGACGAGCAGGGAAATCTGTTCAGCAACTATTCTTGCAATACCGTAAACGTTTATCCGGAGCGGCGGTTTTTGGAGCTGAAGGAAGCGGACGGTTTTGTCGATTTTGGGGGCAACTATTATACGGGCACTTTCGGCTTTGCAGAAGATATGTATTGGGCGCCGAACAACACCGCCCTTACGCCCACCTCCAACCCATCTTCCCGAAGCAAGTTCGGCGGCCAGACGGGAATTTCCGTAACCGGCATTGGCCCGCCGGATACCCTGATGAGCTTCTCGGTTTCCTCGGATTACCTTTTAGCCGGCTGGCCGCAGTTTACGGGTTTGTCTTCGCTGGATTGGCCGGTAATTATGGGGGACTTGGACAGGGATACGGAGGAGGAAATTCTAACATTTTCCGGACCGTTTCTTCTGGTTTGGAAACAGACCGGGTCGAAATTTATTCCCAACGTGATTCAGGGGGTTAAACCGGCTTTTGACAAGGAAGGGACTGACCGGTTTTTTCCATTGGCCGTTTTTGGGACGACGAATCCCTCGTTTACGCCCGGGGGCTTCAATGAATTCTTCACCGCCGGTCCGGCGGGCGGAGATTTGAACGGGATAGGCGAACTGGAAGTTGTCGCCGGTACGGGCAACGGCCGGATTTTTGCCTTCAACTCTTTTGACGAGGATGGCGATCCCGTCGGTTTGGCCGACCTGTTGGCCGGTTTTCCCATCGACCTGGATTCCTCGCCCGTTACGGCAATGCTCGTCGGGAAAATTGATACAATTACCAGTCCTGTAATTTTTGCCGGAACTTCCTCGGGAAAAGGGTTTTTAATTTCCGGGTCGGGGGCGCGTCGCGATTCAAATCAATTTCAAGGCTCGGTCATCGGGGCGGCTTTAGATTCCTCCGGCAATCTCTTCATCACCACGGACCGGAACGATTCGGTTTTTGTTTACCGGAGCATTGACACCGTTCCGGACTGGCCGAAAGGATTTGCCTCCGATACCATTTCCGCTCCCGTTTTGGCTGAAAGCGACAGCGGGTTGTGGCTTGCTTTCACGACGGGCGACACAACGCGTGACGGGGCGGGTAAAAAGAAGCTTTATCTTAAACTTTATCTTTTGGATGGAAACAGAAATATGGTTTCCGGGTTCCCGGTCAATTTGGGAGCCGTAGATTCTGTGGACTTGCCCCGGCCGATATGGAGTCACAGCGCCACGACCGGGCAGCCGGTGATTGTTCTGGCTTATAATAATCAAATTGCAGCTTACCAGACCAACGGAGTTTTGGCAACCGATTTTCCCAAAAGCATAGACCGGCAGAGAGTTGACAGCGGGGCCGTTCCGCTTTTGGCCAATCGGGTGCTTCGAGAAGCCGGCAAAGACTTACTTTGCGCCGTGCCGACGGGTAATCTGTATTTTCCGAAAACTTTGGAACGGGAGGCCTCTTTTATTCTTGGAACGGGAGCCGGTATCGAGGCTGCGCCGGCCGTGGCGAGCAACGGAAAAATATTCGCCCGGGACGTTGACGGTTTCATATACGGCTACAGCGTGGCCGGGTTTGGCTTCGACTCTCTGGCCTGGCGGCAGGCGGGGCACGATTTTGCCGGGACGAATTTCTTGCCGAAAACCAATCTTCCGGGGCCGGGTGTGGGAACTCTGGTGGCGGAGAAATCTTTTTACAACTATCCCAATCCGGTTTTGGGGGGAAGGACGGCTTTGCGCTACCGGCTGTCAGCGCCGGCGACGGCAAGTTTGACCGTGTACGATATGGCCGGCAACCGGATAAAAGAACCGGAGTCCCTTCCGGCCGAGGTGGGGAACGATAATGAGTATCAACTGGATTGTTCCGGCTTTGCCGCGGGAGTCTATCTTTGCCGGTTGGAAGTCAATGCCTCCGGGAAAAAAGAGGTTGTGTTTTGCAAGGTGGCGGTGGTAAAATAGGGTCTTCACGTGATGCGGAAAGGAAAAGGATGAATAAAACGGGTTTTCGAGTTTCAGTACTGTTTGGATTGGCCATTTTTCCATTGCCGCCCGAATTGCTATTTGCAAAAACAACAACGGCGAGCGTGGAGCAGCTTTACCGGCAGCAGATTCTATACGGCCGCTTGGCCTTTTCGCCCGTTGCCGCCGATTCCGTCCAGGAGCTTTTGCCCGGTGAAAAAGAGAGGGGGCCGAAACAGCGGTCGGTAGCCAAGGCGGCGGCGCTTTCGCTTTTGGTGCCGGGAGCCGGGCAATTTTACGTCGGGGACAAGCTGCGCGCCGTTCCGTTCTTTTTGGTGGACGTGGCCGGCTGGGCGACCTACTTTGGGTTTCGCAGCCAAGGGCATAAGCGGGAAGATGAGTACCGGGCCTATGCGGATGCCCACTGGAATACCACGGGGTATTTCAGTTTTTTGCGGGATACGTTGGGGATAAGCTCCGGTTCGGACTATGACCCTGCGGTAACCCCTTACTCGCGCCACGACTCTGAGGTTGATCTGGAAATACCGGAGGGTTTTTTATTAAGCCATCATGTTCCCGCCAGTAAGGGGGGACCTTTAGAGAAAAACTTTGAATACTATGAAAACATCGGCAAGTACGACCAGTTTTTTGCCGGGTGGGATGCCTTGGCTAACCGCCGAATCTATTTGGATATGCGCGCGGATGCCAACAGCTCCTTTTCCAAATCGAAAATAGGTCTGGTCTTTTCGCTGGCCGACCGGCTGGCGGCAGCGGTGGATGCGGCTTTGGGGGCGCAGCGGTACAACAAAAAAGTCGGCAAGGGGAAAGAAATCGAGCTTGGCCTGCGGATGGTGCGCTACAATGGGGCGCGGATGCCCAAGCTTTCGGCCACGTACCGGTTTTGAAATGAAGCGGGTTCTTTTCTTCTTATTTTTTGGCCTCATTTGGGGTGTTTCGTCTTCTTTTGCCAACCAGGAGCGTCCGTTTTTTTCCGGCGAAGCGAGCCTGCTTGCGCAAATGGGAAAGTACCGCTCGCTATCGGCAAACCAGAGCTTTTCGCCGGACGAGCCGGAATCGCCCGTGCTTGAGCCGGGGGAGAAAAAGAAAGTTTCAACCCTCAAGGCGGTGGGGCTTTCGGTTCTGGTGCCGGGGACCGGACACTGGTATCTGGGCCGGCGGGACCGCGCCAGGCTCTTTTTTGGGATGGAGGCGGCCGGATGGGCCAGCTTTGCCGCATTTTTGTGGTTTTCCAACCAGCGGGAAAGCGATTACCGGAATTTTGCCGTCGCCCGCGCCGGGGTGGACCCGGCCGGCAAGGATGAGCAGTTCTGGCGGAGTTTGACGTTCTACGAAAACCGGGACGAATACAACAGAATCGGGCGGGTCACCAACCTGGACAATCCCTTTTATCCGGAGAACGCCTTTTACAACTGGCAGTGGGATTCGCCGGATTCGAGGAACCGCTACCGGAACCTGCGAAATTCCAGCAAGACGGCCCACCGCAGGGCCATTTTCACCCTGGCACTTTTGGGGGTAGAGCGGCTGGTGGCAGCGGCGGATGCCTATCGCCTTTCGAAAAAGATGAATGCAAAAGCGTCTACTGGTGAGTTGGAAGTATTCTTTGAGCCGTCCGGTTCGGGGGGGCGGCTGGTTTTCTCGCACACTTTTTAAGATGATTCGGCTGTCTCCTCCGGCGAAAGGGGGGGTAATCGGAATAATTTTGTTTTTTCTCTCCGGCCCGGCCTCCCACGGACAAACTGATACGAGCGAGGCGCTCTACCGGCTTGAAAAGCTTGGCGTCCTATACTGCGACTTTGGCCAAGACCATCCGGCCGAAGAAACCCGAACCGGCGACCGGCTGGACTTCCGCGTAGGGCCGAACGGCCATTTTTACTTTATCAATTACGATGCGGGAAGGCTTTACCGATTTGGCCCGGGCGGAAAATTTTTGCGGTCCGTTCCGGTTGGAAGTTCTTTGTCCCACTTTCGCACGGGATTCGGCATTGGCCCTGAAGGGGACATTTTGATTTTAGACGGCGGGCAAGGTTTTTTGCATCGCTTCGATGCGGCACTCGATTTGCTTGGCAAAAGCCCCCTGCAGAACGGCGGCGAACTGGAACGGGTTTATGATTTTGCCGCCGTTTCGTGGGGGAAATTTTTAATAATTGGCGAAAGCAGACCGAATTTCTGGAAGCTGGAGCCGGCCGGGAAATACTTTTCGCTCAAGCCGGCAGGCGAAGGTTCGGCGGCCCGTTATCTTTCCCTGTCCGAAATGTCCGGTTCGAGGCTTTTGGCCACTGATGGTTTAGGGCGGTTAAAGATTCTGGACCGGTACGGTAATCTGCTGAAGGCGTGGCCGGCAGAAAAAGGGGCGGAGGTAGCGGTCATAGGGGAGAAGGTTTTTGTTTTCTACCGCACCCGCAAGGAGATGGCCTTGCTGGACTCGACCGGCGTTTTTTTGTTGAATTGGAAGATGACCGAGCTGGACCCGGAACTTGAAAAAAACGTCCAGTTTCAGGTCGCCCAGGATAAAATTTATTTTCTGTTAGCGGCTCCCTGGAGAATTGCCGTCTTTCGGCTCGTCTCTTCCGAGTCCGATACCGTTACGGCAGGGGGGGGAATGCGGGAATGAAGCGATGAAGGCTGCTGCACGGGGCATTCTTTCGTCCGGGCTGGCGCTTGTCTTTTTTGACCCGGCGGCCGCATCGTTCCGTTTTTTTGACCAGCAAGAGTATAGGTCCCTTTATTTTCAAGAGGAATCGCAAAACCCTCTCTCCGCCCGAAGAACGACAAATTTTCTTTTTGACTACGAGTCGGGTTTCATCTCGAGCAGCTACGCGGGTTTTTCGGGCGGGGGGTCAGGCAGAACCCGAATTCTATCCCTTGATTTATTACCACGTTATCAACTACGCTCATTGCCGGAGGCCGGGCCGGGTTCGCCAAGCGCGGCTTTGATTCCTTCCGCGGCTGCCCCGTTGAAGAACAAGCGGGCCGGGTTTAAGAGGGAGGAATTTTTCATTTCCGGCCAGAAATCGTTCGGGTTGACTTATTCACCGGCCGGAGATGCGGAGTTTTCGCAAAGTCTCTCATTGGCGTTGAAGGGAAAGCTTTCCGAGCGGGTCGGCTTTTCGGCGAACCTCTCGGACCGGAATCTCCCCTCCGGCACCGGAAATTTTTCCAAGCGGCTGGAACAGTTCGACCAAATCGGATTCGGTTTCAATTTTCCGCAGGGAAATTTGAGCTTGGGGGACGTTTTCTTCAAGGGAAACACCGGCCGTTTTTTGAACTTCGAGCGGAAAATATCCGGGCTCGGAATGGCCGTGCATACGCCCCGGGAAAGCCTGGCGGTGGGGCTCGGCTCCGGGCCGGGGGAGTTTGGGACGGCCGAGTTGGCCGGTCAGGAAGGGAAACAAGGGCCGTACTATTTTGCCTCGGGGCGAAACTTCGTCGTTCCCGGCAGGGAAAAGGTTTATCTGGACGGAGAGCTTTTAAATTCCGGGCGGGAGGCGGACTACGAGGTGGACTATGAACGCGGGTCTTTAACCTTTACCCCCCGCCGGGCCATCAGCGGTTTTTCCCGCATTCGGGTGGAGTACGAGTTTCAGAACGGGCCGTATGCGAAAAATATTCTGGCGGCACATTCGGCGGCTTTGCTGGCGGGCGGAACCATCCGACTGCGAGCCGGCTACCTGACGGCCAGGGATAGGATGGATGCGCCGGTTTTGAGCGGGTTATCCGCGGAGGAAAAGGAACGACTGGCGGCGGCGGGAAGCGATTCTTCCACCGCCGTGCGGGAGGGGGCCGTATTTGTCGGCCAGGGAAAAGGAAGTTATGCGGCATTTTTGGATTCTTCCGGCAGCCGGCAATATCGCTACGTGGGTCAGGGCGCAGGCGACTTTGCGGTCAGCTTTTCTCTGGCCCGAAGGGGGTCGGGGGATTACCGCTATTTGGGAGGTGGCATTTATGAGTACGTCGGAAAAGGGAGGGGGGCCTACCTGCCGGTTCTGTATTTGCCGATGCCGAGCTCGGATAGGGGAACCAGTTTGGGATTGGAATTCGGGCCCCGAAATTTTTTGGGCTTTGTGGAGGCTGCTTTTTCCGAAGCCAATCCAAACCTCTTTTCACGTCGGCCGGGCAACAAAACGGACGGAAGTGCCGTGGTGGGCGGCCTCCGCTGGCAAAGTTCGGAAACTCCGGCGGTAAAGGTGGAAGGCCGTCTAAGAAAACGGGAGGCCGGTTTTCAATACCTCGGTCGGAGGGACGAAAACGAGGCGGCTTACCGCTGGAACCTTTTGCCCGGGGAAGAGAATCAAACCCAGACGCAGGGGGAGCTTTCGATGGCGGTCAACGGGGGATGGTTGCAAAGCCGCTTCAACCTGGGGGGACTGGCGCTGGCCGACGGGAGACAGAACGGTTTGGGAGAGTCGGAAGTTTCCCTTTCCCCTTTTGGGTGGTTGACATTGGAGAGCCGCACGGAGGCGGGGCGGTCGAACAGGCAATCCGGGCATTACCGCACAAAAAATTCTGCCACCGGAAGATGGGGTTCGTTTGCCGTCACTTCAAGCGTGGAAAGGGAAAAAGGAAACCCGTTTTTGGGCCGGAATCTCGAAATCCGGCAGCGCTGGGGGGAAAAAATCGAGTATAAAACGTACTTTTTGGAGACTTCCTTTGGCAACCGGGCCGGGTATCCAAACGAAGAGTCGGCAACCTCCGGTGCCTCCGGCTGGGGGGTCGTTTCGCGGTTTGTCCAGATGCGGCTCGGAAGTTCCCCCGTCCGAGTGGGGGAGAAATTCAGCACCGAAGGGATGGTCGGCTGGCGGCGGACGGACGAGCGCGGCCGGGATTTCGGAAAGGGGTATTTGTTTTTGAAGAGCAACTATCTGGACGGCGGAAAGCGGCTGGTTTTTTTGCACGAGCTTTCGCCGGTGGAGGCTCCTTCCGAGGTTTATTCGTACGCCGACGTCGGAGCCGGGAACGGAAGTTACCGCTACGAAAACGGCGGCTACGTTTCCGACCCGTACGGGAATTTCACGCTCGTTTCCGAACCGGCCGGGGAGACTTTGGCCGTCTATCGCGTGCGGCAGAACTGGGAGATGGGTTGGGAGCCGTATCACCGCTTTGGTACAACCGCCGGTTTTTGGTCGCAGGTCTCCTGCCGGGCGAGTTTTTCTTTTGACGGCGACTTTACCCGCCCGAAGGAAAGGACGGCCATTCTCCCGGTTTTGGGGTTGTCCGAAAGCCGGCGGCACGAATTGGAGTTCAGGCAAACCGTCGCCTATTCCCCCGAAACACGGAAGTCCCGCTGGGAGCTTTTGTGGCAGGAGCGGAACAGCAGAAGAAGCTATTTAAGCACCGCGGCCGGTTCCGCCTCGTTTTATGCCGGGTCGGGCCGGAACGAAAGGAAACTGGATTTTGCCGTCAGCTTTTACGGAGAAAAACTGACCCAGAACTACGCTCTGGGATATTTGCAAAAGAACTCTTCTTTGGGATTTTGGTCGCCATTCAAGATTCGAGGGGTCGGGTTCAAAAGCGAGTGGCTGTATGCTTTCAATCGCACCGTCAGTTTTTCCCTGGGGGGGCGGTTGTATCGGGATAAGGAGCAAATCACTGGAAAGCCTTCCCTTTTGGCCGGTTCGTCTCCCAAGCTGATTCTTTCCTTTCCGGGAAGGGGGCGGGCGGAAGCCGGGGTGGGACTAACGCGGGTTTTTGACGAACCGGCCTCTTTCGAGCAGGCGGAGGGGAATTTGAAGGGGGCGAACCTGGATTACAGTTTGAATCTGGAATACCGAATTGGGCCGAAACTGTCCGCAACCGGTTCTTTTTTGGGCACCCAGCGCCCCCGGCTGGGGGCAAGCCAGCGCGCGAGCACCCATTTAAGCTACCTGTTCTGATGAAAAGTTTAATTTTCGCCTTCGTTACATTTCTTTCACTTTTTTTGACGTCCGCTTTGGCTGGAAAGGAAATCAAAAGCGGTTATGGAGATTCCTCATTGATTCTTGAGGATGTCACGGCTTCGCCCGGCGACTCGGTTTTTGACCGGTGGAAACAGGAAACTTTTGCCCGATGGAAGGGAAAACCGGGCGGACGGGAAAATCTTGAAGAGGTTATATCCGGCCTCTTGCATTTCTATTCGCAAAACAGTTTTCCGTTCGCCGAAATATCGCCGACGGTTGAAGAACCATCGCCGGGCCGGGTGCGGCTTGGCCTCTCGATTATCGTTGGGCCGGCGGTTTACCTTTCGGAAATCCGATGCCCCGGTTTTTCGGCGGGAGAACAGAAGCAGCTGACCCGGATGCTGGCGTTTCATCCCGGTTATTTCGACGAGCGGGAAATTGAAGTTTTTAAGGGCCGCTCCAAACAGTATCCGGAGCTGGTCTGGAGCGGGGAGCCGAAGCTGGCGGGAGGGCCGGATTTTTCCTACGCCCGCCTGGAGCTGCCCCTTTTGCGGCGTTCAAAAAACCGGGTGGAAGGGGGATTGGGATATCTGCCAACCGGTGCGGAAAAGGGAACTTTTGGAGAGCTCTCCATCCGGCTGGTTACGTTGGGGAAGATCGGGCGGGAGACGGATTTTCGCTGGGAGAGGCCGAATTCGGGCACGCGGTTGCTTTCGTTCGGCTATCAGGATTTCTTTTTGGCCCCGGCGGTGTTTTATTTGTCCGGCCGTTTAAGCCAGGAGGAAAGGGAGGAGCGCTTCTTCCGTTTTTCAGCCGATGCGGGAATTTCAGCCTTGATTGCGGGGGGATGGAAGGGAAGCCTGCATTTCGGTTATGGGCGGGTGACGCCGCGCGAACGGTCGGAGTCTTCCGTCCACGACAGCGCCGCCGCCCGGGAATACCGGCTGGGCATTGGCATCAAAAAAGGGGAAGAGCGGTTATCGGATTACGGATATTTGGCCGTGGAGGTTCAGGCCGCCTACAAACGGGTTTTTTATGGAGCAAACGTTCAGTCGGGAACACCCAAACAGGTTGGCTTGGAAGCAGCGAAGAGTTTTCCCATCAACTCCGCTTGGAAGCTCTACCTGCGGAGCAAAGGGGGGGCAAAGTTTTTGCCCGCCTTTCTTTTCACCCGCTCGGATTTGTTCTATCTCGGCGGATACGGCAGCCTGCGGGGGTATCTGGATGAGAGCCTGCCGGCCACCCGTTATTTCTCCGGGCGGGTGGAGCCGCGATTACACTTGGGGGCGAAGGATTACCTGTTCGGTTTTTTTGATTTTGCCCATTTTTCGGTCGGCAAAAATTATTCGGGGCTTTCGGTTTCCGACCAATTCAAGCCCGGCTTTGGGCTGGGTCTTTCCGCCGGCGCCGAACGGTTGGTCCTGGCCGTCGGCTGGGGAGAAAAGGGAAAAGTTAAAGACGGTATCGTCTATCTTCGCCTGGCTGGGGAGCTGTAGTTACTTCTTTTCGGCGTGGTCGAAGACGGGGATGGAGGCCTTTTCCAAAAGCTGCTGACAGGCGGTTTGGTGGCGGCGGTAGATTTCCTGCGGGCGGGCATTGAACTTCAGCTTGGCTTCGAGGATATCCTTGACCTTGTACAGATTTTCCAACGTCGGCAGATGGTAGTCGCCGCCCGTTTCGCGGAAGGTGGCTTTGGCCAAAGCCTCCGTCATACGGTCCAGCTCGCAGGCCTTGGGGTCGTGGCGCACGACCGTTTTTCCGCCGTCGATGACGGTGCGGTTGGTCAGGCAAAAGCTTTCCACCAAACCATCCCGCGCTTCAAAAACCGTGAGGTTGGTTTTGCGCAGCCGGGCGTTCAAACTTTTTTGCTTTAAGTCATCCATCTCCAATAACTTATTCGTCCGGTTTGGGGGTTTACTTTAGTGTTTGGGGAAAAAATAAAGGGCAGCCGGAAGGCTGCCCTTTGGAGTTGATTCGTGTGGAATTACTTCACGAGCACCATTTGCTTTGTGACGACTTTGTCCCCCGCAGTTAGTTTGTAGAAATAGGTGCCGGAGGAGAGTGTTCTCCCTTTATCATCCCGACCATCGAAAACAGCTTCATAGGTGCCGGCCGGTCGGGTATCATCTACCAGCGTTCGCACCCTCGCCCCAAGTATATTGTAAACTACCAACTCAACCTTCGAGGCTGCAACTAGGTGGAACGAAATGTTGGTGTTGGCGTTGAACGGGTTGGGGTAATTTTGCCGCAGTTCAAATTTGAGCGGAATTGTTGTTCCGGCAATTTTAGGGAGTCCGCCTCCACAGGAGTCGGGATGTGCAGGTCCGGTAAGATAGGGAGTACGGTCCACACTACCCACAAACCAAACTGATTGCGGCGGCGCCTGCGACCACCAGTTCCCTTCTGCTTTCACGGTACCCCCGGGGGAGGTGGACTTTATCACAGCTTTCGCTCCGGAGGTGGCCGTGTTCATCAAGAAGTTGTTTTTTCCGCAATCTGGCGGGTTGGGAATCGGCACAATTCCACCAAGCCGGGTCTTGGCACTTTTGCTGTAAACGGCCGCTGTTTTGAAATAGTTAAACGTTGAATTATAGACCAACACAGTGGCCGTGTCGCCTTGAACGGAAATGGCTGTATCGGCGTAGCTAATGCGAGCGAATTCCATTTCCATTCGCCCGGGATGAGCAACCAAAATCCCGCTCCAATCTCCATTTGCTGGGGTTGAAGAAAAAGAAGTGAGAACAATTGAATCACTTTGGGCTCCTATCATCCGTAGCGTCCCTTTGACAATTATCTGGGACTTGTTAGGGCTGGGATTACCGATACTACCCATCACATCCCCCGGGATAAACTTCAATCTGGTTCCGGCCGCTAAAGTCAACGTTTTACCAGCGGGAACGATTATATCACCTGAAACGTACACGGTCCCTGATAAGGTTGTGTCGTTAGCTGCCCTCGGAATGGTATCAAAGTAAGTAACGGCCTTAAAGGCATTTAGTCGTCCCGTTCCAATTTTGCCAGCCCAGGGTTGCCCTGAGTTAGCTTGATCTATATTATCCGTCGAGGTTCGCAGCTTGGCCATAATTTGCAGGTTTGTCATATTTGGATAGATTGATTTGACCAATGCTGCCGCTCCTGCCACCAAAGGTGCCGAGAAGGAAGTTCCATAAGTCAAAGGTGGCAATGTGTCCCACTCTGGACACACACAAGGTATACCGTTTTCACAAGGTGGGTGATACCCTGGCCCGGAGTTGCTGTAATTGTAAATTGGCTGGTGTGGAGGGGATATCCCCTTGTAATACGCCCCCCAAGCTCTAACAGGAGCAGAAAGGTCTACTGAGTCATTATAGGTAACTTTTGAATGGAGAACATCATTATACTCCACACCAGTCACCGAGAGGACCTTGTGGTAAGCGGCTGGATAGATTACTTGTTCCCCTGCTGAGTTGCCCGCCCCCCCAACCAGCAGGATGTTTCTGGCATAAGCCGAATCAATAGCCAGGGCCATCGCTGAATCGAAAAAAGGATTGGCGGGTACCACCCAACTCATGTTTATCACATCAGCCTGCATCTTAGTGGCATATTGTATCGCGCTTACCAAATTGCTGACGGCGGCCGGAGATTCACGATACGCGCTTATAAGCATGAGGCGGCATTTAAATCCAGCGCCACTTATGCCCGCTAAGTTGTTCGTGACAGCCGACGCAATGCTGGCAACAAATGTTCCATGCCCGTCTATTTGAATGTAAGGGTCAGGCGGCCCGCCGTACGGAAAATTATACCCGATTACGTCGTCGATGAAACCATTGCCGTCATTGTCGATACCGTTCAAATCGCCCGGGACGGTGGAATCGCTGCGCCACGGCTCGAAACTACCATTGCCGTTGAAATCTTCAGGCCCGTTTATCCACACATTTCCCTTTATGTCCGGATGGTTGTAGAAAAAGCCATTATCAATTATAGCAATCACCACGCTGGTGTCGCCTTGAGTTATGTCCCAAGCCTTTTCGAACTTACAGTGGGCTTCGTCCATATTCCATTGATAGCATTCGTTTCCCGGATTTACACCTGAAAAGTATGGATCATTAGGAGTGAATTGCAACTTAGCGTAGTGGTCCGCCCGTGCCCACCGGATTTTTGGTTCGGCCCGATATGCGGCAGCTAAGGATGGAATATCGGCATTTTCGGGCAAGATGATGTGATAATCGTTCTTGCTTAATGATAAAGCTGGGTGACCGATGAACCGAAAATCCCGGCAATGATTGGCCTGGTTTAACGAGTCAATATACGGAATGCCGCACCGTATAACCCCGGCAGCGTCGTGCCAGATGGAATCAATTGAGCCGGGTCGGAAAGTGACATAAAGCACACCAGGTGCGTAATCCGCATCTCTGCTTCCGGAAGCGAAACTGCAAGTGGCTATGGCTGTAAGAACCGAAAGTAACCAAAAACATTTCATAAATCCTCCTACAAAAATTAAAGGTTTCAATTTTTTAGCCTTCGTCCTTCTGGCAACAGGTTTTAATGTTCTAGTCCTCCTTTCTAAAGGCCGGTTTTGCAGCCTCTTTGTAGTCGGATAAAACATTGCCAGTGGAAGGGGAGCAACGCAAAAATTTTTGCACCCCCCTGCAAAATGTTTTGCGGGGTTAGACTTCTATCCCGTAGTGGTGGATTTTATACTGTAGGGTTTGGCGCAAAAGGCCAAGCTTTTTGGCGGCTTGGGTGATGTTGCCGTTGCAGCTTAACAAAGCTCTAACGATTTGTTCTCGTTCGGTTCGCTCTCGGGTTAATGGGAGAGGAACCTTCCGGCCGGAGTTTTTTGGTTTCTTTAGAAAAGCCCGCGCCCTTTTAATCCAAGCCGGGTGTTCCAGCCTTTTAAAAACCTCTTTCGCCCAGGCGATGTCTGGTTCCATTTCGGCTCGGGTATAAACGCCGGATTCGGCTGCGGCCACAATGGTTTTGGCCTTTTCCCACTGGTTGCTGCAGAGCTCAAAAATTTCACAGGATTTTTTGAACTCCTTGCGCGCAAGCCGGAGCAGGCCCGATTTGGCGTGGCAAATTCCCATCCCGCGGTAAACGGCCCCTTCTACCCATCTTTCCGGCTGTTTGGACAACTGTTCCAAACAGACGGCGAGGGCTTTAAGGGCCCGGGCGTATTCTTTTCGTGCTATATATATTTCCCCCAGCACCTGCCAGGCCTGGGCTACGTGCTCGCCGCCAGGCGTCGTTGACCGGGAAAGCTCCAATAGGGTCTTTATGTATTTCTCCGCTTCCTCCAAACGGCCCTCGGCGATTGCCAAATCAGCCGAAAATCCATAAGAAACTTTCAGAAAGCCGACGAGGTTTTTTTCTGCCGCAATGTGGCGGGCTTCGACGATGGCCCGGCGGGTCTGTCTCAACCGGCCCCCCAAGAGGTTGGCCCAACCCCAAAGCAGCAAGGTATTGCTATACCTTGGAAAATCGTTCGAATTTTTTGCTTCGGGCAGTAGCTCCGAGAGGGTGGAGAGTGGTGGCCTCCAGTTGCCGCCCAAAAGCTGGCAAATGGCCATATTTGAATGAATAACTAATTCGAGATAACGGTGGTCCTTGGCTTTAAGGCAATAATATCTGGCTTGTTCGAGGACTTGGAGGGCAGATGGCAGTTCTCCCAACGCCATGCGCGCCAAAGCGGCCTTGTTTAGCGTCTCGGCGAGGGAAGTCCAGTCCCCTGTAAGCCGAAAACCGGTGGCGGCCCATTCCAGATGCTCAAGCGCCTCGGGCAGTTTTCCCAAAGGTCTAAGGATGTTGCCGGCCAATTGGTGCAGTTTAGCCAGGGGGGTCAGTTGTTCCAGGGAAGCGGAAATCTCGGCGATTCGGCGTTCCAGAGTTTCCTGTTTTCGCCCGTTTTCATCCGAAATTTGGCCTTCCAATCCATCCAGCAAAGCCAATTCTATGGTGCGCAGGTTTTTCAGATTTTTCGCCACCAAGGCGGGTAGCTCGTCCGATTTCGGCAGGACAACGAGCTGGTGAGCCCGCGTGAATGTCTGCAGGGCCTCTTCGGCTTCCTTCCAGGCCTCTGTTTGCTCTCCCAACCAAAAATAAGTCAGGCCGCACAAGTAGTGATAACGCCACGATTCGTCGCAGACGCCCGTGATTTGGAGATTGAGGGATATTTTTTGAAGCTTGCTGCGAGCTTCTTGGTAGCGCTTGGACTGAATTAGAGCCTCGGCCTGGTTCAAGGCCTCGACTATGGAGGGCTCTTCGGTTTGAAGCTCGGTGTCGATGCTTTCTTTTCGCAAGAAAACGCTTCCTTTCC
Organism: Candidatus Zixiibacteriota bacterium; assembly: GCA_022614805.1. GTDB lineage: Bacteria > Zixibacteria > MSB-5A5 > DSPP01 > DSPP01 > DSPP01. The sequence goes on along the minus strand of JAKEHY010000001.1, from coordinate 61,627 downwards.
TGGCGAACTCCATGTGACCCTACCTCAATAATCCACTTGGGCATAAGTTAAGGCAGGCGAATGGCGTTAGCAAGACAAAAAATTTTGTTGCCATTTTGGCCCGGTTTTGCGTAATATGAGAAGGTTATGATGCACTTATCCAGGGACGCCAAGAAGTGGGTTCTGATTGGATGGGTTTTGTTTTTGGCTTTGGCGCTGTTTCATCCTCTCGTTTTGGATGCTTTGGGCAAGGATCATCCACCCAACTGTCCCCTTTGCGCTGTTTATTCCAGCTACAACATTGTCCTTCCGGCCTCTTCACTTCTGTCGATTTTAGTTTTCATCGGATACGTTCTAACCACACCTTCGCAAAAGCTAGCTTCCCGCTTCTTTTTAGTTTCTTCCGGCCGGGCTCCCCCGGCAGCTTTCTAAGTTTTTCAGCCATTAACTAAGAACAGTTTCACTTTTCGGACCAGCTTTCTTTCTCTGTCTGTTGGGATTGGAATGCTGGAGGCCGTTTGGTTAGAATCAGGGATTTGAAAAACTAAAAGAGAGGTTAGCACGTGAAGAAACTTTTGACGATAGGCTTGACGGTACTGCTTTATGCACTTCGGGCCGTGGCGCAGCAGGTCCAGTCGGGTGCGGCCAAGGCGTTAAACCCTGACATTTCAGTTATAAGCAATTTTTTGGGCGGATATAATTTTGATTCAGAGCAAAAGGGGCGGTTTGATTTGGATGAGGTGGAGGCGAGCTTTCAGGCCAACGTGGACCCGTTCTCGCGCGCGGATATTTTTCTGTCGTTGACTCCAGATGAAGTAGAAGTGGAGGAAGGGTATCTTACCCTTTTGAAACTTCCCGCCAACTTCGGTCTCAAAGTCGGCAAAATGAGAGCCAACTTTGGTAAGGTGAACACCCAACACACCCACTTCATTCCATACGTGGATAGGCCTCTGCCCCTCATCCAGTATTTTGGCGAAGAAGGTTTGGTGGAAATTGGGGTGTCTACGTCCCGAACCCTGCCCTTTCCTTTCTTTCTGGAAGCGAGTGCGGAAGCGTTTTCGGGGGATAATGAGGTTGCTTTTGGCTCCGGGGATTTCAAAAAGCCGCTTTTTGTGGGGCACCTGAAAGGCTTCTGGGATTTGAGCGAGGCCTCCAACTTCGAGGTTGGCGCATCGGCCGCGCACGGCTACGGGCCGGAGCCGGACTTCAGGCGGAATCTAATTGGGGGAGCGGATGTTACGTTCCGCTACAAGCCGCTTTCTACGGCCTTGTATCGCTCCTTTTTCTGGCGGACGGAGTTTTTCTGCCGCCGTCCATTTAACACGCCAGAAAACCTGATTGCCCGCGGTTTTTACTCTTTTTTGCAGTATCAGTCCGGGCGGCGATGGTACTGGGGAGCCCGCTTTGATTTAGCGCAGGAGCCGGAAAACAATGCTTTGGTGTCTGGAAAAATCTATCACCAAGTTGCTTATTCCGGAATGATTACCTTTACTTCGAGCGAGTTTTCCCGTTTCCGATTGCAATACCGTCATACCGACGACAACAGCGAGACAGAAGCGATTAAGGAAGTTTTGGTTCAGGCCAACTTTTCCATCGGCGCCCACGGTGCCCACGTCTTTTAGGAGGATGAAATGAAAAAGATAATTTTCAGCTTGATGGTCTCACTTGTTTTGGTTTCGAGTCTTGCAGCAAAAATAAAAGTGGTCACCACCCTACCCGACCTAGCGGCCTTGGTTTCGGCCGTGGGCGGCGAATGGGTGGAGGTGACCTCCATTGCCAAAGGATACCAGGATCCACACTTCGTGGATCCCAAGCCCTCTTATATTTTGAAACTCCAGTCCGCCGACTTGCTGTTCAAAATCGGCCTCGGTCTGGAGCTCTGGCTGGAGCCTTTGGTCATCGGGGCCCGGAACGCTAAATTGAAAGTGGTGGATTGCTCACGCGGCGTGCCACTCTTGGAAGTTCCCTCTTCCGTTGACCGTTCGATGGGGGATATTCACCCCTTCGGCAATCCGCACATCTGGCTGGACCCGGCCAACGGCAGGGTTTTTCTGGATTCAATAGCCGCCGCTCTTAAACGAACCAACCCGGCCAATGCATCTTTTTACGAAGCCAATCGCGCGGCTTACTCAAAAAAACTGGATTCCGCTCTATCTGTATGGGAGGCAAAGTTGAAACCGTATGCCGGCACGAAAGTGGTTACCTACCACAACAGCTGGCCGTATTTCGGTGAGCGATTCGGGTTGGTTCGGGCCGGCTTTCTGGAGCCGAAGCCGGGGATTGCACCCTCTCCATCTCATCTGAAGGAGCTTATCGACCAGATGAAGCGCGAAAAAATCAAACTGATTTTGATGGAACCGTATTTTTCGGATAAAGACCCGAATTTCATTGCCCGTGAAACAGGTGCTAAAGTGGTGAAGCTAGCTTCGATGGTAGGCGCTTTCAACGGGACCAACGACTGCATCGCAATGTTCGATTACGACGTGAACTTATTGGCTCAAGCCCTAAAGGGGGGCGAACCGAAATGACCGACATATTTCAGCTTCCCTTTTTGTTTCAGGCCTTTTTGGTCTGTCTGGTGCTGGCTTTGGTTTTGCCGTACTTCGGCCTGCACGTGGTCCGTCGGCGCATCGTGTTTGTTGATTTGGCCATCGCCCAGATATCCGCCGTCGGTGTGGCCGTGGCGGTGCTCTTGGACAAAGAGCCAACCTTCTTTTCGCTCGTTTTTACCCTGGTAGGTGCCGTACTTTTGTCCTTTCCGGAACGGAAAAGCAGAATTCCGCAGGAAGCGGTGATGGGAATCGTTTATGCCGTGGCTTCGGCGGTTTCCATCTTGATTGTTTCCCAATCGCCTCACGGCGAAGCGGACGTTTTGAAAATTTTCTTTGGAAACATTCTGGCTTCCGAGCCGGGCCAGGTACAATCGATGGCGGCCGTGCTTTTGGCGGTTTTGGCGTTCCATCTGATATTTTACCGCCGGTTCGTTTCGCTCTCCTTTGAGGAAGGGAAAGGAGTGGTCAAAAAGGGGCTTTGGAACCTGTTTTTCTACCTCACCCTTGGGTTGTGCATTGCTTTAGCCATCCGCACGGCCGGGGTTTTGCTCGTCTTCACCTACCTGATTGTTCCGGCGGTAGGGGCACTTTTGGTTGCCGAACGGTTCTGGCCTCGTTTTTGGGCCGGGTTCGGCTTTGCCGCTTTGGCATCTTACTTCGGCCTCTTTTTTTCCTACAAGGCCGATTTGCCAACCGGCTCCACCTTGGTGGCGACGTTCGGTTTGTTCTTGCTGCTGATAGCATTAACTCGGCAGCTCCTTAAAATTTTTCGAAAGTAAGGAGGAACAACCATGAATCTTTTGGCAGATGGCGCTTTTTTCTACCTGGTCTCCGCCTTTGCCTTGGGGGCGCTGCATGCTGTGGAGCCGGGTCACGGAAAAACAATCGTAGCCGCTTACCTGGTGGGCAGCCATGGAAAGCCCAAACATGCCTTGGCCCTGGGAGCCATTGTGACATTTACCCATACCATAGGGATAATCCTGTTGGCCGTTTTAACTCTGATTTTGGCGAAAAACGTCGATGTCGAACGCCTTCAACCGGTTTTTGAAATAGGTGCGGCAGCCATTGTACTTATCGTTGGGATATGGATGCTCCGGCGGAACCTTCACGACCTGCGTCATCATCACCACCCGCATTCGCACGAGCACCAGCTGGATCAAAAGACGGGAGTTTTCTGGAAGGATTTGATCTTTCTGGGAATTTCCGGTGGAATTGTCCCTTGCCCGGCGGCTTTTGCCGTCCTGTTGGCATCGATTGCCGCTGGTAAGCCGGAGAATGGCCTGTTGTGGGTTTTGTCTTTCAGTGTAGGACTCGCCTTGGCTCTCATTATATTGGGAATAATCGTCACCAAAGCTGCGCAATGGGTAGGTCGGAAGCTTTCTACAAATCGCTGGCTGGATAAAGCGCCGTTGCTCTCCAGTATTATCATTCTTCTTATGGGCGGGGTAATGTTGATCCGTGCTTTGTTTGAGTATCTATAGCCTTCTTTAGTTATGATCTTAAAAAGGGAAATTGACACCGTTTTTCACGGTAAGTATTATCCCCCTAAATGTCTTTTTGGAAAAAAGTCCGTAAGTACCAAAAATTCTGGGGAATCCCAGTTTCGCTTGTTGTTCTGGCCATCGTCCTGCGGGACATTCGTCTGCCGCGGGTCTGGGAGACGGCCAAGGAGCTCCGGCCGCAGTATCTGCTTTTGGTTCTGGCTATTGAGTTCTTGATTCCCGTTTTTCGCGCGGCCCGCTGGCGAGCCATCATTGCTGCCCACCAACCGGTGAAGTTTCTGCGAATATTCTCCGTTTATACGGTCGGCGTTTTAGCCAATCTGCTTCTGCCCCTCCTGGCCGGGGTGGCCGTTCGCTTATGGCTTTTGGCCCGACGGGTCAAGGTGCCGAAGACGTTTGCCTTTTCGACCATGCTTCTGGAGGTTCTGTTTGACGCTTTCTCGTTGATTATCTTTATGTATGCCGCCTCTTTTATCTTTCGATTTCCCGATTCCTTCGTGCGCATCGAATCCATCGTTTTTGGAGCGGTTGTAATTTTGTTTTCCGTTTTCTACCTTTCGCTTTTGCACCGAAAGTGGTTTTTCGGCCTGCCGGAAAAGCTTATGGGCTGGCTGCCGGAAAGGGTTCGAAACAAGCTGGGCCGATTGTTTTCCTCCTTCACGGCCGGTCTTGCCAGCCTGAAAAGCACCCGGCATCTGGTCTTTGTGGTGCTTTTTTCACTCGCTTCCTGGACCGCCCAGGCGGGGGTGATCTACGGCCTTAGTTTCGCTTTCGGGTATTCGCTCCCGCCCTATGCGGCCGTTCTGGTGATGATTATCAACACGCTGGCGATTATGATACCGATAACGCCGGGAAACGTGGGGGTTTTCCAACTGGCCACCCTCTTTTCCTTGGGTTTATTCGGCATCCCGAAGGAAGAGGCGCTTTCCTTCGGCATCGTTTTGCATTTTTTTGACATCTTGCCCGCGGCGGTTTTGGGGAGTTATTTTATGGTGCGGGAGCATTTAAGCGTTCAGGAATTGGAGAAACAGGCGCCCAAAGAAACCGTATTCTAAAAGGAAGGGGAACAAAAACTGGTTATGGCCGTTAGAGCAGGAGAGATGGGAAGCCGTTCACCGGACTATGTGAACTTAGTCCAGCCCGGGTTTTTCGCCCCGGAGTTTGATTTGGAGAAGGTGCAGGGGGGGCGGTTCAATTTGGTGCGGGAAATCGGGAAGGGGCCGCTGGTGCTTTATTTCTTCTGCGGGGGTTGGTCTGGGTCTTGTGTCGCGACGTTGAAAAAGGCCCAGCGAATTTTACCGGAGTTTGGGAAGAGGAAGGGGGAGTTTGCGGCGATTTCGCCCGAATCGAAAACACTCACCAAACGGCTGGCTGAAAGGGAGAGTCTCTCCTTTCCACTTTTGGTTGACGCCGATTTGACGACCGTCCGGCTATACGGACTGTTGAATTTGAACAGCGAGCGTCCGGCCCCCTATCCGACCTTTTTCGTCATCGACCGGGAACGGGTGATTCGCTTCAAACGGGTGGTGCTGGAAGAGAAGGAGCGGCCGGATTTCGATATGCTGTTGAACGAACTGGAAAAATACAGTGAATTTTAACAAACCACGGCCGCCGTTTTTGCTCTCTCATCGAAAAAAGGGGTTGGGCCGGTGATCGATATCTCCTTTCGACAGCTCCCCGCCACCACCCGGCTTTTTGCCGACTTTCTCTACGATTTTCAGCGGGTGGAGCCGTTTTTGGGGCGGAATTTTCGGGATAAAGGAAGCTTTTCCGCCGTCGCCGAGACAGTTCTTGCCGGCAGCCACCCGAGACAAAAAGGAGCTGCCATCCTGACGGAGCAGAACCGGCTCTTTGGGAGCGGCCCGAAAACGTTCGAGAATCTGAAGCGGTTTGAAAAGCCCGGCTCGCTGGCAGTATTCGGGGGCCAGCAGGGAGGGCTTTTCGGCGGGCCGGTTTTCACCCTCTACAAGGCCTGGACGGTTTTGCATCTGGCCGGCCAGCTGGAACGGGAGCTGGGGCGTCCGACCATTCCTTTTTTCTGGATGGCGGGGGACGACCACGATTTTGCCGAAGTAAATCACACCTTTGTGATGGACAAAAAAAACCGTTTGACCAAACTGGAATATGCCCCATCGAAACCGCCGCCGGGGTTGCCGATGGGAAGGGTGCGATTTGAGGAGTCGATAGGCGGGACGCTAAACCAGTGGGACGAGGCCTTCCATCCATCCGACTTCAAGGGAGAGGTTTTCGCAAAACTCTCCTCCGCTTACACGGCTGGCCGCAGCTTTCCAGAGGCGTTTGCTTTTTGGATGAACCAGCTTTTGGGGGATTCCGGGCTGGTCTGGGTAAATCCGAACGATTCGGGCCTGAAGGAGTTGGCGGCGGAGTTTTTCGTCGCCGAGCTCGACCTGAACGGCACTTCACAGGCGAAAGTGGCGGTGGTTAACGAACGGCTCTTGGCTTCCAATTATCACGTCCAGGTGCATAAAACGGAGGAACTCTTGAATCTGTTTTACCAGCCCGGGCGGCGGGAGACCGTCCGAAAATCGAACGGCGGGTTTGTCACTGAAACCGGAAGGCGCTTTTCAGCTTCGGAATTACAAGATAGGGTTCGTCAATCTCCGGGAGATTTTTCTCCCAACGTTTTGCTGCGGCCGGTGCTGCAGAGTCATCTTTTTCCGGTCGTTGCCGCGGTATTAGGACCTTCGGAGGTGGCCTACTTTGCCCAGGCGGAACCGCTTTTCGAATTACACCAACTCCCCTTTCCGGTGGTCTGGCCGAGAAAAAGCGTCACTCTCCTGGAAGGTAAAGTCGCAAACGTTTTGAAGAAACACAACCTTTCCGTTCTCGATTTCGCCGGCGACCCGGAGGTGCTTCTGGGCCGCCTGATACGGGAAACGGAAGGAAAGGAGTTGGAAACCAAAGTTTTGTTTGCCCGCCAATCGACTAAAGAAGCTATGGAGGCGTTAAAAAAGGAACTGGCCGGTTTGGACCCGACTCTGGAGAAGACCGCGGAGCAGGTCAAGGCCAAATTCGACCTCGAAATCCAAAACTTGGAGAAAAAAGGGGTGGCGGCGGTTAAAAGGAAAAACGAGGTTTTGCGGGAGCAGGTTTATCGCACCAAGGAGCTTCTATTCCCCGAAAGGGTATTGCAGGAACGGGTTTTCAACGCCACCTACTTTTTGGTCAAATACGGTTTTGAGGTTTTACCGAAGGTCAGGGGCCTAATCAACTGGGAGAACTTCGACCATCGAGTGATTGCGCTGTGAAAATCGGAATCGTCTGCTATCCCGTGCCGGGGGGGTCCGGCGCCGTGGCCAGCGAGTTGGGAATCGGTTTGGCGGGCCGGGGGCACGAAGTGCACTTTCTAAGCTACGCCCGTCCGTTCCGCCTTTCCCGCTATTACGAGAACTTGTTTTACCACGAAGTGGAAGTAACCAACTACCCGCTCTTCCAGCACCCGCCCTATACGTTGACGTTGGCCGCCAAAATCGCTTCCGTGGCCGAGAAATGGAAGCTGGATGTCGTACATGCGCACTACGCCATTCCCCACGCCACTTCCGCCTTTCTGGCCAAGCAGATTTTGGGCACCGTGCTGCCCAAGGTTATAACCACGCTGCACGGCACGGACATAACCCTGGTGGGATTGAACCCCTCTTTTTTTGACGTTACCCGGTTTTCAATCATGTCCTCCGACGGCATCACGGCCATTTCCAATTTCCTGGCCCGCAAAACCAAGGAGCAGTTTGTCATCACCAAGCCGATTGAGGTCATACCCAATTTTGTGGACATCAACCGCTTCAGCCCCGACAAGCCGGGCTGCCAGCGGGACCACTTTGCCCCTCCCGATGAAAAGATAGTCATCCATATTTCCAATTTCCGGCCGGTCAAACGGATTCCGGACGTTGTCGAAGTTTTCCGGCGCATACAGGCCCGGCTTCCGGCCCGGCTGCTTTTAATCGGCGACGGACCGGAGGCCGCCCGGGCACAAGCTATGGTCGAGCAATACAAACTTGAAAAACAGGTTCTCTTTCTGGGGCAGCAGGAGTACGTGGAAAACCTTTTGTGCCTGGGGGACTTGTTTCTTTTGCCCAGCGAGCAGGAGGGGTTCGGCCTGGCGGCTCTGGAGGCGATGGCTTCGGGCGTGCCGGTTTTGGCCACAAAAGTCGGCGGGCTGCCGGAAGTCGTAATACAGGGAGAGTCCGGGTTTTTGTTCGAGGTCGGCGACGTGGAGGGGATGGCGGCCAAGGGGATAGAAATTTTGAGCGGACAGGATGGGGCGACTTTGAAGGCAAAGGCGCGGCGGATAGCCGTAGAGCGGTTTGATTGGGTAAAAATTCTACCCCGCTACGAGGCGTATTACGAAAAGGTTTTGAAACAATGAAAACTTCGCATAGAAAGGGCAAAATGGCAAAAAAATTGGACGTTTTGGTGTTGGCGGCGCACCGCGATGACATTGAAATCACCTGCGGAGGGACGGTGATTAAACTGGTTGATTTGGGATACAAAGTAGGCATTGCTGATTTCACCCAGGGGGAGATGGGGACCAAAGGGACGGAGATTGACCGGGCCAAGGAAGCGGAGGCGGCGGCCCGGGTGATGGGAATCCACGTCCGGGAGAATTTGAAAATGCCGGATGCCGGTTTGGAGATGACCCGCGAGAACGTTTTGCGGGTGGCCGAGGTTATCCGCCGCTACAAACCCCACCTTTTGATATTGCCGTACTGGGAGCAGCGCCATCCCGACCATGCAATGTGCCCCAAAATCTCCTGGGACGCCGCCTTTCTGGCCGGTCTTAAAAAAGCGGCCCTGCCGGGGGAGCCGCACCGGCCGTATAAAATCATCTATTCGACTTCCTATCATGACGTCCGCCATTCTTTCATTGTTGACATCAGCGACCAGTTCAAGCGCAAAATCGAGGCCGTAGCCTGCTACAAGTCCCAATTTGACGGGTCGCGGGAGGCGAAAGAGATATTTCCTCCGGCCCGCAACGTTTTTGAATTTATGGAGGTACAGAACCGGGCTTTGGGATACAAAATCGGCAAGCACTACGGGGAGGCGTTTTACACCAAGGAAATCGCCGAGGCGACCGACCCGATGAAGCTCACGGTAAAATCGATTTAACCTCACCCCTGACCCCTCTCCATAAAATGGAGAGGGGACCGAAGGGGGCGAGGATGTCTTTGTTTTTATTTGCTATATTCCCCCATTGGAAGCGGATGGGATCTGGTGGTCCTCGCGGACTTCAAATCCGCTGGTGCAGGTAAAAGCCGGTGCGGTGGGTTCGATTCCCACCCCTTCCGCCAAATTTATGACCAAGCTTTCGGTTTTGCCCAGCATTGAAAAGTTAGCCGAGCGCCCTGAGTTTGTCTTTTTCATCGAATCCCTCTCCCGTCCGATAGTGGTGGAGACAGCCCGGAACGTGGTCGCCGATTTTCGCGAAAAACTTCGCACGGGGGGCAGTTTCGAGGAGACGGAACTTATAGCGGCGATAATCCACCGGCTTAAAGAAAAGGAGCGGCGGTTTCTTGTAAAAGTAATCAACGGCACGGGGGTCATTCTGCACACCAACCTGGGCCGGGCGCCGCTTTCACGGCGGTCGCTGGAAAAAGCGGCGGAACGATTGTCGGGTTATGTAAACTTGGAGTTTGACCTGAAGACCGGAAAGAGGGGCGGCCGGGGGGCGTTTGTTGAAGAATTGTTTTGCCTGATTTCAGGCGCGGAGGCGGCGCTGGTTGTAAACAACAACGCTTCGGTTCTGTATCTGGCGCTTTCGGTTTTGGCAAGGGGAAAAGAAGTGATTATTTCGCGCGGCGAGTTGATTCAAATCGGCGGGGGGTTCAAAATTCCGGAAATACTGGAGGAGGCGGGTGCGATTTTGAAAGAGGTCGGAACCACAAATCGCACAATGCTTGCCGACTACGAAAAAGCCACTGGTGAAAAAACGGCTTTGATTTTGAAAGTGCACACGTCCAATTTCAAACAGATGGGGTTTGTCGAGTCGGTTCCGGCCGGCGAATTGGCGTCGCTTGCTCGTTCAAGAGGAATTTTGCTGGTTGAAGATTTGGGGTCCGGAGCGTTTGTTCCGACCGACCGGTTCGGGCTGCCGCGGGAACCTTTGGTTGCCTCCGCCGTCGAAGCGGGGTGCGATCTGGTTACCTTTTCCGGCGACAAACTTTTAGCCGGGCCGCAGGCGGGAATTGCCGTCGGCAAAAAGGAAGTCGTTGAGCGCCTGAAGAAATCTCCGCTCTTTCGGGCTCTGCGCGTAGATAAGCTATACTTTTTGCTTTTGGGGGAAGCTTTAAAGTATTACTTGAATCACAAAGAGACCCTTGAGCTTCCGGCCTACCGGCTGCTTTCGACGCCGGTTGAAAGTTTAAAGGCACGGGCAGGAAAAATCGCCAACGATTTTCAGAAACAGGGAGTTGAACTGGTTCAAACCGAAAGCCAAGCGGGAGGAGGGGCGCTGCCGGAAGAAGCGCTTTCCTCCTGGGGGATTGCCCTGCCGGAAATCTATCCCGCCAACGTGTGGGAAGAAAAATTTCGGGCCGCCGCACCTCCGGTGATAGGCAAGATTGCCAACGAGCGGTTAGTGATTGACCTACGCGCGGTTTTCCCTGAAGAAGATGAAATTCTGGTTTCCGTCCTGAAAACGCTGCTCTGATGTTCGTCATCGGTACCGCCGGGCACGTGGACCACGGCAAATCAACCTTGGTGACGGCCCTTTCCGGCATTGACCCGGACCGGTTGCCGGAAGAAAAAGCCCGGGGGATGACCATTGATCTGGGGTTTGCCTGGATGGCGTTGCCGGACGGCCGCGAAATTGGCATCGTGGACGTTCCCGGCCACGAGCGGTTTGTCAAAAATATGATTGCCGGTGTCGGCGGCATTGATGCCGTTCTGTTCGTAGTGGCCGCAGACGATGGCTGGATGCCGCAATCGCAGGAGCATCTGGAAATTTTGGAGCTTTTGGGGGTTTCGGGGGGAATCGTCGTCCTGACAAAAACCGATGTTGCATCTGCGGATTGGGTGGAAATGGTCGAGCAGGATTTACGCGCGAAACTGACGGGAACGTTTTTAGCCGAAGCCCCTGTTATTCGCACCATAGCATCCCAGGGGGTTGGTATTTCGGAGTTGAAAGCCGAAATCGTCAAGCTTTTGAGCGTGGTTTCCGCTCGGCAGGATAAGGGGAAGCCGCGGCTCTTTATCGACCGGGTGTTCACGCTCGCGGGCAAGGGCACGGTCGTTACCGGCACGTTAACGGGGGGAAGCTTTAATAAGGGAGAGAAGGTTGAAGTGCTCCCTTTACGCAAAGAATACCGCATCCGCTCCCTGCAAACCCACAAAAAAGAATTGGAAACCGGACAGCCGGGCAGCCGGTTGGCTTTGAATCTGGCCGACGTGGAAAAAGTGAAGCTTTCGCGGGGGAACGTTTTGGTGCGGCCTGGGGATGGGCTGCTTACTTCACGGCTGGCGGCGAGGGTAAGGGTTCTGGCTCCCTCGCGCTTCGGGTTAAAGGATAACCAACAATACCTTTTCGTTCTCGGAACGCAGGAGGTTTTGGGTTATGTTTCACTCTTCGACAAAAAGGAGATTGCACCGGACCGTGAAGATTGGGCGGTTTTTCGTTTCAAAGAACCGATTTGCGCCTATTATTTGGACCGCTTTATTGTCCGGCTTCCTTCCCCCGGGTTGACGCTCGGAGGGGGAAAAGTGTATGACTCCTTCTTTCCGTCTCCGGTTAGAAAAGAATCTGAAGGCGGACTTGAAACTTTGTTGGCGGGAACGCCCGAGGCCTGGGTGAGATTCCGGCTTGGAAAGAAGTTCAGCCTGTCCGTCGGCGAGTTGGCGATGGGGACCTTTTTCAGTTCAGTGGAGCTGCAGAAAGTGGTAGAGCTGCTCCAGGAACAGAACAAGGTGGAATACTTAGGTGAAAGATTGGTTCGAGGCGACCGGCTCGAAGAAGTGTCAATCCTTCTAAAAGCATTCATCTCCGATTACCAAAAGAAATTTCCCAGCCGGCCCGGTTTGCGGATGGCCGAAGCCGGCAAACTTTTGGGCATTGCCGAGGAAGAAGGGTTTTTGGTTTGCGAGCACCTGGCTTCCTTTGACGAATACAAAAAACGAGGGCCGTTTATTTCAGAAAACGGTTTTGAACCGGCCTTGACCGACAGCCAAAAAAGTATTGCTCAAGAACTTTTGGAACGGCTGCGGTTCGAACGGCAAAATCAAGCGGCCAAAGGCGGAGCGGTTCAATCGGAAGCGGAAAAGGAAGTCTTGCGTTTTCTTGTTTATTCCGGTCAGGTGGTGGAGGTGGCAACCGATTTCTTTCTTCCCAAATCCGATTTTGAGAAGCTGGCCGGGCAGGTCAAAAGCCTCATTCAAAGCGAGGGGAGGATATCGGCGGCCCGGTTTCGGGACTTCCTGGGCTCCTCCCGCAAGCTGGTTATTCCATTGCTGGAAAAAATGGACGCTTTGGGCATTACCCGGAGGGTGGGTGATGAAAGGGTTTTGGCGGAATGAGAACCGTTTTTCTGAACGGCAATATCTACACGCTCGATGGCAAAGCACCCAAGGCAGGCGCCTTGGTGACAGAAAACGGTGTTATAACTTTTGTCGGAAGTTCGCAGGAAGCCAAGAAACTCAAAGGGCGGGGGGATGCGGTTTTTGACCTCCAAAATCATACGGTCATTCCCGGTTTGGTGGACAGCCACGTTCATTTCGTCTATTGGGCCGAAACTCGGACTCGGCTGGACTTGGAGAACGCCCGGTCGACGGCTGAAGTTCGGGAAGGAGTGTCCACTTTTGAAAGAGGACTTCCGAAAGAAGCGTGGCTTTATGGGTGTAATTTTAACAAAAACCTATGGCCGTCAGGGGAACAGCCCAACAAGAAAATTCTGGATGCCGTCTGCCCGGTACGGCCGGTGGTTCTTGCCAGCAAGGATGTTCACTCCCTCTGGCTCAATTCGGCGGCTCTCTCGGCTGTCGGAATCACTTCTATGACGGTCGACCCGTCGGGCGGAAAAATCGTCCGCTACCCCGGCTCATCGGAGCCGACCGGTTATCTTCTGGAAACGGCCTGCCGGCTGGTAAACGAATATCTCGAAAAGAACCGGAAGAAGCCGGATATGGAAAAAGTTGTGCTTTCGGCTCAAAAGGAGGCCTGGAGGCAGGGGGTGACCGGCATCCACGCCTTGCCCGATCCCGGATTTGAGCAATCGTTCGGTTTGCTGGAGCGGTTGACCCGGGAGGGGAAACTTCGATTACGAATTTTTATGTACATCCCGGAAAAAAGGCTCGACTGGGGGGTTGAACTCGGGTTGCAGTCCGGTTTCGGCAACGACTTCTTCAAAGTCGGAGGGGTCAAGATTTTCGTCGATGGGGCTCTCGGCTCACAGACCGCTTTGATGTTTGAGCCCTACGAAGGGAGTTTTAGTACCGGTATCGAAGTGTCCACGTTATCCCATCTTGAAAATCAACTATCAAAGGCGGCAAAGGCCAATCTGGCCTGCGCCGTCCACGCCATTGGAGATAAAGCGGTGTTTCATGCTCTGGAGGCTTTTGGCAAAACCTTCCCCATTCATAACGGCCGCTTGCGGCAAAGAATTGAACACGTTCAACTCGTCCGGGACGAGGATGTGCCCAAGTTCAAGAAGTATAAGGTGGCGGCTTCGATGCAGCCGAGTCATGCCCCGTCCGACCGGCATATCGCCGACCGGCATTGGGGGAGCCGCTGCCGGAACGCCTACCCCTGGCGCTCCCTTTTGAAAGCAGGGGCTTTGGTCGCTTTCGGTTCGGATGCCCCGGTCGAACCGTTGGAACCGTTGGCTGGAATGTATTCCGCCGTCTGCCGCAAAAAGCCGGAAGAGGAGGAAAGCTGGTATCCTTCCCAGGAAGTTTCGATTGCCGAGACCATTCGGGCCTATACGATAGCTCCAGCCGTTCTCTCCGGAGACGAGAACAAAAGAGGAACTTTGACGCCGGGAAAGCTGGCCGATTTTGTGGTGCTTTCCGAAGATCCCTTCAAGCTCTCTTCCGAGCGGCTTTCCGCCCTGGAAGTTTTGGCTACCGTTGTTGGAGGGGAGACTGTTTACAGCCGCAAGGGCTCCGGGGTGGGGCCGTAATTGACAAAGCCCGGCGGGGATGTTAGCTTAAAACGGTGAGCGCTATGCGCAATTTCCTCTGCTTTTTGCCAATCTCCGCTATCTTGATTGTTGCCAGGCTGCCGGTTTTGGCCCAAGAGCGGACGGTTCATGTTTTAACCATCGAGTCGGCCATCACGCCGATAACGGTCAAGCTTATCCAGGGAGCGGTGGAAAAATCGGTCGAAGAGGGGGCCCAAGCTCTTGTCATCCAATTGAACACGCCCGGCGGGCTGGTAGCCTCCACCTGGAAGATTAATTCCACGCTATTGAATGCCGACCTTCCGGTCATCGTTTATGTGGCCCCTTCCGGCGCGCGGGCCGCCTCCGCCGGAATGTTCATCACTTATGCCGCCCACGTTGCGGCAATGGCTTCCGGCACCAGCATCGGCGCGGCCCATCCGGTCGAGGGTGGCGGCGGCAAAATGGACTCCACCATGTCCGAAAAGGTGACCAACGACGCCGTCGCCAACGTCCGCTCGGCGGCCGTCAAGCGCGGGCGCAACGCGGACTGGGCGGAACAAGCCGTGCGCAAGTCGGTTTCCATCCCGGAATACGAGGCGCTCAAGCTCAAGGTCATCGACGTGGTCGCCGAAAACCTCTCCCAGCTTTTGGAAAAAATTGACGGGCGGAAGGTTCAGCTCCCTTTGGGAGAACGGGTGTTGAAAACCAAGGGGGCTGAAATCGTACATATCAAGTCCAATGTCTTCGACCGCATCTTGGAGGTCATTGTCGACCCCACCATTGCCTACATTTTAATGACCATCGGGCTTTTGGGACTCTATTTCGAATTTTCCAATCCCGGCGCCATTTTGCCGGGGGTCATCGGCGGGATTTCCTTGATTCTGGCTTTCTTCGCCTTCCAGGCCCTGCCCATCAACTATGCCGGGGTTTTGCTCATTCTTCTGGCAATGATACTTTTCATTCTCGAAGTGAAGTTCCCCAGCCACGGAATTTTGACCATCGGCGGAGTGGTGGCGATGTTTCTGGGCTCGATTATGCTCATCAACTCCTCGGCCCCGTATTTGAGGATTTCGCTCTCGGTGATTATCTCAACCGTGGCGGCGACAGCGGCTTTCTTTTTGTTCGCCGTGGGCGCCGGTTTGCGGGCCCAACGGCGCCAAGCCACCACCGGAATGGAAGGGATGGTCGGCTTGGTGGCGGTCGCCACGGAACCTCTGGCGCCGGAGGGGCTGGTCAAAGTGGCGGGAGAAATCTGGAAGGCCCGGCTGGCGCCGGCTCCCGGCGAGGCGGAAAAAGTGAACCCGAACGAAAAAGTGAAAGTGGTCGGAGTTGAAAATCTGACCCTGGTAGTGTCCAAAGAGAAATAGTTTCTTGAAAAGCCAACCCATTTCGAGGAGGGAAAATGCTGCCGTTTAACGCCGGTGCCATAACCGTCATTCTGATAGGCCTTTTCATTCTGGCCAATGCCATCCGCATCCTACGGGAGTACGAGCGGGGCATCATTTTCCGGCTGGGGCGTTTGGTCGGCGCGAAGGGACCCGGAATAATTTTTTTAATCCCCATCATCGATAAGATGGTCAAAGTATCCTTGCGGACGGTGACAATGGACGTTCCCTCGCAGGACGTTATCACCCGGGACAACGTTTCGGTGAAGGTCAACGCCGTTATTTATTTCCGCGTGATAGACCCCTCCAAGGCCATCGTGCAAGTGGAGGACTTTTTGTACGCCACTTCGCAGATTTCGCAGACCACCCTCCGCTCGGTGCTCGGCCAGGTGGAACTGGACGATTTATTGGCCAACCGGGAAAAAATCAATCAGGAACTTACCAAAATCATCGACTCCCAAACGGAACCTTGGGGAATCAAGGTTTCGGTGGTGGAGGTCAAAAACGTCGATTTGCCCCAAGAAATGCAGCGGGCCATTGCCCGGCAGGCGGAAGCGGAGCGGGAACGCCGGGCGAAAGTCATCCACGCCGAAGGGGAACTGCAGGCCTCCACCAAACTGGCGGAAGCGGCCTCCATTATAGGGAAAGAGCCATCGGCCATCACCCTTCGATTCCTGTCCACCTTGGTAGAAATCGGGGCGGATAAAAATTCCACCATTGTTTTTCCTCTGCCCATCGATTTGCTGACCCCATTTTTGAAGCAGGCGGCGGAGAAAAGATAGTTTTTCCTTTCCGAACAGCGGGGATTAAAGCAACACTTTAATCACCGTATATTTTTTTTTAATTTTGGTTGACAAGTCCGGCCGGAACCATACATTTGGAGAATCATGAAAAAACAAAACGAGGTGCTCGAAGCGGAAAAAATCATCCGAGGCGTCAAGGATTCCAAGGGAGAGAGGAAAATGACGGGCGCAGAGTTTTTGAAGGAGTTGGACAAACAAGAAGTCAAATACGTCCGGCTCTGGTTCACCGACATTCTGGGACAACTCAAGGGAATGGACATGACCCGCCGGGAGATGGAGGGGGTTTTGGAGCGGGGACAGGGGTTTGACGGCTCTTCCATCGAAGGGTTTGTCCGCATCGAAGAGTCGGACTTGGTCGCGCGGCCCGATTTATCCACTTTCCGGGTCATTCCCTGGCCGGTGGGAGGGGTCAAAGTCGGGATGCTTTTCTGCGACGTGTACAACCCGGACGGAAGCCCGCACGAGGGCGACCCGCGCTACATCCTCCGCCGGACGCTGGACAAAATCAAAAAATTGGGTTACACGTATTACTGCGGGCCGGAGATTGAATATTTTTACTTGAAATCGGCCAAAGAGCCGCAGGTTTTGGACCGGGAGGGATATTTCAGTTACGGCACCATCGACATCGGCACCCACCTGCGCAAAAAGACCGCCACGGCCCTGGAGGCAATGGGGATTCCGGTCGAATGCACCCATCACGAAGTGGCTCCCAGCCAGCACGAAATTGATTTGCGCTACCAGGATGCTTTGACGATGGCGGACCAGGCGATGATTTACCGGCTGGTGGTCAAGGAGTTGGCAGCCCAGGAGGGGGTTTACGCCACCTTCATGCCCAAGCCGATCTTCGGCGAGAATGGCAGCGGGATGCATTGCCATCAGTCGCTTTTCAAAGGGAAGGCCAATCTTTTCTTCGACGCCAAGGATAAATACCACCTTTCCGAATTTGCCAAGCAGTACATTGCCGGCATTTTGACCCACATCCGGGAAATCACTTTGATTTTGTGCCAATGGGTGAATTCCTACAAACGGCTGGTGGTGGGCTACGAAGCGCCGGTGTACATTTCCTGGGGCCGCCGCAACCGTTCCTCGCTTGTCCGCGTGCCGATGTACCAACCCGGCAAGGAGAACGCCACCCGGGTGGAGCTGCGCTGTCCCGACCCAGCCTGCAACCCGTATCTGGCCTTTGCCGTTATGCTGGCGGCCGGTATGAAGGGGGTCGAGGGGAAATATCCGATTCCGGAACCAGTCGAGGAAGACATTTACGAGATGGACGAGAAAGAGCTAAAACGCCACAAAATCGGCTCCCTGCCCTCATCCCTTCCGGAAGCCATCGAACTGGCGGAAAAAAGCCCGCTCGTGCGGGGAGTCTTGGGGGACCATTTGTTCACCAATCTCATTGCCAACAAGAAGATGGAATGGGACCGCTACCGGATGCACGTTTCCCAGTACGAAATTGATACTTTCCTGCCGGTGCTGTAGGCCGATGTATAAACCGTTTAGGGCGGCCCAATCGGCCGCCCTTTTTGTTTAGGGAAGTTTAACTTGCCAACAGAGGGAAATTCCATTTTTTTGGTTTTATGGGCGAATTGAACAGAAAAAAGGCCTGGGAGCTTTTGTCCCTTCTGGACACGAAGGAAATTTCGGCGGTTGAGCTTACGCAATCCTGCCTGGCTGAAATCGACCGGAGCGGCAAAAAGCTGAACAGTTTTATTACCGTTTTGAGCGATTCCGCCCTGGAAAAAGCGCGGGAGGTGGATGTCAAGAGGTCAAAAGGCCTGCCCGTCGGCAGGCTGGCTGGCGTTCCGGTGGCGGTTAAGGATATCCTTTGCACAAAGGGGGTGCGAACCACCTGCGGCTCGCGGATTTTGCAAAACTTCTTTCCCCCATACGACGCCACCGTCATTCGGAAATTGAAGGAAGCGGATGCCGTAGTCATCGGCAAAACCAATATGGATGAGTTCGCAATGGGTTCCTCTACCGAGCATTCCGCATTCGGCCCGACTTTGAATCCGATTGACCCGGCCAGGGTGCCGGGCGGCTCCTCCGGCGGGTCGGCCGCGGCGGTGACGGCCCATCAGACGATTTTGGCGTTGGGAACGGATACCGGCGGCTCCGTTCGTCAGCCGGCGTCTCTTTGCGGCATCGCCGGTTTCCGACCGACCTACGGCGC
Source organism: Candidatus Zixiibacteriota bacterium (assembly GCA_022614805.1). Classification (GTDB taxonomy): domain Bacteria; phylum Zixibacteria; class MSB-5A5; order DSPP01; family DSPP01; genus DSPP01. The sequence continues at coordinate 43,130 of JAKEHY010000001.1, read as the reverse complement.
CGTTTCCCGCTACGGACTGGTGGCCTTCGCCTCCTCGCTGGACCAAATCAGCCCGTTTGCCAAAGATGCCCGAGATTTGTGGCTTATATCAGATGTGATTTCCGGTCACGACCGACGGGATTCGACCTCCATCCCGGAGCGGCTTTTCGACTATCCTTATTCCGGTTTCAAGGGAAAAGCCGGGCTGCCCAAGACCACCCGTTTCGGGATTCCGAAAGAGTTTTGGGGAGAGGGCTTGGCGCCGGAAGTGCGGGAGGCCGTTCGGGGAACGATTGATAAGGTTTCCAAAGCCGGATATGAAGTGGAAGAAGTCTCGCTTCCGGCCCTTTCGGCCGGCATAGCGGTCTATTACATCATCTGCACGGCGGAGGCTTCCTCCAATTTAGCCCGTTACGACGGGGTCAAGTACGGCGTGCGGGTCAATGATTACGCCGATTTGTTTGAGATGTACGCCAAAACGAGAGCGGCGGGATTCGGGGCCGAAGTCAAACGCCGGATTATCCTGGGCACCTATGTGCTGTCGGCCGGATATTACGATGCCTACTATCTGAAAGCCCAGAAGGTGCGGGCGGTCATGAAAAAAGAGTTTGCCGAGGTTTTCAAAAAAGTTGACTTTCTTTTGGGACCGACCACTCCTTCGGCGGCGTTCAAGCTGGGGGAAAAAACGGACGACCCCCTGGAGATGTATCTTAACGACATATATACCGTACCGGTAAACTTGGTCGGTGTTCCCGCCGTCTCCATCCCCTGCGGAAAAAACAGGGAAGGGCTGCCGATGGGGCTGCAGATTATCGGCCCACAGAAAAAAGATGAAATAGTTTTGAAGGCGGCTATAATGTTGGAAAGCTTAGGAATCAAGCTGTGAAAAGCAGAACACCTAACCCCCGGCCCCTTCCCGGAACGGGAAGGGGAGTTCCCCTATCCGTATCGGAGAGGGATCAGGGGGAGAGGTTCTTGCCGTAGTAATTGAGATGGAGTACGAAAGCGTAATCGGTTTGGAGGTCCACGCCCAGTTGGACACGGCCGCCAAAATTTTCTGCGGCTGTTCGACGGAATTTGGAGCGGAAGGGAACAGCCAGACCTGCCCCATCTGTTTGGGAATGCCGGGGGTTTTGCCGGTTTTGAATAAACGGGCCGTCGAGCTGGCCCTTCGGTCGATTTTGGCCGTGGGCGGGCAGGTCCAACCGAAAAGCATTTTTGCCCGCAAAAACTACTTCTATCCCGATTTGCCCAAGGGATATCAAATTTCCCAATACGAAAGGCCCTTGGGGACGGGCGGGTCGGTCACCGTTCATTTGGATGGCCTAGCAAAGCGGGTAGGAATAACCCGGATTCATCTCGAAGAGGATGCCGGGAAGTCGTTCCATCCCGAAGGGCGGGCCATCGAGTACTCGTTGGTGGACGTGAACCGCTGCGGGGTGCCTTTGATTGAAATCGTTTCCGAGCCGGAAATCCGCTCGCCGGAGGAAGCGTATGCGTACCTCGTTGCGCTCAAGCAAATTTTGCAGTACACGGAGGTGAGCAGGGCGGATATGGAAAAGGGGAAGCTGCGCTGCGATGCCAACGTTTCCGTCCGCCCGAAGGGCCAAAAAGAATTTGGCACCAAGACCGAATTGAAAAATATGAACTCCTTCCGGGCGGTTCAAAAGGCGCTTGAAGTTGAGATTGCCCGGCAAATCAAAATAATCGATTCCGGCGGCAAAGTCGTTCAGGAGACCCTGCTCTGGGATGAGGACCGGCAAGCGGTGGCCCCGATGCGGGCCAAGGAGTTTTCGGACGATTACCGCTATTTCCCGGAGCCGGACCTTTTGCCCCTCGAAGTCTCGATGGATTGGCTGGAGTCCGTGCGCAAGGGCCTGCCGGAGCTGCCGGAGGCGCGCCGGAGGCGGTTTATCGAGGTCTTTTCGCTTTCCGATTACGACGCCTCGCTTCTCACCTCCGAACGGGCCATAGCGGATTATTACGAGACCGCCGTCGGGCTTTATCCCAACCCCAAGATGGTGGCGAACTGGATAAACGTTGAGGTGTTCCGTTTTCTGAAGGAGAAAAAGATATTCATTGATGACCTGAAGGTGCCGGCGGCCGAATTGGCGGCGCTTTTGAAAAAGCTGGATTCCAGCTCTCTTTCCAACACCATGGCCAAGGAAGTGCTGGCGGCAATGGTGGAAACCGGAAAGACCGTCGAAGCGGTGGTGGCCCAAAAAGGGTTGGTTCAGGAATCGGACGAAGCCGTATTGGACGGCTGGGTGCGGGAAGTCATTAGCGCTTTTCCCAAACAGAGGGAAAGTTACAAGGCGGGGAAAAAACAGCTTTTGGGGTTTTTTGTGGGGGAAACGGTCAAAAAAAGCGGGGGAAAGGCCAATCCCAAGCTGGTTTCTACCCTGGTGAAAAAGCATCTTGGAGAGTAGGCTTTCCGTCTGGGTTTCCGGGTCGGGCTCCAATCTCGAACGGATTATTCAAGCCTGTCGGAATAAGGAAATTCCGGCTTCGGTGGTTCTGGTCGTCTCCGACCGGCCCGGGATTTTGGCCCTCCAGCGGGCGGAGAAACATTCCCTGCCATCCGAAATCGTCTCCTCAAAAAACTGCGGAAGCGAAGGCGCGTATGCCCGGGCGCTTTTGGAACTGCTCAAAAAATATCGGGTAGATTTAATCTGTCTGGCCGGCTTTTTGACAAAAGTCCCGGATGAAGTGGTGCGGGCCTACCGGGGAAGAATCGTAAACATCCATCCAGCGCTTTTGCCGAGATTCGGCGGCCGGGGGTTGTACGGTCAAAAGGTTCACGAAGCGGTTCTGGCGGCCAAGGAAAAAGAAAGCGGGGCCACCGTTCATTACGTGGACGAGCAATACGATCATGGTTCCATCATTTTGCAAAAAAAAGTGCCGGTTTTGCCCGAGGATACGCCCGTAACTTTGGCCCGGCGAGTTCACCAGATTGAATACGAAATCTACCCCCAAGCCATCGCGCAGGTTCTGGAAAAGCTGGCTCGCGGGTAGCCTGCTTTTGTTGGGAAGCGCCCGGGCCGATTCTTTGGGGGGGACGGCCCCAAAAATCCGGGCCGTCGTCATCGACCGGCAAAGCGTTTTCTCCAGGGAACAGGAAGATTTTTGGCTCTTCCGTTGGGCCAATCGGTTGCATATGCGCACGAAGGAAGCGGTCGTCCAAAGGGAGCTTTTGCTCCAACCGGAAGAGACCTACGATTCGTCTTTGGCAAAGGAAACGGAGCGGAACTTGCGAAGCCTTGGACTTTTTGGTTCCGTTTCAGTGACCTCTCATTACGTTTCCGATTCGGCCGTCGACCTTTTGGTCGAAACGACCGACCAGTGGAGCACGGAAGGAACTTTTTCATTCGGCGGAGGGGGCGGGGCCTACGAATTCTCGCTTGGACTGGAGGAGAAAAATCTTTTGGGATGGGGGCAGCAGTTGGAGCTGCTCTACGAAGAGAGTGATTTGCAGGTTGGACGTCGGGGCTCCCTTTATGAGCGGCGGATTTTCTCCAAACCCGTCTCGTTGTGGGTTGTTGGGGAAAGCCGTTCGGATGGGGAGTATTATTCAGTTGAAGCCGGCCGTCCCCTTTACTCTTCAAAGGACAGATGGGGGGCCAACGTGCGGCTTTTTTCCTTTAGCGGGCCGCTCCGTTTTTTTGACGCCGGGGAAGAGCTCTTTTCTTTCCGGCAGACTACGAGGGAGGCGGGAATGTCCCTTCTGCGCTCTTGGGGAAGGAGTTTCAAAACCAACGTCAATGTCGGGTATTTGATAACCCAAAACAGGTTTGAAGCGAAATTAGCAGATGTTGCCGACGCCCGAATTCGGTACGGTTACATACTCCCAGAGGAACGAGTTCACGCCTTTTCCACCGGAGTAACCTGGTATGCCAATCGGTATTGGGAAGAAAGCCATCTGGATAATTTCGGAATCGTGGAAGATGTTCGCCGGGGGGAAACGTTTTCCCTCGAATACGTTCTGGCTCCGAAGTTTCTGGGCTCCTCGCTTACCCGACAGGAGTTGGCCCTGTCGGTCGGCACAACCTGCAAGGCCGGAAGGCATTTTTTACGGTTTTCGGCCGGAAACCGGACCACTTTTCTCCCGGATGGTTGGGAAGGAACTTTTTGGCAGGGGGGGGTCCGCTATTACTGGCGCTGGGGGACGCATCAAACGGCGGCCCTGCGGTTCGACCTGTCGGCCATAAACGGCCTTTCCCGCTTTGGCCAGTTTCTTTTGGGGGGGGAAAGCGGGCTGCGGGGGTATGAAGCCCGGAGTTTTTCCGGCAGCCGGATGGTTTTGGGGACGATGGAGCAACGAATCTTCGGACCCCGCTTTTTTTCTTTATTCGGGTTGGGCGGGGCGCTTTTTGCGGACTTGGGCGAGGCCTGGAAAACCGGGGAAGATTTTCGGTCGGGCAAGCTCAAAAGTAATTGGGGCATCGGACTCCGGGTCGGGCTGCTCCGCTCCTCGCAGTTCAAAGTGCTTCGCTTCGACTGGGCGCGGCCTTTTGGCCGGGGAGACTGGGTATTCTCGTTTGGAACGGGTATGAGCTTCAAGCTTGAATAAGAAAATCTGGGTTTTGGTTTTCGGTTTATTTACGGTTCGTTTTGTTCTGGCTCTTCTTTTGCCGCTTTCACCCCAAGAGGCCTACTATTGGAACTATTCCCGCCATCCGGCTTTGAGCTACTTTGACCATCCACCGCTGGTGGCTTGGTCGATTGCCCTTTCCACATTTGCTTTTGGAGACTCCGTTTTTGGCATCCGGCTTCCGGCGCTTTTGTATTCTTTTGGAACTTTTCTCGCCCTCCATTTATTTGTCCGCAAGCTGTTTGGGTCCCGGCTCGAAGAGTTTCTGCCTCTGCTTTTGTCCCCTTTTTTCTTTATCGGGGGTTCGCAGATGCTCCCCGACTCCCCGCTTTTGTTTTTTTTCTCACTGGTGCTGTTCGCCGGCCATCAGGCGGCCATTGAAGGGGATGAAAAGGCCTGGTACGGCTTCGGGGCGGCAACCGGGCTGGCCCTCTTATCCAAATACACGGCCGTTATAATTTTTGCCGGCTTGGGGACGTATGTGCTCCTGACCAGGAGCTGGCATTTTCTATGTTCCCGTAATTTTTGGTTTTCTATTCTGCTTTGTGCATTGATTTTCTCTCCGGTGGTCATCTGGAACACCCAAAACGGTTGGGCCTCGTTTCTTTTCCAGTCCACCCGGCGGGCCGGAGAGCTATCCGGGTTCCATTTTAATGATTTTGGCCGCTATTTGATAACCCAAATCATAACGGTCTCTCCGATTCTGTGGCTGGTAAACTGGCGGGCGCTATGGGTTGGTTTTCGAGAGGGGCTGAAGGGGTCGAATCGGTCCTTTCTGTTCCTAACCAGCTTTGCGCTCCCTTTTTTCTCAATCTTTACTCTCCTTTCCTTTTTCTACTGGGTGAAATTGAACTGGCTTTGGCCGGGCTATTTATGTGCAACCGCATTGGCCATCCTTCTCGCTTCCCATCAGAAACTCCGGCTTTGGTTCAAGACCAGTTTGGTCAGCTCGGCCGCGGTGACCGTGCTTTCAACCTTTCTGCTTTTTTACCAGCCGTTTGCAGTAAACTGGTCGGGCAATAGTTTGGCGGGGTGGAAAGAGCTGGCCGAAAAAGTCGAGCGAATGAAAGGCTCACGGATGGGGGAATGGCTGGTTGCCGGATATGAATATAAAGCCGCTTCCGGACTGGCCTTTTACCTTTCCGGCCAGCCGGAAACATACTCCAACACGCTCGTCGGCCGGCCGGGGCTGCAATATGATTTTTGGTTCAAGGAGCGAGAGGTTTTGGGAAAAAATTTTATCTTCGTGATTGACCGTCGATACCAATTGAAAAACGCTTCGGCCGTGCTTGCAAATTTCTTTTCGCAAGTCGAACCGCCGGATTCTCTGGTGGCGAAAAGCGGGCGGGGATACGTCACCACCTTTTATATATACCCCTGTTACCAGTATAAAGGGAGATAAGCTTGCGGAAAAAGATTTTTTGGCCATATTAGCAATATGGCAGACATAACGGATACGGCTATGGCCTTGTTAAAAACGAACCTATCCGATATCCCGCTTTTCCGGCGCGGCAAAGTGCGGGATATCTATGATTTGGGAGAACATCTTTTGCTGGTTGCGACCGATCGGGTTTCGGCCTTCGACGTGGTGATGCCGGAAGGAATTCCGGACAAGGGGAAAATTTTGACGGCGCTTTCTGTTTTCTGGTTTGAGCTTCTTAGAGGGGTCGTTCCCAACCATCTGGTTGCCCAGCGGGTTCGTGATTTCCCGAAGGAGTTGCAAAAACATCGCGACCAGCTGGAGGGGCGGTCGCTTTTGGTCAAGAAAGCCCGGCGGATTGACCTCGAATGCGTGGTGCGGGGCTACATTGCCGGGTCGCTCTGGAAAGAGTACAGAGCCGCCCGCCGAGACGGGGGCCAGCCGGTTCACCTGTACGATTACGACTTTCCAGGAAACCTGCTGGAATCGCAGAAACTGCCGGAGCCGATTTTTACGCCCGCCACCAAGGAGGATACCGGCCACGACCAGAACATCTCGGTCAGCGAAGCAAAGAAAAGGTTTGGTGCGGAAACCGTCGACAAGCTGCGGAGCATTTCGCTGGCCATTTTCCACCGGGCTTCGGATTATGCCTTCTCACGCGGCATCATTTTGGTCGATACCAAGTTTGAGTTTGGTTTTACCGGAGACCAACTCTCCCTGATTGACGAGGTGCTTTCACCCGATTCCTCCCGTTTCTGGCTGGCTTCCCAATACCGGCTGGGGGAGGCCCAAGACGGCTTCGACAAGCAGTTTCTCCGCAATTATCTCGAGTCGATGAAATGGGACAAAAAACCGCCGGCCCCCCATTTGCCGGAGGAGGTGATTTTGAAGACACGCGAAAAATATCTCGAAGCCTATCGGCTCCTGACCGGCCAGGATTTTTGATCGCGGTTCAAGAAGTTCTGACGGAGGAAGAAAAAATGACCGATTTGGTTCCAGTCCGGCGGGCTGTGGTTTCCGTTTACGACAAGTCCGGGCTGGAGGTCTTGGCTGAAATTTTGAAGCGCCACGCCGTCGCCGTTCTTTCGACCGGGAAAACTCTCGAGGTTTTGGGAAAACTCGGCGTTTGGGTGGAGTCCGTGGCGGCCTACACCGGTTCGGACGAAATTCTGGACGGCCGGGTGAAGACCCTGCACCCAAAACTTTTCGCCGGGATTCTCTCGCGCCGCTCGGAGGAGAAACATCAGGCCACGATGAAAAAACAGGGCTGGGAAAACATCGACTTGGTGGTGGTGAACCTGTACCCGTTTGAGGCCGCCATACAAAAGCAGGGGGTGTCGGAAGAGGATGCGATAGAAAATATCGACATCGGCGGCCCCGCGCTTTTGCGGGCGGCGGCGAAAAACTTTGAGACCGTAACGGCTGTCACCAGTCCCGAGGATTACGAACTCCTTGGCAAAGAATTGCGGGCGAACGGAGGGGCTACGACCCTTGGGTTCCGAAGAAAATGCGCGGGGAAGGTTTTTGCGTTAACCTCCCGTTACGACCGCTCAATCAACCGATACCTGGCGGAAGAGCCGGGGGGGATTGGAGAGGGACTGCCGGAAAGCATACGATTGGAGCTTTTAAAAAAACAGGAACTTCGCTACGGGGAAAATCCCCATCAAAAGGGGGCCTGGTATTCCTCCGGTGAAGGGTGGGGGGCCGACAGCTTTGAGATTCTGGGCGGGAAGGAGCTTTCCTACAACAACCTGCGGGATTTGAACGCCGCCTACAAACTGACTTTGGAATTTGAGGAGCCTTTTGCCTGCATTCTCAAGCATACCAACCCCTGCGGCGCAGCGGCCGGAAAAACCTTGGCCGAGGCGTATCGGGATGCCTATGCCTGCGACCCCCTTTCCGCCTACGGCGGAATCGCCGGCTTGAACCAAAAAATCGATTTGGACACGGCGAAGGTTTTGAACGAATCGGCTTTTTTGGAGTGCGTCCTGGCACCGGCTTTTGAGCCGGAGGCGCTGGAGCTTTTGAAGGAAAAGAAAAATCGCCGGGTTGTGGCCTGCCGGAACTGGAAAGGCCGTCGCGGCGGCTTCCGGCTGTTTCACCTTGAAGGAGGGTTTCTGGCCGAAAGCATTGATGACATCGTCTCAGAACAACAGAGCCTGCGGGTGGTTTCAAAAAAAAGGCCGTCGGAGGCCGAAATCGAAAGCCTGCTTTCTGCGGAAAAAATCGCCAAGCATACCCACTCCAACGCCATTGTTCTGACGCGCGGGAAAAAGACGGTCGGGATAGCCGGCGGAATCGCCTCGCGCGTGGATGCCGTCTGGCTGGCCCTGTATAAAGCGGGGGAACGGGCAAACGGTTCGGTTTTGGCGTCGGATGCCTTTTTTCCCATGCCGGACGGAGTGGAGAAAGCGGCCGCTGGCGGAGTAGCAGCAATTCTGGCCCCTTCCGGCTCGAAGAAAGATGCCGAGGTGATAGCGGCGGCGGACCGGGCTGGCATCAGTCTGGTTTTCTCCAGCCACCGCCATTTCCGGCATTAAGCTTGGCAAAACCGTTTCAAAGTTTTACCTTATAAAAAGGTATGAGCGAAGAGAGGCTTTTGGAGGCGGTCGCCTTTTTGGCTGAAAAGGCCCGCCCCGCCAAAGATAGCGGCAAGGAGTACGAAAAAGAACTCTCCTTCTGGTCGGCCCAGTTGGGGAAAATGGGCTTTTCCGACCGGGAGGTGGGGACCGCTTTGAGCTGGATTTTGGAGCGTTTCGGTTCCGGGGGGGAGAGGCGGGTTTCCTCGGCTTCCGTACGCATCTTCTCCGAGGCCGAGATGGCCTTGTTCACGCCGGATGCCTTCGCTGCTTTGGTCCGTCATTACGCGCTGGGAATTCTGATTCCCGACCGTTTGGAGCTGTTGCTGGAAAAGGTGGGCTGGGCGGGGAAGGTTCCGGTCGACAGAAAAAACCTGGAGTGGCTGGTTTCAATTTTAATCTTTTCGCCGGCCGAGCGGATAATGGGATACCCAATTGACCCCGCGTCCAAACTGCAGGAGGCGGGGGGGGTCCACTGATGCTGGCGGATAGGAAAATTTTGGTCGGGGCGACCGGCGGGATAGCCGCCTACAAAACCCCCTTTCTGGTTCGCCAGTTGGTTGAAAAGAAGGCATCTGTGCGGGTGGTGATGACGGAGGCGGCCGGAAATTTCGTCACCCCGCTCGTGTTGGAAACCCTTTCCGGCAACCCGGTTTCCTCCGAGCTTTTCCCCCGGCAATTTGCCTCCACCCATCACATCGAGCTGGCCCGCTGGCCGGACTTGATTGTGGTCGCCCCGGCCACGGCCGATTTCATCGGCCGGGTGGCCAACGGCCTGGCGCCGGATCTGTTGTGCAACGTCCTTTTAGTCGCCACAAGCACGGTTCTTTTGGCTCCGGCAATGAATACTGAAATGTGGTTTCATTCTCAAGTCCAGGAAAATTGCGCCAAGCTGGAAAAGCTCGGGTATGAATTTATCGGGCCGGAGGAGGGGAAGCTGGCGACCGCTTCGGAAGGGGAAGGAATGGGGCGGATGAGCGAGCCGGATACGATTGTCAAGAGAATCGAGGAGATTTTTTCCGAACGGGAGCTTTTGAAAGGGAAACGAATCGTCGTCACCGGGGGACGGACGGAGGAAGCAATTGACCCGGTGCGGTATCTCTCCAACCGTTCGTCCGGAAAAATGGGGGCGGCTTTGGCCCGGGCGGCGGCCCGTATGGGAGCCCAAGTCAGCTTTGTTCACGGGAGAATGTCCGTGGAACCGCCGCAAAATACCGACAATTTCCTTGTTTTAACGGCGGAGGAGATGCAGAAGAAGTTATTGGAGCTTTACGCCAAAAGCGACGCCGTGATAATGGCGGCGGCGGTTTCCGACTTCCGGGCGGAAAAGGTCAGCCGGGAAAAAATCAGGCGCAAAGAGCACCTGACTTTGGAGCTGGTACCCAACCCGGATATTCTTGCGGGTCTGGGAAAATCGAAGAAAAAACAAAAGCTGGTCGGTTTTGCCCTCGAAGCCGGGGGCGGGTTGGGGAACGGGAAAAAGAAGCTGGAGGAGAAGAATCTCGATATGCTGGTTCTCAACCGAGCCGACGAGCCCGACGCCGGCTTTGACGTGGACACTAACCGGGTGACTTTGTTTTTTCCTTCCGGCAAAAAAGAAGAGGTTCCCTTGGCCTCCAAGGATGAAGTGGCCCGCGTGATTTTAAGAAAACTGGCGAAACTTTTGTGAGCTCGCGGGAAAAGCTGAAAAAATACCTGGCCCAAAGAATGGAACTGGGGGTCGGTAAGCTTGTTGTGCGGGCTGAAGAGCCGGTTGCAAAACCGCTTGCGTTGTCGCAGCCGGTTGTGAAGCAGGAAACGCTTTTTGGCGGCGCTTCGGCCGGTTTGAGAGATAACCCGGTACGGCCGGACCCCAACCGGACATTGGAGTCTTTTTATCACGAAATCAAAGATTGCGTCCGCTGTCCTCTGGGTCACACCCGCACCAAGTTCGTCTTCGGCGTGGGGAATCCCAAAGCCGACATTATGTTTATCGGCGAAGCTCCGGGCCGGGACGAGGACTTGCAGGGGGAACCGTTCGTCGGTCGGGCTGGAAAATTGCTGGACAAAATCCTCGAAGCGACCGGTTTTGCCCGCGAAGAGGTTTACATCGCCAATGTTCTGAAATGCCGTCCGCCGGAGAATCGCGACCCCCAGCCGGAGGAAATGGACACCTGCTCCCCCTATCTGTTGGAACAGATTCGTTTGATTAACCCCAAATTTATCGTCTGTCTGGGCCGCATTGCCGCGATGCAGCTTTTGGAAACCAAGCTGGCGCTGGGGCGGCTGCGCGGCGCCTTTCACGACTTTAACGGCATCAAAGTGATGGTCACCTACCACCCGGCCGCCCTTTTGCGCTTTGCTGAATACAAAAAGGACGTCTGGGAGGATATGAAAACTTTGCGCCGTGCATATGATGGAATGGAGTTGAAGTAATGGTCGAACGGGCCAGATTTGGAACCGAAGCGGAAACAGCTGAGCGAATTCCGCCCAGCAATTTAGAGGCGGAACGGGCGGTTTTGGGAGCGATGCTTCTGGACAAAGAAGCCATCGGGCGGACTCTTGAAATGATAGACGAGACCGCCTTTTACCGGCCCGCGCATCAAAAGATTTTTTGGAGGATGGTTAAGCTCTACGATGCCAACGAACCGGTCGATTTGACCACGCTTTCGGACGCCTTGGCAAAATCGGGCGAGCTGGAAGAAGTGGGCGGAAGGCTCTATTTGGTTTCGCTGGCCGAGGGGGTGGCCACCTCGGCCAACGTGGAATACCATTCCCGAATTGTTTTGGAGAAAGCCACTCTGCGGCAGCTGATTGAAACCGGAACGCAAGTCGTTTCCTCCTGCTACGACCCGACAGCCGAAGTGGATGACCTCTTGGACCGGGCGGAATCAAGAATTTTTGCCATCTCGGAAGTACGGATGAAACAGGGGTTTGTGGAATTGGGCTCCATTCTGCCGCATACCTTCGAGTCCATCGAAGAGTACCATCGCCAGGAAGGGGCCATCACCGGCTTGGAGACCGGTTTCCCGGAGATGGACGCCTTGACCGGCGGCCTGCAGCCTTCCGATTTGGTTGTGGTGGCGGGACGGCCTTCCATGGGGAAGACCGCTTTTGTTTTGACGCTTTGCGAGCATGCCGCCTTGCACGCGACCCAGCCAACTCCGGTGGCAATTTTTTCTTTGGAAATGTCCAAACAGCAGGTTGCCCAGCGGATGCTCTGCAGCCGGGCGCGGGTCTCCTGGCACCGGATGCGGACCGGGCGGCTGGCCAATGCGGAATGGACAAATTTGGGAATCGCCGTCGGCCCCCTTTCGGAAGCCAAAATTTTTGTGGACGATTCCCCCAACATCGGGGTTCTCGAAATGCGGGCCAAGGCCCGCCGGCTGATGTCCCAGCATCAAATCGGGCTTCTGGTTATCGACTACATGCAACTGATGCATGGTCCTCGCGGTGCCGAGTCGCGCCAACAGGAAATTTCCATTATTTCCCGTTCGCTGAAAGGACTGGCCAAGGAGCTTGATATACCGGTTGTCGCCCTGTCGCAGCTTTCCCGTCAAGTGGAAATACGCGGAGGCGACCGCCGGCCGGTTCTAGCCGACCTGCGCGAGTCCGGGGCCATCGAGCAGGATGCCGATGTGGTGGCTTTCATCTACCGGCCGGAGATGTACAAGATGGAAAGGGACAAGGAGGGTCGTTCGCTGGAAGGGGTGGCTGAAGTCATCGTCGCCAAGCAGCGCAACGGCCCCACCGGCACGGTGAGGCTGACCTTCATTAAAGAATACGCCCGCTTTGAAAATATGGCCACCCTACCGGAAGCGGTTCCTTCGGGCGGCGGGCCGGCCCCCTTTTGATGGCGCCCGTACCGCTTCGATTCACTCGCGCCGTTGCAATCCCCGCCCCGCATTTCTTGACATCGGATGAGGTGGCAAGTGCCCCGGACGATTGAATTAGAGTACGTCGGCGGAAAAGTAGTCCGGTTTTTCAGCCATACCGGCGCCGTTTTTATTTTGCTGGGCCAAACGGTCGTCGCGCTCGCCGAAATACGCAAGCGAGTTGGCCTCTGGTTTGACCAGATGCTTTTCGTCGGGGTGCGCTCGCTGCCGCTCATCGTCATTACCTCCGTTTTTACCGGCGGCGTTTCCGCCTGGCAGGCGGCCTACCAGTTCAAAGGATACATCCCCTTACGCTACCTCGGGACGGCGGTGGGGAAGGCGATTGTCATCGAGCTGGCGCCGGTTCTGACCGCCCTGGTGGTCGCGGGCCGGGTCGGGGCGGCGATAGCGGCGGAAATCGGCACGATGAAGGTGACCGAGCAGGTGGATGCGCTCGAGGCGATGGGAATAAGCCCCGTTTCCTACCTTGTCTTCCCCCGGGTGGCCGCCTCGGTCGTCATGCTTCCCGTGCTCACGGTGTTTGCCGATTTCATCGCCATTATGGGGGCGATGGCGGTGGCGGTTTTCTTTGTCGGATTGCCGGGCGAGATTTTTTTGAATGGCGTGAAGCTTTTCTTCCACGTTTCCGACCTGATGTCCGGCCTGGTCAAGGCGGCCGTCTTCGGCCTTATTATTTCTTTGGTCGGCTGCTATCATGGGCTCTCGGCCGAGGGGGGGGCCGAAGGGGTCGGGCAGTCAACGACCCGGGCGGTGGTCTGGGCTTCGGTTTTGATTTTAGTCTCCGATTACGTGGTTGCGACTTTGCTTTTCTCGATTTAGGATACCGTTTGATAGAAATCGTCGATTTGCACAAAAGTTTCGGCCGCAAGCGGGTGCTGGATGGAATCAATTTGACCGTGCGGGAGGGGGAAACGGCGGTCATCATCGGCGGCTCCGGCACGGGGAAGTCGGTTCTTTTGAAACATATCATCGGCCTTTTGGAACCGGACGAGGGAAGTATTCTGGTTGACGGCACGGACGTCAGCTCCGTCCGGGGGGAGGAGCTGTATCTTTTGCGCAAAAAATTCGGAATGGTATTCCAAAGCGGGGCGCTTTTCGATTCCCTTACCGTGGTGGAAAACGTCGGTCTGCCTCTGCGCGAACACACCGACTTGAAGGAGGAGGAAGTACTTGAAATTGTCCGCGAAAAACTGGCGTTGGTCGGGCTTTCCGGCGTTGACAATCAAAAGCCGGCCGAACTTTCGGGCGGGATGCGCAAACGGGTGGCTTTAGCCCGGGCTTTGGTGGCCGAGCCGGAGGTGATGCTCTACGATGAGCCGACCACCGGCCTGGACCCGATTATGGCGGACGTCATCAACGAGCTTATTTTGGACCTGCGCAAGCGGCTGGGAAATACCGCCGTCGTGGTTACGCACGATATGGCCTCGGCCTTCAAAATCGCCGACCGGATCTGCATGCTTTTTAAGGGGAAAATCATCTGGGACGCCTCGCCGGAAGAAACCCGCGACACGAAAGACCCGGTGGTACAGCAGTTTATCACCGGCACCTCGGTCGGGCCGATACAGGTGGTTTGATGCCGGCGCTTAAAACCAAAACCGCCTACGTTTGCCAGAATTGCGGCGCCGTCGAGCCGCGCTGGCTGGGGCGCTGCCCTTCCTGCGGGGGCTGGAACACCTTCGTCGAGGAACGGGTCGAACGTAAAACGGCCAAGCCATCGGCCACTTTTCAGGAACCAACCGCCTTGCAGGCCGTCGCTTTTGAGGAAACCGGCCGAGTTCCGGTCGGGATAGCGGAATTTGACCGGGTCTTGGGGGGTGGGGCGGTCGAAGGCTCGGCTATCTTAGTCGGGGGGGACCCGGGAATCGGCAAATCGACTTTGCTCTTGCAGGCGGCGGGCCGGCTGGCCCGTCAGGGGGCAACCGTGTTGTATGTTTCGGGGGAGGAATCGCTCTTGCAGCTAAAGTCACGTGCGCAACGCCTCGAGATACATCAGGAAGGAATTTGGTTTCTGGCTGAAACCCGTCTCGAAGTCATCCTGGAACAGTTAAAGAAAATCAAGGCCGGGATTCTGATTTTCGACTCCATCCAGACCATCTCCTCCGGTCAGCTTTTTTCTCCGCCCGGCTCGGTCGGGCAGCTGCGGGAGGCGACCCAGGTCCTGGTGGAACGGGTCAAAACCTCCGGCGAGATTCTCTTTCTGGTCGGGCACGTCACCAAAGACGGTTTTCTGGCCGGGCCGAAGGTTCTGGAACATATGGTGGATACGGTTTTATACTTTGAAGGGGAGAAAAACCATTTTTACCGCATCCTGCGGGGGGTGAAAAACCGCTTTGGTTCGACGGCGGAAATCGGTATATTTCAAATGACCGAAAAGGGGTTGGTGGAGGTGGAAAACCCTTCCGGTTTCTTCTTGGGGGAGCGTTCCGGGGCCTCCTCCGGGTCGGTTGTGGTGGCGGCCTTGGATGGTAACCGGCCGCTGCTTTTGGAAGTGCAGGCTCTGGTTACCCCCACTCCTTGGGGCACGCCCCAGCGGGTGGTGGGAGGGTTTGACCCCCGCCGTTTGGCTTTGATTCTGGCCGTTTTGGAAAAACGGCTGGGATTTTCCTTCGGGACGAAGGACGTTTTCGTAAACGTCGCCGGCGGAGTAAAAATTGAAGAGTCGGCCTGCGATTTGGGGTTCGCTCTGGCCTTGGCCTCCAGCCTGGAGGACGTCCCCTTCGACTCGAAGTCCACAGCAGTCGGAGAGGTTGGATTGGGTGGGGAGATTCGGGGTGTGGGGCAAATCGAGGCGCGAGTTGCCGAAGCCCTGAAGATGGGCTTCGAGCGGATTTTGGTTCCCCTGACCAACGTCCGGGCAATGGCCCGGAAGTTTGAGATAGAAGTGGTGGGAGTACGGAAGTTGGAAGAGGCGTTAAAGAAAGGTTTGAAGTGAGTTTGGCAGTTGCGAGTGAAACCACAGGATTTTTGGTTGAGGCGGTCGACCGGAAAACGTCGGCCCGCAGCGGATGGATGAAAACGACGCACGGGGATTTTCAGACCCCCGCCTTCGCCCCGGTGGCAACGGCCGGGAGCGTGAAAACGCTTTTGTTTGAGGAAGTCCGCTCGCTGGGGACAGAAATCGTTCTTTCGAACAGCTACCATCTTTATTTGAAACCGGGCGTGGAGGTCATCCGCGAAGCCGGTGGACTACACCGGTTTATCAACTGGGAAGGTCCAATTCTGACCGATTCCGGCGGCTTTCAGGCCTACCGCTTGTCGGAGTTTTTCGATTACCAGGAGGAAGGGGTTGCCTTTCGCTCGCATTGGGATGGGTCGCAACATTTTTTTTCCCCGGAGAAGGTATTGGAAATCCAGCAAGGCTTGGGTTCGGATTTGATAATGCCCCTGGATTTTTGCCCTCCCTATCCGGCGGAGGAGGCTTTGATTGCCCGTTCAGTCCGGGTGACCACCGAATGGGCCAAACGCTCCAAGTCCTGGTGGAAGTCGCGCGGCCGGGTATCCCCCTTAGGACAGAGGCAGTACCTTTTTGGAATCGTTCAGGGCTCCACCAGCCTGGTTTGGCGTAAACGTTCGGCCCAAGAGCTTTCGGAACTGGAATTCGACGGCTATGCCCTCGGCGGGCTTTCCCTGGGAGAAACCAAGGGGGAAACATTTGAAACGGTCGGCACTTCCTTGGAACATCTTCCGCCTGACCGGCTGCGCTACCTGATGGGGATGGGAACGCCGGAAGATTTGCTTTTGGGAATCGAGGCGGGAATCGACCTTTTCGATTGCGCCTTGCCGACCCGCAATGCTCGCAACGGGACGGTTTATTCCTGGGAAGGGAAATTGGTCTTGAAGGGGGCCGGGTTTAAGGATGACTTTCAACCCATTGACGAACGGTGCGGATGTCCGGCCTGCCGGAACTATAGCCGGGCCTACATCCGGCATCTGTTCAACGTCCGGGAAATTACGGCAATGCATCTGGCCAGCCTTCACAACCTCTGGTTCTATCAGGAATTGTTGCGTGTGATCCGGGAGAAAATCAAAACGAATGAATTTGCGGCGTTTAAGAAAAGCTTTACGGAACGTTACAGAGAGGAGGAGGTTTGTTAGTCTTGCTTTTAATGGGCGGACCGCCCAGCCAAAACGGGGGGAATTTCTTTATGCAGATTTTGCCCCTGCTTTTAATCATCCCCATTTTCTATCTTTTTTTAATCCGTCCCCAGCAGAAAAAGCAGAAGGAGCATCAAAAAATGCTGTCCGCCTTGAAACGGGGAGACCGGGTCGTCACCACCAGCGGGATTATCGGTCATATCTGGGGCATAGACGAAAAGGAAAACAAAATCGTCTTGAAAGTGGGGGAGGACACCAAAATCGAGTTTTTGCGCACGGCCATCGCCGGCAAACTGGAGTCGTGACGGTTCTGGAAATCAGGAAATACGGCGACCCGATTTTACGAGAGCGCGCCCGGACGGTCACCGTATTTGACGAAAAATTGGCACGCCTGGCGGCCGATATGATGGCAACAATGGAAGCCGCCAACGGCGTCGGCCTGGCCGGGAACCAGGTGGGGGTTTTGGAACGAGTTTTTGTGGCCGACATGGCCGGCTTTGAGCTTTCCGGGAAAAAAATCGCCGTCGTCAATCCCGAAATTGTTTTTCGCTCCCCCGAGGAAAGTGTGGAGGAGGAGGGGTGTTTGTCCATCCCAGGGGTGTATGCGGAAGTGCGGCGGCCGAAAAAAATCAGGCTGGCGGGCCAGAACCTGAAAGGAGAAAAAATGGAATTGGAGGCGGAGGATATGGCAGCCCGGGTTTTCTGCCATGAAACCGATCACTTAAACGGGGTCTTGTTCATCGACCACTTGACCGCTTTGGAGCGGGATTTGCTGAAAGGGAAGTTGGCGGAGATGAGGAGAAAAGCGGCTGCCCTGTGAGGGTGGTTTTTATGGGTACGCCGGAATTCGCCCTTCCGAGTCTGGAAGCGCTGGTATCGTCGGAACATAAAATTGTCGGCGTGGTCACCGCCTTTCCAAAGCCGGCCGGTCGCGGGTTAAAAGTAGCGCCGTCCCCCGTGGAACGGCGGGCGCGGGAGCTTGGACTGGAGGTCCAAACACCGGAAAAACTTAAAGACCCTCCGTTTCTGGGTTGGCTGGGGGCCCGGGGGCCGGATGTGGGAGTGGTGGTGGCCTTTCGGTACCTTTCCAAAGAAGTGTATTCGTTGCCTCGATGGGGGAGCGTCAATCTGCACGCTTCCCTTTTGCCCCAATACCGGGGAGCGGCACCGGTCAACTGGGCCATCTACCACGGTGAACGGAAGACCGGAGTCACCACTTTTCTTTTGGACGACCGGCTGGACACGGGAGCCATCCTGGCCCAGCGGGACTGCCCCATCGGGCCGGACGAAACGGCCGGGGAATTGGCGGAAAAGCTTTCTCGTTTAGGGGCAAAGCTTCTTTTGGAAACCTTGAATGGGATGGAAGTCGGAAGTTTGATGCCGGTTCCCCAGTCGGAAGCCGGGGCTAGTTCGGCTCCCAGACTGAAAAAGGAAGATGGCTTTGTTCGTTGGGACCTTTCCGCGCTGCAGGTGCATAACCAAATCCGGGCTTTTTCACCCGTACCGGGTACCTGGGGTAAATTAGGGGGAGTTATCGTTAAAATTTACAGAAGCAGAGTCCTTCTTTCGACCGCCGATTTGGAAAAGAGTACCGCCAACGCCCCGGGCAGCTGGTGTTATTTCAGCGACAAAACCGGATTGGCCGTTTGCTGCGGGGAAGGAGCGGTGGAGCTGGTCGAGCTTTCCTTAGAAGGAAGAAAAAAATCAACCGGGCCGGAGTTTGCCCGCGGCCATCGAAAGCTGGCCGATAAAACCTTTGAGCTGACCGTATGATAAAAAATCCGCTGGTTTGGTTTTCCAGGGAGAAGGAATCAAAGAAACACCCCGAGAAACTTTCCAAAGAAATCGTAATCAACGCCTCCGATTTTGAGACCCGCATCGCCCTTCTGGAAGAAGGGCGGCTGATGGAACTGATGGTGGAGCGGGCCGACCGGGAACGCATCGCCGGAGACATCTACAAGGCCAAAGTCAATTCCATATTGCCGGGCATGCAGGCCGCCTTTCTGGATATTGGCCTGGAAAAATCGGCCTTTTTGCACGTTTCCGACCTGGCCTGGCACTACGGTTCCCAGGCCGATGAAGAGCTGGAGGAGCTGGAGGAAGAAGCCCCCGCCCCGGAGCGCCATCGCTTTCGGGCGTCCATAGAGGAAATTTTGAAAAAAGGGGACGAGGTTCTCATCCAGGTGGTGAAGGAACAAATCGGAACGAAGGGCCCCCGGGTGACCACCGAGCTGGCCCTGCCGGGCCGGTTCTTGGTTTTAATTCCGGGCGGCCGGGCCGTGCGCGTCTCCAAGCGGATTTCCAATTGGGCGGAAAAGCGGCGTTTGAAAGACGTGGCCTTGAAGCATCTGCCGTCCGGTTTTGGCGCCATTATCCGCACGGAAGGGGAAGGGAAGGATGAAAAAGAGTTTTCCGCCGACCTCAAAAGCCTGGCACACCTCTGGAAAAAAATCAGCCGCTTGTCCCGTCGGGTCAAGGCGCCGGCGCTCCTTTACAAAGAAAGCGGAAGCACCACCAGCGTAATCCGCGACCTGTTCACCTCCGACGTGGACCGGCTGGTCTGCGACAACAAGGACGAATACCGTAAAATTATCCGGTATTTGAAGGAAGTTGCTCCGGAGCTGCGTTCGAAAGTCGTTCTCTACGCGGAACCGGTGCCGATCTTTGACTTGTACGGCATCGAGCCGGAAATCGACAAAATGCTGGAGCGGAAAATCTGGCTCAAGCGGGGGGTCTATCTGGTCATCGACCAGACCGAGGCCTTGGTCACCGTCGACGTGAATACCGGACGATTTGTGGGGAAGGACAACCAGGAACAGACCATTTTCCGGGCCAATATGGAAGCGGCCAAGGAAATCGCCCGCCAGATCCGGCTGCGGGACATCGGCGGCCTCATCATCGTGGATTTTATCGACATGCCCTCCCGCGAGCACCGCCGCCGGCTTTTCGAGGAGTTCCGCTCGGCGATGCGCAGCGACCGCTCCAAGTACGCCATCAGCCCCATTTCCGAGTTCGGGCTTATCGAAATGACCCGGGAGCGAGTCCGACCCAGCTTGATTTTCACCTTTTCCGACCCCTGTCCGACCTGCAGCGGTTTTGGCCGGATTTTATCCAAGGAAACGCTGGCCACCAAAATCGAGCGCTGGTTCAAGCGGGCGAAGGCCGGCTCGGCCACCCGGTCTTTCAAGCTTATCATCCACCCCTATCTGGCGGAAGCGGTCGCGGACGGAGCCGGCAACCGGATTGCCCTGCTTTCCAAAAACTTGAAACTGGATATTGACGTCATTCGGGACACCTTTACGCCACCCGACCGTTTCCGGGTTTTGGAGGCGGATACCAAAAAGGAAGTGACCGAGCTTTTTATGAAATAAGAAAGCGCTCCGAACGGGGCGCTTTCTTGGTTTTGCTTGGGTTAAAAATTTGCTCTTAAGACCTCTATTCGATTTTAGAGTTTACGAGCATGGAAACGGATTATTTGCAAAGACGGCATACAGCAGCAGGACAATATCCGCTCCGCTAAGTTTTCCATCGCAGTTGCCGTCGGCGTTTTGGAAAGGAGCGGGGTAATGCTGCCTTGAAAAAGTTGCGTTCACCAGCATCACAACATCCGCGGCTGATAGCATTTCATCTAGGTTTAAATCCCCCTTCAACAGTTGGATGTATTTTCCAGTAGTTCCGAAAATCTGATAGATTTCTGAAAAGACCGGGTCGTAGCGGTCATCCACCCAGCATACAAACGCCTTTCCTGTTTCATTCACAGCCAGGCTTGGGATAAGTCGAAACGGACGGTTCGGGTCGGCAGCGTTGGCATCCACATTGGGAACAAAACTCTTACCGGTATCCAAGCTGTAAGAAAAGAATATATTAGCCACCGTCTGGGAGTCGCTGGCGCGAATCCTTACATCACTCCAAACCACATAAAAAATGTCATTTCTACATACTAAAGAGGGAGTTTGCGGTGCCGTGCTGCTGGTAAGATTAAGGTCATCATCCACTCGCACGCTGGGAAAAAAGGCTTGGCCGTAATCATTGCTTGTAGAAAAGTGGAGGGTATACTGATTGAAACGACGGTCTTGCCAAGCTACACCAAGAACACCGCCATCCCCCACGACCGCACTTGGCCAAAGAGCATAAACTTGGTCTGGGTCAACTGGCAGGTCACTCACCGTAGTTCGGTAAGAAAATGATTGCCCCGAATCATCGCTCCGGGCAAGCCGGAGGGGGAGATTAAGAGCTGTCACAGCCTCCGACCATACTACATATACTCGACCCGAATCATCGGCAGCTATATCACAAGAATAGGCATAAAAGCCTGAATCGCTGGCCTGTACGTTTGCGGTAAACGTGTTGCCGCCGTCATAGCTCGCGGCTATGAAAATTGACTGGGGGTACAGTCTTTTGTCAATCCAAGCTATGAAAATCTGGCCTTTGTTGTTCACAGCGATAGCCGGTTCTTCCTGGCCAATCTGGGGAATGGTGTCGTCGTTAACTTTGACTCTTGCACTGAAGGTCGTCCCGCCATCTGTGGACTTCCGGAAAAAGATGTCCCCGCTATTTTGATAGGCCAGATAGATTACCCCGGCACTGTCCACCCGCATTGAGGGATTGACACCCCCAGCAGCGACCACGTTTGGGCCAAAGGTTAAACCCCCATCGTTCGACCGGGCAAAGAAAATATAGGTGAAATCCCGGCTTTCCTGCCAAGCTACGTAAACCGTGTCCCCCCGGAAGGCGGTGAAGTGCTGGCCGGAACTGAAAAACCCGAAGGAAGAACCCTCATACTGCCCGGCCTCCGTAATTTTCACATCCGAAGAGAAAGCGTAGATGCTGTCGGGTTGGGAAGAGGCTATAGGAGTAGAGACAAGGAGAAAAAGACCGGCCGAAACTA
Source organism: Candidatus Zixiibacteriota bacterium (assembly GCA_022614805.1). GTDB lineage: Bacteria > Zixibacteria > MSB-5A5 > DSPP01 > DSPP01 > DSPP01. The sequence goes on along the minus strand of JAKEHY010000001.1, from coordinate 21,703 downwards.
AAAACCTATTCACCCCATTTTATGCTTCTTTGCTCTGCCCGTAAGATGAGGTGGAAAGAGGAATTGTCAAGAAAAATTTTTAGCCGAAGACGGCTTTTTTCGGCTTCGTTTCAAAAATTGGCTCCCAGGACTTCCATTCTATAATCCTCTATATCCGCATCCCGTTGCTCTTGGGCAATCCAGGCGTTTATGGCATCCGTTCTGCGTTTTTGATACAGGGACTGGACCGTGGAATCCTTGGCTACGGCAAAACGGCCGGCGTCATAAGGGAGGTACTGCAGCAGTTCCCCCAAAACGTAACCGATATCGGTTGGCACGGGGGGGATAAAGCGCTGTTTTTGCTGATGGGCGCGGATGACGGCCCCCAAAAAGGCGGGCGCATCCCCCATTCCCGGCACCCACGCCCCCCAGCCCCAAATATGCTCGGTCTCCACCGTTTGATTGAAACGGGCGGCGGCCGAATCGATGGAAGTTCCCTTTTGCAAAAGTTGGCCTATCCCCTCCGCTTTCTGGCGGGCAAGGTTCATTGTTTTGCGGCGGATAAAATCGGACCGAACCATACTTTTCACTTCATCGAAACGGGGGATGCCGGCCGGAAAATGTTTTTCCACTTTCACCACGACGAAGGAGCCCGGCACGTTGTAAACGGGGGAGGTGGAACCCGGTTTGCTGGAAAAAACGAACTGGTTGATTTCGGTAAAAAGCCCCACACCGGCAATGGAGGCGTCCCGGGTAAAAATGTTGGAGGAGTCGATAACCAGCTGCATTTCGGAGGCGACTTTTTCGAATCCCCCTTCCCCGACCCGCCGGGAAAAATTTTCGGCCATCGTTTTCAGCTGCTCGGTTCCTTCGCGGCTCGGTTCAATTTTCAACAAAATGTGGCTGGCGTGCACCTGTTCCCCGTTTTTCCCCTTTTTCCTGGACCAGAGCTTGATCAAATGCCAGCCGAAGCTGGTTCGGACCGGCTGGGAAAGTTCGCCCGGTTTCATGGCAAAGGCGGCCGAGTCGAAGGCCGCCACCATCTGCCCCCGCCCGAACCAGCCCAAATCGCCGCCGTTTTGAAGAGCCGTGGGGTCGTCGGAATACAGGCGGGCGAGCGCGGCGAAAGCGGCCGAATCGGCAGCCTTATTGACCGCTTCTCGTATTTTAAGCGCGTTGTCTTCGGCCCGCTCTTCATCCTCCAGGCCCGAGGCTTTTTTGAAATGGACGAACTTGATAAAGGCCCGTTCAGGCTGGCGGTATTTTTCCTTGTTTTTTTCGAACTCCGTTTTCAGTTCTTCCTCGGTCGGGGCGGGAATTTGAGTTCGGAACTGGTCGGAACGGACGTGGACGATTTTAACCTTGTAGTATTCGTTGAACTCCTTGTACCGGTTGACCACGTCCTGGTTGGAGACCCGGGCCGTCGAGAAGACGGCGTTGGAGAGCTTGAATTCCAGAATCTTGGGGCGCACCAAGGCTTCGATTTGCGCCCAGAACGGGCCGGCGGCGGGGTCTTTGGAATTCATTATAGTCATGTATTTGTTGTAATCGAACTGGCCGTTGGTTTGAAAAACCTCGAGCTGCGTGAGTTCCGGAACGGCGTAGTAGTACTTTTGCAAAAATTCCAAAACCTCGCCGTCGGTCACCCGCAATCCGTACTGTTTTACCTGTTGCTCCATCAACACGTTCCGCAGCAGTTCCCGCCAGGCGTCGTAGTGAAGTTTGGCGCGCTGGTCGTCGGGGAGTTCGGATTGGGGGTTTTGCGATTCCCACTGGCGGACCATCCGGTCGAAGTAAAAGAGATATTCGTCTGCGGATATTTTTTCGCCGTTTACTTTGGCCACGTAGTTTCTCATCCGCTCCGAGGCGGTGTACTGCATCCCCCAGGCGAATACGATGGTCCCGATGAAGGCGGCGATGACGAGCCACAAAACAATCTTGGTGTTTTTGCGCATGGTTTTCAGCATTTTTACTCCTTCTCTTTCTACAATTAAACAGTCAAGCAGGAACCCCAAAGGCCTGTTCCTGCTTGCGTAAAAGATACGAATAAAACGCTTTTTTGCAACCGTCTTTGCTGGAAAAAACGGCGAGCCCTACGGAAAGATGCCCAGCTCCATGTAGGAGGCCGCCACTTTGTCGATGGCCGAAACGAAGGCGGCCGTGCGCAAATCGGGAATCTTGGGATTGCTTTTCCAGACCTCCCGAATCTGGTTGTAGGCCACGGCCATCGTTTCCTCCAGCCCGGAGTTCACCAGGTCAATCTCGTCGGCCCCGTGCGCCACGGCCCGCCTTTCCTGTTCGGAAAAACGTTTGCCGGTCGCGGTTTCGACCGCCCGTAAAATCCGGTCGTAGGCCGTGGTTTCAAACCGTTTCCCCATCCGGCCAAAGCGGACGTGCGAAAGGTTCTTCAGCCACTCGAAATAGGAAACCGTGACCCCGCCGGCGTTGGCGTACATATCCGGGATGACAAGCACCCCTTTCTTCGCCAGAATCTCGTCGGCCGCGGCGGTGGTGGGGCCGTTGGCTCCTTCGGCAATTATTTTGGCTTTGATACGCGGGGCGTTGGCTTCGGTAATCTGGTTTTCCAAGGCGGAAGGGATTAGAATGTCGCAATCCAATTCCAGGGCATCGGTGCTTTTGGCCAGATTTTTGGCGCCGGGAAAGTTCAAGATCGAGCCGGTCTCCTTGCGGTGCTGGAAGGCAGCCTCAACGTCCAAGCCCTTCGGGTTGTAGATGGCCCCTTCCGGCACGGCAATGGCTATAACGGGGCATCCCTCTTCCTGACAAAACAGGGCGGCGTAATACCCCACGTTTCCGAACCCCTGCACCACCACCGATTTTCCCTTCAAACCGGCGGAAAAGCCCAGTTTCTTCATATCTTCCGGATAGCTGCAGACCTCCTGCAGGGCATAGTAAATGCCCCGCCCGGTCGCCTCCGTCCGGCCCCGCACTCCCCCCTGGGAGACCGGCTTGCCGGTCACGCAACCGAAAGCGTCGGTCTGTCCCGGGTTGAAAGCGGCGTAGGTGTCGGCTATCCAGGCCATTTCCCGAGGGCCAGTACCGGAATCGGGCGCCGGAACATCCACCCCGGGGCCTATAAAGTCTTTCTTTATCAATTCGGCCGTGTACCGGCGGGTAATTTGCTCCAATTCCTCAACTGTGTGTTTCTTTGGGTTAATCTTCACACCACCTTTGGCACCTCCGAAGGGGACGTCTACAACGGCGCACTTGTAGGTCATCAAAGCCGCCAGGGCCTTCACCTCATCTTCGTTCACGTCCTCCGAATACCGAATCCCTCCCTTGACGGGCAGCTTGTGGTGGCTGTGTTCCACCCGCCAGCCGGAGATGACTTGGTATCCCTTCTCGGAGCGGAGTGGGAACTTGAAGGAATAGACGCTGTTGCACTCCTTGATTTGGTCCAAGAGCCCTTTGGGGTGCCGGGTGAAAGCCGCCGCTTTATCAAAGTAGGCGCATACGTTTTCAAAGAAAGAAAGCTGACCGGACGCAATGGAAGCGGCTCCATCTTGAACGGCCGGGGCAGTTACTCTCGGGCTTTTTCTGACGGTTCCTGCGGTGGGCACGGCATCCTCCTTGATTATTGAGGTATATACAAGCGGGGCTTTTTCCTGAAAGTCGACGGGGTCACAATGAGAAGTTTATATCTTCCGGTGCGAATGTCAAGGGAACTACCACCCCATCCGTTCTCTTAGAGAGGTGATATGCGCCGTATGGTGGCGGCCGTGCCAGGCGTAGAGGGCCAGGAGTTTTTCGAGAGTCATAATCCCGCTTTCCGGATGCTGCAACGTACGCTTGAAATCTTCCGGTTTGAGTGACCGTAAAAGATTGACCCAGCGTATGTGCAGGGAATCCAGCAGATTCAACGAAATATCGATCGGGGTTTTTTTCGTGTCCATGAGCTCCGCCCATAGTTTTTCATTATAGGGTTTGATAGTCGGTTCTTCTTCGGTCAGGGTAAGCTTGAACCGGGTGTAGGCATTCAGGTGGCTGTCCGGCACGTGATGCGCCACCTGCCGCACCGTCCAGCCCCCCTCGCGGTAAGGGGTGTCGAGTTGCTGTTCGGAAAGCCCCGCCACCGCTTTTCGCAAAAGCGCCGGCGCGGCGGCTATCTGCCCAATCCACAATTGACGAACGGTTTCGGTTGCATTCCCTTCGAATTTGAACGGGCCTATCGGATATCGCAGGTCGGTCATACTATGCTCCTCGTTTTTCGTTTCAAGGGGAGAAAGATACTTTAAAATAATACGAAAGCAATTAGCGGCTGTAAACTCAAAGGTCATTTGACAATTATATGAGGTCGGTTATTATGAATCCATGTTTCCTTTGAAGGATGACATTCCATCCTCCCGCTTGCCGGTGGTCACCGTGCTTTTGATTGTAATAAATGCACTGATTTTCTTCTGGGAAAAGCTGAACGTTGCAGGGTTTGAGGCGACCATCTGGAAATGGGGGCTGGTGCCGTACGAGTTCACCCATCAAGTCGAGCTCACCCCCGGAATGGACGTGCCGCCTTTTGGCAACGTTTTTTCCTCGATGTTTATGCACGGGGGATTTTTCCACCTGGCGGGGAATATGCTTTACCTCTGGATTTTCGGCGACAACGTGGAAGACCAGTTGGGGCATTTTCGCTTTGTCCTGTTCTATTTACTTGTCGGTGTCGTCGCCGCTTTGAGCTTCACCTACCTTTTCCCAAGTTCCCGAGTGCCTTTGGTAGGCGCCTCCGGCGCCATTGCCGGGGTTCTGGGGGGGTATTTGTTGCGCTTTCCGCGGGCCAGAGTTTACACGCTAATTTTTCTCGGTTTCTTCGTTCAGGTCGTGCGCATACCGGCATTGATTGTTCTCGGATTCTGGTTTATCATTCAACTGTTAAACGCCGGCGCCAGCTTCACCGTCGCCGCCACTTCCGGCACGGCCTGGTTCGCCCACGTGGGAGGCTTCGTAGCCGGGTTTCTGCTTTTTCCCCTGCTGGGGGGTATGAAAAAGAAAGCGGTGTATTATGATTAAAAGCGAAAAAATGATATTGCGCAGCGCCACCATAAACGATATGCCCCATATCGTCCGAATGATAGGGGAGTTTGACCTGGATTATGAACAGCTTTCGCCTGAACAATTTCTGGTTATTGAGGAAGAGGGTCAGGTCGTCGCCTTCGGCCGGTTAAAGCCGTATCCGGATGCCGTCGAACTGGGAAGCGTCGGCGTCCGCCCGGACCGGCGAGAATTGGGTTACGGAAAAAAGATGGTGGAAGCGCTTATCAAGAAAGCTCCGGGGGAAATCTGGATTACCACCAACCTGCGGGATTATTTTCGGCAATTCGGCTTTGCCGAATCGGAAAGGATGCCGGCTTCCATAAAAGATAAACTGGAGAATTTCTGCCATTTCACCCCCCGACCGGGCATTGCCGCTATGGTATTGAGAAAAACAGCCGGCCCATCGGATGGAAAAAAATGAAACACCTGGCGGACTTCGTTCACCTGCACAACCACACCACCTACTCGCTTTTGGACGGGGCGATAAAAATAGATGATTTGATGGCCAAGACCAAGGAGTACGGGATGCCGGCTCTGGCTGTGACCGACCACGGCAATCTTTTCGGCGCCATCGAATTTTACAAGTCAGCCAAAAAACACGGCATCAAACCGATTATCGGCTGCGAGGCGTACGTGGCGCCGGAAAGCCGCCATAAAAAGGAGCCTCTGCGGGGGTTCCCCGACGCCGGCTACCATTTGATTTTGCTGGCCAAAAACCTCAACGGCTACCGCAATTTAGTCAAACTCTCAACAGCCGGTTACTTGGAGGGTTTCTATCATCGTCCCCGGGTGGACAAAGAGCTTTTGCGAAAACACGCGGACGGGTTGATTTGCCTTTCTTCCTGTCTCAACGGCGAACTGCCGGCCCAGCTGCGCAACAGCGACTTCAAGAAGGCAAGAGAAGTGGCCAAAGAGTACGCCGATATTTTCGGCAAGGAAAACTTTTTTGTTGAGTTGCAAGATCACGGCATTACGGAAGAAGACCGAATTCGGGGAGAACTGTCAAAAATCGGACAGGAAATGGGGCTCGGGTTGGTGGCTACCAACGACTGCCATTACCTGCGGCGCTCGGATGCCGCCGCCCACGACGCCCTTCTATGCATCCAGACAGGAAAGGTAATCTCCGACACCGACCGGCTTAAATACGAAACCGACCAGATTTATTTCAAATCCGACCGGGAAATGAAAGAGCTTTTCGGCTGGGCGCCGGAATCAATTGAAAACACCCTGCGAATAGCCGAGGTCTGCAACCTTGAATTGGAATTGGGAAAACTGCACCTGCCTCGCTTTCCGCTCCCGCCCGGTTTTGCCTCCACCGACCAATTCCTGGAACACCTGGCCCGGAAGGGGATGGAGGAACGCTATCATCCGGTTTCTCCGGAAGTGAAGGAGCGCTTGGAATACGAGCTGAAAGTTATTCGGGAGATGGGGTATTCCGGTTACTTTCTAATCGTGCGGGATTTCGTTGATTACGCCCTTCGGAACAACATTTCGGTCGGCCCCGGCAGGGGCTCCGTAGGGGGAAGCTTAATAGCCTATTGTACTGGCATAACCCGCATTGACCCAATAAAATATGGACTTTTGTTCGAGCGATTCTTGAATCCAGAGCGAATCTCGATGCCGGATATCGACATCGATTTTTCCGACCGGGATAGGGACAAAATTATTAAATATGTAATCGACAAATACGGCCAGGATAACGTCAGCCAGATCATAACCTTCGGAACGATGGCCGCCCGCGCGGTCGTGCGGGATGTCGGGCGGGTAATGTCCTTGCCCTATTCGGAAGTGGACCGGATTGCCAAGCTCATTCCTTTTGATACCGAAATGACTTTGGAGCGGGCAATGGAACTTCAGCCGGATTTGAAGCGGCTGGTTGCCGCCGACCCTAAAATTGCCCAGTTGATGGAATATTCCAAAACCTTGGAGGGACTTTCCCGTCATGCCTCCGTCCACGCCGCCGGGGTCGTCATCGCCCCCTCCAATCTGACCGATTATGTTCCCCTCTATCGCACCAACCGGGATGAAACGGTGACCCAGTTCGACATGAAGGGGATTGAAGATATCGGCCTTTTGAAAATGGATTTTTTGGGGCTGCGCACCCTCACCGTAATTGAGGACACCGTCCGGTTGGTGAAAGAGAAAGAGGGGGTTGAAATTGACGTCGACAAAATTCCCCTTGATGATTCCAAAACCTTCGAGCTTTTCGCCTCCGGCGAAACCACCGGGCTTTTCCAGTTCGAGTCGGCCGGTATGCGGGATTATTTGCGCAAGCTTAAACCGGACTCCCTCTCCGATTTGGCGGCGATGAACGCTTTGTACCGCCCCGGCCCGTTGGACGCCTATATGGTGGATGAATACATCGACCGAAAAAAAGGGAAAAAGGTCCACTACGAGCACCCCAAGCTGGAAAAAATCTTGAAAGAAACCTACGGCGTCATCGTCTTTCAGGAACAGGTTTTGGAAATCGCCAAGGAGTTGGCCGGTTATACGTTGGGCCAAGCCGATATTCTGCGAAAGGCGATGGGGAAAAAGGACGCCGAATTGATGGCCGGAGAGAAGGAGGAGTTCATCAAAGGCGCGGTCACCCGTCACATCGACCGGCCGAAGGCCGAACGGATTTTCGAACAGATTGTCACCTTCGGACGGTACGGTTTTAACAAAGCCCATTCGGTCGGCTATGCCTGTCTGGCCTACCAGACCGGATATTTGAAAGCCCACTGGCCGGTTTATTTTATGACCGCCTCCCTTTCTTCCGAAATGGGGAACACCGACCGAGTTGTGCAATTGATTTTAGAAAGCCGGCGGCTTGGGATTGAAGTTTTGCCGCCGGACGTCAATCGGAGTTTTTCCGCATTTACAGTCGAGGATGGAAAAATCCGTTACGGCCTGGGGGCCGTCAAAAACGTCGGGGAAGGAGCGGTGGAAGCCGTCATCGCCGCCCGACAGCTCAAAGGAGAGTTCAGGTCCGTCTTCGATTTCGCACGCAAGGTGGAGTCCCGCGCCTTGAACCGCCGAATGGCAGAAAGTCTGATTCTGGCCGGGGCCTTCGACCAACTGGATGCGAATCGGGGCCGGCTTTTCAAAAACGTTCAACGGTCGCTCGACCGGGGTGCGGACGTCCAGCTGGCTGAAGCGTCCGGCCAGGCTTCTCTTTTTGGCGGGCGGGCTGAAGCCGGGCTTAGCGAGCCGGCGACGGAGCCGGAGGCGGAATGGCCGGAGGGGATGCGCCTGACCCGGGAAAAGGAGGTGCTGGGATTTTACTTCTCCGGTAACCCGCTGGAAAACTACCGGCTGGAACTGGATTTGTTCTCCACCACCCGGATTGGAAATCTGGAAAACTTCCGGGATGGAGAGGAAGTGACTCTTTCCGGAATGATTGGGGATATCAAAACCAAACTGGACAAAAAAGGGAAGCGGATGGCTTTTGTCGGCATCGAAGACATCACGGGACGGACGGAGCTGGTGGTCTTTTCGGACGTCTATGAGCGTTCCCGTCCCTCCCTTCATCCGGAAAAGTTGGTGGTCACCCGCGGGCGGGTCTCGACCAAGGAGGGGGAAAAGCCGAAGCTGGTCGCCTCCGAAATTCATACCGTAGAAGAAGCCTACCTGCGCACCCCCCTTGTTTTGACCCTTACTTTAGGGGTGACCGACCGACCGCTTCTGGAACGGACCCTGCCTCTGTTTGAATTTGGAAGCTGGCTGGCGGTCCTGAACCTGCGGGTGGTCGGTTCCGATGAAACCTTGTTGACTCATTCCCGCCGGGGGGGGCTGAAGCTCTCCCCGGAGCTTTTGGAAAACCTTCGGCAGTTTGTCGGCGCGGAAAGAATAGCGGTTTCACGGGCCCAGAGGAATGGGTTCGTTCGAGCAGCCCGGTCCTCAAAACCGGCTCCGTCGTCCGACTTGGAAGAAAACGGCGGCCTGACGGAATCGGAGGTGCTTTGTTGAGGCTCAAATTTCCCTCCCGGCGAGTCGACGATAAAGCAAAGGAGACCGGGTGGCCCCGAAGCGGATGGAAATTAATTAGTGACTTTTCGTCCCGGAAAGTGTAAAATATAAGGGAACCCGAAGATGACTGCGGTTGTTGAAGATACGTACACCGGCGAGGAAGTATGGTGTATTCCGAAGTAAGGCGGTTAAAGGGATTGGACAAAGGAGGTAGAGTGCGTTTCGCCACAATTTTGCTTTCCGCAGTCTTTCTTTTGGGGGCCTCCGGGCCGGAACCGAAGAAGGAGGGCGGCTCCGTCAAGAAGGTCGCCGCTTCCAAGAAAGGGGAAGCGCCCGCTTGGCCGGTCGAGATTACCTGGCTCAACTATGAAGATGGCCTGAAAAAAGGGAAGCTGGATAACAAAAATATTTTCGTCGATTTTTACACGAGCTGGTGCGGCTGGTGCAAAAAGCTGGACAAGGAAGTTTATTCGGACAGCGCGGTGAAAGTTGTTCTGGCCCGCCATTTCGTCACCGTAAAAACCAACGCCGAATCCAGCCGGCGGTTTGTTCTGGATGACGGCAAAGAGTATACGGATGCTCGCCTGGCACGCGAGGTCTTTGGCGTGCAGGGGTATCCGGCCCTCTGGTTTTTGACCTCCTCCGGGGAAAAATTGACTTACATTCCCGGCTACATCCCGAAGGACAAGTTTGTCAACATCCTGACATTCATCAGCAGCAAGGCATACCAGACCAAGAAATTTGAAGAATACGAAAAAGAACTGGCGGCCAAAAAGACAAATTAAAGCTACCGCTGTCGACCACGCCAGACCGAGTTTCCCTCAACCCCCCTCTCGTGTTTGGCAGGCAGCGGTAGTTTAAAATTTTGGGAACCTTCGAACTTTACGAAGGGTTTAACCAGGGTATGAGGTTGAACAGACATTTCTTGATGGGGGCTGCCCTGGCGCTGACAGTCGGTTTGTTGGTTTTTTCCTGCGGGCGGAAGGAAGCCAAACAGGAGGTTTCGACAGAGGTTCAAAGTCAAGCCGCGGCCAAACCGGCCGGGGATGCTCCCGGCTCACCCAATTTCACGCTGACCGATATTGACGGGAATTCGGTTTCTCTCGATGACTACAAGGGGAAAGTGGTAATGGTCGATTTCTGGGCCACCTGGTGCGGTCCCTGCCGGCAGGCCATTCCTCACCTGAAAGAATTGTACGAAGAGAATCGGGAAAAGGGGTTTGAAATTTTGGCCATTGCCATGGACGAGGACGGCCGGAAAGTGGTCCCCCCCTTCGTGACGGCCAACAAAATTAATTACAAGGTTCTTTTGGGCACCCCGGACGTGGAGTCAAAATTTGGCGGACTGGTGGGATATCCCACCACGTTCTTGATTGACCGGAATGGCAACGTTGCCGACAAAACCCTGGGGTACCGCCCCAAGGAATATTTTGAAGAAAAGCTTAAACCTCTGCTTTAGGATTGTTTCGTCCCGAAGCCTTTTCGGCTCCGAGGATTATAGGTCGTGAAAAACCTTGCTTTCCAAAGGAGAAAGATTATATTGAAGGGGAGCGAGGGGAAAACGAAAAACGCAACCGGAAGGAGGAGTTACATGAAGAAGATTCTGGCCTTGGCAGTTGGTCTGGCGGTTTTGGCTTTTTGTTCCTGGGCAGTTGCCGGTCCGGGTTGTTGTTCCAAGGCAAAATCGACGACAACTTCGGCTTCCGCCGCCTGCGAAAGGGTGGAAAAAGCTTCGGCGGCGGCCTGCGAGACCAAAACGGAACAGGCCGGCGCCGCTTCGGTTCAGGTGCTAAAGCTTTCGGTCAGCGGAATGCATTGCGGCAGCTGCAGCAAAACCGTGCAGGCGGCCCTGACCAAGCTGGATGGCGTACAATCTGCCAAGGTGAGTTACACCCGCAAGTCGGCCGAAGTGAAGTACAATCCGACCACACTCAACGAGGAATCAATCATTCAGGCCGTCAATGCCACCGGTTTTACGGCTTCGGTCAAATCGGTCAAGTCGGATACCTAACAACCAGATATGGGGAGTTCGGAAAGCGGAGCGCAAGCTCCGCTTTTTTATTGACAGCCAGGCCATAGTGGTTAGATTGTACGAGGGAATGAAGGTTGGCATTTTGGCCGGTTTTTTGGTTTTGACTTTCTCCTCGGTTTCCGCCACCAAATATGCCGGTGAGTTTTTAAGTCTGGGGGTGGGTGCCCGCGGATTGGGCATGGGAGGAGCGTATATTTCCGTGGTCGATGACGCCACCTCCGGCTGGTGGAACCCGGCCGGAGTTGCCCGGCTTTCCTCCCGCCAGGCGGTTTTTATGCACGCGGAAACCTTTGGCTCGCTTTTGAATCATGACTATCTGTCGGTCGGTTTGCCCCGGGACAATTTTGGGCTGGTTTTTTCGGCCCTTCGCCTGGGTGGGGGGGGAATCAAGGTGACCGAATTGCCCCATCCCGATTCTTTGATAGGGGACAACAATCGGCCGTACGTGGTTAAAGTAGAAGGGCACGGGGACTATGCTTTTTTGGGTTCATACGGCCGCCCGCTTGGGCCGAATCTTTTTTGGGGGGGGAGTGTAAAATTAATTTACCGGGCCATCGTCGACAACTCGGCTTTCGGGATTGGCGCCGACGCTGGTTTGTTATGGCAACCGAGAGTGAATTGGTGGACAGCCATTGTGGTTAACGATTTTACCTCCACGCTTTTGGCTTACGATACAGGCACCAAGGAAACGATTACGCCGACCGTGAAGCTGGGAAGCAGCTATGAATATTCCTGTCAGGATTTTAGTTTTCTGGGAGCCTTCTCGACCGATGTGCGTTTTGAGGGGCGGAAGGCCTCGGCCCAATACTACCAGGGTTCCATTTCCGCCGACAACCATTATGGATTGGAGATTGGCTACCGTCGGAAGGGATTTGCCCGATTGGGATTCGATGTGGGGGACTTCACGGCCGGGGCCGGCATTTGGGTCTCACCGGTACGGGTCGATTTCGCTTTTTTGACTCACCCGGCGCTGGATAACAGCTACCGGGTTTCGCTGTCCATTGAGTTTTAGATAACTTCATAATGAGCAAAGGAGGCTGGTAATGCAGGATTTTTTACAACGGAGCAAGGCTTGGCTTGTTTTCACGTTTTTGCTGGGGCCTTCAGGGTTGTCTGCGGCTCCGAAACCGGCGGATGTGGTGGCGGAGGTCGACAGCTTTCGGATAACCGTAGCCGACGTGCAGAAAAAGCTCTCCGATTTGAGCCGAAACCGTTCCGGGGTTGAGGCGGAGGATCTGAAACGGGAAGCGGTAAACCAACTCGTTAACGAACATCTGGCCAAAATTCGAGCCCGTTCCGTTCCGGTGGAGAATGACCCTGATTTTATCCGGCGCGCCGATTACCTCCTTTCCCAGGTGGCGTCCCGGGAGCTGTTCAACAAAGTGGTTGTCTCGGTCGTTTCCGTTTTGGACAGCGAGGTCGTGGACCGGCACCAGAAAAACCCGGACAAGTACCGGTTCGAAGACCTCGTCCGCGCCAGCCACATTCTGGCAGCTCACGTCGAGGACACCCTGCAATTGACCGCCCGTCAAAAGGAATCCGGCTGGTGGGCCGATACGGACGAAAAGGCAAAATCCATTGCCGATTCGCTCTACCGGATGATTCAAAGGGGCGCCTCCTTCGACTCGTTGGCACGCCATTGGTCCCAGGATATGGCCTCCGGCATTAATGGGGGAGATTTGGGGGGGTTCCCCCGCGGTCAAATGGTGCCGGCATTCGATTCGGTGGCCTTCAGCCTTCCGGTCGGCTCCGTGTCTCCGCCCTTCAAAACCATGTTCGGCTACCACCTGGTGAAGGTAACCTTTCGACAGGAAAAGGGGCGCGCCCCCCTGAACGACAGCCTGAAATCCGTTATCAAAGCAGAGTTGCAGGAGGAGAAAGTTTTGGCTCGGAGCCGGGCCTTTGTCGACAGTCTGCGGGAGGCGGCAGGTTTGGTTTTTAATGAGAAATTTTTGGGAATGTCGGACTCCGCACTCCGGCAGGAAAAAACTTGGGCGGTCGCATCCCAATTTGGGGATACAATTCGGGCGAACCTTTTTGCGTCCAGACGCGCAGCTGCACAAGCCCAACTTAAGGGAGCGTCGCTGACCCGCGACCAGCAACTCGGTTTGCTCAAAGACCTGATAAACCCCCTCCTGTTGCGCCGGTGCGCCGAGGAACTTGGAATTACCAAAAGCCCGGTTTATCTTGAAAAAAAAGAACAGATTTATCAGGGTGAACAGCTGGACCGGGTTCTGCGGGAGGGAATGATTGAGTACAGTCCGAGCGAGGAGGAAATCAAGGCGTACTACCGCCAGAATCAGCGGGAGTATCTGAAGGAAGAGAGCTTGTCCGTTCACGTTCAGCAAATGGTGTTTAAGACCCGGAAAGAGGCCGAACGGGTTCTGGATGAAATTCGAGCCGGCGGCGATTTTTCCCTTTTGGCTCGCAAGTACTTCCCGGGCGATTCCGATATTGCCCAGGAATCGTTCGATCTCGGCTTCATATCCCCCCCCGCAATGCCAAAGGATTTCTTTGCAGTGGCCGAAACGCTGGCTCTCGGGGCCGTAAGCCGGCCGGTCCGGACGCAATGGGGTTACCACCTCATCCGCGTCGTGGCCCGCCGACCGGATTTAAGCTTTGAGGTCGTCCGCCCCAAAATCGCCGCCGCCATACGCCAAGAGAAGCAGGCCGAGCACAAGAACAACTGGGAAGCTTCCCTGCGGGAGGGGCACGCCATTAAGATTTACGAGCGGACTTTAAGACGAATCGAGTATCGTCCCACCGGAACGGCCTCTTCCGAGCGGCCTTGAGCCTTTTCCCATCGCCGTCCGGCGGGCTGCCCGATCTTTCTTACGCCACCGAGGTAAAACGAAAGCTGATCCACTTCGGCTCGCTTTCGATTCCGGCGGTCATTTGGTACCTGCCAAAAAACCGTTCGGTCTGGGTTCTGGGGATTGCCCTCGTCGGCTCTTTGGTGGTCGAGTTTCTTCGGCACCGTATTCCTGCGGACGCAAAAGGGTGGCGTCATTTGGCCGCCCTTTTCCGGCCAAATGAGAAAGGAAGCCTTTCCGGCTCCAGCTACATTCTGCTTTCAGCCGTTTTGGCGGCCGCTTTTTTCCGCCGAGAGATAGCCGCATTGTCCCTGGTTTATGTTGTGGTTGGTGACGTAGCCGGTGCGTTGATGGGTCGCCGCTTTGGCCGCCACCGGCTTTTTGACAAAAGCTGGGAAGGAAGCATAGCTTTCTTTCTTGCCTGCCTCACTTTTTCACCGCTCGTTCCGGGCTTGTCGTTTGCAGCCAAAATTGCCGCCGCTGCGGTGGCTACCATAGTGGAATCCTTGCCCCTTAAGCTGGATGATAACTTGACCGTACCCCTTGGAACGGCCGGTTTTCTAACTTTAATCTCGTAGACTTAAGCAATAAAAATGTCCCAAAGATGACGGTTGTTTGAATTTTCAGACCAATTTCCCTCTGAAAACGAGGGTCCGGACCTGTCCGCTATCCTAACCCAATGGTTACGAAAAGGTTATCCCGATTTTTTTTCGCTTGACTTCTGTTTTGACCAATTTAAATTTTACTTCAGTGAAGGAAGGTGGTCTCCAAAAGCCGTTTAACCGTAACCCAATACAGGAGGTTTGGCCGTGGCCAAAGGCAGAGTCAAATGGTTTAATGAGACTCGGGGGTATGGCTTTATAACCAACCAGGATGGTGAGGAGCTGTACGTTCATTTCACGGACATACAGGGTAGGGGGTATAAGACGTTGGTCGAAGGGGAAGAGGTCGAATATGAGGTTAAAACCAGCGAGAAAGGAAAGCAGGCCGCCAACGTAATGAGACTGTAACCCCGCCTTGGGGTCAAATCCCCCACGACCCCAAGGTCGTGGGGGATTTGTTTTGAAATGCAGTTTAGAGCAAAAAAAACAAAGCACTGCAAAAGCAGAATAAACAATAGGAATTCAGAACAAAGAATGGCAAAGTCCAACCGGATTGATTAAGTCAGAAGAAACGAGGTGGTATGAAGATAATCGATTTGCGTTCCGATACGGTTACCCGCCCCTCTATCGGAATGCGAAAGGCGATGTACGAGGCGGAAGTGGGGGATGACGTATTCGGCGATGACCCTACCGTCCAGACCTTGGAGGCACAAGTGGCCGAGCTTTTCGGCAAGGAAGCCTCCCTGTTCGTTCCCTCCGGAACGATGGGCAATCAAATTTCTCTCAAAGTTTTAAGCAATCCCGGTGAAGAACTGCTTTTGGATGAGAATTCCCATATCTTCAATTACGAGGTCGGCGCACCGGCGGCGCTTTCCGGTCTTCTGGCTCATCCGCTAAATGGAGAACGGGGCCATCTTACCGCCCGGCAGATTGAAGCCCACATCCGCGGCTCGGACTTGCACCTGCCGCTTACCCGGGTGGTGGCTTTGGAGAACACCCACAACCGCGCCGGAGGAACGGTTGCTTCCCTGGAGGAATTCAAAAGGGTCAAGCAACTCGCCGTCACCCGTCAGTTGAAGCTGCATCTGGACGGGGCCCGGCTCTGGAATGCCTCGGCCGCGACGGGAATTCCGCTGGCTGATTGGGCCGCTCCGTTCGACACGGTGATGTCCTGTCTTTCCAAAGGGCTCGGCTGTCCCATCGGCTCGATGGTGGTGGGCGGCAAGGAAATCATCGCCAAAGCCCGCAAGGTTCGCAAGCTTTTTGGCGGCGGCATGCGCCAAGTCGGTATTTTGGCCGCCGCCGGATTGTACGCCTTGGAACACAATTTTTCCCGCTTGGTGGAAGACCACGCCAACGCCCGGCAGCTGGCGGCCGGATTGGCCAACCTGCGGGGCGTCCGGGTGGATTTAGATTCGGTCCAGACCAACATTGTCGTTTTTGACCTCCAATCATCGGGGAAGCCCATTCCGGAGGTGGTGGTCCGGCTGAAAGAGGATGGGGTTTGGGTGGTGCCGTTCGGCCCGACCCGCATTCGCGCCGTTTGCCATCTGGACGTCAGCCGGGAGGATGTGGATATCGCATTGGGGGTATTTCAGCGCCATTTTGAACCGGTTCGCGTCCCGGCCGCTTCCTTTTCGGGGACGCCCGAGCCCGAAAAGCCGCCCCCCTATGCGGCCCGGCGGGTGCGCGCCGACCTTCCTGAATTGATAAACTCCTTCGCCGATGGCCGGCTGGAAAACGAATACTATCTCTCCCTGCGGACGGGACAAATCCGGCTGTTGAATGACCAGAGCGGCGAAAAAGAACGGGAGGAGATTTACCTATCGGAGAACGATTATGTTTTGCTGCCCAAGAAAAGAAGCCGGGATGGGTATCAGGACCTGCTCGATTTTATAGAAGTTCTGGGGGACGGCTCTTTGCGCGAGAAGCTTGCGGTTGCCGTGCAAGGACAAGGGGCCTTCCGCCGGTTCAAAGACGTTCTCCTGGCGTACCCCGAAGACCGGCGCAAGTGGTTCACCTTTTCCAACGAGCGGGACGAAAACCGGATACGGGAATGGCTCGAGGAGAACCAGATTGCCTTGGAGTTGCCGTGAAAAAAATCTTAATCGACAAAAAAGAGTTGGACCTGGCGCTCTCCTCCAGCGAACCGGACGCGCACTTTTATCTCGATTTGAACGCCGGCACAATCCGCAAAACAGCCGCCCGTTCCATTGCCGGGCAGGAAGATTACGATTTCGTCTCCCACGATTTGGCCCGGCGCTCCAACTTCATCCCGCTTCCCAAACACACGGAGGCCGCCATAAAAGACCTCGTCCGGCAGTTTTCCCAAAAGACGGAAAGTGGGGAATTGAAAAACCAGTTGGAGGGATTGATAAAGGAGAAATTCGTCCGTTTTAGGTTAAACGAGGTTTTCTTCGAGCATCCCAACGAGCTCAAGCGCTGGAAAGACTTTCTGCGGGAGAAATATCTGGAGGAGCTGGCCGGGAAACTTAAAAGTGAAGGGCTGACACTCCAGCTGGTGTAGGTGTTCAGAGTGAACACCGAGAAAAGAGTCCCTATTTTTTGACGAGCGAATCATACAGCCGCTCCATAATTTTGGCGTTTTCGCTCCAGTCGTAATTTTTCTTCACAAATTCCCGGCCCCCTTTTCCCATACGTTTTCGGAGGCTTTCGTCGGAAACCAAAAGTTCGATTTTTTCCGCAAGGGCATTAACATCCGTGGGCGGAACCAAAAATCCGGTCACCCCGTCCTGAACCACCTCTGGCAGGCCCCCGATGTCGCTGGCGATAACCGGAATTTCGCAGGCCTGTGCTTCCAGCACCGAAACGCCAAAGGATTCCCGCAGGGAGGGATTAACCAAAATGTCTACCTTTTGCAGGTAGCCTGGAATTTCTGCGTGAACCGCGTTTCCAGCAAATTCGACTTTTTCAGCGATTTTCAACTCAAAAGCAAGTTCTTTGAGTTTCTGTCGGAGCGAACCATCGCCAACGAGGAGGATTTTTATGTTGTTACGAGCGAGCCGGGCGAATGCCCGCAAGAGGAATTCCAATCCATAAACCGGTTCTAAACTTTTTGTGGTTCCTATGACGATGGTTTTGTGTTTATCCTTTTGCCGGGGTTGAAAAGTTTCCACATCCACGCCAAAAGGGGTCAGGATAACCTTTTGTCTGTTTCCTAATAGCTTTTCAGTTGCCCCGGCTAAAAATTTCCCGGCGGTCGTCACGCCGTCGGCTTTGGACAGCGTGGAGTGAAGCAGTTTTCTTTTAAGGGCCGATTTGGGAAACTCCAGAACGTCGCTACCCCAGGCCGTAATTACAAAAGGATGGAAGTTGCATCCGGCCCCTAAATAACCGTAGCTGGTGGCGTAATGCGCATGGAGTATGTCTGGTTTCAGCGCCCGAACAAGCCTTCTGACCGACCAGCTATTGATCAAATAATCCAGTTTGGTTCCAGTGGGGTGCCAAAGGGGATGAAGGATGGCCCCCTCAATCGGTGCGTTCCCGAGACTGGCGACGTGGACTTCATCCCCGCGTTGGACGAAGTGCCGCACCCACTTCTGCGTATGCGGGCTGCCGGAATGTGCCAAGTAGAGTATTTTCACTGGAATCAAAAAAGCGGGAGACGGGACTCGAACCCGCGACCAACAGCTTGGAAGGCTGTGACTCTAACCAGCTGAGTTACTCCCGCAATACTTTTCTACCAGCGCTTTCTTGATGGTGCTTCCTTCCAAACTCTTTAAAAATTTCTCTTTTTTTATTGCTTCGCCTCGAGTCGAAAATTCTTCGGCGTAAACCAAGTCAAACGGTGCTCATCGCCGCGTGGACCTTAGCGTGCGAAGATTATGCAGCTCAAGCCGTCTGGCTAGATTTTTTGTATGGCCGACGTACAGTTTTCCATCTATCCGACTCCGTAATATATATAAATAGAAACTCTTTGCCTACTTCGACCGGACTCTCTGACCGGGCAGGTGAACCCGCGACCAAGCCGTACGGCTGACTCTAACCAGCTGAGTTACTCCCGCGCTCTTATAATGTAGGTTTTCAAAAGAACGTTTGCAACTCCCATCAACAGCCAAACTGTTTTCCCTTTCAACGGGTGCTTTCTTGCTTGTTTTCCTTTTGCTCTGACATCTGCTCAAGTTCGGCGCGCATTATTTTGAGCTCGTTTGTCCAATGTGCTTCGTTGGCGATTATGTCATTTGCCGTCAGGTTGTGCTGGCGGGGTTGGATTCTTACCTGCCCGGCTTCTTCTACGGAGATATTGGGAAGAAAGGACTCCAGATAGCCCGGCGGAGGTATTCGTTCGTGTGCCATCAATCGCGTACCCTTTCGAAAAGGGCTTCGCGCGATTACGTAATCGGTCAGTCCGTTCTGGTCCAAAATGGCAACATTGGGAAAAACCCAGCCGGGTATCCCTACCGAACCCGTCACCAGAACGGGATAACCATCCCTCGGAATTCTTTTTCCCTCTTCCCGGGGAGGGCACCAGTTCTTGAAATATTCAAGGAAAATTTTGTGTTCCTGGTGGCGCAGGCAGATGTTGTGCTGGACGAGCCAGCTCTGCAGCCGGTCGAAAGTTCCGGGATACCATTGCAGAAAGGAGGGGAATTTATCCCGCACCGGTTCTGCCAGAAGCCAGGTTTCCTTGCGGGTGGTTTTGTTTTTGGTAAGCATCCAATGGGTCCAAGGGAGAGGGAGGGAGAGCAGTATAAATAGACCGAGAAGCCCGATGGCCGTTTTTGGTCTATTATTCAGGGCGTTCAACGTCCATAAAAATGAAATGAAGATGAAGGGAATGAGATGGCTGTAGATGCGGTATTCGAAATGGTCCCCTCCGATGACCAAGGTATAGTAGCCCGTGTGGAAGGCCAAGACCGAAATTGCAATAAGGGAGAAAGCCGATTGGGGCCACCCGTGGAAGGGTATGTGACCATCCTCTTTTGAGCGGAATGTTTCTTGCTGACGGGACTTTGTAAATTTTTTGATCCGAGTGTAGACAAGGATGCCCAAGAGAAAAAACCATATCCACAGGGCATATTCAAGAATGAACGAGGCAAAATACCTTAGGCCGGCTTCCGGCCAGGGGGCCACCACCTTGGCGTAGAACGTGTTTGGGAGCCACTCGCCGTAAAAGGATTTCCGCCAGAAGAGGTGAACGGGCACGGCTATCAGGGGACTGACGAATAGGAGCCACTTTATATTCAATTCGCCCTCCCGGCGTTTGGCCCGGAAAGAAAAATAAAGCATCAGCAAGGTGCCAAAAACGGCAACCAATCCATCCGGTCGGGTAAGGTAGGTCAAGGCCGCCGAGCCGGTCAGCCAGAGGAGCCATCGGTTGTTTAGATGCTGGCCCAATAGGGCGGCAACCAGCCAGAGGGTGAAAAAGAAATTGAACATGGCGGTTTCCATTCCAGAGCTGGTCCAGGCCAGGAAGGTGCGATTGGAGAGAGTGCCGGCGAGAATCAGAGAAAGAAAAACGAGTCTAAAGCGGTCCAGAGCCGGATGCAGCTTCATCCGCATCACGACCCAGGTGACTAAGCCTAAAGTGAGATAGGAAAATCCCAGGGAAAGATAGTTAACCACCTCCGGAGGAGTGAGGTCGAACACTCTCCAGATAAAGTCCAGTAAGACCACCCATAGAAAACAGGTATATCCTTCGACCGGACGGAAGGGAGGGGGATTCCAGGTATAGCCATACCCCGCGATGCTGTTGTTTACGTAACGAAAGGCAATGAAAGCATCATCGGTCAGAAACCAGAAGAGCTTCCAGCCTTCGTATAACAGAATGCCGGCTCCAAGCAGGATTAACGCCAATAAAATCGTGTGGGCGTTAGCTTTCATTTTCTCGGCATCAGATAAACGGTCGGGCAATCCGGAAACAAGGGAAAAATTCCACTTTTTTTGGAGAGGGAAGGATTCCTCCTGTCAAACTTCCGTATTTGATTGCAAAAGACGGGCTTGCGATAACTTCATTCACGCGTTGAAAAAATAGTCCTTTAACCAATTTTAATCAAGTTAAACCAAATTAGCGAGTTTTCACTTTTTAGCGAATTTATTTCCCTAAATCTTTACGTGAGGTGCAACAGGGTTACGTCAACTTTTCCCTTGACTGGCGTAATCCCGGAGGTTATTTTTTTATCACTTGATTATAACCGCCACGGGCGGGGGAAATGCGGCCGTGGTCTTTGAGGAGCAAGAAGGAAGACATTATGCCTAAAGCTGTAAAGCTTGGTTCAGTGTTAGCTTTCGTTTCCCTGCGTGTGGGTCTTCTGCTGGCCCTTCCCGTTCTGGCTTGGGGGCAGGACCCCCGGGATTCGATAATCATCGAATCCAAGACGGTGGCGGCCGGTTTGACCGGGACGCCAGCCTTTGAGGTGCTGGTGTACACCACAAACAAGGATTCGCTGGCTTATATGGTGCTGAACTGTACCACGCGAACCGTTTCCGGTTCAGGATATGCCCTGCTGAACAGAACCGGCACGAACCTGCTGACTTTCGGCAGCGTCGTCCGCACTTTGACGCCTTTTGGCGCCTCCTTCACGGCATTTAGTGGTGTGAGCTACAACGATGTCAGCCCGGACGCCTTTCTGGTGGCGGGGGGTAGTGACGGGGTTGACCCGGGCACCAACTGGCCCCCTAATGCCTACCGGACGCCGGTTTGGGCGATTAAGTTCAGGGCTTCCTCGGCTGCGCCCGGACAGATGCTGATAAACCCCAACGCCACGGTTGCCAGCCAAGTTTCTAGCTACTTCACCAACACCCGGGCGATAGATGTGCCGGTGAACAAAGTCAGCGGAATTCTGACCGTGCAGTTCGCCGCGTGCGATCCCTTACCGTATAACGAGGCATCAATTGGTGCTGGAGAGACGTTCTGCTACGGATTCATCAGCACCAATTGCTCGAACTACTGCTCGAATTTCAGCCTTGTCTCCGGGCCGGGGTCGATTTCGCCCTCCGGCGCCTACTGCGTCAGCGGACTGTGCGCCGGCACCTATCCGGTGACCATTGCGGCGGATTGCGGACCGGCGGGGACCCAGACCTATTCCTTTACCCTTAAAGTCACGCCGGTGACGCCCGCCGTTGCCTGCCCGGTGAATGAAACGATACAGGGCAACCAGCCTTACAGCGCGCAGGCCTCGGTTTCTGGGGGGGTGCCATCCCACACATTTGCCAAGGTAGCCGGTCCGGCCGGCCTGTCGGTTTCTCCGACTGGCGCCGTTTCCTGGACGCCGAGCGCGGCGGATGCCGGCCCGGCTCATAGCGTGACCATTTCGGTTACG
>JAKEHY010000014.1 GCA_022614805.1 Candidatus Zixiibacteriota bacterium | reverse complement strand
CGCGCCGTGCTTATCACGGTTCAGAACACCAACCGGGCTCCCGTCTGGACGACGACTTTCGGCCCCCAGATAGTGCTGGAAAATGATTCGTTGCTGCTCACCATAGCGGCCGCAGACCCGGATTCCACGCTGTTAACCCTGTACGCCGGGTCAATGCCCGCCAACGCTTCCTTTGCGGACAACCGGAACAATACCGGGACTTTCCGTTTCCGGCCCAACTTCATACAGGCCGGGCTGTATTCCGTCCGCTTTTACGCCACCGACGGGACGGCCACCATTCAGCAAACCGTGTACATTCAGGTCACCAGCGCCGGCAACCAAAGGCCTTCCGTCTTTGCGCCGGCCACTGTCACCGCCACCGAAGCCGTCCCTCTGATTCTCCTGGTTTCCGGTTCCGACCCGGATTCCACCGTGCCGGCTCTTTTTGCCGTCAACCTTCCGGCCGGCGCCACCTTTGTCGATTCCGGCAAAGGTTTCGGCGTTTTCAGCTTCACGCCCAGCTACGTCCAGGCCGGCACCCATCTGGTGCAGTTCGTGGCGTCGGACGGCTCCCTGGCGGATACCACGGTGACAGCCGTGGTGGTTGCCGAGGCCGGCAACCAAAGGCCGGTTTTGGATTCGATTCCCACCCCGCGCACCCTGAACGAGGGGGATTCCATCAAGTTTATTGTGAAGGTATCGGACCCGGACACCACCAAATCGTTCTTGCGGGCCCGTCCGCTCCCGGCCAACGCCAGCTTTACCGACACCCGCCGGGATACCGGGCTGTTCGTTTTCAAGCCCAGTTTCTTCCAGACCGGCACGTATTCCATCCGCTTTGTGGCCCTGGATGCGCGCGACACCACCGTCGCTGACAGCCAGACGGTGGTGATTAACGTGACCAACGTCGACCGCCTCCCCTATTTTGACGTTTTCCCCGGCGGTCAAACGGTGGCGGAAGGGGAAACCCTGCGGGTTTTCGTGCATGCCATCGACCCGGATTCCACCATTCCTCCCATCCAGCTCCTTCCGGTGACGGATGCCCCCGGCGCGCTTTCTTCGGCAACGAATGGACAGGGGGGAATCAACGTTACCTACATCCCCAGTTTCAACGCCGCCGGCAGTTCGTCTTTCCGGGTGCTGCCCAAATGGACTTTCCGAACCGGCGACCCCGCCTTGAACCCGCCGTATGTGTTGGACCAGGACCTGCAGGTGACGGTGGTCAACGTTGAAAAACCGCCCATTTTGGCGCCGATTGGGGCCAAGGTGGCGGTGGAAGGTTTGACCCTCACTTTTGACGTTTCGGCCAAGGACCCGGATTCCACCATTCCGACCGTTTTGGCCCAGAACCTTCCGGCCGGGGCCGGCTTTACGGCTCTGGGTGGGGGCCTGGGGCGCTTTTCCTGGACGCCCGCTTTCAATCAGGCCGGGAGTCATCAGGTTTTGTTCATCGCCCGGGACCTCACCAGCCGGGCCGATTCCGAGCTGGTTACCATCACCGTTTCCGAGGTCGGCAACCATCCGCCGATTTTGACCATCACCCGTCTCGACACGCTCGTGATTTTCGGGCGGACTTTGACGCTCGAGTTTTCGGCCCAGGATTTGGATTTGACCACGCCGACCTTGAACGTTTTGAACCGGCCGCGCAACTCCACCTTCACCGATTTCGGCAACGGCACGGCGGGCTTTACTTTCACGCCCGACTTTGCCCAGCTGGCCGTCCAACCGGCGGACTCCAACCGCGACTCGGTTTACACGATAACGCTGACCGCCACGGACGGCATCACCACGGTAAACCAGAGCCTGCGGCTGCACGTTTATCCCTGGCTGCGAGGGGACCTGAACCGGGATGAGGCAGTTAGCGGTTCCGACGTGGTTCAGCTAATCCAGGTCATCTTTACTGGAGCCACCCCGCCCAATCCTTTGGCCATCGCTGACGTGGATAAGAATGGGGCTTTGAGCGCAGCGGATATCGTGACGCTCATAAATTACGCCTTTGCAGGCGTTCCTCTGCCTTAACTGGAGCTTTCGCAATAGTGCCTGACGTTAAGTGGCGAGGGGTTGGCGGGGCTGGTTCAGCCAGCGTAGCCCCGAAAAAAAACACTTGACAAGTCGGGAGGGGGGGGTTATCATATAATTGCCTCGAGCAATGCCCGGGCAAGCCTTACGGCTCAAGGCGGTCCGGCGAAAAGAAGGGTTTACAGACAGGCTTATTCAACGGGTAAGCAATCGGGAAAGAATGCGCCTGTTTTTCTCCGTTTCCACAGGCTCAAAAAACTCCAGTTGCCATGGTATCGTGAGGGGAACCACCAGAAAGCGGCAGCGAGAGCGCGCAAATCCGATTGGCTGCTCACAAAGTGGGAGGTGATAAACCGCAAAAAGGCACGATGAGTTCATCGGGCGTCTTTTTACAACCTTCGTGAGGAAGGAAAGTCCCGAATGCCGGGACAGAAAAAACGTTACGAATCGTATCAGTTTGAAAGGAGTTTTACAGATGATGAGAAAAATTACAGTCCTGCTGGTTGCCGCCGTGGCTATAGCCTTTCTCGGCTTTGCCCTGGTCGCTTTCGGCTTGCCGAAAGACCAGAAAGCTCCGGCTCCCGCAGGCACGGGAACCCCGGCGAAAACCGGGCAGCCGGCTGCCGTGCGACCGATACCGGCCAATCCGGTCCGGTTCGACGGTAGACTCAATCCCGTTCCCTCTTCCGGGAACTTGCAGTTCCCAGATGACCCGGATTATCGCAGCCTGGCCCCCAACCGAATCGGGGCGACGACCGTTCCTTTTATCAATGTACAGACCGGAACGGTCGAGTTTGGCTTCACCAACAACTTCCTGAAACCGCACTCGGTCCATCTGGTAGGCGGAAATGCCCAGGTGCATATGACTTATCCGATATACACCGGCTCTAATACGAGCCCATGGACGGGCACGACCGCCGACTCGCTTCAGAGCAGAATACCGCTCTTCTACAATTCCTACAACGTCGGCGGCAGCGGCGCTCTGGACTACGTCGCTCCGGGTCCCCAGTTGTCGGCGGTCTTTCCCGACCTGGCTCCGGATGACCGCAAGCGGGCGTTGGGTTGGGGAGGCGGTGTTTTGAACTTTACGGAAGCCGGACAGAAAGTGGTTGCCTACGGCAACCGCTACATCCAGCGGACCGACATCGGGAACTTTAGCTGGTCGTTCCGGGGCACCGGCACGATGAAGGACGTGGAGGGAACCGGCTCGTTTACGATGACCGCAGCCGACACGTTGATGAACGTGAACTACACAATTCCCAACACCGACCCGATTATGAAGGCGATAAACGAGTCCACCTGGGTGGCGACCTATGACGGGGAGGACCCGAACAAGGTGTATTTCAACTACACCACCGACCGGGGAGCCACCTGGTCGGAGCCGATTGTCAGCCCGATGTCCACCTCGTGGTGGAACTGCGTCAAGATTGCCTCCAACGGCGGGAACACCTTTTACCTGACGGGGATGTCCAATCCGGCCGTTCCGACCACCTTCTGGGTATCGGAGCGCCCCTGCTACGTGAAGGGAACGTACAGCCCGGGCTCGGGCACCATCAGCCTGGGACCGATGGTGGACATCACCGGCGATTTTGGCCTGCCGGCCTTTCTTCCGATTCCCCACCAGCTCAACTCGGTCTTGGTGGGAACCACGCTCCACGTGACGTGGAACGATTGGAATGATTACAACGGTCAGGGCTTTCCCGGCCCGGGCGGCCGCGTCTGGCATGCCTCGGTGGCTTCGGATGGCTCGGTCTCCGGCCCGCACAAAATTGCCAACATCAACATCGACGGCCGGCTGGCCGACCGTTCCGTCACCCTGTTCGGCTTCGCCCAGGGCCCCTGGGGTTCGGGGCAGGAGCTGGTCTACAACTCGGCCACCGGCGTTCTCTATGCCCTCTGGTCCCAGCCGAGGGAAGAGTACGATGTGAACGGGGCTCCCACCTTCCAATGGGATGACCCGTGGGCCGGTCTTTTGGCCAACTTCGACATCTACTATTCCGCTTCCAACAACGGCGGGATTGCCTGGGATAACCCGGTCAACTTCACCGACACCAAAAACGCCGACTGCTCCGGAACGGCGGGCAGCCCGTGCGTGCACGAGGATTACTTTGCGGCCTATCCGGACGTGGTGGACGACACCATCTGGGCGGTGGCAATAGTCAAACGCAAGCCCGGCTTCCGGCAGATAGCCTTTGATAATGCTATCTCGCCCGACCCCGGCTCGTATCAGATGCTGGGGAACCAGATCCGGCTCTACAAGACTCCGGCCCGGGCGGTGGTGCCGAGCGTCCGTCCGGACGTGCTTGTGAAAGCTCCGGACACCACCAGTCTGACCTCGATTCTGTTGGCGCCGCGCGCTTCCCATACCGTGAATATGCGGATAGGGAACATCGGGGTGGTCGGTTTCTTCCTTGACAGCATTGTGTTTGACCCCTCGCTGGATGAAGGAGTCGGAGACGGGCTGTTGGACGTAACCCACACCGCCAATGACGGAGAATTCATCGATGTGGGCGCTTTTCACGACTTCACCGTAACGTTTGACGCTTCGCAGATTCCGGTGCGTGCGGGCGGCAACCGGGCCGGGCTTATGCGGGCTTACGCCCACACCACCGACGGCGCGGTGACGCCGCCCAACGACGTCGCCGTCGGGTTGGTGGCGGCCAGCGTGAACGTCACCACCAGTTTCTGCCTGAACCGGCAGGTGCGCATCCATTCCGGCAACAACGTTACGGATGTCGGCAGCCAGGGCTCCGTCGCTGACGAAGCCGGCACATCCGGATTGGAGTACAACGCCGGAGCAAGCGATGCGAGCAACCGCTTCTACGACGGCGGCGTCTGGATTGCCAACTCGGAATTGGACGCCGGGATATGCGAGGCGGACCCGCGCCGGGTCACCCGCCAGATTTTCGGCGACGACTTTTTGCGCTGCATCGCCGATGCCGAACTGGATTCGACTCCCACGGGGACGGGCCACTACAATCTCTCCATACGTTCGATTGGCACGGACGTAGGGGACAGCGGCCTCATTTACGGGAACCTCTGGCAGCAGTCGACCCATCCGGAATCTTCCGACTTTCTGGTCCAGAACGTAAAGGTGATTAACGTCAGCAACAACGCCACCATCGACAGCGTGGCGATGGGAGTGTGCTACGATATCGACGTCTTTTCCGACATCTCCCAGCCGGCCCGCAACGTGGGCGGAGATACCATTATCTTGGGAGCGGACGGACGCTCGTATCACCTGGGGTATATTGCCGGCAACGACGTGCTCGTCGATACCTGCACGCCCAACGCGCAGCTGTACGGCGTTATCGTCATTCCGGACCCGCTGACTCCGCCTGCTATACCCTCTTTGGTGGAGCCGCGCTTTGCTTCGATATATCGGCAGACCGCCTTCAGCTACAACCTGGACTGCCACGGTTCCGGCGGCGACACCCTGGCCCAGCGCTGGAGCTGGACGGGCACCGGTTTCTACAGCACCAACGGCCGCGTGCGCTACGCCCAACGGACGCTTTCCGACAGATGGACGTATGAGTTCAACGACTCGCTGGCGGATAACGACACCTGTCTGGACGGTCGCTTGTGGCGGGCGGATATGGGGTATATGACCATCGCCAAGAAGGTCTATAACTTCCCCGTCAACCTTACCGCCCGCGAACAGGTTGCCCGGTACGGCTTGGCCAGCCTGGCGGCCGGCGTGGATACCTTCCTCAGAGGTTCTGGAGAAAGCTATTCGGTCATCCACATCGGCAGCATCACCGGTTTGTCCGGACTTATCGGCAGCGCCCAGAAGGCCACCAAGTGGTTCTGGGACCATGCCGCCGAGCAGGTCGGGACCTCCCCGCTTACGCCGTGGCTGCGGGGGGATGTGAATACCAGCCGCTCGCTTTCGGGAGCCGACATCGTGGCTACGATTCAGTACATCTTCAACGATGCCGACAAACCGTTCGGCGTGTTAGTGCCGAAATGCGTGCCCGACGTCAACGGTGATGGCGCTCTTTCGGGGGCGGACATCGTGACGTTGATTAACGGCACCTTTAACGCTCCGGGAGGGGTGAATCCCTCCACGGTCTGCCCGCTCTGCTTGACGAGCTGTCTGTAGTACGCGCGGACTGAAAGCGGACGTTATATTCCCGGCCCCGCCCTCCGGCGGGGCCGGTTTTTTTTCCCTCCCAATTCAGGGTTGGCGGCCGGGCCGTTTCGCCGGAGGAATGAATAATCCCTGACGGCTCAAATATTTCTCTTGACGAAAGCGAAGCGGTGATTCATATTACGGGCGGCAAGATGGTGAGGAAGCAAAACTCAAGGAGGTGGGCCGAGGCAACATAGCGATTGTTTGATGGGAAGTATTGGCTATGCACAGCGGAAACTTTGGAGGAACCAACCCCTAACTTTGAGGAGGGAGTAATGAAGAGATTTTTTGCGGCCTTTTCCGTTTTGACCTTTTTGACGATTGGCACGGCCGGCGTGTTGATGGCGCAACTGCCGGCGGACCCGCAGGATTCGATAATCATCGAGACCAAAGCCGTCGACACGTCTCTCACCAGTATCCCACCGGCTGCCCCGGCTTTTGTCGTGCAGGTGCTTCTTACCAACAAGGATTCATTGGCCTATTTGACCCTGGTGTTGCGGGAATCGACGACAACGGGTTGTCGTGCTTATGCCCTGCTGAACCGGACGGGTACCGGCGTGTTCACTTTTGGCAGCGTTGTTAACGCCGTTAATGGGACTATGAACGCCTTTACTGGTATCAATACTACCCAGTATAACGACAATTCTCCGGACGGCATCCTGCTTGCCGGCGGCGACGACGGGAGCTTTACGTTAGCTGAACTGCCCAACTTGGCCCGACACCCGGTCTGGGAGCTTAAATTCAGGCACAGTTCCGGCTTTGACTCTATCGGCGCGATCTGGTTCGACT
Source organism: Candidatus Zixiibacteriota bacterium (assembly GCA_022614805.1). Classification (GTDB taxonomy): domain Bacteria; phylum Zixibacteria; class MSB-5A5; order DSPP01; family DSPP01; genus DSPP01. The sequence continues at coordinate 6,449 of JAKEHY010000014.1, read as the reverse complement.
CAACCCGAATTAACTCCCAATCTTGCTTATTCACTACAGTGCGAGCTGTGGACTGGAAGGTTAATTTTCTGCCCGGGAGGTTGCATGTCTGTCCAGATGCGGATACGTTAGTCTGTCCTTGTATTCCAACCAGCGTGAATGATGTGAGACCCGGCGTGATTCCGGGCCAGTACGCTCTTTCGCAGAACTATCCCAATCCGTTCAACGCCAACACCCAGATTTCGTTTGCTTTGCCCAAGGCTGGTAAAACCACGCTGGAGATTTTCAACATTCTTGGGCAGAAGGTCAATACTCTCGTGAATGAGTATATGACGGCAGGCTATAAAATCGTGAATTGGGACGGCCGGGATGAACGGGGCAGCGAAGTCGCCTCCGGCATCTACTTCTACCGGCTCCGCTCGCAAGACTATTTACAGACTAAGAGGGCGCTTTTAATGAAGTAGGGGTTTGGCCTGCCCGGCCAGGGATTCATCAAACCCGTATGAAAGCCCCGCTGGCAAAAGCGGGGCTTTTTTTATTTATAAACTAATCCGTTGCATATCAACAGGTTGAATGGTACTATAAGTTCATACGTATTTCCATAACATATTGAATAACATATTGTTATTTGGGTTTCGCTCTTAAACGAGGCTTTGTGAAAAAAATCGCACACTTTTTATGATTTTATTTGACAAAGCGGTTAAAATTCCATTTTTTAACACAAGTGAAAGTGAATCTGTTTCCTAAAAAAACAACCACCGTGTAACTTAAAGGGGGACAGTTGGTTTAATCGGTTTCAAAAAAATATGTTAAAAATAGCCGAAAATAAATTTCTGATAGGGAAGGAAATCTATCCTCCCTTGTCGGTCGAGCTTTCTTATTTCCGGGTTTCCAAGCGGTTTTGGTCCATCTGTTTCGAACGCATAAAACGGGCCGGCATTCGCATCCTTTCTTCCTACGTTCCCTGGAACCTGCACGAAACCCCGGATGGGCAGTTCGATTTCAGCGGGCAACTGGACCCGCGCCGGGATTTAATCGTCTTTTTGGAGCTGGCGCGCGAGTTCGGCTTCAAAGCGATTCTGAAACCGGGGCCTTGGATAGGGAACGAATGGGTCAACGGTGGGTATCCCGATTATTTGGCCTCGATGCCGGAACTTTTGGCGCGCGACCCGAACGGGAACTACGTTCCCGCCAAAAACACCGGCGGCGTCAAGGGAGGGTACGTGCCGACCTACCTGCATCCTTTGTTCCAGTCTCATCTCAAGCGGTATTACGTCGCCCTGGCGGAGGTGGTCAAACATTACATCTATCCCCGCGGGCCGGTATTTCTGGTCGAAATTGACAGCCGCCCCTCCTTTGGCGGACACCTGGGGCCTTTCGATTTGGATTACAATCAGTACGTGGTTTCCAATTTGTATCCCGAATTTTTGCAGCAGCGCTTCGAGGAGCCGAAGCGCGCGGCGGAAGCCTACGGCGAACGGGCCAAGCAGTTCGCCGACCTCCGCCCTCCGCTTGCCTTCCATCCCGCTTCCTCCAAACAACTGGCCAAAGTTTTCGACTGGATGCGCTTCAAGGACTGGATGATGGCCCGCTACGTTTCCAGCCTGCGGGAGATTCTGGTCAATTCCGAAATGCCGGCCCTGTACTACTTCACCCATTTTTCCAAGGACGGGGCCATGCCCCTGGCGGACTTCCCCTGGCCGGAGGATATGTCCTTTTTTTCCGGCTACTATCTGGACGGCAGTTACGATTACTACACCGCCAAGCATGATTTAAAGGCCTTCGCCTGCACCAAACCGTTCCCGTATCTTTCCACTTTGGCCACCGGGCTGCCGGCGGCCGTGCCGGAAGAGGCGGCCAAATATCTTCCCTACGACGCCCGCAGCGTGAAGTTCAGTTTATGTCTGGCCTTGGCCTCCGGCATCCGGGGCTTCAATTTGGGCTCCTTTGTCGAGCGGGACCACTGGTACGGCTCCCCCTTGACCCGCGACGGCACGGTTACCGCAGGCTATGAGGTGATTCGCAAGTTCGCCGCCGCCTCCGAACGGGTGGGGCCAGATACCCTCGAATCGGAGGCCGAAGTCGCCTTTCTGGTGGACCGGCCGCTTTACTGGTACCGGGAGCTGCGGGCAGACGAACCGTACGGCTACATCCTGCCGCTTTTGAACACCTATTTTGGCTTGGTGCGGGATTTGTCCTTTTTGAAATTTGAGTTCGGGGTGGCCGATTTCTCCTCCCCCGCCAGTCTAAAAAGGTTCAAGACTTACATCGTCCCCACAGCCGAACTGATGTCCCGCGCCGCCCAGCAGGCACTCGTGGAAATGCTCAACCAGGGGAAAAAGCTGATACTATTCGGGGTCGTCCCCGTTTTGGACGAGACGGGCCGCCCCTGTCAGATTTTGGCCAATTTTATCAAGATAAAAACCTCCGCCCAGCAGGAAGTCGGCGCGGTCCGGGGTTTGGGGGTGGAATTTCCCACCACCCTTTTCGGCCATATCCGCAAGGCCAACCTGAAAAAAACCGCCCACGACGGGCGCCGCCGGCCGGTGGGGGCGGCCGGAAAGGTGAAGAAGGGGGAAGTCTGGTTTTTCTCGTTCGATTTGTCCTCCCAGCTCAATCACGAGCGCCTCACTTTTTTGGAAAACCTGTTTTTGGAAATCGGTGTTCCACGGCGGCTTTATTCCTCCGACCCGCACCTGGATATGGCCGTGGCCAAAAACCAGAAATCCACCCTGCTATATCTTTTCTATCCGCTTTCCGGCAGCAACCACGCCGGTCTTCCGCGCCAGGTCATCATCCGGGTGGACACGGCCGCCTGCGGCATCCGGGGTGAACGGCTGCGGCTTTTGGATTTGCTCGGGGACACGGACTTGAAGGTTTCCTCCAAAGAACTGCGCCAGGGCCTGTCTTTGAGAATCGCCCCCAACGATTCATTTTTGTTTTTAATCGAGAAAAAATAAACGAAAAAGAAACGGTTCTCGCAGGAGCGGCTCCCCGGGGGCCGCTCTTTTGTTTTAGGAATATTCCGCGGAAATTTTTTTCAACCCCAATTCGACAATCAATTCTTTCTTTGAGAATCCATCTTTCGCTTTCATCCATTCTTTGACGAATCGCCCCGATTCGATTTCCGTGAACAGTTTCTCGAACACCGCTTCCAAAATTTTCATTCGTCCAAGGGCTTTTTGGGCGCCGAAGGCGGCCGTGGGGGAGATTTTTTGGATAAACCCGGCCGGCCCTTCGTCTTTTAACAACTGCGCCAGCGAATCAATCTGTCCCAGCGTTTCCAGCCGCGCGTTGGCATCCGAAAGGCCGTGTTTTCGCATCGTCCGGTAGCTGTACAAGAGAATCCCCAAAAGCCCCCCGCACAAAAAGGCCTGTTCGCCGAAAAGGTCGCCTATGGCTTCGTCCCGAAAGCTGGATTCAATGACCCCGGCGCGCGTGGCCCCGATGCCCCAAGCATAGGCCAGCGCCTTCGGAAACGCCTTTTGCGGCCTGGCCGCCACCCAGGCTGTCATTCCTTTTCCCTCCCGATATAATTCCCACAGTTTTTTCCCGGGCCCCAGGGGGGCCACTAAAAGCGTATTGATTCCTTTCGGGATTTGAATCAAATTGAAATGAATCGCCAAAGCGTGCGCAAACACCAGGGCCTGTTTGGGCTTCAGATGCGGTTTGACCTCTTCAAAAATTTCCGGCATCCGTTCGTCCGGTGTCAGCAAGGCGATGTAATCCGCCATCGGAACGGCTTTGTTCAAGTCTTGAAGCAAAAAACCGTCTTTTTTCGCTTGTCTTGCCGAATGGCTTTTCGGCCGGAGATGAATTTTCACTTTTGCGCCGCTTTTTCGCAAAGCCAAAGCCTGTGCCCGCCCTTGATTGCCGTACCCCAGGATTAAAACCTGCTTGCCAACAATAAGTTTTTTGTTGACGTGCCGGTCTTTAAAGATTTTCACGCCGGCAAGATAAGAGGGAAGGCCCTAAAAGGGTAGCGGAGGTCTTGAGACCTCCATTACGGAGGCGCGGATGTCTCCCCGCTACCCAAAAAGAGTTAAAATTTTTCGGCTTGAAAATTTGTTATTTTCTTCCTGTGGTCGAATCGAGAAAAAAGCGGATGGTTATCCTTGGCGGCGGTTACGCCGGAATGACCATCGCCCGTTTTCTGGAAAAGCGAGCGGATAAAATCGGCTGGGAGATTGTTCTCATCAACCGGGACAACTTTTTTCTTTTTACCCCGATGTTGGGGGAGGTCGCGACCGGCTCCATCGAAACCCGCCACATCATAAACCCCATCCGCCAGCTCTGCCGGCGAATTCGCTTCGAAGAACGGGAGGTTTTGGACATAAACACCCGCAAAAAGGTGGTAAAAGTGCGCCAGGAGGCCACCGGCCGGGAGGAGGGAGTGGCCTATGACAAGTTGATTATCGCGCTCGGTTCCACCACCAATTTTTTCAACATCCCCGGCCTGAATGAGAACGCCATCACGATGAAGGGTTTGGGAGACGCCATTTACGTGCGCAACCATATCATCTCCCTTTTTGAGCAAGCCGACACGGAAAAATATCCTCAAATTCAGGCCCCCTTGGTCACGTTTGTCGTGGTTGGCGGGGGCTTTGCCGGTGTGGAGCTGGCCGGGGAACTGAACGATTTCGCCCATTACCTGCGGAAGTTTTACCCTTTCATAAACGGGTCTTTGATTCGGGTCGTGCTCTTGGAAGCCGCCTCCCGTTTGCTTTTGGAAGTAGGGGAGGACCTCGCCGGTTTTGCCCTACAAACCTTAAAAGAGAAGGGGATGGAAGTTCGGCTTTCGGCTCGGGTAAAGGAAGCCCGGCCTGATCGGGTTATCTTGGAAGGGGGAGAGGAAATTTTGACCCGAACGTTGATTTGGACTGCTGGCGTCGTTCCCCAGCCGGTGGTCAGCGCTCTTCCTTTTCAAAAAGATAAACGCGGCCGGATTTTAGTCAACGAATATTTTCAATCCCTTGACGACCCGGACATCTGGGTCGCCGGGGATTGCTCTTCTTTGACAGACCCCCGCACCGGCCAGCCGTATCCGCCCACCGCCCAGCATGCTTTGCGACAGGGGAAACGGGCGGCCCGGAATATTCTGGCAGAAATAACCGCGGGAAAGAAAAAACCGTTCCGCTATCAAATGCTCGGGCAGATGGCGATGCTGGGGCGCCGCTCCGGTGTGGCCATTGTTTTGGGTTTCCGTGTGAAGGGATTCTGGGCCTGGTGGCTCTGGCGCACCTACTACCTTTTTCGGCTCCCCCGGCTGGCCAAAAAACTGCGAGTGATGCTGGACTGGACCATCGATTTGTTTTTCGAGCGGGACATCGCCCAGTTAAAACCGTATCATCACCGGCCGGGAGCGCAGGCCGATTTTAATTGAAAAACGAATTGCAAAAACGGCCGGAGGATTACCGCGATTTTGACGAAATGGAGGGATTGGATTGCGAATTTGCGGGGGTGGGGAATTGGCGACTTTTCCCTGACAGATTTCACCGCGAAGGGGAGGTGAATTTGTACAAAAACACCGCCTGCAGCCTTGCGGTTTTGGCAAAAACGGCGGGGAAAGAGGGGGGAAATCGTCGATTTTTTTGAAAAATCGCAAAACAAAAACGGTTGGAAAATGCCTGCGATTTTAGGTGAAAGTGCAATTTAATACACATCCTTTAACGCCAAGTCCCTTAGCGGATTGGAAAAAGTGACGAATTATTTCTTGACCCATGGGTTGAATTTCTTCTATAGCAGGAACTTGCGCCGGGCATTTTTTAAGGGGTTTTTGGACAGGAAAAGGTGGTCGTGAAAATTTATTGAAATTTTTTTTTTGGCGGAACGATAAGGGAAACCTCTCCTCAATCCTCTCCTGCAAGGAGAGGAGGTAAAAACAAAAGCGAAAAAGAAACCTCCCCTCCCTCGACTCTCGCTTCCTCGACAAGCTTCGGAACAAGTCGGGACAAGTTAATCCCCTCCTTTCTTTCGACAAGCTCAAGACCTTCGGCGTAAGGAGGGGACAGAAAGAGTTTCCTGAACGGTTAGAGGGTTATGCCGCTACGGGACGTGGTTTTGGACGAACTTAAGGACATCAAGCCGATTGGATTTACCTTCAACAAAAAAACCAAGAATGAACTTTTATTGAATTTCAAGCGGGCGCACGAGAAAGGGGAGGTGGCGTATCCGTATTTGGAGCAGTGGGAGGATGCCGAGACGCTTTGGAGTTTGCGCTCGGAGCTGGAAAGTTTGAGTTGGGAGGACAACCAAGAGGCGGATTTTTGTTTCGCCCTCGCCTTGGCCCTTTGGATTCTGCGAATTCGAGAAAGTATCGTCCTTCCGCAGGGAAGGTGGGAGAAAATACGACCTCTCCCTTAATCCCTCCCTGTACTGCCCCACCTAATTTTGGACAGGCATTCTCTTGATTTTTGACAACCAATCGGCATAGAACTGCGTGGGAGACTTCATCCCCAGCGCGCTGTGCG
>JAKEHY010000013.1 GCA_022614805.1 Candidatus Zixiibacteriota bacterium | reverse complement strand
TCCTACCCGAAACCTTCCGGATCTGAACAGGCATCGTCGCTGTCTCCATTTAACCTCCTTGACCAATTATACCTGTCCAAATCTTAAGTGGGGCACGGCATCCGAACTCATACAAGAATCCAATTCAAATATTCTTTCCTCTCTCTTAAAGTGAGAATGGGGTTTTCTTAGTCGGCTTGCCCAGCCACCATGTTTCAAAATGTTCCGATATGATAAATCAAAAAAGTTGCCATGTTTACCATCGTGATCTTTGAATATCACAACACTACTCTTAGTTTTCTTATTAACTAAAGAACTATCAAGCCCTTCCTTATACGCATTTGAAGAGCTTAAAACTTGTTCTCTAAGCAATTGTGAAAACATAGCGTTGAATTCGGTTATTTCTCAAAGAACTTGCGAAGTTTTGCCAGCTCCTCTCTCGAATTGACCCCCTGCGCTTCAATCAGGTCTTTCAGCAAGAGGGCGGAGACTTTCTTGTTTTTCTTTCGCAAAAGGGCAATCACGTCCGAAAGGTAGTATTCTTTTTGGGCGTTTTTGTTTTTGATTTGCGACAAGAGTTGAAAAAGTGGCGGCACCCGGAAGGCGATGGTGAGGGTATTGACCTCGCGGATTTTCAGCTCCTCCGGCGTGGCGTCCTTGTGCTCCACAATGCGCAAAACGTCTCCCGACTTGGAGCGGACGATGCGGCCGTAGCCGGTGGGGTCGGGCCAGCGGGCGGTCAGAACGGTGGCGAAAGCTCTCTGTCGCTGATGGAAGCCGGCCAATTTCTGAATCGTCCTCGGCTTTATGGCCGGAACATCTCCAGAGAGAATCAAAAGCGTGCCGGAAAAATTTTTAAGCTTGGGATAGGCCCTCCGCACGGCGTGGCCGGTGCCGAGTTGGGCCTTTTGCCATACAAAATCAACTGGATAGCCCTCCAAAACCCTTTTAACCAAGTGACCTTTGAAACCGATTACGACAACGATTTTTTTAATACCAGCCGCCATGGCCGCCTCCGCCACCCACGAGACGAGCGGTTTCCCACCCAGCCGGTGCAGAACTTTGGGAAGGGATGAGTACATCCGCTTCCCCTTGCCGGCGGCCAGGATTACGGCGGCGGCGCTACTTAAGCCGGTTTTTTTCGTTGACCTGGACAACCCTGGGATGGAATTTTTTGGCCTCTTCGGGGCTCATTTGGGCATAAGATAGTATGATGACCAAATCCCCCACCTGCCCCAGCCGGGCGGCCGGGCCGTTCAAACAGATGACGCCGGAGCTTCTTTTGCCCTTGATGACGTAAGTTTCGAACCGCTCACCGTTGTGCAAGTTGACCACCTGCACCTTTTCACCGGTCAAAAGGTTCACCGCTTCCATTAACTTTTCGTCGATGGTGATGCTGCCGGCGTATTGCAGGTTTGCCTCCGTGACTTTGGCGCGGTGGATTTTTGACTTCAGAACCTCGATTAACATGAACTCCTTCTATTTTTTATGGAGCGAGCGCCTGGTTCGCTCACAGGCGCACCTGAAGGTACGCCCCTACGTTTTTAGTCCCGCTCCTACCAATATGTTGTCAATCAACCGAACCTTCCCCAACCGGGCCGCCAAGGATAAAACCGCCGGCCGGCCCGCTTCTCGCACCGGCAAAAGAGTCTTCGGGTCGGAGGTTTCCACATACTCGATTTCAAAACCCGAATGTTTTGCTATATAATCCTTCACGATTCGAATAACCTCCTCCGCCGGCATTTTGGCTTTCCATTTCTCGGCCCCCAACTGCAAGGCCCGATACAGCATCGAGGCTTCCTTGCGTTCCGATTCGCCAAGATAGCTGTTGCGGGAGGAGGCCGCCAGACCGGAAGGCTCGCGGACGGTCGGGCAAACCACGATTTTGACGGGAAAATTCAAGTCGGCAACCATCTGCCGGATGACCACCGCCTGCTGGTAATCCTTCTGGCCGAAGAAGGCGACGTTGGGCAAGCAAGCGTTTAGGAGTTTTGCCACTACCGTCGCCACCCCCCGAAAATGGCCGGGGCGGACCGCTCCTTCCAGCCCCCGCGAAAGTTTCTCGACTTCGATGGAGGTCTGAAAGCTGGCTGGATACATCTCCCTAGCCGAAGGGACGAACAAAGCATCCACCCCGGCCCTTCTACAGAGGGAACGGTCCTTTTTCAAATCGCGCGGGTAACTCTCGAAATCCTCCGAAGGGCCGAATTGCAAGGGATTGACGAAGACGGAGACAATCACCCGGTCGCAACTTTGGACGGCCTTTTTAATAAGGGAAAGATGCCCTTCGTGCAAATACCCCATCGTCGGCACCAAGCCGATGGCAAGTCCTTTTTTCTGCCAGCTTCGGCTCACTTCCTGCATCCGCCGGATGGTGGGGGCCAAAAGCATTCCCCGCGATTTCTTTCGGGGCAAGTCAGTAGCTTTCTTCTTCGGAGGGAAAGCGGTGGTGCTTGACGTCGGATACGAAGCTGGAAACCGCCTTGCGGATTTCTTCCGACAGGTTGGCGTAGCGGCGCACGAACTTCGGCTTGAAATCGGAAAAAATCCCCAACAAATCGGAGGTGACCAAAACCTGCCCGTCACAGCCGGGCCCGGCGCCGATTCCGATGGTCGGAACGGAAACCGTCTGGGTGATTTTACGGGCCGCCTCGGCGTAAACCCCCTCCATCACCAGCGAAAAAGCGCCGGCTTCCTCCAGGGCCTGGGCGCTTTCCAAAAGATAGGCCACCGATTTTTCGTTTTTGCCCTGCACGGGATACCCCCCCATTTTGTGAACGGCTTGAGGGGTAAGACCGATATGCCCCATTACCGGAATGCCGACCTCCACCAGATGCTTGACGGTGGGGGCGATTTCCACTCCTCCTTCCAGCTTGATGGCGGCGGCGCCGGCTTCCTTCAAAAACCGCCCGGCGTTCGCGACCGCTTCGGAAGGAGAAATCTGATAAGATAGAAAGGGCATATCGCCGATGACCAGGGCACGCCCGGCCGCCCGGCTGACCGCCTGGGTATGGTAGAGCATCTGCTCCAGGGTGATGGAAAGAGTGGTCGGCTGGCCGTAAAAGACCATATTGGCCGTATCCCCCACCAGCAGGGCATCCACGCCGACCGTGTCCAGAATTTTGGCGGTCTGGTAGTCGTAGGCGGTCAGAACCACAATCGGCTCCCCCCGTTTTTTGAACTCCCGGAAGGTGCGGACCGTGACCCGATCGGCTGGGCTCATTTCGGGCTTTTCATCAAAGGGGTTCCATCGGAAAAATCCGGCCGCCAGTAGCGGGTGCCGGCCGGCGGCTTTTCAATCTCCTGTACTAAGAGTTCAAAATCGGAATCGTTGGAAACGAAATCCAGCTTGTCGGTGTTGATTACCAAAAGCGGCGTTTCCCGGTAATCGAAGAAAAACTGGCGGTACTTTTCCACCACCTTTTCCAGGTATTCCGGCGATATATTTTTTTCGTAATCCCGGCTGCGCAGTTTGATTCGCCTCCACAAGACCGGAAAGGAGGCCTCGAGGTAAATCACCAGGTCCGGCCGGCGGGCCGATGGGGAGAGATTCTCCTCCAATTTTTGATACAGATAAAGCTCTTTTTCGGACAGGACCAGTTCGGCAAAAAGCCGGTCTTTGGGCAAAATGTAGTCGAACACGAGGCCGGGGGTAAAAAGGTCGGGCCCGGCGTTTTCCAACTGCTGCCGCCAGCGGGACAAAAGAAAGAAAAGCTGGGCCTGGAAAGCCGATTTTCGCGGCGAACGGTAGAATTCGGAAAGAAAAGGGTTCTCGTCCGCCTCTTCGAGAACGGCCCGAAATCCCAACCTTTCCGCCAGAAGCCGGGCCAGGGAAGTCTTGCCGGCGCCGATGGGCCCCTCCACCGCCAGGCAGGCCGGCCGGCCGGTTTTCGGCTTTTCCTTCATTCCCGTATTTTTTCCAGACGCAAGAGCTCTTCCAGTTTGCCCACCCAGCGCACGCCGGAGCCGAAGCCCCCTTCCTCCAAAAGCTGGGCCGCCGTCTTCCCCAAAACCGGATGGCGGAAACCGGCGGCGATTTCCGCCAGGGGAATCAAAACGAATCCCCGCCCCGGCAGGCGGGGATGGGGAATTTCCAAAAGCGGCGTTTTAACCCGCTCGCGGCCGTAAAAAAGAATGTCGATGTCGAGCGTGCGGGGTAAAACCTTTCCGGCCTTGCGCACCCGCCCGAAGATCTTCTCGATTTCCAGAAGTTTCTCCAAAAGCTCCTCCGGCCCCAGGGTGGTTTTGAAACCGACGGCGAGGTTGTAAAAGGGGCCTCCCTCCACCCCCACCGGTTCGGTTTCATAAACGGAGGAGAGGGTCAGGCCGGCCGTCGCCAGTTTTCTCAACCGGCCCACCGCGCCAATCAGATTTTCCAGCCGGTTCCCCAGATTGGAACCCAGAATCAGATATACGTCGACTTCTTTTTTGGCGCCGTTCAAGCTTCCTCACTTTTCGGCCAAGAGCCTTCCGCCTCCACCACCGGCAGCCGGTGGAGGCCCGGCGGGGAAAGTTTGCGCACCCGCACCACCGCTTTTTGAACCGAAAATTCCTTCCCCATCTTTTGCGCCAGCCGAAAGGCCGCCGTTTCCAAAAGGTGGTATTCTTTTTCCATTTCCCTAAGAATCAAATCGTACACCCGGCTGTAATCGGCGGTTTTTTTCAGGTCGTCTTTCGAAGCGGCCGGTTCGAAGGGGAAAAAAAGCTCGCAATCGATTTCCAAAAGCGCCCCCCGGCGGCGCTCATCCGCCGTGGTCCCCACGTGGGCGGAAAGCCTTATGCCCAAGAGCCGCAGGGCATCCATCGATGGCAAAATTCGCCGAACCATCAGGCGCTCTGCTTCTCTTTCTTTTCAAAGAGCCGGAATGTTTTCCGTCCGGACGCAAAAACCGACTGCAGCCGCACGAAGACGGAGACAAGCTTGTCCGTCGGTACGGCCGAAGAAAGCCGGAAATGCCCCTCCCCCGCCTCGCCGAAGTAATTGCCGGGATAGACCAAAACGCCGGTTTTGCGCAACATCTTACGGGCAAAAGCAACCGATCCGGCCCGGCTGGGAACCTCCACCCAGACAAAGCAACCCCCTTTGGGCCGCCAGAAATTCCAGCCCAGCCGGGTAAGTCCGTCGGAAACGATTTTTTTCCGTTCCGCGAGAACCTGGTTGTGATAGGCGATAATTTCCTTCCTTCGCCGCAAAAGCTCGATGCCCAAACGCAAACTGAAATTGGAAGGATAAAGTCCCAGACTTAGCAGGTAGGCTTCCAGGTTTTCCACCACCTCCCGCTTTCCCGCCGCCAACCCCAGCTTGGGGGAGGGAAGATTGAAGGTATGGGTGAAGGAGAAAAACTCGACGGCCGCCTTCGAAGCTTTTGGAATGGACAAAAGCGGCACGGAAGGCGCCTGGTCGTAATACAGCTCGCCGTAGGTGAAATCGTTGGCCAGAAGAACGTTTTTGCGCGAGGCCCACACGACCGCCCGTTCGAAAAAGCTCCGGTCGGCCGCCGCCCCTGTGGGGGAATGGGGATAGTTCAGCACGAAAACCTTGGACGCCTCCCCCCGCAAGGATTCCAAAGCTTCCAAGTTAGGAAGATAATCGGTGCGGGCGTGAAGGGAATAGGGAACGGCCTCACCTTTGGCGGAAAAAACCGCCTGCCGGAAGAAGGGAAAAGCGGGGTCGGGCAAAAAAACTCTTTCTTTTGCTTCCAGATACAGAAGGAAAAGGTGGAAAAATCCCTGCTTGACTCCAGGAATGGGAGTCAGGGCCGAAAAACGGTCCAGCTTCCGGCCGATGCGTCCTTCGACATATTCGGCCGCCAGTTTCTTGAACTCGGCAACCAGTTTTCCATCCGGCCTGGGGGACCAGACCAAGCTTTCCTTGAAATGCTCCTGGGCAACTTTTTCCACCTCCGGATGGAGGGGCAAATCCGGCACGATGCGGCCGACGTCAATGACTTCCGGCCGCCCTTTGCGGCGGGCCGCCAGCCGCTCCAAAACGTCTGGATAGGTGGCCGCGATGCGCTGAATCGGCTCCGCTTTTTCGACGATTACCTTCTTGACTCTCAAAGTTTCCTCGAACCCGGTTTCACCAGGGGCTTTCCTTCCCGGCAGAGGGGGCAATCCTCCGGCGCAAAAGATTCCACGTCCAAGGTGGCCAGGGCGTGATACGGCTGTCCCAGATGGACTTTGCCGCCGGAGCGGTCCAAAAGCAGGCCGATGCCGACAATTTCCCCCCTCTCCCGCTCCACCAATTCCAAAACCTCCGAAAGGGACCGGCCGGTGGTCAAAACGTCATCCACGACCAAAATTTTCTCTCCCGGTAAAAGCGAAAACCCCCGCCCGAAAACCCGGCCGTTTCCCCTTTCATCCGGCTCGGCGAAAAAGTAGGGCTTCCCCATCTGCCGGGCCGTCTCATAGGCGATAACCATCCCCCCCGTGGTCGGGCCGATGACCCGGTCTGCGGCCAGGCCGCGAAAATGCGCCCCAAACATCGACCCGAGCCGGACCAAATACTCCGGGTGCTGCAGCACTTTGAATTTTTCAAAGTAAGCCCCCGAATGCCGTCCGGAGGAGAGCAAAAAATGCCCCAAAAGCAAGGCTCCGGAGCGTTCAAAAAGCTCCACCACCTCGTTTTGGGTTGAAGACAGTGTTTTCATTCTTCCGCTTCCAGAAGTATCGCCTCTCCGATGGCGTATTGATGGGTGTGGGACATCGAAATCAGTATTTTTTTGTTGCCGATGACCTCTTTTACCCGTTCCCCCAGCCGCACCTCCGCTTTTCCTTTCCGGTCGTTGACGATTTCAATCGAGGTCCAGCGGACGTTGGAGGAGAGCCCGGTGCCGATGGCCTTGATGACCGCCTCTTTCACCGCAAAACGGGCGGCGAAGGAATAGTGGGACTGCTCCTTGGCCCGGCAGTAGGCCACTTCCGCCGGGGTGAAGATGCGGAAGAGAAAATGCTCCCCCCAGTGCAGAATCGCTTTTTTGATTCGCTCCGTTTCGATAATGTCCACGCCAATCGCCACCACGCTCATTGTCCCGACCTTCCAAAATACCGTTTTTCCCCCCGCCCGAAAAGCCCTTTTTGCGCCCCAATCCCCAAACGGTCATTCCGGCGAAGCGAAGAATCTCGCATTCCTCTCACACCGCCGCCGCTTTCCCCGCCTCGACCATCCGGTTTTCTCCCTTTTCCGTCCAAATAAAAAGGTATATGTTGGGAGGAATGACGGAGCGGTTCCTGGGGCTTGCAATCACGATTTTCCACACCCTCTGGGTGGTTTTTATGCTGACTGGCTTTTTCTGGACCCTTCTGGCCTTTTTCTTTCACAAAAGATTTTTCGACTTCTTCTGGTTTCGCACCCTGCACGCCGCCGGCATCCTCTTGGTATCCCTCTTTCCCCTTCTGGGCCGGTACTGTCCCCTTACGATTTGGGAAAACCTATTGCGCCAAAAGAGCGGTTCGGGTTACGAAGGCGGGTTTATCCTGCATTATCTCGAAAAATTCATCTATCCCGACATCGACCCGTCCGCAATCCGCATCGGCACTTTTGTGGTGGCCTTCGTTTCGATTGCGGCCTATATCCTGCGGCCGCCGGAGAGAACCAAAAGCTGGTTTAAAAAAATATCCGGCAGCGGAATTCGTGGTAGCGGAACTCTTTAGAGTTCCATCTTGGAGGTCTTCAAACCTCCGCTACGCGCGTCTGCCAAATTGGTTTATCCCGTCCGCAAAGGACGTAAAATCAATTCCGAGGTCCAGGCGTTGGGGTTCTGGGTGGCCACAGCCAGGCAGGCCTCGGCCACCTCTTCGTTGGTCAGCTTGACCAGTCCGGGCCGGTTGGTGGGGCGGTCTTTGGGGAAGTCGGCGGAAAAATCGGAGGCCACCGAGCCGGGGGAAACGCAGGTAACTTTGATATTGTGGTTGCGTACTTCTAAAGCCAAAGATTCGGAAAACATCACCAAAGCCGCCTTGGAGGCACAGTAGGCAGCCAGATTGGCGTTGGCGCTTTTGGAGGCGACCGAGGCGATGTTGATAATCTGGCCCCCTCCTTTCTTTACAAAATGGGGAATGACCTCCCGGCAGAGTAAAAAAATGCCCCGCACGTTGACGCCGAAGGTGGTGTCAAAATCCTCCGTATTCATTTCCGCCACCGGCGCCCAGATACCCACTCCGGCGTTGTTGATGACGAGGTCCACGGCACCGTAATGCGCGAGCGTCTCGGCGATCAGGTTTTTAACCTGCGGTTCCTGGGACATATCGGCGGGAACTCCAAACGCCTCTCCCCGCTCTTTCTTTATTTCCCGGACGGCCTCTTCCAGCTCTTTTTTACTGCGGGCCGAAAGCACCACCTTCGATTTGTTTCTGGCAAAAAGGAGGGCGATCGCTTTTCCAATCCCGCGCGAAGCCCCGGTGACGATGGTGACTTTTCCTTCTATTTCTTGCATCGAAAGTGAAGTTGCGGAAACTTTTCGCCTCCGTCAAGCCGCAAACCAAAAAGACGACCCGGTGCCTTGCCCGCTCCCCTCTACCCCGTGGAGAGGGATCATAGGGTAAAGTTTATTACTCCTTTCTCCTAAGCGGGGAGGAGACGCCACTCCTGCTTCATATTTGCAGCCATCTAATTTAATCCGTATTTTTACTACCAATGAAAAAAGACTTCAACAATTCTACACTATTTGTGCTTGGAGCAGGAGCTTCAATAGGAGCAAAACGATACCCAATTGAAAGTAGTTGGCGTGAATCTGTTTCAAAGATGCCCTCCTCACAACATTTCTTTGCGGATCTGTTTCATGTCGGAGGAACCGACTCAAATCCAGAACACTTTGTCAATATGCTTGGCCCGATGTATGAAGGCACTGATAATCTCATAAAGCTCGCTTGGGGCATAAAAAAGGGAACCAACTGGGAAAATCCTGGCGACTGGAAAAGTATAAATGTTGAGGATGTTTTTACTTTTCTGGATGTTGGGGAGCGAGTGTATAACAAAGGAACTGGTTACCACTTCGCCTGTACTGCCCCACCTAATTTTGGACAGGCATTCTCTTGATTTTTGACAACCAATCGGCATAGAACTGCGTGGGAGACTTCATCCCCAGCGCGCTGTGCG